>NZ_JBVHVP010000009.1:0-60367 GCF_055564775.1 Streptomyces sp. NPDC028991 | reverse complement strand
TGGGGGCGTGGGGGCGTGGGGGCGAATGAGCCGGCCGGTGGCTGGGGCCGGAGTAAGCGGCGGCCGGGATCTGAGTGGGCGCCGCCGGCCGGGTGCCGGGGCGGCACCTTCGGGTGAGGGAGTTTTCCACAAGCGGCCGGTGACACACGGGCTCCGGCGGGCGACGGCGAGAAGCCTCATCGTGGGAGCGCAGGCCGATCCCTCGTCTCCTCGTCCCAGGTGGTGGTCACCGTGTTCCGTCCCTCCGTTTCCTCCCCGCTCCCGCTCCCGCTCCCGCTCGGTACCGACGCGCCGCCCACGTGCGAGGTGCCGCACTTCGCCCCGGTCCGGGTGAGGGGCGCACGCCGGCAGCTGCACCGGCTCGTACGCCACCGGCGGCGTGCCGTGGCCGCCGGGCTCGCTGTCACCGCCGCCGCGCTGGTGGCGGCGGGCCCGCTCCCGGGAGCCGGCGCACAGGACGCCCGGCGGGCACGCGGGCACCCGGTGACGGAGCCGGGCAGGGATCCGGGGACGGAGCGGAAGACGGCAGGCAGGCGGCACGGCGCGCAACTCGTGGCGGCGCCGGTGCGGATCGCCGACGCTGCCACGGTGCGGCTGCTCGGGCCGGGCGACCGGGTCGACGTCGTCGCGGCCGGGGACGGCGGCTCGGGGGACGCCTCCGTGATCGCCCGCGGAGTACGGGTGACGGAGGTGCCGGAGCCCCTGGGCGGTACGGCGGCGGACGGGGCACTGGTCGTGGTCTCGGTGCCGCGCGCCACCGCGCACCGGCTGGTCGGCGCGAGCGCCCGGTCTCGGCTGGCGGTGACGCTGTGCTGAGCCCGTCAAGTCCCTCGTCCGAGGGACTTGATTGGACAGGATGGCCCAACGCTGACGTAGGTTGCGGAGCGTTTTGTTCCACACCCTGTCCGCGCGGGACCCGGTCTCCCGCGGTCTGTGCACACGAGGAGATCCCCCGAGGTGAGCGAGAAGAACGAGCCGAGCGTCTGGCAGGGCTTCAAGGCCTTCCTGATGCGCGGAAACGTCATCGATCTGGCGGTGGCGGTGGTCATCGGCGCCGCCTTCACCAACATCGTCAACTCGGTGGTGAAGGGAGTCATCAACCCCCTGATCGGCGCGTTCGGCACCCAGAGCCTGGACAGCTACAGCTCCTGCCTCAAGGGACCGTGCACCGGTACCGGCGACACCGCCACGGGTGTGCGGATCCTCTGGGGCTCGGTGCTGGGCGCCACCCTCACCTTCCTCATCACCGCGGCCGTCGTCTACTTCCTGATGGTCCTGCCCATGGCGAAGTACCTGGCCCGGCAGGAGGCCCGCCGCAAGGCGAGGGAGAGCACGCAGGAGATCGTCGAGGTCTCCGAGCTGGAGGTGCTCAAGGAGATCCGGGACGCGCTGGTCGCGCAGCGCGGTTCGGGTCACGACCGCCCGTAGGACCGCCCTCGGTGGGAGCGGCCCTGCGGCAGGCGGGTACCCGCACGGCTCACAGGTGGTGGGGCGGCTTCTCGTCGAGGAAGCGCTTCAGGTCGGCCGCGCTCTCACCCTCGGGCCGCTCGCCCCATCCCCGGTCGGTGTCGTCCGAGGTCTGCTGGTCCAGCGGGTCGTCGAAGACCAGCGCCGGCCGGGGCGCGCGGGGCTCGGGGTCGGGCGTGGTGCTCATGGCTCCAGGGTACGGCCCGTCCCGTGCGGGGGCGCTCCGCTTCCCCTTCGGTCCCTGCGGACGGTGCCGTCCGGGGGCGCGTCCACGCCGTCTCTGCTGTGCTGGGAGCCATGATGTCCAGCCCGCCTCCCGCACGCGCGTCCTCCGGCCGGCCGGGCGCCCGGTCCCCGGTGCGCCGGCTGACGGCCCGCAGCCGGCACGAGGCACACCGTGGCGCCACGCCGCTGGAGCTCTTCTTCGATCTGTGCTTCGTCGTCGCCGTCGCCCAGGCGGGCGTCCAGCTGGTGCACTCGGTCGCCGAGGGCCACGCCGGCGAAGGCGTCCTCGACTACGCCATGGTCTTCTTCGCCGTCTGGTGGGCGTGGATGAACTTCACCTGGTTCGCCTCGGCGTACGACAACGACGACGTGCTCTACCGGATCGTCACCCTGGTGCAGATCGCCGGTGTGCTGGTCCTCGCGGCCGGGGTCTCGCGGGCCGTCGAGGACCACGACTGGACCGCCGTGGTCCTCGGCTACGTGATCATGCGGGTGGCGATGTCGGCGCAGTGGCTGAGGGCGGCCCGTTCCGCCGCGCCCCCGGAGCGTGCCATGGCCCTCGCCTACGCCGGTGGCGTGCTGGTCTGCCAGGTCGGCTGGCTGGGGCTGCTGTTGCTGCCGGAGGGCGGCCAGGGTTGGTTGTTCCTGGTGATGGTGGTGCTGGAGCTGTGCGTGCCGGCGTTCGCGGAGCGGAGGAATCCGTCGTCCTGGCATCCGCACCACATCGCCGAGCGGTACGGACTGTTCACGATCATCGTGCTCGGCGAGAGCATCGCGGCGGCCACGGTCGCGGTGAAGTCGGGCATCGACGAGCACGACGCGCTGGGCGAGCTGCTGCCGATCGCGGCCGGCGGGGTGCTGATCGTCTTCGCCGCGTGGTGGATCTACTTCGTGGTGCCCGCCCACAGCCATCTGCGCTCCAACAGGCAGGCGTTCCTGTGGGGCTACGGGCACTACCTGGTGTTCGCCTCGGCGGCCGCGATCGGGGCGGGCCTGGAGGTGGCGGTGGAGCAGACGGTGGGCAAGGCGCACATCTCGACGCTGGCGGCGTCCGCCGCGGTGACCCTGCCCACGGCACTGTTCCTGCTCACGGTGTGGGCCCTGCACGCGCGGCACTTCAAGGTGGGTTTCGCGGAGCAGTCGGTGCTGCCGACGGCCGCGCTGCTGGTGCTCTGCTGCACCTTCGTCGGTGGCCTGGCGGTACTCGTGGCGGGAATCGTCCTGGCGCTGGCCGTCGCCGTCGGGGTGGCGCTCAGCGCGCGGCATGCCGCGCCCGTGCGGGGACCGGCCGCGTCCGGCCCCTGACGCGGTCGCCTCGCGCGTCGCCGGACGCGGTTGCTTGACCCGTGGACGTCCTGTGCCGTCACAGGCGCGGCTGCCTGGACGAGACTGGCGCCATGACAGTTGACGCATTGACGGACGTCGCCGGTGTACTCGTGGGGCATGCGACGCGTACCGGCGACGGGTGGCTCACGGGCACGACGGTGGTGCTGGCGCCGGAGGGCGGGGCGGTCGCCGCCGTGGACGTGCGCGGCGGCGGCCCCGGCACCAAGGAGACGGACGCGCTCGATCCGCGCAACCTGGTGCAGCAGGTCCAGGCGGTGGTGCTGACCGGCGGCAGCGCGTACGGGCTCGACGCGGCGTCCGGGGTGATGGCCTGGCTGGAGGAGCTGGGTCGCGGGGTGCGCGTCGGCCCGGATCCGGCGCACGTCGTGCCGGTGGTGCCCGCGGCCTGTGTCTTCGACCTGGGGCGCGGGGGCGACTTCCGGGCCAGGCCGGACGCGGCCACCGGACGGGCGGCGGCCGAGGCGGCCCACGCGAGCGCGCCGGGCGCGACGGTGGCCGAGGGCTGTGTCGGGGCCGGTACGGGAGCCGTGGTCGGCGCGCTGAAGGGCGGGATCGGCACCGCGAGCACCCTGCTGGACTCGGGGATCACGGTGGCGGCGCTGGTGGTGGCCAACGCGGTGGGGTCGGTGACGGATCCGGAAACGGGGGTGCTGTACGGGGAGTTGTTCCGGGGCGGACGGGTGGAGTATCCGGCGCCGGACGTCCACGAGGCGGCGGGGCGGCGTCTCGCCGAGGTGGCGGCGAGGAACGCGTCGCCACCGCTGAACACCACACTCGCCGTGGTGGCCACCGACGCGGACCTGTCCAAGGCCCAGGCGCAGAAGCTGGCCGGCACGGCGCACGACGGCATCGCGCGTGCCGTGCGGCCGGTGCACCTGCTCAGCGACGGGGACACGGTGTTCACCCTGGCGACCGGCGAGCGACCGCTCCGCACGGGAGATCCGCTCGCGTTGAACGAGGTGCTGGCGGCAGGCGCGGACGTGGTGACGCGCGCGATCGTGCGAGCCGTCCGGTCCGCCGAGCCGGTGGACGGCCCGGGCGGGGCGTGGCCGTCGTACGAGGAGCTCTACGGACGGCCCTCCGCAGCCGGCTGACGGGTCCCGGAGGGCCGTCCGTCCCGAACGGGGCGGAGCGGGGCGGAGCGGGGCGGAGCGGGCGGCCGTCAACGGACTCAACGGCTGGAACACGGCCTGGAGCCGATGGGCCGCCCAAAGCGCCGCCTGATCGGCCGATCGTCCCGCTGAGCAGCGGATTTTGACGGGCCGTCGGGTCGCGCGGGAATTTCTGGCGCGACCCGCGCGTTTTTCGTGCATACGTTTTCTCGGTTCCCGGACATGATGTCCGACCGAGGGGCTACGGTATGCACCCACAAGGTGACATGCAGCAACGCCGGGAGAAACCTTGAGCGTTCCGTACGAGACGGCAGCGTACGAACCACCCGAGTCGCCCGAGTCTCCGGAGGAGCACCTCATGCGACTGCTGGGTCGCGCTTTGAACTCGTTCGAGCTGCCCGACGAGACGATACGGCAGCTGGACTGCGCGCTGGCGCACGACGGTTCACTGCACTCCGCGCACCACAGCGCGGGGCTGCACCGCGAGACGTACCGGCACACCTGGCTGCTCGCCGACGGCTCGGCGGTCACGCTCTGGGAGCTCGTCCACAACACGGCTCCGGGCAGTGAACCGCAGCACGAGGTGTACGTCGACGAGGAGGAGTTGCGTACCGCGACCGCCCGGCTGGCACTGCCGCAGGACACACCCGAATTCGAACTGCCCGTTCAGGTGCAGCTCTCCCCGGCCCCCGCCCCGCGGCACGCCTACGTGCCCGACGCGTCCGCGGACCACGCCCGCCGGCTGCTGCGCCGCGCGGAGAACCCGGACCGGCCCGGCGCCGACCTCGCCGCCCTGCTGACGACGGCGTCCGCGCACCGGATCACCCAGGCCTTCGGCGGCCCCGGCCGCACGGGCCGCGCCCGGATCGGCTTCTCGCTCTACGAGCACGCGTTCCTGCTGCGTGACGGCGCGGAGCTCTCCCTCTGGGAGGTCGAGCACACGGCCACGCCCGACGGACGGCACATGTGCGAGGTGTACGAGAGCGAGGACGCCGCCCGCCGGGCGATGGAAAGGCGCGCGGCGCAGGTCTCCTAGCGCGTCTCCCCGCGGTTCTCCGGCGCGTCTCCCAGCGGGCTTTCCAGCGGGCTTTCCGGTGGGCTTTCCAGCGGGCTTTCCGGTGAGTCGGTGAGTCGGTGAGTTTTCCAGCGGCCCTCCCAGTGGGACTTCCAGCGGAGCTCCCCGGAGAGGCGGTGCGGACGCCGGCGGGCCGGGCTCCTCGCGGAACCCGGCCCGGTGAATCACCGACGAGGACCGCCCCTTACGCGGCCACCGGCTGCTTCGCCCCCGGCGTCGAGGCCGACGGGTCCGCGCCGCCGGGACCCTGGGCCACGGCTCCCGGCGTCGGCTTGCGCAGGCCCTTGAGGACGATCACCAGGGCCGTGGTGACGCAGACGCCCGCCGCGATGGCGACCAGGTAGAGCAGCGGGTTGCCGATCAGCGGGACCACGAAGATGCCGCCGTGCGGAGCGCGCAGCGTGGCGCCGAAGGCCATCGACAGGGCGCCGGTGACCGCGCCGCCCACCATCGAGGACGGGATGACCCGCAGCGGGTCGGCCGCGGCGAACGGAATCGCGCCCTCGGAGATGAAGGAGGCACCCAGCACCCAGGCGGCCTTGCCGTTCTCGCGCTCGGCGGCGTTGAACAGCTTGCTCCGTACGGTCGTTGCCAGGGCCATCGCCAGCGGCGGGACCATGCCGGCCGCCATGACCGCCGCCATGATCTTCATCGCCGAGTCACTGGGGTCGGAGACCGCGATGCCGGCGGTGGCGAAGGCGTAGGCGACCTTGTTGACCGGGCCGCCCAGGTCGAAGCACATCATCAGGCCGAGCAGGGCGCCGAGCAGGACCGCGTTGGCACCGGACAGGTCGCTCAGCCAGTCGGTCATCGCCTTCTGCGCGGACGCGATGGGCTTGCCGATCACCACGAACATCAGGAACCCGACGACCGCCGAGGAGATCAGCGGGATCACCACCACGGGCATGATGCCGCGCAACGCCGCCGGGATGCGTATCCGCTGGATCGACATCACCACGGCACCGGCGATCAGACCGGCCGCCAGGCCGCCGAGGAACCCGGCGTTGATGGTCAGCGCGATCGAGCCGCCGACGAACCCGGGGACCAGGCCGGGGCGGTCGGCCATGCCGTAGGCGATGTAGCCGGCCAGCACGGGGACGAGGAAGGCGAAGGCCACGCCGCCGATCTGGAACAGCAGCGCCGCCCAGCTGTCCGCCTGGGACCACACGAAGTGGTCCATCACCGACGGCGCCTCGTTGATCTCGTAGCCGCCGATGGCGAAGCCCAGGGCGATCAGCAGACCGCCCGCGGCGACGAACGGGACCATGTAACTGACGCCGGACATCAGCCAGACGCGCAGCTTCGTCCCGTATCCCTCGCCGGGCCCGCCGCCGCGTTCGACGGGCGTCGCCCCGGCGGGACCGGCCGCGGTGACCTCGCCGCGGGCCGCCTTGCCGCGGACCTCGCCGATCAGCTCGGCGGGCCGGTTGATGGCCGCCTTGACGCCGGTGTCGACGGTGGGCTTCCCGGCGAAGCGGTCCTTGTCGCGCACGGGCACGTCGTGGGCGAAGATCACGCCGTCCGCCGCCTCGATCACCGCCGGGTCGAGCCGGGTGAATCCGGCCGAGCCCTGCGTCTCGACGACGACCTCGACGCCGGACTCACGGCCCGCGTTCTCCAGCGACTCGGCCGCCATGTAGGTGTGCGCGATGCCGGTGGGGCAGGAGGTGACGGCGACGATACGGAAGGGGCGCTCCGGCTGCTCGGGCGTCCCGGACCGGCCGGACCGGACCGGCTGACCGGACCGGCCGGGCGTCCCCGGCTCTTCCGCGGCGTCGGTGCTGACCGTGGCGGTCTCGGCGGAGGCCGCCGCCGAGGCCGCCACGGAGTCCCGGTCGCCTCGGGTCGCGCCCTCGGAGGCGTCCTCCGGCGCACCCGCCGAGGCGTCTTCGGCACCGGCCGGCGCCTCCCCGCGGATCAGCGCCGCGGCGGCGTCCGCGTCGCCCACCGACCGCAGCGCGGTGGTGAACTCGGCGTTCATCAGCTGCCGGGCGAGTGAGGAGAGGATCGTCAGGTGGGCGTCGTCGGCGCCCGCCGGCGCGGCGATCAGGAAGACCAGGTCGGCCGGGCCGTCCGCCGCCCCGAAGTCGATGCCGTCCGCGCTGCGCCCGAAGGCGAGCGTCGGCTCGGTGACGTGCTCGCTGCGGCAGTGCGGGATGCCGATGCCGCCGTCGAGGCCGGTCGGCATCTGTGCCTCACGGGCGGCCACGTCGGCGAGGAAGCCCTCCAGGTCGGTCACCCGGCCCTGGGCCACCATCCGCTCGGCGAGGGCGCGTGCCGCCGCTTCCTTGGTGTGGGCGGACAGGTCGAGGTCGACCAGATCCGCGGTGATCATGTCGCTCATCGCGGGCTCCTTAGCTCGCGTATCGCCCGGAACGTGGGGTGGTGGGCGGGGGCGGGGAGGGGGACGGGGGCACTGCGGTGGGGGCTGAGGGCGGCTCCGGGGAGAGAGCCGGAGGAGACGCCGGGGAGGCGGCTGAAGGCGAAGCCCGGAAGGCGCCCGGAGGCCGGGCCGGAAAGGCGCCCGGAGGGGGAGACGGGAAGCCGCGGGGAGGAGTTCATGACGCCGGCTCCCTCAGCGCACGGTCCACCGGCACCTCCGCCGTGACCGTCACCGCGCCCGGGTCCAGGTCGGCCGGTGTCGGCATCACACTGCCCGGCAGCTGGACGGCGGCGGCGCCGTGCGCGACGGCGGAGGCGAGGGCTCCGGGCCCTGCTCCCCCGGCGACGAGGAAACCGGCCAGGGAGGCGTCACCGGCGCCGACATTGCTGCGTACGGCGTCCACGCGGGCGCTGCCGAACCAGGTGCCCGCGTCGTCCACGAGCAGCTGTCCGTCGGCGCCCAGGCTGGCGAGCACGGCCCGGGCGCCCAGCTCCCGCAGCTCCTCGGCGGCCTTCACGGCGTCGCCGACGGTGACCAGGGGGCGTCCGACTGCCTCCGCCAGCTCCTCGGCGTTCGGCTTGACCACGTCGGGCCCCTCGCGCAGCGCCTGGAGCAGGGCGGGCCCGGAGGTGTCCAGGGCGATGCGGACCCCGGCGGCGTGCGCCCGGGCGACCAGGTCCGCGTACCAGGAGGGGGCGAGTCCGAGGGGCAGGCTGCCGCAGCAGGCGATCCAGTCCGCACCGGGCGACTGGCGCCGTACGCTCTCCAGGAGCAGCTCGCGTTCGGCCGCCGACAGTTCGGGGCCCGGAGCGTTGATCTTCGTCAGGACGCCGTCGGCCTCGGCGAGCGCGATGTTGGCGCGGGTGACTCCGGCGATCGGCACCGGCGCGACCTCGATGCCCTGGGCGTCGAGCAGTTCGGTGACGAGCGCGCCGGACGGGCCGCCGAGCGGCAGCACCGCGACGGTGCGCCGGCCGGCCGCCGTCACCGCGCGTGAGACGTTCACGCCCTTGCCGCCCGGGTCCACGCGCTCGCCCGTGGCGCGGACGACCTCCCCGCGGTCGAGGGAGGGGACCTCGTAGGTGCGGTCCAGCGACGGGTTCGGGGTGACGGTGAGGATCATGCGCGTACTACTTCCGTGCCGGCGCGCTCGATGGCGGTGGCGTCTTCGGGGCTCATCCCGCTGTCGGTGATCAGCAGGTCCACGTCGCTCAGGGTGCCGAAGCGGGCGAAGTGCTCCTGGCCGTGCTTGGAGGAGTCGGCGAGCAGCACCACGCGGCGGGCGGCGGCGACGGCGGCCCGTTTGACCGCGGCCTCGGCGAGGTCGGGGGTGGTCAGTCCGTACTCGGCGGAGAAGCCGTTGGCGGCCACCAGCACCACGTCGGCGCGGATCTCGCCGTACGCGCGCAGTGCCCAGGCGTCCACGGCGGCACGCGTCCGGTGCCGCACGCGCCCGCCGACCAGGTGGAGCTGGATGCCGGGGTGGTCGGCGAGGCGGGCCGCGATGGGCAGACTGTGGGTGACGACGGTGAGCGAGCTCTCCGGCGGAATCGCGGCGGCCAGCAGGGCCACCGTGGAACCGGCGTCGAGGATCATCGTGCCCTCGGTCGGCAGTTCCGCCAGGGCCGCCTTGGCGATGCGGTCCTTCTCGTCCGCCGCCGTGGACTCGCGCTCAGCGAGGTCCGGCTCGAAGTCCAGCCGGCCGGCGGGGATCGCGCCGCCGTGCACCCGGCGGAGCAGACCCGCGCGGTCCAGCGCCTTGAGGTCGCGGCGGATCGTCTCCGCCGTCACCTGGAACTCCTCGGCCAGCGACACCACGTCCACCCGGCCGCCGTCCCGGGCGAGCCGGAGGATCTCCTGCTGTCGCTCCGGTGCGTACATGACCGTTCGCCTCCGACCTGTGCCCGAACCTGTGGTTTCACTCGGAGGTTACGCCCGGTATTCCGGATTGTAAACAGGGAATCGGAAGCGCTCGGACTCAAACAGACATGAACGGGCATCGCGACGGGTGGGACTCATGGACCGGGTCCCGGAGCGGGGCCTGGACGGACCCGCGGACCGGGGTACGAGGAGGCGGGGGGGGGGGGGGGGGGGGGGGGGGGGGGGGGGGGGGGGGGGGGGGTAGGGGGGGGGGGGGGGGGGGGGGGGGTGGGTTGGGGGTGGTGTCCCCCCCGCCCCCGCCTCCTCGTGAAGCGCGGCGGTCTCAGACCAGCGCGGGCTCCTTCCCCTCCGCCTCCTCCTCTTCCCGGGCCCCTTCGACGTGCTGGGTGGGCCGCTTGGGGAGCGCGAACATCAGCAGGAAGATGACGCCCAGCACCCCGGCCACCCAGCCCAGCGCGTTCTGGAATCCGTCCGCGTAGGCGGGACCGATCCGGGACGGGGCCAGGTGGTCGCTCATCGTGCCGAAGAAGACCACCGAGACCAGCCCCAGCCCCAGCGCGTTGCCCATCTGCTGCACGGTGTTGATGAGCCCGGACGCCGCCCCGGCGTGCTCGCGCGGCACCTGGGACAGCACCGCGTCCGTCAGCGGGGCGACTATCAGACCCATGCCGGCGCCCATGACCACGAGCGGCAGCGCCATCTGCCAGGACGTGATGCCGAGTCCGTACCGCTCGGCCTCCCAGACGTAGAGCAGCACTCCGGCCGCCATCACCAGCGCGCCCGCCTGGAGCACCTTGCGCCCGAAGCGCGGTACCAGCTTCTGCACCGACACCCCGGCCGCCACGGAGACGGCGATCGAGAACGGCACGCCGGTCAGCCCGGCCCGCAGCGGGCTCCAGCCGAGCCCTTCCTGCATGTACAGCGTCCAGACCAGGAAGAAGATGCCGAGCGCGACCCCGAAGACGGTCTGCACGGCGATGCCCGCCGCGAAGCTCTTCACCTTGAACAGCGACAGCTCCACCAGCGGCGAACCGTCCCGCACGGCCTTCCGCCGCTCGTACGCCACCAGCACCGCGAGGACGACGACCGAGCCGGCCATCGACAGATATCCCCACAGCGGCCAGTCCAGCTCACGGCCCCGGGTGAGCGGGTAGACCAGCATCAGCAGACCGAGGGTGACCAGGACGACCCCGACCAGGTCCAGCCTGAGCGCGCGCGGCGCCTTGGACTCCGTGATGAAGCGGCTGCCGAGCACGAGTCCCGCGATGCCGACCGGCAGGTTGATGAGGAAGATCGGCCGCCATTCCAGCCCGAAGAGGTTCCACTCGGTGAGCAGGGCGCCCAGCAGCGGACCGGAGACGGCCCCCAGACCGACGATCGCGCCGAACAGCCCGAAGACCTTGCCGCGTTCGTGCGCCGGGAAGGTCGCGTGCACGATCGACAGCACCTGCGGCACCATCAGCGCCGCCATGGCGCCCTGGAGGATGCGGGAGGCGACCAGCATCTCCGGGTTCACGGCGAGGCCGCACAGCGCGGACGCGACGGTGAAGCCGCCGATACCGACCAGGAAGACCCGCTTGCGGCCGTGGATGTCGCCGAGCCGCCCGCCGGTGATCAGGCCGGCGGCGAAGGCGAGGGCGTAACCGGCGGTGATCCACTGGATCTGGCTGAAGGAGGCGCCCTCGTCCTGCCGGATCGACGGGATCGCGATGTTGACGATGGTGACGTCGACCAGGTCCATGAAGGCCGCGGTCATCACGATCGCGAGGGCGAACCAGCGACGGCGGTCACCCGCGGCGGGCTGATCCGGTGCAGGGCGTTCGGGGGTGTGCGTGGAGGTCATGGAAGGAAAGCTATGACCCCTCTAGGACAGTTCGTGTCCTAGATATGCGGCATCCTCGAACTCATGACGACGGACACCCCGGCCCGGCTCCTGACGCTCCTCTCCCTCCTCCAGACGCCCCGCGAATGGCCCGGCGGCGAGCTCGCCGACCGGCTCGGCGTCTCCCGCCGCACGGTCCGGCGGGACATCGACCGGCTGCGCGAGCTGGGCTATCCCGTGCAGGCGACCATGGGCGCCGACGGCGGCTACCGGCTGGTGGCCGGCAAGGCGATGCCGCCGCTCGTCCTCGACGACGAGGAGGCGGTGGCCATCGCGGTCGGGCTGCGCGCCGGCGCCGGTCACGCGGTCGAGGGCGTGGACGAGGCGTCGGTACGGGCGCTGGCCAAGCTGGAGCAGGTACTGCCGGGCCGCCTCCGCCACCGCGTCGCCACCCTCCAGGCCGCGACGACACCGCTGACCAGCGGGGACGGCCCGAGCATCGCGCCCGAGACCCTCACCGTCATGGCCTCCACGGTCGCCGGGCGGGAGCGGCTGCGGTTCGCCTACCGCGCGGGGGACGGCACCGAGTCCCGACGCGTGACGGAGCCGTACCGGTTGGTGTCGACGGGCCGCCGCTGGTACCTGGTCGCCTACGACCTCGACCGGGACGACTGGCGGACCTTCCGGGTCGACCGGGTGAGCGAACCGTTCGCCACGGGCGCGCGGTTCACGCCCAGGGAGCTGCCCACCGGAAGCGCCGCGGAGTACCTGCGGCGCTCGATGCAGCGGCGCGGCGACTCGTACGAGATCGTGGTCGCCTTCGACGCGCCGGCCGAGGTCGTCGCGGCGCGGCTGCCGCAGTGGCTCGGAACGCCGGAGGCCGCGGACGGCGGCGCCTCGTGCGTCCTGCGGGCGACCGTGTCCGACGCGGTGGAGTGGATGGCGGTACGTCTCGCGATGCTGGGGGTGGACTTCCGGGTACGGGAGCCCGCGGAACTGGTGGAGTGCGTACGGGGGTTGGGGGCGAGGCTGGTGAGGGCGGCAGCGGACACGTGACCGACCACCCACCGCCCACCCACACCCACACCCACATCCACACCCACCGATCCCCGACACCCGCCCGGCCCCGACCCCGGCGGACGGCGGACGGCGGCACCGGAACGTGCCCCGCCGCTACCCCGCGGGACCCTCCTCGCCGGCCTCGCCGTCCTCGCCACCGTCCCAGGCGACCTTCCGCAGCACCGCGAGATTGCGCAACGCCAACTCCAGAGGGCTGCGCGCCGGCTCGGCCGGGGCGCCCTCGGACGAGCGGTCCCCGGCAAAGGCCGCCCAGTGCTCCACCGCCACCCGCACCGCGGCACCCGCCACGGCCGCCGCGAAGTGCAGCCCGGGAGAGGCCCGCAGCCGCGCGGCAACGTTGTCGTCCCCCCGTGCCATCCGCGCGGCCAGCACCTCCACGAGGCCCCGCTCCGCCGTCTGGCAGACCTCGGCCCACACCTTCCGCAGCGCCGGACTGGTCTCGGCCAGGCGGATGAGCGTGCGGGCCCACTCCCAGGAGGGTGCCGACACCCCGGCACCCGGCGTCAGCGTGTGCCGTACTGCGTACTCCAGGGCCTCGGGCGGGGACAGTTCGGCCGGGGCCGCGCGCACCGCCTGCGCCCAGCGCTCGGCGCCCAGGGCGTAGAGCGGGGCGACGGCCTCCTCCTTGGTCGCGAAGTAGCGGTAGAAGGTGCGCGGGGCGATGCCCGCGGCCCGGGCGATGTCCTCGGCGCGGGTGGCCCGCAGGCCCTGGCCGACGAAGAGGCGGGCCGCCGCGCGGGCGATCTCCATCCGGGTCTCGGCCTTGCGCCGCTCGGTCAGGGAGACGGGCGCCGGCCCGGGCGCGGGGACCGCCGACGGTGCTGGGGTGGTGCTGCTCACTTTGGCAGGCTATGCCGCTGTGGCAGAATCTGCCATTCGGCGGGCCACCCCGGGGTTCAGGTTCGGGGTGCCCCGCCTCTCCGGTCCGGTCGTGTGCTCCCCGGTCTGCTCCCCGGTCCCGTCCGGTCGTGTGCTCCCCGGTCCGGTCCCGCCGCGTGGCCGGTACGCGCTCGTCCGCGGAAGCCCACGGAGGGAGCCGGGCTGCGACGCCCCGGGGGGAGAGGCGCCGAGCCCGGCTCGGGAAAGTCCCGGCGCCGGGGGGAGTGCGTCGGGACGTGGTCGAAAGGGGCGGAAGGCCCGCTTGAGGGCAGGTGCCCGCCCGCCTCCTGATCGGTTGGGGCCGAACTGCTGGGCCCGGTGTTCTTTTTCCCGGCTCACGCCGGTTGAAGCAGCGTTGTACGGCCATGTTTGCGCGGGGTTCGGCCACCGGCGTACGCCCCACGTGTCACGTCACGCCCCCGCATCACGGCTGCCGGGCCGGTGGCGACTCGGCCACGCCGGCCGGGCCGGCCACCCGCTGTCCCGCGACCGCTTACGCCGCCGCCTCGAAGCCGGTGTCGCGGGCCAGCTTCTTCAGTTCCAGCAGCGCGTGCTTCTCGATCTGCCGGATCCGCTCGCGCGTGAGCCCGTGCTCCTTGCCGACCTCGGTCAGCGTACGCTCGCGGCCGTCGTCGATGCCGTACCGCATCTTGATGATGGAGGCCGTGCGCGGGTCGAGGCGGCCGATGAGGTCGTCGAGCTCCTCGCTGCGCAGCAGTGTCAGCACCGACTGCTCGGGCGACACCGCGGAGGTGTCCTCCAGCAGGTCGCCGAACTGGGTCTCGCCCTCGTCGTCCACCGACATGTTCAGCGAGACGGGGTCGCGGGCCCAGTCGAGCACGTCGGTGACGCGCTCCGGTGTCGAGCCGAGCTCGGCGGCGATCTCGGCGGGCTCCGGCTCGCGGCCGTGCTCGCGGTTGAACTCGCGCTGCACGCGCCGGATCCGGCCCAGCTCCTCCACCAGGTGGACGGGCAGCCGGATGGTGCGCGACTGGTCGGCGATCGACCGGGTGATGGCCTGACGGATCCACCAGGTCGCGTACGTCGAGAACTTGAAGCCCTTGCGGTAGTCGAACTTCTCGACCGCGCGGACCAGGCCGGCGTTGCCCTCCTGGATCAGGTCGAGGAGGGGCAGACCGCTGCGGGGGTAGCGGCGGGCGACCGCGACCACCAGACGGAGGTTGGAACGGATGAAGACGTCCTTGGCCCGCTCGCCCTCCTCGATCAGGGCCTCGAGCTCCTCCCGGGTGGCGTCGGCCCCGGTCTCCTCGTACCCTTCGAGGACCTGCCGCGCGAACACACCCGCCTCGATGGTCTGGGACAGCTCGACCTCCTTGGCGGCGTCGAGCAGCGGTGTCCGTGCGATCTCGTCGAGGTACATGCCGACCAGATCGCGGTCGGCGAGCTCGCCGCCGTTGGCGCGGACGCTGGTTGCCGCGTCGGCCGTCTCGCCGGTGGCGGACTTACGACGGGCGACGGCACGGGTTGCCATGCGTGCTCCCTTGCGATGGTGGTTCAGCGGGTGATCCGGTGGACGTCGGGCACCGTGTGGGGTTGTCGTCGGCCGGCTCCGGTTCCTCGGTCCCGGATCCGGCCTCCGGTCCCTCCCGGGACTCTCCTCGGGTGCCCTGCATCCGATGGAAACAACGACTGGAATCCGGACAGAATTCCCAACCCGACCCCCGATTTTTCTGATCATGCAGTACCCTGTGCCGCCACACGAGGAGGCACGATGGCGTCGGGGCGTACAGAGGTCCAGGTCAGGCCGGGAGACGAGGGTGACCTCGAGGCCCTCACCGACCTCTACAACCACTACGTACGTGAGACGCCCATCACGTTCGACACCGACCCCTTCACCCCGGAAGAGCGCCGCCCTTGGCTGCTCTCCCACCCTGAAGACGGTCCGCACCGGCTGAGGGTTGCCACGGACGCGGACTCACAGGAGATTCTGGGGTACGCCACATCCAGCCCTTATCGCGCGAAGCCCGCCTACGGGACGTCGGTGGAGACCACCGTCTACGTCGCCCCCCGGGCCGCGGGCCGCGGCATCGGCACGCTGCTGTACGCGTCGCTCTTCGAGGCCCTGGCGGGCGAGGACCTGCACCGCGCCTACGCGGGCATCGCACAGCCGAACGCCGCCTCCGCCCGGCTGCACGAGCGCTTCGGCTTCCGGTACGTCGGGACGTACCGCGAGGTGGGCCGCAAGTTCGGCCGGTACTGGGACGTGGCCTGGTACGAGAAGCCGCTGTAACCCCTGCGGGGAGGGGCGCTCAGCCGAACTGCACCGACCGCTTGGCCAGCCCCATCCAGAATCCGTCGATCACGGATTCCCGCAGGTCCAGTTCGCCGGCCGCGTCCGCCGCCCCCATCGTCACGAACAGCGGGGCGAAGTGCTCGGTGCGCGGGTGGGCGAGCCGCCCCGCCGGGGACTTGCGGGCGAAGTCGAGCAGCCCGTCCACGTCACCGGCCTCCAGCGCGCGCCGCCCCCAGTCGTCGAACTCGGCGGACCAGGCGGGGATGCCGCCCTGCCGCAGCGCGGCCAGGTTGTGGGTGAAGAAGCCGGAGCCGATGATCAGCACACCCTCGTCGCGCAATGGCGCGAGCCGGCGGCCGGTCTCCATGAGCCCCGCCGGGTCGAGGGTCGGCATGGAGACCTGGAGGACCGGGATGTCGGCGCCGGGATACATCTCCACCAGCGGCACGTACGCGCCGTGGTCGAGGCCGCGGTCGGGGACGTCCCGCACCGGTGCACCGGGGGCGCGCAGCAGCTTGCGCACGGACTCGGCGAGCCCGGGGGCGCCGGGGGCCTCGTAGCGCACCTGGTAGTAGCGCTCGGGGAAGCCCCAGAAGTCGTGGACCAGGGGGACGGTCCGGGTGGCGCCGAGGGCGAGCGGGGCCTCCTCCCAGTGGGCGGAGACGACGAGGATCGCCCTGGGGCGCGGCAGGGCGGCGGCCCACGCGGAGAGCTCGCCGGGCCAGACGGGGTCGTCGGCGAGGGGTGGGGCGCCATGACTGAGGTAGAGGGCGGGCATGCGCTCCCGGGTGGTGGCGGACATGAGGGCGACTCCGATACTTGAACTCTCAATCTCTCTTTCGCGTGAACCTACATCTATTTTGTTTAAGTTTCAAGAAATGGTTCCGTACGATGGATACATGAACACGGCACCCATCCCGGCCCCCGCCGACGACCCCCGCTGGCTCAGCGCCGAGGAGCAGCACGTCTGGCGCTCCTACATCGAGGCCGCCACCCTCCTCGAGGACCACCTCGACCGCCAGCTCCAGCGCGACGCCGGCATGCCGCACGTCTACTACGGCCTGCTGGTCAAGCTCGCCGAGTCACCGCGGCGGCGGCTGCGGATGACGGAGCTGGCCCGGTACGCGAAGATCACCCGCTCGCGCCTCTCGCACGCGATCGCCCGCCTGGAGAAGAACGGCTGGGTGCGCCGCGAGGACTGCCCCTCCGACAAGCGCGGCCAGTTCGCGATCCTCACGGACGAGGGATACGAGGTGCTGAGCCGGACCGCGCCGGGCCACGTGAACGCCGTGCGCCAGGCGGTCTTCGACCGGCTCACCCCCGAACAGCAGAAGTCCCTCGGCGAGATCATGCGAATCGTCGCCGAGGGACTTCAGCCGCGCGAAGCGGGGGCGGACCTGCCCTGGCTGCGCTGAGCGCGCGGCCGGGGCAGGTCCTGGGAACCGTGCGCGAGGGGCGTCCCCTCCCCCCGCGCACGGATGGAACAGGGGGCCCGAGGGGTACCGCGTCCGGCGTCGTCAGTGGGCGACGACCGGCACCCGCAGGTCGTCCTCGGCCGCGTCGCCCGAGCCGGAACCCGTGACGGCGGTGCCGCCCGGGCGGCCGGCGTTGACGAAGGTCAGGGCGATCACGGCCGCCACGACCAGGATGCCGACGGCGAACCAGATCGCGCTGGTGTAGCCCTGCACCTGGCCCTCCAGCTGGACCAGCTGCTGCTGGGACCGGGTGGCCGCGCCGCCGATGTTGTCGGCGATGTAGGACGTGGTGGCGGAGGCGGCGATGGTGTTCAGCAGCGCCGTACCGATCGCGCCGCCCACCTGCTGCGAGGTGTTGACCATCGCGGAGGCGACACCGGAGTCACGCGGCTCCACGCCCATGGTGGCCAGGGACATGGCCGGCATGAACGCCGTACCCATGCCGAGGCCGAGCAGGAGCATGCCGGGCAGCAGCACGGCGGCGTAGGAGGTGTCGAGCTCCAGCTGGGTCAGCAGCAGCATGCCGACGGCGGCGACCAGGAAGCCGGGGCCCATCAGCAGCCGGGGCGCGACCCGGGTCATCAGGCGGGTGCCGATCTGCGTGGAGCCCGTGATCATGCCCGCGATCATCGGCAGGAAGGCGAAGCCGGTCTTCACCGGCGAGTAGTTCTGCACGATCTGCAGGTAGTAGGTCAGGAAGAGGAACAGGCCGAACATCGCGATGATCGCCAGACCCAGCGAGAGGTAGATCCCGCCCCGGTTGCGCTCGGTGATCACGCGCAGCGGCAGCAGCGGGGCCTTGACCCTCGACTCGACCAGCACGAAGGCCAGCAGCAGCACGGCGGAACCGACGAACATGCCGACCGTCACCGCGTCGCTCCAGCCCTCCGACTCGGCACGGGTGAAGCCGTAGACGAGCGCGACCAGGCCGAGGGTGGAAAGGATCACGCCGGGGATGTCGAGCGGCGAGCGGTTGCGGCTGCCCTGCGGCTCGCGGATGACGAGGTACGCGCCGGCCGCGGCGACGATCGCGAACGGGATGTTGACGAAGAACGTCCAGCGCCAGTTCAGGTACTCGGTGAGGAAACCGCCGAGGATCAGACCCACGGCGCCGCCGCCACCGGCGATCGCACCGTAGATGCCGAAGGCCTTGGCACGCTCCTTGGCGTCCGTGAACATCACGGCGAGCAGGGAGAGCGCGGCGGGCGCGAGCAGTGCGCCGAACACGCCCTGGAGGGCGCGGGAGCCGAACATCATCGCCTCGTTGGTGGCCGCGCCGCCGAGCGCGGAAGCGACGGCGAAGCCGCCCAGGCCGAGGACGAAGGTGCGCTTGCGGCCCCACAGGTCGGCTATCCGGCCGCCGAAGAGCAGCAGGCCGCCGAAGGCGAGGGCGTAGGCCGTGACGACCCACTGCCGGTTGCCGTCGGAGATGCCGAGGTCCTGCTGCGCGGAGGGCAGGGCGATGTTCACGATGGTGGCGTCGAGGACGACCATCAGCTGGGCGAGCGCGATGAAGACGAGCGCTTTCCAGCGGCCGGCGTCCGGGGCGTCGGTGACGCCGGAGGCCTTGACGGCTGTTTGAGACATGGGGATACCCACTTCGGGACTTCGTGACGGAAAAAAGGTGAGTAAAGGGACGACCGGGCCGGGGCGACGGCTACGGGAGCCGCCGTCCTCCGGTCAGACGGTGGGCTGGTCTTCTGGTTCTCGGGTCGAACGGTGCGTGAGTCTTCGTGGAACTACTGGTCGCAGGGCCGGCGCAGATCCTCCAGGGTCACGGCCGAGCCCGGCAGGCCGGCGCGGGCGGGAGCTCGCAGCCCGTCCAGGAGCAGTTGCAGATGGCGGTGGACGAACCGGTCGGCGCTCAGACACCCCGTACCGGCCGGGGGCCGGCTCAGCTGGGCCGCGGCGATCATCAGATCGCCCACGCCCACGTCGGTACGGAGCTGACCGGCCGCCTTCGCCCGGTCCATGACCTCGGCGACGAGCCGCTCGACCCGTTCGCGCGCCGCTTCCAGGTCGGGGTGGTGCTGGTCGAACGTGCTGGACACCATGGGGCACAGGGCACTGATCCGCTCGTCGGCGGAGACGTGCACGAAGCGCTCCAGCGCCTCGAAGGCGTCGCCGGTCTCCGCCAGAGCGACCTCGGCCGCCCGTGCCGTACGGTCCATGACCGAGCAGACGACCTCGCGGACGAGGGCGTCACGGTCGGGGAAGTTGCGGTACACCGTGGCGTTGCCGACGCCGGCCCGGCGGGCGATGTCGTCGAGCGGCACGTCAGGCCCGTGTTCGACGAACATCTCCCGGGCGGCGGCGACGATCCGCTCCCGATTGCGCAGAGCGTCGGCGCGGGGCCGGGCCGCCTTGCGCTGCTCGGGGGTCGCGGTCTGCACGGTGTACTCCTCGGATGACTTGGCTGGCGATCCGGGGAGGGAATCCCCGTTTCGCTCGGACACAGGGCTAAACGGGGAAACGATCCCCGGTTATTTCCCGGACCGGAAGAGATTCGCCGTGACCTGCGTCACATGCACCGCGCGCCCGCGGGCCGCCGTCCCCCGGTCGGCGGCTACCGGCGAGAAACCCACGATCGGCTCCTCCAGCGCGCGCCCGCACACCCCTCGGCACAGGGTGATCGCAAGGGTGCAGCCGGTGTCCGGCGGCTGCCGTGGTCCGGGAGGTCTGCATGCAGCCGCAGCCGCAGCCGCAGGCGCAGCCACCGCGCCGTCGGATACGCCCGCGTCGGCTGGCCGCGCTCGCGACCGTCACCGTCGTGACCCTCGCGGTCAGCACCTCGGCCGGCACCGGCCGGCTCGCGCCGAGCACCACGGCGGCGGGCCCCGGCCCGGCGGGCCTCTCCCGTTCCTCCGCGCACGGCCCCTGCATGATCAGCGGCGGCTCCGAGATCCAGATGTCCGAGGGCGTCCCGACCGCCGCCGGCTACGCCCGCTCGACCGGCACCGTACGCGCCCTCACCCTGATGATCGACTTCTCGGACGCGCCCGGCGAGGGCAAGGCGCTCGACCGTTACGCGGAGTTCTTCCCGCAGACCGAGGAATGGTTCCGCACCAGCTCCTACGGCCGCCTCGACTACCGCCCCGAGACCCCGGTCCGGGACTGGCTGCGCATGCCGAAGTCGTTCGCCGAGTACGGCATAGAGCGCGGCGCGCCCTTCGACCCCGGCTACCGGAACCTGGTCCAGGACCTGGTGGCGGCGGCCGACGCGAAGGTCGACTTCCGGTCGTACGACCTCCTGAACGTGCTGGTCACGCCGAACGCGGGCCCTTCGGCCCTGGACACGGTCCTGTCCGTCACCTTCGCCGGCAACGCCGAGGCCCCGGTCGCCGACGGCGTCCCGGTGGCCAACGCGTCCTTCGTCTACTCCCGCCAGGACGACGGCTCCGGCTCCTACGGCGAGACGGGCTACCGCGTCCTGCCCCACGAGAACGGCCACGTCTTCGGCCTCCCGGACCTCTACACCCAGGAAGGCGGAGGAGCCGTCGGCCACTGGGACATCATGAGCGAGGACTGGGGCGCCAACAACGACCTCCTCGGCTGGCACAAGTGGAAACTGGGCTGGCTCGACCCCTCCCAGGTGCACTGCGCCTCGGCGCCCGGAACGACCGAGTACACGCTGACGCCGCTGGCCCGCAAGGGCGACGACAAGCTGGTGGTCGTGCCGCTGGACGGAAAGTCCGGCTACGCCGTCGAACTGCGCACCCGCGAGGGCAACGACGAGACGGTGTGCCGGCCGGGCGTGCTGATCTACAAGGTCGACGCGGACGTGGACACCGGAATGGGCCCGGTGACGGTCTACGACTCCCGCCGGGACAGCGGCGGCTGCACCCGCAGCCCGAACGTCCACGCCGAACTCTCGGACGCCGCCTTCACCCCGGGCGAGACCTTCAAGGACCCGCGCCGGGGCATCACGATCGCGGTGTCCGGGGCGGACCTGAAGGGCGATCACCAGGTACGGGTCACCCGCGGGTGACGGCCGGACCCGCCCCGCGGCGGCATTACGGTAGGCCTGCCGCGACCGCCGTACCGGAGAGCCGATGCCCGCCAACACCACGCACGACGCCGCCCACGACGGGCCCGCCGCCGCACCGGGCACCGAGGGCCCGACACCGGGCGCACGGGACGCGGGCGTCCCGGCCGAGGCGGTGACGCCGCTGCTGCGCGGGATCGCCGTACTGCGGCGGCTGACCGAGGCCGACGACGGCACCCTCAGCCTCAGCTCACTGGAGAAGGCCACCGGCCTGGCCCGCTCCACGGTCGACCGGATCACCGCGACCCTCGCCCGCATGGGATACGTCCGCCTGGACGGCCGCGACGTGACCCTCGCCCCCCGCCTGACGGAACTCGGCAACGCCTACCTCGCCGCCCTCCGTCTCCCCGACCTCCTCTCCGCCCGCGCCGACGCCCTGGCCGACGAACTGGACGAGTCGGTCTCCCTCGCGGTCGGCGACCGGGACGGCATCCGGTTCATCCACCAGGCCACCCGCCGCCGCGCGATGTCCCTGAGCTTCCGCATCGGCGACCTGCTGCCCGCCGAGCGCACCGCGCCCGGCCCGCTGTTCGCCGCGGAGTGGACGCCGGCCGGCTGGAAGCGCTGGCGCGAGCGCCGGTCGGCGGACCCGCAGGACCGGGCCTTCCCCGCCGTACCACCGCGCGAACACGCCGCTTGGGACGAGGACTTCGAGCACCGTACGGCCCGGGCGGCGGCCGACGGCTGGGCCCTGGACGACCAGCTGATCGAACCGGGACTGGTGGCGGTCTCGGTCCCGGTACGGGATCCCGGCACCGGCCGGGTGGCGTGCGTGGCGAGCGTGGTGAGCCACACCAGCCGCCACACCGCACAGGACCTGCACACGGCCCTGCTGCCCCGCCTCCGCTCGGTGGTCGGCGCGATGGAGGACGACCTGCGGGCCGCCCCGCCGGCCGAACCGGGACCGCCCCGCGCCGGCCTGGCCACCTGGACGGGCGCGTCGAAACAGGAGCTGGGCAGGGAGTTCGTCGAATCCCTGGCGCGCGGCCTGACGGTACTGACGGCCTTCGGCGAAGGCCGCCCGGCACTGACCCTCACGGAGGTGGCGAAGGCGACGGGCCTGCCCCGGGCGACGGTCCGCCGGGCCCTGATCACCCACGAGCACGCGGGCCTGGTGGCGCCCGCCCCCGGCCGCGCCTTCACCCTCACCCCCCGGGTGCTGTCCCTGGGCTTCCCGCCCCTCTCCCGCGTCTCCCTCCCGCAGATCGCCCAGCCCCACCTGACCGCCCTCGCCGACCGCGTCCACGAGTCGGCCTCGCTCGCCGTCCTGTCGGACTCGGGCGAGGAGATCCAGTACACGGCCCGCGCGGTCACGAGCCGCGTGCTGAGCGCCCACGTCCCCGTCGGCACCCGGCTCCCGGCGTACGAGACGGCGCTCGGCCGCGTCCTGCTGGCCGGGCCGCCGTCCGCGCCCGGCGCCCTGCGGGAGGTCGCAGCGCAGGGTTACGCCCTGGTCGACGAGGAGCTGGAGGCCGGCCTGCGCGCCATCGCCGTCCCGGTACGGGACCGTACGGGCCGGGTGGTGGCCGCGGTGAACGTGGCCATGCACGCCGCCCGGCGGACGGTGGCCGACTGTGTGACGGACGTCCTGCCGAAGCTGTGGGAGACGGCGGGGCGCATCGAGTCCGAGCTGCGGGTGGCGGGGCGGTTCCGCAGGGTGCCGCCGGCCTGACGCGCCGGAGCGGACGGGCCCCGGGGCAAGGAGACGGCCCGGGGAGCGGCGAAGCCCGCGCTGCGGACCACCGCTCCCCGGGCCGGTTCCGACGGGAGCCTGCGGGGGAATTTCAGACGTCCCTGCACACGAGAGTACGCAGACCGCCTCCGCCACACACCTGACGTTCGGCAGGGGTCGTACTTACCTTCGGCAGTACGGCGTCACGCCCCGCTCCTCAGTTCCCGCAGGAACTCCGCCACCCGGAAGGCGAGTTCGATGGACTGCGCCGCGTTCAGACGCGGGTCGCACGCCGTCTCGTAGCGACTGGCCAGGTGGGTGTCGAGGACCTCGTCGAGATCGCCGCCGAGGCACTCGGTGACGTCGTCGCCGGTGAGTTCCAGATGGATCCCGCCCGGATGCAGTCCCTCCTCCCGGTGCACGGCGAAGAACTCGGCCACCTCGGCCGTGATGTCGGACAGACGGCGCGTCTTGTAGCCGCTCTCGGAGACGAAGGTGTTCCCGTGCATGGGGTCGCAGGCCCACACCGGGGTGTGCCCGGCGTCCCGCACGGCCCGCAGCAGCGGCGGCAGCAGCTCGGCACTCCGTCCGGCGCCGAGCCTGCTGATCAGGACGAGCCTTCCCGGCGCCCGGCCCGGGTCGAGACGCTCGCACAGCTCGCGCAGTTCGCCGGCCCCGGTCGTCGGCCCCACCTTGACGCCGACGGGATTGTCCACGCCGGCCAGCAGCTCCACGTGCGCACCGTCGAGACGGCGGGTGCGGTCGCCGATCCACAGCATGTGCGCGCTGGTGCCGAACCAGGTGCGCCGCTTCTCGTCGTAACGGGTCAGCGACTGCTCGTACTGCGGCAGCAGCGCCTCGTGCGAGGTGTAGAGCTGCACCTGGTGCAGTGCCGCCTGGGAGCGGGTGTCCAGGCCGCACGCGGACATGAACCTGAGGGCCCAGGTGATGTCGTCGGCGGCCTTCTCGTACCGCTGCCCCGCGGCGCTGCGCCGCACGAACTCGTGGTTCCACTCGTGCACCTGGCCCAGATCGGCGTAGCCGCCCAGGGTCATGGCCCGCAGGACGTTCAGGGCCGCCGCCGAGTGGTGGTAGGCCCGCAGCAGCCGGCCCGCGTCCGCGCGGCGGGCCTCGGGGGTGAACTCGGGGCCGTTGACGATGTCGCCGCGGAACACGGGCAGTTCGACGCCGTCGAGCGTCTCCGTGGGGCGGCTTCGGGGTTTGCCGAACTGGCCGGCGATCCTGCCGACCTTGACGACCGGCAGACCGGATCCGTAGGTGAGCAGGATGGCCACCTGGAGGATCACCCGCAGCTTGCCGCGGACACCGGCCTCGGTGCAGGAGCCGAAGCGTTCGGCGCAGTCGCCCGCCTGCAGCAGGAAGGCCTCACCGGCGGCGACCTGGGCGAGGGAGCGCCGCAGGTCGAGGATCTCCTCCGGCAGCACGAGCGGCGGCTCCAGAGCGAGGGTGTTCTCCACCCGCCGCAGTTCCTCGGGGTCGGGCCAGTCCGGCTGCTGCGCGGCCGGGCGGCGGCGCCACGATCCCGGGCTCCACGCGGCCGGCCCCGCGTCGCCCGCCGCGGCGGTCCCCTGCGGGGCCGCCACCCGTTGTGCCGTGTGGATGTCGCTCGCCGTCATCCGACCAGTTCCTTGATCGTGGCACCGGGATCCCCGGCCCGCATGAGCAGTTCTCCGACCAGGATCGCGTCCGCCCCGGCCCGCTCCAGTTCGCGGGCGTCCGGTGCGCCGCGGACGCCGCTCTCCGCGACCATGACCCGCCCCGCGCCCACCCGCCCGCGCAGCCGGGCCGACAGGGTCCGGTCGATCGAGAAGTCCCGCAGGTCGCGGTGGTTGACGCCGATGACGTCGGCACCCGCCGCCAGCGCGATGTCCACCTCGTGCTCGTCGTGCACCTCGACCAGCGCCTCCATGCCGTACCGGCGGGTGTACGCGAGGAGCGCGGCGAGGCGCTCGGGGGTCAGCGCGGCGACGATGAGCAGCAGGGCGTCGGCGCCGAGCGCGCGGCTCTCCAGGATCTGGTACTCGTCGACGACGAAGTCCTTGCGCAGAACGGGGAGGCCGCCGGCGCCGCGGGCGACGGCCAGGTGGTCGGGGCTGCCGCCGAAGCCCTCCTCGTGGGTGAGCACCGACAGGGCGCAGGCACCGCCGCCCTGGTAGGCGCGGGCCAGCTCGGCCGGCCGGTAGTCGTCGGTGAGCGCCCCCTTGGAGGGGCTGCGGGGCTTCATCTCGGCGATGACGCCGAGGCCCGGCTGCCGCAGCGCGGCGGTGAAGTCCCGGGTCGGGGGCGCGGCGGCGGCCAGCGCGACCAGCTCCGTCTCGGGTCGGACGGCGCGCCGCCGTTCGGTCTGCCGCTCCGCGTCGGCGACGAGGGTCGCGAGGAGGCCGTTCATGCCGGCACCTCCAGGTCCGTCCGCTGCCAGGAGGCGCGGGCCCAGCGGTGGAGCAGGTCGGCGGCGGCACCGCTGTCGACGGCGGAGGCGGCGAGCCGCAGCCCGTCGTGCCAGGTGGCGGCCGCGTCGGCGACGCGCAGGGCCGCGGCCGCGTTCAGCAGCACGACGTCCCGCGCGGGGCCGGGCTCACCGGCCAGGACCCGGCGGACGACGGCCGCGTTGACGGCGCGGTCGCCGCCGGCCAGGTCGCCGGGGCGGGATCTCGGCAGTCCGTGCTCCGCGGGGTCGAAGTGGTGGGTGGTGCGCCGGCCGTCGCGCAGTTCGACCAGGTGGGCCGGTGCGCCGGTGCTCAGTTCGTCCATGCCGTCCTCGCTGTGGAACACCAGGGCGCTGGTGACGCCGAGCCGGTCGAGGACCTCGGTCATCGGTTCCACGAGATCCCGGCTCGGCACCCCGAGGGTGCGCAGCCGGGCGCCCGACGGGTTGCACAGCGGGCCAAGCAGGTTGAAGACGGTGCGCGCGCCCAGTTCCCGGCGCGGGCCCGCCGTGTGCCGGAAGGCGGGATGGAAGACCGGCGCGAACAGGAAGGTGATCCCGGTGCTCTCCAGACAGGCGGCGGCCTCGTCGGCACCGAGGTCGACCCGGACCCCGAGTTCCTCCAGCACGTCGGCGCTGCCGCAGGCGGAGGAGGCGCTGCGGTTGCCGTGCTTGGCGACCCGCACCCCGCAGGCGGCGGCGACGATCGCGGCGGCGGTGGATATGTTGAAGGTGTTCAGCCCGTCGCCGCCGGTTCCGCAGGTGTCGAGCAGGTCGCCCTCGCTCCGCACCGGCGTGGCGAACTCCTGGGCGGCGCGGGCCATGCCCACCAGGTCGTCGGCGGACGCGCCGCGCACCGTGACGGCGAGCGCGAATCCCGCGATCTGCGCCGCCGTCGCCTCCCCGCGCATGATCACTCGCATCGCCTCGGCCGACTCGCCCTCCGTGAGGCGGCGCCGTGCGACCGTTCTCAGTAGCTCAATCATCAGCGCACTCCAGGAAGTTCGCGATCAGCTGCTTGCCCTCGGGGCTGAGCACCGATTCCGGGTGGAACTGCACTCCGTACGTCGGGTGCTCGCGGTGGCGCAGGCCCATGATCGTGCCCTGCGCCGTGCGGGCCGTGACGACCAGCGCGTCCGGCAGACCGGCGGGGTCGACCACGAGCGAGTGGTACCGGGTGGCGGTGAACGGGTCGGGCAGACCGGCGAGCACACCACTGCCGTCGTGGTGCACCGGTGAGGTCTTGCCGTGCACCTGCTCGCCGCGCACCACCGAGCCGCCGAAGGCGGCGGCGATGCTCTGGTGGCCCAGGCACACGCCGAGGATCGGCAGCCGTCCGCCGAGTTCGCGGACCGCGTCCACGCAGACCCCCGCCTCGGCCGGTGTGCCGGGCCCCGGCGAGAGCAGCAGCAGGTCGTATCCGGCGAGGTCCGCGACGCCGACGGCGTCGTTGCGGAAGACCGCGGGCCGGCCGCCCAGTTCGGCGACGTAGTGGACGAGGTTGTACGTGAACGAGTCGTAGTTGTCGATCACCGCGACCCGTGGCCCCGCGGCGGGGCCGGTTCCGGCCGCGCTCATGCCCCGGCCTCCGCACGTCGTACGGCGGTGAGCATGGCGCGCGACTTGTGCAGCGTCTCGCGGAACTCCGACGCGGGGTCCGAGTCGGCGACGATGCCGGCACCCGCCTGCACGTGCACCCGGCCGTCGGCGACGACCATGGTGCGCAGGGCGATCGCGAAGTCGGTCAGGCCGTCGAGGCCCACGAAGCCGAGGGCACCGCCGTAGACGCCGCGCTGCTCGGGCTCCAGTTCCGCGATGATCTCCATGGCCCGGATCTTGGGCGCCCCGGAGAGGGTTCCCGCGGGGAAGGCGGACCGCAGTGCGTCCAGCGCGTCCCGGTCCGGCGCGAGCAGGCCGGACACGGTGGACGACAGATGCATCACGTGGGAGAAGCGCTCGACCCGCATGAGCCGGTCCACCTGGACGGTGCCCGGTTCGGTGACCCGGCCGAGGTCGTTGCGACCGAGGTCCACCAGCATCACGTGCTCGGCGCGCTCCTTCTCGTCGGTGCGCAGTTCATGCTCCAGCCGCAGGTCCTCGCCGGGGTCGGGGTGGCGGGGCCGGGTGCCGGCCAGGGGCCGGGTGTACACCCGGCGGCCCGTGGCCTTGACGAGGAGTTCGGGCGACGCCCCGATGACGTGGCGGCCCCCGCCCAGACTCAGGTGGTACATGTACGGCGAGGGGTTGGTCGCCCGCAAGTGCCGGTACAGATCCAGTGGTTCGGCGCGCAGCGGCCTGCTGAGCCGCCGGGACAGCACGATCTGGAAGGCGTCACCGGCCGCGATGCGCTCGCGGGCACGGGCGACGCGGTCCACGAACTCCGCCTCGGTGAGGCCGGCGGTCCAGCCCTCCGCCGGGTCCGCGTCCGCCGGGAAGGTGTCCGCGAGCGGGCGGCCGGTGAAGCCCGCGGGCCTGCCCGCGTCCCGCAGTCTGCGGTTGAGGTGCACGATCCGGGCGACGGCGTCGTCGTAGGACTCCCGGGCCGGCCGGTACAGGGTCATCAGCAGGACGCGCCGGGTCGCGTGGTCGAAGACCACGAGGTCGTCGGCGGCCAGGAAGGCGGACTCGGGCAGGCCGGGCGGCCGGCCGGCAGCGGCGGGCAGGTCCTCGAAGTGGCGGGCCGCCTCGTAGCCGAGGTAGCCGACGATCCCGCCGTGGAACGGCGGCAGTCCGTGCACCGGGGCCTCGGAAGCGGCCAGGAAGGGGCGCAGCGCGGTCAGCGGGTCGCCCGCGGGCAGGGCCAGCGGGACCGGCCGGTGGCCCACGTACGAGTACCGTGCCACACCGCCGGAGACGGGCACGCTCTCGAGCAGGAAACCCGCCTCGTCGGGGCCGCACAGCTGGGAGAACGCCGTGACGGGGCTGATGGTGTCGTCCAGGAACTCCTGGTGGAGCGGGATGACGTCGTACTCCCGGGCCAGCGCCGCGGCGGCGGCCCGGTGGGGCCTGGTGACGCGGGCCGCCTCGGTCGCGTCCGCCGTGAGCTCTTCGGCGGGATGGGTGGTCATGCCGCCTTCCCGGCGGCGGGGGACACCCGTCCCACACCGACGACGGCGCGTCGCGGGATGGTGATGCGCCACAAGCCGGTGGCGTCCTCGTGGCGCAGTTCGCTCGACGCGAGGCCCCCCTGGGCGTCCGGGTAGCGGAAGATGTCCTTGGCGGTCTCCGCCACCCAGCGGTACGCCTCGTTCTCGGTGCGGCCGTCGAAGACCTTGACCAGGCCGTACATGTTGAGCAGGTAGCGGCCGATCTCCAGTTCGGCCTCCTGCGGGGTGGCGCCGACGGCGGTGTAGGGGTCGTCGATCTCCACGACCTCCCGGTGGTCGTACCCGGCCTTCTCCAGGTATCCGTCGATCTCGTCCCGCGTGAAGTGCAGGAACTTGTGGCCGGTCGCGGAGTACACGTCCGTCACCTCCTCGAACCACACGTCCACGGGGGAGCCGACGAGGAAGTCGTGCAGGACGAACGTCCCGCCGGGACGGAGCATCCGGCGGGCCTCGGTGGCCACCGTCTGGCGGTCCGAGGGCGGCACGTGGTGCGAGCCGTAGGCCAGCAGTACGGAGTCCACGCTGCGGTCGCGCAGCAGCGGCTGCTCGGCACGCTGCAGCAGCGCCGGAACGCCCGCCGCCCACGCCGTCGCGACCATGTGCGGGGACGCGTCGCAGGTGAGGATGGTGAAGTCGCCGATGCCCAGGTCCTCGCAGACCTTGCGCACCAGTCCGTCCCCGCCGAGGAGGTCGACCAGAACGGGACGGTCACCGTCCGGTACCCGCCGGGTGGTCTCGGCGAATCCGAGGAGCTTCCTGATTCCCGTCTCGCGGGCCCGCCGGTTGAGCGTCTGGGCCTGTACGTACTCCACGCCCCGGCTGCCCTCCCCGTCGGCGCCGAAGTCGTCGTGCCGCTCCGGGCTGATGCTCCGGGCCGCCTCCCAGGCGGCGATCCGCCGCGGATCGGCGAGTGCGTGCAGTTCGGGGTGGTGCCGTCGCAGTTCCGCCAGCTGCCCCTGCACGTCATCCCCGCTCACGGTGTGTCCGCTCGTCTGTGCGTGCATGCGTCGGGATCTCCTCTGGTGGGGGTGGACGCGGGCAGTGCGATGCCCGCCGGGCGTGCCGGCACGAGGCTAGGAGCACGCACTTTCCCCTCGATATCGATCCGTTTTCGCCCGCCGGGCCAAGATCCGTCCCTGTCGAAAGTAAGGGCCAAGAGACGTCGTTCGTTCCTGGTCGCGGCGGATAGCGGGCTCATACAGTCACTGCGCGGAAGCAGAGCCGAGACATGACAGAGCGCGGTTCCGAGCCCGGGAGGGCGCCAGGATGAAGCACCAGTTGGACGAGCCCGGCGGGACGACACGCGTCGACGGGAGTACCGGCCTGAGCGCGGCCCAGGTCGCCGAGCGGGTCGCCGCGGGCCAGGTCAATGACGTACCGGCCCGGTCGAGCCGCAGTATCGGCGAGATCATCCGCAGCAATCTGTTCACGCGCATCAACGCGATCATCAGTGTGCTGTTCGTCATCGTGATGATCGTCGGCCCGGTGCAGGACGGGCTGTTCGGCGGGGTCATCCTCGCCAACACGCTGATCGGCATCATCCAGGAGGTCCGCGCCAAGCGGACCCTGGACCAGCTGGCGATCGTCGGCGAGAGCCGCCCCCGCGTCTGGCGGGACGGACAGCGCGTCACGCTCAGCGCCTCCGAGATCGTCATCGACGACACCATCGACCTGGGTCAGGGCGACAAGATCGTGGTGGACGGCACGGTCACCACGAGCGACAACCTGGAGGTCGACGAGTCGCTGCTCACGGGCGAGGCGGATCCGGTGGTCAAACGCCCCGGCGACCCGGTGATGTCCGGCAGCTTCGTGGTGGCCGGGTCCGGAGCGTTCACCGCCACCCGGGTCGGGCGGGAGGCCTACGCCTCTCAGCTCGCCGAGGAGGCCCGCCGCTTCAGCCTCGTCAACTCCGAGCTGCGCAACGGCATCGACCGCATCCTGAAGTTCGTCACCTACGCGATCATCCCGGCGGGCATCGCGCTGATCATCACGCAGTTCATGGTGAACGACGACAACCTGTCCGAGGCGATCCGGCGCATGGTGGGCGGTCTCGTCCCGATGGTCCCCGAGGGCCTGGTGCTGCTGACCTCGCTGGCCTTCGCGGTCGGCGTGGTCCGGCTCGGCAAGAAGCAGTGCCTCGTCCAGGAACTGCCCGCGATCGAGGGGCTGGCCCGGGTGGACACCGTCTGCCTCGACAAGACGGGAACGCTCACCGAGGCGTCGATGGACGTCGACGAGATCCTGCCGCTGCTGCCGGACGTGCCGGTCGAGCAGGTGCTCGGCGCCCTCGGCGCCGCCGACGAGCGCCCCAACGCCAGCCTCCAGGCGATCATCGAGTCCTACCCCGCCCCCGAGGGCTGGCAGCGCACCGCCGCCGCTCCCTTCTCCTCCGCCCGGCGGTGGAGTGGCGCCGCGTTCACCGAGCCGTCCGGTACGCGGTCGGCCTGGCTGCTCGGGGCGCCCGACGCGATGCTGCCGGCCGGGCACTCGGTGCTCACCGCCGCCGACTCCTACGGGGCGCGGGGCCTGCGCGTCCTGCTCCTGGCGCGCTGTTCACGTCCGCTGGACGAACTCCTGGAGGACACCGCGGCGGTGCCCGACTCGGTCACGCCCGCCGCGCTCGTCGTCATCAAGCAGCGCATCCGGCAGGAGGCGCCGGCCACCCTCCAGTACTTCGCCGACCAGGGCGTCACGGCCAAGGTGATCTCGGGCGACAACGCGGTCTCCGTCGGTGCCGTCGCGTCCAGCCTGTCGCTGCCCGGGGCGGAGCGGCCGGTGGACGCCAGGTTCCTGCCGGAGGACCCGCGGGAACTGGCCGACGCCGTCGAGGAGAACTCCATCTTCGGGCGGGTCGGACCGCAGCAGAAGCGGGACATGGTGGGCGCCCTGCAGTCCCGCGGCCACACCGTGGCGATGACGGGCGACGGCGTCAACGACGTCCTCGCGCTCAAGGACGCCGACATCGGCGTGGGGATGGGCTCGGGCAGCCCGGCCACCCGGGCGGTCGCACAGATCGTCCTGCTCAACAACAACTTCGCCGCGCTGCCCTCGGTGGTCGCCGAAGGGCGCCGGGTCATCGGCAACATCGAGCGCGTGGCCAACCTGTTCCTCACCAAGACCGTCTACTCGGTGCTGATGGCGCTGGTCATCGTGATCGCCCAGGTGCCCTACCCGTTCCTGCCGCGGCACATCACCCTGGTCGGCTCCCTGACCATCGGCATCCCCGCGTTCTTCCTCGCCCTCGCCCCGAACAAGGAACGCGCCAGGTCCAACTTCGTCGGCCGGGTCCTGCGGTTCGCGATCCCCGCCGGCGCGCTCGCGGCCACCGCCACCTCGGTCGCCTATCTGACCGCCCGGTCCGTGTACGACGACAACCTGGACGCCGAGACCTCGGCGGCGACCCTCGCGCTGTTCCTCACGGCGCTGTGGGCGCTGGCCATCATCGCCCGCCCGTACACCTGGTGGCGCGTCCTGCTGGTGCTGACCATGGCGGTGGGCTTCGCGGTCGTGCTGGTGGTGCCGTACCTCCAGGAGTTCTTCCAGCTCAAGCTGGTCGGTGTCGCGGCGCCGTGGACGGCGGTCGCCTGCGCCGCGGTCGCCGGGCTGGCCCTGGAGTTCGTGTGGGCCCGCATGCGCCGGCGGCTCGCCGACGACTGAGCCCGCGGGGCGGTGAGACCCCCTGACCGCCCCGTGACACGAGGGACGGCCGGCCCGTGCCGGCCGTCCCTTCGTCTGTCCCTCCGTCCGTCCCTTCGTCTGTCCCTCCGTCTGTGCCGTCGGCTGTGCTTCGCCGCTCGTCCTTGCCGGCTGCCGGCTGCCGGTTGCCGGTTGCGGGCTGCCGGTTGCCGCGCTCTGTCCGCTTCGTCCGTCGGCTTCCGGCTGCCGAGCGACACGATCAGGCCAAAGGTGCGACACCGCGTGGCCGGGTCCACCGTCCGCGGACCGCCCCGGCGGCACCCGATCACGGCCGCCCCGAGCCGCGAGCCGCATCCGCCGCCACCAGGAGTGTTCACACTTTTCCCACATTCTCTGGCGAAGTTGACCGAAGAGTAGGTACGGGTCCGCGCCAGCGTTCCGGAGGAATAGAAAACGGCGCACTGACGAAAGCCAGGGCAGACACCTGCCGAAAGTTGAGTGTTGGACTCAAGGAAGATCCGTATTATTCGACTGCAGGCAGGGGGGAGCCAGCTACGAAGGATATATACCGCAGGTCTCATTGGGCCGGACCGCAGGCAGTGCCGCGCCGGCGACCACGACCACCACTTTCGCGACGTTCCGCTGAACAGCGCCATCGAGCCACCGGGCCGGACGTCTTGCACCCTGAGTGACTCCCACCCTCGCAACGACCGGATCGGGAGGTGAGCGACATGCCCGACGAAGGCCCTACCAGCGGCGACCCCGGCTGACCGGCCTTCGCGCACGTTTCACGTCAACGGCACCCGGTGTATTCCGGGAATTTCAGCACGCAGACATCAGCGCAACTTGACGCGGGGGTATCAAGAGGTCATGAATCTTCGGCTGATAGAACCGACACACAAGAGAATCGGCAGCCTGGAGCACGCCCAAAAGGAAAGCTCCAAATCCGGTCTCGAATTCGGAGTGCTCGGTCCGCTCGAAGTGCGTATGAATGGTCGAGGTCTCACCGTGGGCGGCCCCCGGCAAAGGGCCGTTCTTTCCGCGCTGCTCCTCTCTTTCAATCAGGTGGTCTCCTTTGATTCCCTGATAGACAAGGTGTGGAACGGGCGCCCGCCGAGCACCGCCCGCACCCAGGTGGCGATTTGCATAGCCACACTGCGCAAGATATTCCGCACCGCGGGCTGGGAGCAGGAAACGATCATCACTGCCACACCCGGCTACATGCTCAGCCTCACCGGTCACTCGCTCGACTCCCTGCGCTTCGAGCAACTGGTCGCCAGGGCCACGGAGCTGACCGCCGAGAACCGTGCGGCGGAGGCGGCGGAAGCGCTGCGGCAGGCGCTGGCCCTGTGGCGCGGCCCGGCGCTCGGCGGCGTCTACGCGCCCTTCGCCGAGACCGAGGCGGCCCGCCTCGACGAACAGCGGATGCTGGCCGTGGAGCAGCACATGGCGCTGCGCCTCCGGCTCGGCGAGCACCAGGCGGTGCTGGGGGAACTCCAGGCGCTGGTCGGTGCCTGTCCGCTGCGTGACCGGCTGCGCTACTACCTGATGCTCGCCCAGTACCGTTCGGGCCGGCGGGCGGAGGCGCTCACGACATTCCGCGACGGAATGCGGCACTCCATCGAAGAGATCGGTCTCGAACTGGGCACCGAGCTCCAGTCCCTCCACGACTCGATCCTGCGGGACGAATTCCCGCAGCTCGATGTTCCCGGCATAGCGGCGCCGCAAAAGGACACGCCGCGGACCATGCCGAGTCAGCTCCCGGAAAGCGACCCGTACTTCATCGGACGTAGTCGCGAGCAGTGGCTCATGGACGACGTACTGCTGGACGAATCGGCGCAGAATCCTTCCCCCATCGCGTACATCACCGGAAGTCCCGGAATCGGAAAAACGAGCCTCGCGGTCAACTGGGCGCACCGCACCGGGCACAGGTTTCCCGACGGGCAGCTGTTCGCCGACCTCCGGGAGACCGACACCCTGGACGTTCTCCACCAGTTCCTTCGTCAGCTGGGCGCCGAGGAACCGCTCCCCGCGGACCCGGCGGAGGCGGCCGAGCGGTATCGCGGGATGCTGGAGGGCAGGCGGGTCCTGCTGGTGCTCGACCAGGCGTCGTCGTACGCCGAACTGCGTCAGCTGCTGCCCACGAGCGGCGGTTGCTGCGTACTCATCACCGGCCGCGCCAACATGGACGAGCTCATGCAGAAGTACCGGGCTCTTCGGCTGCGCGTCTCCCCCCTGTCGGACGACGAGGCACGGGAGACGCTGACCAGTGTGCTGCGGGACTCCAGGGCGGAGGAGTCCCCCGAGGCCACCCGGCGGCTCGCCGCGCTGTGCGGCCACACTCCGCCGGCGTTGCGCGCCGCGGCGGCCAGGCTGCTCACCAAGCAGCACTGGCGCGTGCAGGATCTGGTCCGCCGGCTGGAGCGCTCCGGCGACCGGCTGGCGGAACTCAGCATCGGGGACGACTCGCTGCGTGCCCGGCTGGACCGCGGCATGCGGGACCTGGCGCCCAGAGTGGCCTCCGCCTACCGCGCGTTGAGCCGCATCGACGACGCCGATTTCGAGGCGGCCGACGCGGCGAAGGTGCTCGGCACGGATCTGCTGGAGGCCGAGGACCTCATCGAGACCCTGGTCGACGCGCAGCTCCTTGAAGCGGTGGGCCGCGACCGCTGGGGCGAGATGCGCTACCGGTGGCAGGAACTGGTGCGGCTGCACGCCTTCCACGCCCTGGGTGCTGCCACTCCGTGCGGTGCGGCCCTGACCGACTGACACGCGGGGTACGACGACGGCCCGTACGCCCCCTTCCGGGGACGTACGGGCCGTCATGTTCCGTTACCGCGCCGGGCCTCGGCCGCCGGCGCGCCCGTGCGGGACGCCGGGTCGGTCAGCCGCCGGCGCTCATCGCCTCCACGAGGCTCCTGGGCCGCATGTCGGTCCAGTTCTTCTCCACGTACTCCAGGCAGGCCTCCCGGTCGGACTCGCCGAAGGCGACCTCCCACCCGGCGGGCACGTCCACGAAGGACGGCCACAGCGAATGCTGCCCCTCATCATTGACAAGCACGAGATAACGGCCTTCTGCGTCTTCGAACGGATTGGTCACTTCGCATTCCTTCCGGGAGCGTCGGGCGGAGATTCTGCGCGGGTTGCGGCCCCTGCCTCCGACCTCGGCCAACGTACCCAGACCGCGTTTCCTTCCGATATCGATCCGTTTTTCCGCGGCCGGTCCGGCCCCGCGGGACGCCTCCCGGCGGATGCTCAGCGGCCGTGGACGACGACCTCCGGGAGCTGCCGGGCGGCCGTGTCGAGGCGCGGTCCGAGGTGTCGCAGCCGCTCGTCGAGAAAGGCCGCGACCAGTTCACGGGTGATCCGGCCGGCGTCTCCCGAGTCGAGGGTGACCTCCTGGCCCGCCATGCCGGTCCGCTCCAGCAGCGGGGCGTAGTCGGTGAAGGACAGGTGTCCCGCGCCGCGCACCGAGAACCAGCGGCGCGGGCCGGACAGGTCCCGCCAGGCCCCCTCCCAGGACACGTCGGCGCCCGGGCGGCCGTGCTCGCCCGAGCCGAGCAGCAGGAACGGCCGGTCCAGCGTGCTCCGTCCGGTCGTGTGGACGGTGCCGTCCAGGTTCACCGCGGCCGCGAAGCCGGGATCGGTGCGCAGTGCCTCGAACGCGGCGGCACCGCCCATGGAATGGCCGACCAGCGCGACGCGCGACGGGTCCAGCCGCGGGAGCCCCCGGGCCCCGGAGGACCGGACCAGCCGCTGCCGCACGAAGCCGAGGTCGACGGCGCGGGTGGTGGCGACCCGTACGCCGTCCGGGCTCCGTTCGCAGGCCAGGCAGCCCGTCACGCGGCCGTCGGGGTGGCCGATGGCCGCGGCCTCGTAGGCGTGGTCGACCGCCGCCACGGCGTATCCCCTGCTCGCGAGTTCCTCGGCGAGCCCGGTCAGGGACGACCGGGGCAGTGTGAAGCCCGGCGACAGCAGCACGAGGGGCAGGCCGTGCGGGGGCGCGGGCAGCGGCGGCGGGGCCAGGCGCGCGTGGACGCGGGTACGGCTGAGCAGATCGGCGGGCACGCCCTCGACGCGGTGGAAGCGCAGGATCATCTCCGACTCCCGCGCCGTGACGTAGCGGGCCCGCGGCGCGCTCGAGGGCAGCGCCGGGTACCAGAGCGACACCGTCAGCTCCCGGAACCGGGCGGGGTCCCAGGGGTCGCGCCGGGAGGTGTCGCGCAGTTCCATCGTCCGCAGGCCGACCGGCCGGGCACCGGTCGGCGGGGGCAGGGCGGGCAGGGCCGGCGCGGTCCACGCGGCCCGTTCGCCCGCCGCGGCGGCCATGCTCCGCCCGTCCGCGGCGGCGGGCACGACCGCCAGCAGCACGGCCGCCACGAGGGCGGCACATCGACGCACCGGACGTCCCGCTCCGGACACCTTCAGCATCAGCGCTCAATTCGTCGGGAAGTACTGAACGCTGATCACGTTAGGAGCGGGAAACGCGAGGTGAAAGCACCGTCGGCGTATTCATGACCATGGTCGTCAGCATGTGGCCGCGATATCCATGACCGGCCGGTTTCATGCCTGGACTTTTGTCATCCGCCGCGCCGCGTTTCCCTTTCCTTCGGCAGGGTCGTCACATGAACACCCTGCTGAGCCGCGTGTCCAGCACACCCGTGACGTCTTTCGGGCCGTGCTCCGGCTCGGTCGGGTCGTAGTCGAACTCGACATACGCCTCACCGCCCGGGAAGTGGGGGCAGGCCATGTGGCTGGTGCTCCTGGTGTCTCCTGAGGCGGTCTCCCAGTTGATCGACCAGGCCACGCAGCCGCTGTCCCCTCCCGTGAAGGGGCCGCCGGGCTGCAGGTCCTCGACGTAGCCGGTCACCCGTGCCCGGCCGTCCTCGGCACAGGCGGTGATCTCGCCCTTGCCCCAGTCCGTGACTTCACTGTCCGTGACGCAGACGGGCGCCGCGGTCGCGGTGGGAGCGGCGGAGGCCGCCGTGGTCGGGAGCAGTGCGGTCGCGCCGAGCGCCGCGGTGACGGCCGCGGCGCGCAGGATTCCACGCATGGTCGGGTCCTTTCCATCGGTGGTGTCCCGGTCGGAGCGGTGGTGTTTCGGTCCGATCGGGGGTGTCTCGGTCCGAGCGGTGGTGTTTCGGTCCGATCGGTGGTGTCCCGGTCCGATCGGGGGTGTCTCGGTCCGATGGGGGGCGCGTCGTTCCGGGGCCTCAGGACCGCGGCACGTCCGGTTCCCGGATGCGGGCCCGTCCCGCCACACCGAAGCGCAGGGTCTCCCGCAGCCGGACCGGCCCGGTGGCGTCCCCGGACCGCGCGGCGTCCCGCAGTTCGCGCGCCACGGCCTGTGCCTCGGCCGCCCAGTCGTCCAACTGGTCGGCGACGGGCCCGGCGTTGGCGGTGAGGATCTCCGCCCAGTGCTCGGGATTGCCGTCGGCGGTCCTGGTGACGTCGCGCAGGTCCTGACCGGCCAGTCGTACGGCCGACTCGTCCCCGCCGAGCAGCCGGGCGGCGACGAGGCTCGCGACGAGGTGCGGGGCGTGCGAGACGAGGGCGACGGCCCGGTCGTGGGCCTCGGGGTCCAGCAGCACCGACACCGCCCCGCACAGCGCGACCAGTTCCAGTGCGCAGTTGAGGGCGAGGTTCCCGGTGGCCTCGGTCGGCGTGAGGGCCCAGGGCCTGCCCTCGAAGAAGTCGGCCCGGGCCTGGCGCGGCCCCTCTCCCCCGCCGACCACGGGAGCGCCGCTGACCAGCGAGGACAGGTCGCAGCCGTAGGCCTGGACCTCACGGTGCAGCCGGACCTTGACGCCGGAGACATCGGTGTAGCAGCGCGCCGTGCCGAGCTTCTGGTGCTCGGCGATGACCGGCGCGACCTGGGCGGGCGGCACCGCGATCACCGCGATGTCGGCCTGCTGCGGGGGGCGTGCGGCGAAACCGGCCCCGCACCGTTCGCCGGCCAGCGCCGCCTCGGGGTCGGCGTCGATCAGGTACGTGGTCACGCCGTGCCGCCGCAGTGCGAGCCCCACGGAGCGGCCGATCACCCCCGCGCCCACGATGACGGCGCTGCGCATGCGTCTTCCTCTCCTCGGCTCGGCCCCGGTCCGGCAGGGCGCGGACCGGCCCCCGCGGGGTGCCGGTCCGCGAGGCTCGTCAGCCGAAGATCTTGACGGCCTGGTAGTACGTCCAAGCGGTGCTGTTGCAGGCCGTGTTCTTCTCGCCGGTGTAGTTGACGCAGACGCGCTTCATGTCCTCGTAGAAGGCGCTGTCGACGCGGCTCTTGTTGGCGTCGAACTGCCCCACCGCCTTGTAGTTGCGGTAGCCGAAGTCGTGGCGAGCACAGGCGTTCTCGAACGGGAAGCCGAACGGGTTGTTGGGCGCCTGCGTGCAGTGGTCGGTCGTCCAGTCGAACCCGTAGGCCGCCCAGTCGGCCTGGTTCCGCTGTGCCGCGAGCCACGCGTTCTGGCTGGACGCGCTGGTCTGGGTGAAGGAGGAGAGCACCTGCGCCTTGTCCGCGGGAGCCGCCTGCGCGGGGGCGGCGGCAATGCCGAGCGCGAGCACCGATCCGAGGGCGGCGAGGGTGGTCTTGGTCGTGGTGCGACTCATGGGACGGCCTCCAAGGCGGGGTGGGGGATGCGGCACACCCACCTTGGCGAGACCCGCTATGGGCCCCTTATCGCCCCGCTATCGCGTTCGGCACCATCGACGCCGTGCGCGCGCCACCCGCCTCCGTCGCGCCCAACGCGGCTGTTCAGGCCCACAGTTGACGCACACGTCCACGCGGTCGCGCACCCGCGCCGGGCCGCCGCGGCCACCGGTTCGTCGCGCTCGAAAGCCCCGTGCGGCACGGGTGCCGTACGGGGCTTCGGAGTGGCCCGCCGGGACGGGCGCGGGCCTTCGGAGAAGGGACCGGTGCGCCAGGGCCCGGCCGGCTCACGGACGCCAGGGGTGTCGTGACGACATCCCTAGGCATCGCGCCGGCGCAGCACCGCGGAGCCGGCGACGTACGCGGCGAGCGCCCACAGCACGAGCACCACCAGCGCGGTCCCGGCGCCGTAGGGGTCGGTGTCCTGCGTCAGCAGCACGGTGCCGGCCACGCTGGGCATGTAGTCCGAGGCGGTCTCCAGCCACTTGGCGCCGATGACGCCCATCAGCTGCGGCAGCGCCAGCAGCACCATGATCATGGTCGTGATGGTGCCGGCGGCGCTGCGCAGGACCGTGCCGAGACCGATGGACATCACGGCGAGGAGGGAGAGGTAGGCCCCCGCGCCGAGCGCGGTACCGAGGAACTCGCCTCCCGAGTAGGCGCCGTAGTCGCCCATCAGGGGCGCCGCCACCAGGGTGCCGAGCGCGCTGAAGACGAAACCGGCGGCGACCACGACGGCCATGACGACCAGCGTCTTGGACCGGAGCATCCGGCCGCGGGCGGGGACGCTCTGGAGCGTGGTGCGGATGGAACCGCTGGAGTACTCGCTGGTGAGGGCAAGGGTGGCCAGCACCACCACGGTCAGCTGGGAGATGAGGAAGGCCTGCGACGCGTGGTGCGGGGCGGGCATCGTGACGTCGACGCCCTTCTGCGCACTGGCGTCGGCCGACGCGCCGACCATGGCGGCGAAGCCCACGGTGAGCAGCAGGCCGACGGCGAGGTTCCACCAGGTGGCCCGGACGCTCCAGAACTTCGTCCACTCGAACGCGACGGCGCCCTTGAAGCCGCCGCCTTTGACGGGGCCCACGAGCTTGGGGACGGTGGTAGTAGTCATATCCAGTTACGCCTTCTGGTGGTCCGGGGCTTCGGTGACCTGGGAGAGCGCGGGAGAGCCGTACTCCACACTCGCCGCGGTGAGTTCCATGTACGCCTGTTCCAGGCTGGCCTTGCGCATGCTCAGTTCGTGGATGGGGACGCGGTGCCGGAACGCCAGGTCGCCGATCTCCTCCAGGGTTCCGCCGACGACGAGCAATTCTTCGGGCGAGGAGGTCGCGTCCGGCTCGATCCTGAGGCCGAACTCCATCAGTTCCCGCCTGAGCACGTCGGGCTGCGGGGTCCGGACCCGGACGGCGGTCAGCGAGCTGCCCGCGATGACCTCTTCGATCGGCGCATCGGCGATGATCTTTCCGCGGCCGATGACCAGGAGGTGGTCGGCGGTTTCCTGCATCTCGCTCATCAAGTGGCTGGAGACGAAGATCGTCCTGCCCTCCGCGGCCAGGGAACGCATCAGTTCACGGACCCAGCGCACGCCGTCCGGGTCGAGTCCGTTGACCGGCTCGTCGAAGAGCAGCACCTTCGGATCGCCGAGCAGCGCCGCGGCGATCCCGAGCCGCTGGCCCATGCCGAGGGAGAAGGAGCCGATGCGCTTCTTCGCCACCTCGGTCAGGCCGACGGTCTCCAGGACCTCGTCGACCCTGGATGCCGGGATGCCGTTGCTGCGGGCGAGGCCCAGCAGGTGCGCGTGGGCCGAGCGGCCGGGGTGGCCCGCGCGCGCGTCGAGCAGCGCGCCGACCTCACGCAGGGGGTGCCGCAGTTCCTCGTACTTCTTGCCCCCCACCAGTGCTCGTCCGGACGTCGGTGCGTCCAGACCGACGATCATGCGCATGGTGGTCGACTTCCCCGCGCCGTTCGGGCCGAGGAATCCCGTGACCTTTCCCGGGTTGATCTCGAACGAGAGGTCCGAGACGGCCGTCTTGTCGCCGTACCGCTTGGTCAGCCGGTCCAAAGTGATCATCGCCTGGTGGCTCCTTCCAAAGTCACGTCCTCAACGCTAGGGAGCCGGCGGGCCGGAGACATCTGGCGATCGGCAACGACCGCATTCGACTTTCGGCAGGTCCGGAGGCGGTGCGCCCTCTTGTAGCGTGCTGGAATGCACCGATGGCAGGCCGTGCGCCGACGAACCGAATCGCACCTGCGGGTCCTGGGCTCCGAACGGCCCTTCGCCCGGCGCGGTGACCTGGTGCTGCTGCTGGTGCTGCTCGCGCCCTCCGCGCTCAGCATGGAGGCGCTCGTGACCACGCCGGTCAGCTGGCTGACCGCTTGGGTGGTCATCACGGCCGCGGTGGTGGTGCGGCGCACGGCGCCGCTGCTGTCCCTGCTGTTCGCGGCGCTGCTCACCCTCTTCTACCCGTGGTTCGGTGCGAGCCTGTGGCCGACCATGGCGGCCGCGGTACTCAGCTGTCTCGCGGGCCGCAGACTGACCCGGCTCTGGCCCGCGCACCTGGTGTTCCTCTGCGTCGCGGCGGCCGGACTCCTCATGGTCGGCGTCTTCGCCGACACCAAGGACTGGCTGAGCCTGCTGATGACCGAGTTCATCGCCTGTGTCCTGCCCTGGTGGGCGGGCAACTGGTGGAGCCAGCGCACCGCGCTGGCGCACGCGGGCTGGGAGCACGCCGAGCAGTTGGAGTGGCGGCAGCGCTACATCGCCGACCAGGTCCGGCTCAAGGAGCGGGCCCGGATCGCCCAGGACATCCACGACTCCCTCGGTCACGAGCTGAGCGTGATGGCCCTGCTCGCCGGCGGGCTGGAGCTGGCCCCCGGCCTGTCGGAGCAGCACCGCGAATCCGTCGGCCAGTTGCGGGAGCGGTGCACCATGGCCACCGAGCGGCTGCACGAGGTGATCGGCCTGCTGCGGGAGGACCCCACACCGTCGCTGACTCCCGCTCACGAGTCGATCGCCCAGCTCGTGCGCCGGTTCCAGCAGTCGGGCACGCCGGTGGAGTTCCACGAGGACGCGGCGCCGGCCCGGCTCGGTACGCCGCTGCTGTCCGACCTCGCGGCCTACCGGGTGGTGCAGGAGGCGCTGACCAACGCGGCCAAGCACGCGCCGGGCGCCCCGATCACCGTACGGGTGACGCACACGGCGGACGAGACCGTGGTGTCGGTCGTCAACGAGCGGCCGGAGCAGGACCGGGACGCGGCGTCCGCGGTGGGCAGCGGTTCCGGGCTGATCGGGCTCGACGAGCGGGTCCGTCTCGCGGGGGGCACCCTGCGGACGGGCCCTCGGTCCGGTGGCTTCGAGGTCAGGGCGCGGCTGCCGTTCACGGCCTCCGCGCCGTCCAGGTCCGCCGGGCCGCCCGGTCCCGGCGCCCCCGGACCGCACTCCGACGAGGGCGACGACACCGGCGCCGGCACCGGGACCGGGACCGGGGCCGGCACCGGGGCCGTGTCCGGCCCGGTCACCGGCCCGGGCGTCCCTGAGGACGGTGCCGGACCGGCGGCCGACGGCGCCCTCACCGCGCATCCCGCGCCGTGGCGGAGCGCGTCGCGGGCCGCGCTGCTGCGGACCAGGGCACGGCTCAGGCGGGACGCCCGGCGGGCCGCCCTGATACCGGTGGTGCTCGGCGCCGCCATCGTGGCGTTCCTCGTGGGGCTCTACGTCTTCACCTCGGCGACCACCTCGGTCGCTCCCGAGGACTACGCCCGTATCCGGATCGGCGAGACCCGTGCGGAGCTGGCGCCGGTGCTGCCGGCGCGGCGGATCAGGAAACCGCCGCCGGTCACCTCGGAGCCGCCCGTTCCGGCCGGCGCCGCGTGCGAGTACTACCGGGCGAGTTCCAGCCTCCTCGACTTCACCGACACGATGTACCGGTTGTGCTTCGAGAATGATGTCCTGACGGCCAAGGACACGCTCTGAACTCCAGGGAAGGAACGCATGATTCGCGTACTGCTCGCCGACGACGAGACCATCATCAGGGCCGGGGTCCGCTCCATCCTGACCACCGAGCCGGACATCGAGGTGGTCGCCGAGGCGTCCGACGGGCGTGAAGCGGTCGAACTGGCCCGCAAGCACCGCCCCGACGTGGCACTGCTGGACATCAGGATGCCGGAGATGGACGGCCTGACGGCCGCGGGTGAGCTGCGGAACACCAACCCGGACACGGCGGTCGTCGTCCTCACCACCTTCGGCGAGGACAAGTACATCGAGCGGGCCCTCGACCAGGGGGTGGCCGGCTTCCTGCTCAAGGCGTCCGACCCGCGGGACCTGATCTCCGGGGTACGGGCCGTGGCGTCCGGGGGCTCCTGCCTCTCCCCGCTGGTCGCGCGCCGGCTGATGACCGAGCTGCGCCGGGCTCCCTCGCCGCGCTCGGAGGTGTCGGGGGAGCGCACGACCCTGCTGACCAAGCGGGAGCAGGAGGTTCTCGGCATGCTGGGGGCCGGCCTTTCGAACGCGGAGATCGCCGAGCGCCTGCACCTGGTGGAGGGCACGATCAAGACGTATGTCAGCGCGATCTTCACGCAGTTGGAGGTCCGCAACAGGGTGCAGGCGGCGATCATCGCCTACGAGGCGGGCCTGGTGAAGGACGGTGATCTCGGCCGTTAGAGCCGGGCACGCGTAAGGGCGTGCCCGAGGCCGTGCTTGCGGACGTGCCCGAGGCCGTGCCTGCGGGCGTGCCCGAGGCCGTGCCTGCGGGCGCGTGCGGGCTTGTGAGGGCGGTGCGGGCGGTAAGGGCGGTAAGGGCCTGGCGCGGCCCGCCCGGTCCGGCCGGGCGGGCCCCTGGTGCCCGCCGGGCGGTCAGGCGGGTGCCTGGTTCTTGATGAACCGGGCCAGCCGCGCCGCTCCCTCGGCCACCTGGCCGGTGGTGAGGTAGCTGCAGGAGAGCCGGATCTGCCGGTCGCCCGCGTCGTCCAGGTGGAAGTGGCGCATCGGCGTCCAGATGACGCCGTACTTCTCCGCCGAGACGTCCAGCGCGGCCTCGTCCGCGTCGAACGGCACGTCGAGCGTCAGGAAGAACCCGCCGTCGGGGTCGTTCCACCGCACCCCGGCCGACTCCGGTGTCCCGGGCGGCAGTGCGGCGGCGAGGGACTCTCGCAGACACCTCATCGTGGACTGGTAGTGGCGGGCCGAGGCCTCGTTCGCCGCCCGCAGGCCACCGCCGTTGCGCAGGAGCAGTCCGGCGACCGCGGCCTGGCTCAGGCTGGAGGTGTTGACGGTGACCATGCTCTTGACCTTGGCCAGTTCGTCGGCGAGCAGCCCGGGCGGCCGGCCGTCCGCGCCCTGGACCAGCTGGTCGGCGACGACGAAGCCGACCCGGGCGCCCGGGAAGGCGGTCTTCGCGAAGGAGCCGAGGTAGATGACGCGCCGGTCGGTGTCCAGGGACTTGAGCGTGGGACGCCGCACCGAGCTGAACACGCCGTAGGGGTTGTCCTCCAGGAGCAGCAGCCCCAGCCGGCCCGCGGCGTCGAGCAGGGCGGTGCGGTCCTCGCGGGGCATGCTGACGCCGGTCGGGTTGGAGCAGTCGGGCACGACGTACAGGGCCCTGGCCCGCCGGCCGCCCGCCTCGATCTCCCGGACGGTGCGTTCGAGCCCTGCCGGGCTCGGCCCGTTCGGGGTGCCGGGCACCGGCACCACGGGGATGTCCAGCAGGCTCGCCGCGCCGGTGATGCCGACGTACGAGGGGCTGTCGACGAGGAGCACGTCGTCGGGGCCGGTGAACAGCGCGCGGAGCGTGAGCAGGACGGCCTCCTGGCAGCCGACCGTCACGACCACGGACGCGGGGTCGACCGTCATGTCCTCGTCGATGCCGAGCATGCCCGCGACGAGGTCCCTGATCTGTCCCGCGGTCTCGCCGTACTGGTAGAGCGCCGTGCGGACGCGTTCCTCGGAGTGGCCGCGTTCGCGGAGGTGGTCGAGGTACGTCTCGATGAGCCCGGGGACGCTCGCGACGTCGAAGTCCCCCTCGTACGGCCGCCCCGGGGCGAAGGAGATCGCCTGCGGGTAGCGGAGGGTGACCTCGTTGAGGAAGGTCATCGTGTCGAGCAGCGGGGCGGAGAGGCTGGGGTGCAGGGCGGCCCGCGGCAGCACGCCGTCCCGGTCCACGCCGGCTGGGGTGGTCGTCATCCGAGGCTCCTGTCTGTGTACGGCGCCGTGCGCGGCACGGTGGGCGGGCCGGAGTGCGGCAGGCCGTGGTACGGCGGACCGGCCTCCGGCGGTACGAGGGTGTCCGCGCCGATCGTGCGGGGCGAGCCGTGGCCGGTGAGCACCATGGTGTCGGCGAACTCGGCGGTCAGCAGGGAGAGCATCCGGTGCACGCCCGCGCCGCCACCGGCCGCGAGCGCGTACAGCGCGGGCCGGCCAACGAACACTGCGCGCGCGCCGAGGGCCAGCGCGGCCACGATGTCGGCGCCGGTCCGGATGCCGCCGTCCAGGAGGACCGGACAGCGGCCGCGCACGGCGGACACCACCTCGGGGAGCGCCTCCAGGGTGGCCGGTGCGCCGTCGAGTTGGCGTCCGCCGTGGTTGGAGACGATGACGCCCGCCACACCCGCCCGTACCGCGGCCTCGGCGTCCGCGCCGGTGAGGACGCCCTTGGCGAGCACCGGGAGTCCGCTCTCCGCACGCAGCCGTGCCACGACGGACCAGTCCAGGCAGGGATCGAAGGCCAGCCTGCTGTGCGCTCCGGGTGTCGCGCTTCCGGCTGCCGCCGAACCGGTCAGGTTGGCCGGGGAGATGTGGGCGGGGACCGCGAAGCCGTTGCGCAGATCACGCAGCCGGCGGCCGGTGAAGGGCGTGTCGACGGTGAGCACCAGGGCCTGGTAGCCGCTGTCGCGGGCCCGGCGGGCCAGGGCGAAGGTGGTCTCGTGGTCGCGGAAGAAGTACAGCTGCAGCCACAGCGGTGCGCTCGCCGCGTGTGCCACCTCTTCGAGACGGCGACTCGCGAACGTGCTGACGACGAGCGGCAGTCCGAGCCGGCCCGCGGCGGCGGCGGTCGCCGGCTCGCCGTCCGGGTGGGCGAGTGCGTGGTAGGCCACCGGTGCGATGCCGACCGGAGCCGCCCACCGGGAGCCGAGCACCTCCACGGAGGTGTCCGGTTCGGCTATGCCGGGCAGCGCCCTGGGACGCAGCCGCACGGTGCCGAAGACGGCCTCGTTCGCGGCGAGCGTCCGCTCCCGCCCGGCGCCGCCCGCGATGAAGTCCCATACGTCGTACGGCAGTTCCCGCCTCGCGAGCGCGGCGAAGTCATCGAGCGTGAGCGGCTCCGGGCCGGGTTTCGAAGACGCGGGGCCCGAGGACGCGGGGCCCGAGAGCGCGGGGCCCGAGGACGCGGGGCCCGAGAGCGCGGGGCCCGAGAGCGCGGGGCCCGAGAGCCCGGGGCCCGAGAGCGCGGGCTCCGCCGGAGCGGAGCCCGTCGGCGCGGGGCCCGTCGACGCGGGGCCCGTCGGCGCGGGGCCCGGTCGTGCCGGTCCCCCGGGGGCCGCGGTCGCCGGGTGGCCGGGGGGTGCCTCGTCGAGCCGCTGGGGGGCGGGCGTCATCGGCCGGCCACTTCCCGCTCCCTCTCGACGGCCTCGTACAGCGCCTTGATGTTCGAACTGCCGAAGCCGCGAGCGCCGTTGCGCTGGATGTACTCGTAGAAGAGCGTGCCGCGCGGGTAGGGCGAGCGGGTGAAGATCTGCAGCAGGTAGCCCCACTCGTCGCGGTCCGCGAGGACCTGGGTCTCGCGCAGGTCGCCGATGGCGTCGGCCATGCCGCCGACCCGCTCGGTGAGCAGGTCGTAGTAGGCGCCGGGCGTGCGCAGGAAGGCCACGCCGCGGTCGCCGAGCGAGCGGACCGACTCGACGATGTCGTCCACCAGGAAGGCCAGGTGCTGGACTCCCGGGCCGTCGTGGGCGCTCAGGAACTGGTTGATCTGCCCCGGCACCCGGGTGTCGTCGGGCTCGATGAGGGTGAACGTGATGCCGCCCCCGTCGTTGCGCACGACGATGGAGTCCATCGCCTGCTCGCCCACCTCGATGTACTCGGAGGAGTAGTAGGGCATGTCGAAGGCCGCCTCGTAGAACTCCGCGGTGCGGCGCAGCGTGCCGGCCTCCAGGCAGACGGCGACGTGGTCGAGGAAGGGCCGGGGCCCCGCCGTGTCCGCGGCGGTCGGCAGGAGCGCCCACTCCCGGTCGGGCGGCAGCTGCCCCACGCCGCCCCCGGTGTTGGCGACCAGGGTGTGCCGGACGTCCCCGAAGCCGGAGACCGCGGCGAACCACGTGTCCTGGCCGGCCCGGTGGGAGGGGGTCGGCGACTGCAGCACGGCGGCACCGGCGAGCACGGCGCGGTCGAAGCAGGACGCGACGTCGTCGCAGCCGAGGGCGAGGTCGGCGATGGAGTCGCCGTGCCGCTCGACGTACTGGGCGACCGGGGTGTCCGGCTGGAGCGCCTGGGTGACCACGAGGGTGACCTCTCCGCTGCGCAGCGCGGTGGACCGGCGGTCGTGCGTACCGGTGGCGGGGCCCGCCACGGCCAGGGGCACGAAGCCGAGGCTGTCGATGAGGAAGCCGGAGGCGTCCCGGTCGTCCGCGACGTACAGCTCGGCGTACGCGATGGCACTGGGCGGCATGGCGGCTCTCCAATGAATGAGGGGAGAAATACGGGAACGCCCGCCTGGAAGCGGCTCCAGAATTCTCCGACAGCAATGGGAAATGCGCGTGGCAACACTCTACAAATAGCCCGTATAACCTCGCTATCAGCTTGTTATCAAGCCCCCCACCTGCACTTATCCGCTCGGATAACTATATTGACCATCCCGTCGAAGCCTTGCTAGCGTCCCAGTTCGCCCTTAATTGAATGCAGTCCAGGCAGCACTTTGTTTGTTTTTCTGCGCGCCGCTGCAAGGCCGGGGGTTCCGGCGGAGGATGGTGAGGAGACAGGTGTCTGAGATCTCGTCCGTTCGGCACGGTCTGACCAGTGCTCAGCACGAGGTGTGGCTCGCGCAGCAGCTGGATCCGCGCGGCACGCACTACAAGACCGGCTCCTGCCTGGAGATCGACGGGCCGCTGGACCACGCGCTGCTGAGCGCCGCCCTGCGGCACACCATGGCCGAGACGGAGACCCTCTGCTCCCGCTTCCTGACCGACGAGCAGGGGCACCCGTACCGCGCCTACTGCCCCCTCGCGCCGGAGGGTTCGCACGCCACCGAGGGACCGGACGGGGTGCCGTACACGCCCGTGCTGCTGCGGCACATCGACCTCACCGGGCACGAGGACCCCGAGGCGGAGGCGCTCCACTGGATGGAGCGGGACCGCGCGACCCCGGTCGCCCTGGACCGGCCCGGCCTCAGCAGCCACGCGCTGTTCACGCTCGGCGCGGGCCGGCACATGTACTACCTGGGCGTCCACCACATCGTGATCGACGGCACCAGCATGGCCCTGTTCTACGAGCGGCTGGCCGAGGTGTACCGCGCGCTGCGGGACGGCCGCGAGGTGCCCGCGGGCTCCTTCGGGGACACGGACCGGATGGTCGCGGCCGAGGAGGCCTACCGTTCCTCGGCGCGGCACGACCGGGACCGCGCCTACTGGACCGGCCTGTTCACCGACCGGCCCGAGCCCGTCTCCCTCACCGGCCGGGGCAGCGCGCGGGTCCTCGCCCCGACCGTGATGAGCCTGACCCTCGGTCCGGAGCGCACGGCGGTACTCGGCCGGGCCGCCGAGGCGACCGGCTCGCACTGGGCGCGCGTGGTGATCGCCGGCGTGGGCGCCTTCCTGCACCGGATGACGGGCGCCCAGGACATCGTGGTGTCCGTGCCGGTCACCGGCCGCTACGGCGCCAACGCCCGGGTCACGCCCGGCATGGTCTCCAACCGGCTGCCGCTGCGGCTGACCGTGCGCCCCGGCGAGTCCTTCGCCCGCGTGGTCGAGACGGTGACCGAGGCCATGAGCGGCCTCATGGCGCACAGCCGTTACCGCGGCGAGGACCTGAACCGGGAACTCGGCGGCTCGGGCGTGACCGGCCCCACGGTCAACGTCATGCCCTACATCAGGCCGGTCGACTTCGGCGGCCCCGTCGGCCTGATGCGCAGCATCAGTTCGGGCCCGACGGCAGACCTGAACTTCGTGCTGACCGGCACCCCCGAGGACGGTCTCCGCGTCGACTTCGAGGGCAACCCGCAGGTGTACGGCGCCCGGGACCTGGCCCTGTTGCAGGAACGCTTCGTCCGGTTCCTGGCGGACCTGGCGGCCGACCCCGCCGCCCCGCTCGACGGGGTCGCGCTGCTCACGCCGGACGAGCGGCACCGCGTCCTCACCGAGTGGAACGACACCGCGCACGAGGTGCCGGACGCGACACTGCCCGAACTGCTCGCCGCGCAGGCCGCCCGCACCCCCGGGCACGAGGCCGTCGTGTTCGAGGGCACCTCGCTGACGTACGCCGAGCTGGACGCCCGCGCCGAGGAGCTGGCCGCCGCGCTGACCTCCCGGGGAGCGGGACCGGAACGGTTCGTCGCGGTCGCCGTGCCCCGGTCCGCGGAGCTGGTCGTGGCGCTGCTCGCGGTGCTGAGGGCGGGTGCGGCGTACGTCCCCGTCGACCCCGGCTATCCGGCCGACCGGATCGCGCACATCCTGCGGGACGCGGGCGCGATGCTCGTGCTGACCACGCGGGACACCGAGGAGCGGCTGCCGCAGGACGGCACGCCCCGCCTAGTCCTCGACGGGCCGGCCGCCCCCGCGCCCGCTCCGGAGCACACCGCGACCGCGCCGGAGGCCGCGACGACCGCGCCCACGGCCGGACCGCCCGTACCGGGGGCCGGAACGCCCGTACCGGCGACGGCGCCCGGCCCCCACCACCCCGCCTACGTCATCTACACGTCGGGGTCCACCGGCCGCCCCAAGGGCGTGGTGGTCTCCCACCGGGCGATCGTGAACCGCCTGGCCTGGATGCAGGACACCTACGGCCTCGACTCCTCGGACCGGGTGCTGCAGAAGACCCCCTCCGGCTTCGACGTGTCCGTGTGGGAGTTCTTCTGGCCCCTCCTCCAGGGCGCCACGCTGGTCGTCGCCCGGCCCGAGGGGCATCTGGACCCGGCCTACCTCGCCGACACCGTCCGGCGCGAGGGCGTCACCACCCTGCACTTCGTGCCGTCGATGCTCGACGTGTTCCTGCGGGAGCCCGCCGCGGCCTCGCTGCCGGGTCTGCGCCGCGTCTTCTGCAGCGGCGAGGCCCTCTCCGCCGAGCTGCGCGCGCGGTTCCGGGACGTGTCGGACGTACCGCTGCACAACCTGTACGGGCCCACGGAGGCGGCCGTCGACGTGACGTACTGGCCGTGCTCCGAGGACTCGGGCGACGGACCGGTGCCGATCGGCCGCCCGGTGTGGAACACCCGGATGTACGTGCTCGACGCCGCACTGCGCCCGGTCCCCGCCGGTACGCCCGGCGAGCTGTACATCGCCGGTGTGCAGCTCGCCCGCGGCTACCTGGGCCGCCCCGGCCTCAGCGCCGAACGCTTCACCGCCGACCCGTACGGCGCGCCGGGCAGCCGGATGTACCGCACGGGCGACCTCGCGCGCTGGAACCACGACGGCAGCCTCGACTACCTCGGCCGCGCCGACCACCAGGTCAAACTGCGCGGCTTCCGCATCGAACTCGGCGAGATCGAGGCGGCGCTCGTCCGGCAGCCGGAGGTCGGACAGGCCGCCGTGCTGCTGCGCGAGGACCGGCCCGGCGACCAGCGCCTCGTCGCCTACACCGTGCCCGCACCCGGCGCCTCGGCCGCCGCCGCCGCGCTCGCCGCCCGCCTGCGCGAGCTGCTGCCCGGCTACATGGTGCCCTCGGCCTTCGTCACCCTGCCCCGGCTTCCGGTCACTCCGAACGGCAAGCTGGACCGCCGGGCCCTGCCCGCACCCGACCGGGCCGAGCGGTCCGGCGGCCGGGCCCCGCGCACCCCGCGCGAGGAGCTGCTGTGCGCCCTCTTCGCCGAGGTCCTCGGGGTGGACGGGATCGGCGTCGACGACAGCTTCTTCGAACTGGGCGGCCACTCCCTGCTCGCCACCCGGCTGATCAGCCGTATCCGCTCCGCCGTCGGCGCGGAGGTGCCGATCCAGCGGATCTTCGAGTCGCCGACCGTGGCCGAGCTCGTGCCCTGCCTGGAGGAGACCGGAGGGGCCCGCCCGGCGGTCGCCCCCCGGCAGCGCCCCGACCGCCTGCCGCTCTCCTTCGCACAGCGGCGACTGTGGTTCATCCACCAGTACGAGGGCCCCTCGCCGCTGTACAACATCCCGGCCGCGCTGCGGCTGACCGGCCCGGTGGACGACGCCGCGCTGTTGGCGGCCGTCGGTGACGTCGTGGCCCGGCACGAGAGCCTGCGCACGGTCTTCGCCGAGGACGAGCACGGCCCGCACCAGGTGATCCTGCCGGCCCGGCGGGCGACGCTCCGCCTGGAGACGCTCGACAGCGGACCGGACCGGCTGGCCGGGGACCTCGCCCGACTGGCCCGCCACACCTTCGACCTGGCCCGGGACGTGCCGCTGCGCGCCACCCTGCTGCGGGTGGCGCCGGACGAGCACGTCCTGCTCCTCGTGCTGCACCACATCGCCGGCGACGGCTGGTCGCTGGCCCCCCTCGCCCGTGACCTGGGCACCGCCTACGCCGCCCGGCTCGGCGGCGCGGCTCCCGACTGGGCGCCGCCGCCGGTGCAGTACGCCGACTACACGCTCTGGCAGCGGGAACTGCTCGGCGCCGACGGGGACGACGACAGCGAGGGCGCCCGGCAACTCGCCCACTGGCGCGAGGCGCTGGCCGGCCTGCCGGAACGCCTGGAACTGCCCACCGACCGGCCGCGTCCGGTGCGCCGCGACAACTCGGGCGCCCGCCTCGACCTGTCCGTGCCCGCCGGCCTGCACCGCTCGCTGGCCGCGCTGGCCACCGAGACCCGGACCAGTGTGTTCATGGTGCTCCAGGCCGCGCTCGCGGGGCTGCTGACCCGGCTCGGCGCGGGCGAGGACATACCGATCGGCTCCACCATCGCGGGACGCACCGACGCGGCGGTGGAGAACCTGGTCGGGTTCTTCGTCAACACGCTCGTACTGCGCACGGACACCGGCGGCGACCCGACCTTCCGGGAGCTGCTCGGCCGGGTCCGCGAGCGGGACCTGGCCGCCTACGCCCACCAGGACGTGCCCTTCGAGCGGCTCGTCGAGGCCGTCAACCCGGACCGCGCCACGTCCCACCACCCGCTGTTCCAGGTGATGCTGACCTTCGACACCACCCAGCAGGACGCGCTGGGCGAACTGGGCCGGCTGCCCGGGGTCGGCACGTCGCTCGTGCCCGTGCACACCGGCCTGTCCAGGTTCGACCTCGTCTTCGCCTTCGACGAGCGACGGGACGCGGACGGCGGGCAGGCCGGGCTGGACCTCGCGGTGGAGTACAGCACCGAGCTGTTCGACACCGGCACCGTCCGCACCCTCACCGAGCGGCTGCTGCGCCTGCTCACGGAGGTCGCCGCGGACCCCGGCGTACGCCTCGGGGACGTCGACGTCCTCGTCCCCGGTGAGCACCGCGACCTGCTCGTGGCGGCCAACCGGCCCGGCCCCGGCACCGCCCCGCCCGAGCCCGTCACGGCCACGCTGCCCGAGCTGTTCGAACGGCAGGCCGCCCGGCACGCCGACCGCACCGCGCTGACCTTCGAGGGCACCTCGCTGTCCTACGCCGAGCTCAACGCGCGTGCCAACCGCCTCGCCCGGCTCCTCACCGCCCGCGGGATCGGCCCCGACGCGCTGGTCGCCCTCGCCCTGCCCCGCTCGGCCGAACTGGTCGTGGCGCTGCTCGCCGTGGTCAAGTCGGGCGCCGCCTACGTACCGCTCGATCCCGGCTACCCGGCCGACCGGCTCGCCCACGCGCTGTCCGACTCCGCGCCCGCGGCCCTGCTCACCGACCGCGCCACCGCCGGACGGCTGCCCGACCACGAGGTGCCCCGCATCGTCCTCGGCGCCCCGGCGGAACCGGCGGGCGACGGGACGGGCGCGTTCCCCGCGACCGACCTGGCGCAGAGCGAGCGGGTCCGGCCGCTCGACCCGCGGGACACCGCGTACGTCATCTACACCTCGGGGTCCACGGGCCGCCCCAAGGGCGTGAGCGTGCCGCACGGCAACGTCGTGCGGCTCTTCTCCGCCACCGAGCGGTGGTTCGGCTTCGACGAGCGGGACGTGTGGACCCTCTTCCACTCGTACGCGTTCGACTTCTCGGTGTGGGAACTGTGGGGACCGCTGCTGCACGGCGGCCGGCTCGTCGTCGTGCCGCACGAGGTCAGCCGGGACCCCGCCGCGTTCCTGGACCTCCTCGCGCGGGAACGGGTCACCGTCCTGAACCAGACGCCGTCGGCGTTCCGCCAACTGGCCACCGCCGACCGCGAACGACCCGCCGACCTCACCCTGCGCACCGTCGTGTTCGGCGGCGAGGCCCTCGACCTGTCCCGGCTCGCGGACTGGTACGAGCGGCACGCCGAGGACGCGCCGGCCCTGGTCAACATGTACGGCATCACCGAGACCACGGTCCACGTCTCGCACTTCCCCCTGGACCGGGCCACCGCGGCGGCCGCGGCGGCGAGCACCATCGGCGTCAACATCCCCGACCTGCGCGTCTACGTCCTCGACGACCGGCTGCGCCCCACGCCGCCCGGGGTCACCGGGGAGATGTACGTCGCCGGCGCGGGCCTGGCCCGCGGCTACCTGGGGCGCCCCGCGCTCACCGCGGACCGCTTCCCCGCCGACCCGTTCGCCCCGCTCTTCGGCGAGCACGGCAGCCGCATGTACCGCACGGGCGACCTGGCCAGGCGCCGCGCCGACGGCGGCCTCGACTACCTGGGCCGCGCCGACCAGCAGGTGAAGATCCGCGGGTTCCGGATCGAGCTCGGCGAGATCGAGGCCGTGCTCGCCGCCCACCCCGCCGTCGACGACGTGGCCGTGGTGGCCCGCGAGGACGTCCAGGGCGACCCGCGGCTCGTCGCCTACGTGGTGACCGGCGCCGACACGACCGCTCGCGCCCTGCACGACCACGCCGCCGCCCAGCTGCCCGACCACATGCTGCCGTCGGCGTTCGTCACCCTGGACGTCCTGCCGCTGACGCCCAACGGCAAGCTCGACGGCAAGGCGCTGCCCGCCCCCGCCCTCTCCGGGCAGGTCACGGGACGCGCACCGCGCGGCCCGCGGGAGGACATCCTGTGCTCCCTGTTCGCCGAGGTGCTCGGGGTGCCCCGGCTGACCATCGACGACAGCTTCTTCGACCTCGGCGGCCACTCCCTGCTCGCGACCAGGCTGGCGGGCCGGATCCGCAGCACCCTGGGGGTCGAGCTGTCCGTGCGGCGGCTCTTCGAGACGCCCACCGTCGCCGGGCTCTCCGCCGCCCTCGAAGGTGCGGAGCACGCCGGTACGCCGCTGACGGCCGGCGCGCGCCCGGACCGGCTGCCCCTGTCGTACGCCCAGCAGCGGCTGTGGTTCCTGCACCAGCTCGAGGGCCCCTCACCGACCTACAACATCACCGGCGCGCTGCGGCTGACCGGCGCACTCGTCCCGGAGGCGCTGCGCGCCGCGTTCCAGGACGTCGTCGTGCGCCACGAAAGCCTGCGGACCGTCTTCACGGAGGACGAGCGGGGCGCCCGGCAGACCGTGCTGGACGCGGCCGGTGTGCGCTTCGAACTGCCGGTCACCGACAGCACCGAGGACCGGCTCGGGCAGCGGCTCGAGGAGTCCGCCCGGCACTGCTTCGACCTGCGGACCGACATCCCGGTCCGGGCGGAGCTGTTCCGGCTCGGCCCGGACGAGCACGTGCTGCTGCTGATGGTCCACCACATCGCCGGCGACGGATGGTCCCTCGGACCGCTGATCCGCGACCTGGCCACCGCCTACACGGCCCGCACGACCGGCCGCGCCCCCGACTGGGCGCCGCTGCCCGTGCAGTACGCGGACTTCACACTGTGGCAGCGCGCCTCGCTCGGGGACGCCTCCGACGGCACCAGCCCGGCCGGCCGGCAGCTCGCCCACTGGAAGCAGGCCCTGGCCGGACTGCCCGACCGGCTGGAGCTGCCCGCGGACCGGCCGCTGCCGGCCGTCGCCTCGCACCGCGGCGCACGGGTCCCGCTGACCGTCCCGGCACCGCTGCACCAGGGTGTGGCCGAGCTGGCCAGGAAGTCCCGCACCAGCGTCTTCATGGTGCTCCAGGCGGCGCTGGCCGCCCTGCTGACCCGGCTGGGCGCGGGTGACGACATCCCCCTGGGCACACCCGTGGCGGGCCGCGGCGACGACGCCGTCGACCAGGTCGTCGGCTTCTTCGTCAACACCCTGGTGCTGCGCACCGACACCAGTGGCGACCCCACCTTCCTGGAGCTGCTGGACCGGGTGCGGGAGACCGACCTGGCCGCCTACGACCACCAGGACCTGCCGTTCGAGCACCTGGTGGACGTCCTCTCCCCGACCAGGTCGCTCTCCCACAACCCGCTCTTCCAGGTGCTGCTGAGCCTGGACACCACCCAGCAGGACGCGCTCGCCGCGCTCGCCACCACCGGCCTCGGCGTGCACCTGCTGGACGTCACGACCGGTGTCGCCAAGCTGGACCTCGCCCTCGAACTCGCCGAGCACCACGACCGGGAGGGCGCCCCCGCCGGCCTGGTGGGCGCGGCCGAGTACAGCACGGACCTGTTCGACGAGGGCACGGTCGCCTCCCTGGTGGAGCGCTTCCTACGGCTCCTGGACGCCCTGGTCGCCGCTCCCGGGCGACGCATCGGCGCCGTCGACGTCCTCAGCCGCCGGGAGCTGGACCGTGTCCTGGTCGAGTGGAACGACACGGCACGCGAGCCGGTGGACCGGACCTTCGCCGACTACGTCGAGGAGCACGCCGCCGAGCGCCCGGACCACCTCGCGGTCGAGTTCGGCGAGCTGACCCTGACCTACGGTGAACTGAACGAGCGGGCGAATCGGCTGGCCCGCCGCTTCCTCGAACTGGGCGCGGGCCCGGAGCGGTTCGTCGCGGTGGCCCTGCCCCGCTCCGCCGACCTGGTCGTCTCCGCGCTCGCCGCGTTCAAGGCGGGCGCGGCGTACCTGCCCGTCGACCCGGCCTACCCCGCCGAGCGGATCACCCACCTCGTCCAGGACGCGGCGCCCACGCTCGTCGTCACCACGTCCGCCCTCGCGGCCGGGCTCCCGGACACGGCGACGCCCGTCCTCCTGCTCGACGACGCCCGGGCCGCGACGGCCCTCGCCGCCCTGCCCGGTCACGACGTCACCGACGCGGACCGGCCGGCTCCGCTGCGTCCGGAGCACCCGGCGTACATGATCTACACGTCGGGGACCACGGGCCGGCCCAAGGGCGTCGTCGTCACCCACACCGGACTGCCGGGCCTGGTCGACATCTTCACCCGCGACTGCGCGGCCGGACCGGGCGGCAAGGTCCTGCAGCATCTCTCCCCGAGCTTCGACGCGTCGTTCTGGGAGCTGGCGATGGGCCTGCTCACCGGCGCCGCCCTGGTCGTGGCGCCGCAGGAGACCACGCCCGGGCCGGAGCTGGCCGAGCTGGCGACCCGGCACGGGGCGACTCACCTGAGCCTGACGACCTCCGTGCTCGGGCTGCTGCCCGAGGGGTTGCTGCCCGACGGTCTCACCCTCGTCGTGGGCGCGGAGGCGATCCCGCCCGAGCTGGTGGAACGCTGGTCCCCGGGCCGGACGATGCTCAACTCCTACGGTCCCACCGAGACCACGGTCTGCTCCACCATGAGCGGGCCGCTGTCCGGCCCCCTCACCCCGCCCATCGGCTCCCCCGTCACCAACACCGCCGTCTACGTGCTGGACGCCGCGCTGCGCCCGGTCCCGCCCGGCGTGCCCGGCGAGCTGTACGCGGCCGGCCCGCACCTGGCCCGCGGCTACCACGGCCGCGCCGCGCTGACCTCGGAGCGGTTCGTGGCCAACCCCTTCGGCGCTCCCGGCAGCCGCCTCTACCGCACCGGCGACCTGGTGCGCTGGCTGCCGGACGGCGAGCTGGAGTACCTGGGGCGCGTGGACACCCAGGTCAAAATCCGCGGCCTGCGGATCGAGCCGACCGAGATCGAGGCGGTCATCACCGAGCGCCCGCATCTGGCGCGGGCGGCCGTGATCGTACGGGAGGACCGGCCGGGCGACCGGCGGCTCGTGGCGTACGTCGTACCCGAGCCCGGTCACACCGTGGACACCGCCGCACTCCGCGCCGAACTCCGCGAGACCCTGCCCGACCACATGATCCCGACGGCGTTCGTCGTGCTGGACGCGCTGCCGCTGACGATCAACGGCAAGCTGGACCGCAAGGCACTGCCCGCCCCCGACTACTCCACCCGCACGCCGGGAAGGGCCGCCCGCGACCCGCGCGAGAAGCTGCTGTGCGAGCTGTTCGGCGAGGTCCTCGGCGTGGAGACGGCCGGGGTCGACGACGGTTTCTTCGACCTCGGCGGGGACAGCATCCTCTCCATCCAGCTCGTCGGCCGTGCCCGCGCGGCGGGCCTGGTCCTGTCGGTGCGGGACGTCTTCGAGCACCAGACGCCCGCGCTGCTCGCCCGGTCGGCCGCGTCGGGCCCCGGCCCGCAGCGGCAGGAGGAGGGCTCCGGCGTCCCGGCGTACGGACCGGCCCCGCGCACCCCGATGATGGGCTGGTTCGCCGGCCTCGGCTCCGACATGGCCGAGTTCAACCAGTCCCTGGTCCTGCGGGTGCCCGCCGCCCTCGACTTCGACGCGCTCGGCGCCGCCCTGCTGACCGTGCTCGACCATCACGACGCGCTGCGCATGCGGGTGGCCGGCGACTGGACGATCGAGATTCCCGAGCCGGGCTCCGTGGCCGTGGCCGACTGCCTGGTCCGCCACGACGCCGTGGGGCTCGACGAGTCCGCCGTACGGTCCGCGGTCACCGAACAGGCGCGGGCGGCCCGCGCGCGCCTGGCTCCGGCGCACGGCCGCATGCTCCAGGCCGTCTGGCTCGACCGGGGCGCCGCCCGGGACGGTCTGCTCGTCCTGGTCGCCAACCACCTGGTCATGGACGGTGTCACCTGGCGCATCCTGATCCCCGACCTGGCCGCCGCGTACGCGGGCGACGCCCTCGCCCCGGTGGGCACGCCGTGGCGGCGGTGGGCGCTGTCCCTCGCGGACCTCGCCGGACAACCGCACGTCGAGGAGGAGCTGAGCCACTGGCGTGCGGTGCTCGGCGACACCCCGCCCACGCTCCGGGTGGACCCGGTGCGGGACACCCACGCCGAGGCGGGCGAGATCACCGCCGAACTCGACGCGGACACCACCGAAGCCCTGCTCACCTGGGTGCCCGGTACCTGCCACGCGACGATCAACGACGTGCTCCTGAGCACCTTCGCCCTGGCCGTCACCGAGTGGCGGCACGGCCGCGCCGACGGCCGGTCCGGGGAGAGCGCGGCCCCCGCCGCGGCTCCCGTCGTCGTCGACCTGGAGAGCCACGGCCGGCACGAGGACGCGGTCCCGGGCGCCGAACTCAGCCGCACCGCGGGCTGGTTCACCTCCATGTACCCCGTCCGGCTGACACCGCCCGCCGCCTCCGCCGCCGAAGGCGTGTCGACGGTCCGGGCCCTGAAGGCCGTCAAGGAGCAGCTCCGTGCCGTGCCGGGCGACGGCATCGGCTACGGCCTGCTGCGTCACCTCAACCCCCGCACCCGGGAAATCCTCGCCCCGCTCCCGGTCCCCGAGTTCGGTTTCAACTATCTCGGCCAGATCGGCCAGGAGGGTGCCGACGAGGCTCCCTGGACCATCGAGGGCGGCGACGTCGCGGGCATCGACGGGGCCATGCCGCTGGCCCACCCCGTGGACCTCAACGCCGTCGCCCGGGACACCGCCACCGGTACCCGGCTGCGGGCCCGGTGGACCTACTCCCGGACCGAGCTGGAGCCCGAGGACGCCCAACGGCTCGCCGACGCGTGGTTCCGGACGCTGCGCCGGCTCGTCGAGGAGGCCCGGCGCCCCGGCACGGGCGGCCTCACCCCCTCCGACATCGCGCACGCGGCGCTCGGCCAGCACGAGATCGAGCACCTGGAACGGCTCGTCCCCGACGTCCAGGACATCCTGCCGCTCGCTCCGCTCCAGGAGGGCTTCCTCTTCCTCAACCTGTACGACCAGGACGCCCGCGACGTCTACGTGGGCCAGCTCGCCTTCGACCTGGAGGGCCCGTTCGACGGCACCCGTATGCGGGCCGCCGCCCAGGCCCTGCTGCGGCGGCACGCCAATCTGCGCGCCGGGTTCCGGCAGACCGCGTCCGGTACGTGGGTGCAGGTGGTGCCCGCCGACGTCCACCCGGACTGGCGCGAGTCCGACCTGTCCGGCCGCTCCGAGGACGAACGGCACGCGGAGGCCGAGCGGCTCGCCGCCGAGGACCGGGAACGCCGCTTCGACCTGACCGCCCCTCCGCTGATGCGGTTCACGGTCGTCCGGCTCGCCGAGAACCGGGTCCGGCTGGTGATGACCAACCACCACATCCTGCTCGACGGCTGGTCCATGCCCCTGCTCTGGCAGGAACTGACCGAGCTGTACGTCTCCGGCGGCGACCCCGTGAGCCTTCCCCGGGTCCGTCCTTACCGCGACTACCTCGCCTGGCTCGACGCCCGCGACCGGGACGCGGCCCGGGCGGCCTGGCAGGAGTCCCTGGCCGGACTCGACGAGCCCACGCTGCTCGCCCCCGGTGTCCGTCCGGTCGACTCGGCGCCCCTGAGCGTCCCGTTCGGCCTGGACCGAGACGCCGCCGCGGCCCTGGCTTCGTGGGCGCGGGGTCAGGGCGTGACCATGAACACGGTGGTGCAGGGCGCCTGGGCCCTGGCACTGGCCCAGGCCACCGGCCGCGACGACGTCGTCTTCGGCGCCACCGTCTCCGGCCGCCCGCCCGAGCTGCCCGGCGTCGAGTCGATGGTCGGCCTGTTCATCAACACCCTCCCGGTCCGCGCCCGCCTCGACCACGCCGAACCGGTCAGCGGCTTCTTCCGCCGCCTCCAGGCCGAACAGACCCGCCTCCTGGACCACCAGTGGGCCGGACTGGCCGACATCCAGCGCTGGGCCGGACACGGCGAACTCTTCGACACCGCCATGGTCTTCCAGAACTACCCGGTGAGCGCCGACACGACGAGCCGCCAGCTCGACGGCCTACGGGTGGCCGGCTACCACGCGGTCGAGAGCACCGACTTCGCCGTCAACCTCGTGGCCCACACCCGGGACGACGACCTGCGGCTGCGCCTGGACTACCGCGCGGACGTCTGCGCCGGGGAACTGGTCCGGTCCCTGGCCGACCGGATGGTGCGGGTGCTGGAGACCCTGGTCACCGACGCCGACCAGCCCCTCGCCCGACTCGACACCCTCGACCCGGCCGAACGGCAGCGGGTACTGGTCGACTGGAACGGAACCCGCACCGACCTCCCCGGCACCCCCCTGCACGAACTCGTCACCCAGCAGGCACAACGCACCCCCGACACCATCGCCGTCGTACACGAGGACACCCACCTCACCTACGCCGAGCTCGACGCACGCGCCAACCAGCTCGCCCGGCACCTGCTCACCCAAGGCCTCGGCGCCGAAGACTTCGCAGCCATCGCCCTGCCCAAGTCCCTGGACGCCATCACCAGCATGCTCGCCGTCCTCAAAACCGGCGCCGCCTACCTCCCCATCGACCCCGACTACCCCACCGACCGCATCACCTACATGCTCGACGACGCCCAGCCCGCCCTCACCCTCACCACACCCATCCCCACCGACACCTACACCGGGAACTC
>NZ_JBVHVP010000008.1:11794-320945 GCF_055564775.1 Streptomyces sp. NPDC028991 | reverse complement strand
TCAGGATCGAGTCCTTGCCGCCGGAGAAGAGGATCACCGGCCGCTCGAACTCGCCCGCCACCTCCCGGAAGATGTGCACCGCCTCGGACTCGAGGGCGTCGAGGTGGGAGAGGGCGTACGGGCTGTCCGTACCCTCCGCCACTGTGGCCACGGACGTCGTCATGCCAGTCCCCTTTCGGTGAGCAGGGCGTGGACCGCCGCGGCGGACTCCTGGACGGTCTGGTCCTGCGACTCGATGCGCAGGTCGGGCGCGACGGGCTCCTCGTACGGGTCGTCGACCCCGGTGAGCCCGGTCAGTTCACCCGCGGCCTGCTTGGCGTACAGGCCCTTCACGTCGCGCACCGAGCACACCTCGACCGGCGTGGCCACGTGCACCTCCACGTAGGCCGTGCCGTTCGCCTCGTGCCGCTTGCGGACGGCGTCCCGGCTGTCCGCGTACGGGGCGATCACCGGGACCAGCGCCGTGACGCCGTTGCGGGCGAGCAGTTCGGCGACGAAGCCGATGCGCTGCACGTTGGTGTGCCGGTCCTCGCGGCTGAACCCGAGGCCCGCCGAGAGGAACTCGCGGATCTCGTCGCCGTCGAGGAGCTCGACGCGTCGGCCCTGCTCGCGGAGCCTGCCGGCCAGTTCGTGGGCGATGGTGGTCTTGCCGGCGCTGGGCAGGCCCGTGAGCCAGACGGTGGCTCCGGTCGTCACGTGGTTCTCCCTGGATCTCGATGGTCCGGTGGTCGTCGTCATGTCAGCCGTGCAGTCCGCACTCGGTCTTGGAGCGGCCCGCCCAGCGACCGGCGCGGGCGTCCTCGCCCTCCAGCACACGGCGGGTGCAGGGCGCGCAGCCCACGGAGGCATAGCCGTCCATCAGCAGCGGGTTGGTGAGGACACCGTGCTCGTCGACGTACGTTTGCACGTCTTCCTGTGACCACTTCGCGATGGGAGAGATCTTCACCTTGCGGCGCTTCTCGTCCCAGCCGACCACCGGGGTGTTCGCCCTGGTCTCGGACTCGTCGCGGCGCAGGCCGGTCGCCCAGGCCTGGTAGCCCCTCAGGCCCTCCTCCAGCGGCTTGACCTTGCGCAGCGCGCAGCACAGGTCGGGGTCGCGGTCGTGCAGCCTCGGGCCGTACTCGGCGTCCTGCTCGGCGACCGTCTGGCCGGGCGTGAGCGTGATGACGTTCACGTCCATCACGGCCTCCACCGCGTCCCGGGTGCCGATGGTCTCCGGGAAGTGGTAGCCGGTGTCGAGGAACACCACGTCCACACCGGGCAGGGCGCGGGAGGCGAGGTGGGCGACGACCGCGTCCTCCATCGAGGAGGTCACGCAGAAGCGGTTGCCGAAGGTGCCGGCCGCCCACTGGAGGATCTCCAGCGCGGAGGCGTCCTCCAGCTCGCGCCCCGCCCGCTCGGCGAGGGTCTTGAGCTCGTCGGTCGTACGCTCTTCCCGAACCGCGGTCATATCGGTTCCCCTCCCGTGGAGTTGGGCTGAAGGCCCCGGGCGAGCAGCCCGAGGAACTTCAACTGGAATGCGCGGTTGCACGCCCCGCATTCCCAGGCGCCGTGACCTTCCTCGTGGGGACGCAGGTCCTCGTCGCCGCAGTAGGGGCAGTAGAAGGGCGCGGCACGCTCGCTCACGACAGGGCCTCCTCGGAGGCGCGGGCCGCCCAGGTGGCGAAGCGCTCGCCGTCCTCGCGCTCGGCCTGGTAGCGCGTCAGGACGCGCTCCACGTAGTCCGGCAGTTCCTCGGCCGTGACCTTCAGACCGCGCACCTTGCGGCCGAAGCCCGGCTCCAGGCCGAGCGCGCCGCCCAGGTGCACCTGGTAGCCCTCGACCTGCTCGCCCCGGTCGTTCAGGACCAGCTGGCCCTTGAGACCGATGTCCGCGGTCTGGATGCGGGCGCAGGCGTTGGGGCAGCCGTTGAGGTTGATGGTGAGGGGCTCGTCGAACTCCGGGAGGCGGCGCTCCAGCTCGTCGATCAGCGAGGCGCCGCGCGCCTTGGTCTCGACGATGGCGAGCTTGCAGAACTCGATGCCGGTGCAGGCCATGGTGCCGCGCCGGAAGGTGGAGGGCCGGGCGGTGAGGTCCAGCGCCTCCAGTGACTCGACGAGGGAGTCGACCTGCCCCTCCTCGACGTCCAGGATGATCATCTTCTGCTCGACCGTGGTGCGCACGCGGCCCGAGCCGTGCGACTCCGCCAGGTCGGCGATCTTGGTCAGGACCGTGCCGTCGACGCGGCCGACGCGCGGGGCGAAGCCGACGTAGAAGCGGCCGTCCTTCTGCCGGTGCACGCCGATGTGGTCGCGCCAGCGGCTGGTCGGGTCGGCCGGCGCCGGGCCGTCGGTCAGCTGCCGCTTCAGGTACTCGTCCTCCAGCACCTGGCGGAACTTCTCCGCGCCCCAGTCGGCGACCAGGAACTTCAGGCGGGCGCGGTTGCGCAGCCGCCGGTAGCCGTAGTCGCGGAAGATGGAGATGACGCCCTCGTAGACGTCGGGGACGTCCTCGATCGGCACCCAGGCGCCGAGGCGCACGCCCAGCTTGGGGTTGGTGGACAGGCCGCCGCCGACCCACAGGTCGAAGCCCGGCCCGTGCTCGGGGTGCTCGACGCCGACGAACGCCACGTCGTTGATCTCGTGCACCACGTCCAGCACCGGCGACCCGGAGATCGCGGTCTTGAACTTGCGGGGCAGGTTCGAGTACGCCGGGTTGTTCAGGACCCGGCGCTTCATCTCCTCCAGTGCCGGCGTGCCGTCGATGATCTCGTCCTCGGCGATGCCCGCGACCGGGGAGCCGATCATCACGCGGGGCGTGTCGCCGCAGGCGGTGACCGTGGACAGGCCGACGGCCTCGAGCCGGTTCCAGATCTCGGGCACGTCCTCGATCCGGATCCAGTGGTACTGGACGTTCTGCCGGTCGGTGATGTCGGCCGTGCCGCGCGCGAACTCCTGCGAGATCTCGCCGACGACGCGCAGCTGCGCGGTGGTCAGCGCGCCGCCGTCGACGCGGACGCGCAGCATGAAGTAGCTGTCGTCCAGCTCCTCCGGCTCCAGGACGGCCGTCTTTCCGCCGTCGATGCCCTGCTTGCGCTGGGTGTACAGCCCCCACCAGCGCATCCGTCCGCGCAGGTCACCGGGGTCGATCGAGTCGAAACCCCGCTTGGAGTAGATCGTCTCAATACGTGTCCGTACGTTGAGACCGTCGTCGTCCTTCTTGGTCTGCTCGTTGCCGTTGAGCGGAGTGAAGTGACCCATAGCCCACTGACCCTCGCCGCGGTGACGGCTCACCTTGCGGCGGGGGGTCGCGGCAGCGGGATTCGGCGGCGTGGCGGCCATGGTTGACACGTCCTTCGGGACAGCGATGGATTGGGCCGGCGCGGAGCGCCGTCGGTGAGGAGTGGCGGTCGGGTGACGGGAGGGCGGCTCTGACCTGCGCGCACGGGCGCACGGCCTACGTGAGGCATACGTGCGCGTCATTGCGCGGGAATCAGGCGAACGCGGGGAATCCGGAGGTGCTGGAGGGCGCTCTCAGCGGGCCGGACAGATGGCGCTGGACATGCGGCCGAGGTCGACGTGCCGCCGACTCACCAAGGCAATTCCAGTTCCAGGCATGGCGGAAGCCTGGCACGGCGATCTGGACACAGTCCAGCTTCGTCCAATATGCGGACACCCTTGTCTCGTACGACGAGACAAGGGTGTCGTGGATCACAGGGCGACCCGGGCGGAGGGCGGCCGGTCAGGCGGAGAACGCCCCGGGCCAGGGCCCCGGGGCGGCCACCTCCGCCTCCTCCTCGACCTTGGTGTCGAACAGCCGGAAGCCGCGGCGCTGGTAGTTGTCCATCGCGTACTCGCCGTCCTTGCTGCACGTGTGCAGCCACACCCGCTTGGTCGTGGCGAGCCCCGGCCACCGGTCGGCCAGGTCCCAGGCGCGGGCGGCGCCGCACGAGAGCAGGTGGCCGCCGATGCGCCGGCCCCGGAAGGCCGGGATCAGACCGAAGTACTCGATCTCCACGACCCCGTCGTCCCCGGGCGTCAGCTCCACGTACCCGGCGGGCGTGCCGTGGTCGTAGGCGACCCAGGTCTCCACGCCGGGCCGCTCCAGGTGCTCCCGCCACCGCGCGTAGTCCCACTCCAGCCGGTCCGTCCAGCGGATGTCGCCGCCGACCGAGGCGTACAGGAAGCGGCTGAACTCGGGGGAGGGCACCTCGGCGCGGACGATCCGGACGTCCCCCTCCGGCGCGTCGGCCGGCAGCAGATCGGTGGGCGCCGTCTGCTCCAGGGACCAGGTGGTCACGGCGATGTTGGTCATGCCGGTCAGGGAATCATCCGGTCCGCGGATCTGTCGATCCCACCTCGTCCCGGCCCCACCTCGTCCGGCCCCACCCTGTCCAGGCCCCCGCACGGCCCGGGGGAGGGCCGTGCGGGGGCCCGGCGCCCGTCAGCCGAGCGCCCGTCAGCCGAGCGCGTCCTCGATCGAGGTGAGCGGGAGCGCGAACAGCATGCGGCCCGACTGCGACCAGACCTCGCCGGTCCGCGCCGAGTACGACAGGGAGCCCGCCGGCCCGCTCCAGCACCGCTGCGAGCGGTCCGCCCCGCACTCCGTGGCCCGGGCGCCCTCCGTGTCCTGGCGCCACAGGGTCCCGCGCCCGTCGCGTCCGCCGGCCGCACGTCCCAGGTACCAGTCCGGGCGTGCCGCGCCGGCCGGGCGGTACGACAGCACGCCCCCGACCTCGGCCGCCCCGGTCTCGTACGCCTCCACCGCGTCGACCCCTCCGGAGGTGTCGGCGGCCGGCAGCCCGGCGCGGGCCGGGTCCGTGTCGAACGCGTAGCGCCACAGCCGGGTGGGGCGGTCGCCGTCGGCGGGCACCCACTCGCTCGCCACCAGGCTGTCGGGGACCGTACCCCGGTCCAGGGAGATCGTGCCGGGGCGTGCGGCGTCCGCCGCGTCGGAGAGCCCGTACGAGGCCACGGCGGGCAGCACGTAAGGCTGGCCGCCGGCCGCCCAGCCCCCGGGCACCCGCCCGACGGCGTCCGCGTCGGTGGTGGCGCGCTGGACCCGCTCCACGTCGTACACGTAGAGCGCGTCGCGGTCCCCGGCGCCGGTGGTGACCAGCAGCTTGTCCTGATACCAGACCACGCCGGTGACGGGGGAGGCGAGCCCCCGGTAGTCGTGGCCGCCGTCGACCGGGACGGCGAGGAGCGCCGAGGCGTAGCTCAGGTGGTCGGGATCGTCGGCGTCGACGAAGGAGATCCGGGCGAGACGGCCGTCGGGCGTCCCGTCGTCGCGGGACCAGGCGGACAGGACGACGCGGTGGGCGCCCCAGCGTCCGTCCTCGTCGGCGTCGCCGGAGGTGGTGACCGCGCCGGGCCGCCAGCCCTCGGTGTCGCCCTCCTCCCAGCAGTAGGCGCGGGTGGCCGCGGGGAAGACGGGCAGGGCCTCCCGGTCCCCGGCCGTGCAGTCGGCGGCGTCGCGCAGCGCGTGGTCGGCGGAGTCGAGGACGGTGTCGACGCCCACCGGCTCGCCCATCGAATCGGAGAGCCGGTCGAGCCATGGCCGCGGCACGCGGTGCTCCGTCAGCCGCAGCGCGTCGGTCTCGGCGGCCGAGGTGAGGGGCTTGAGGGCGCCGGGGTCGTCGGCGACCGTGGCCTGCGAGGCGCTGATCAGCGTGGCGGCACCCGTCAGGGCGAGGGCGGCCCCGGTCAGGGCCGCGCGCAGCGCCCTGCCCCGCCTGCGCCGGCGGTGCCTGCCGCGCTGCTTCATACAACCTCCACGGAAACCGGTCCAACTGGGCTCGCCGGTGGCCACGTTGACCGAGGAGCGGATGGGGCGGTCCGTAGAGGATGCTACGACAGACGGACGGCTCCGCGGAGGCGGACGCTGCAAATATGCGAAAACGAACCGTCTTTCCGGTCATCCCGGACGGCTCGGGCGGGACAGGCCGGGCGGGACAGGGGACAGGGGACAGGAACAGGCGGGGCAGGGGCAGACGGGGCAGGGACGGGGCAGACGGGGGCAGGGGCAGGCGGGGAAGCGGAGGGCGGTGGGGCGTGCGGTGGCGCGTGGCTGTTCGCGCCCACGCGCCGGAGCCGCACGTCGAACGCGGCCCCGCGGCCCGCACCCCTGAAGGGCCGCCCCGTCGTCCGAAGGGCCGCCCCGTCGTCAGGACGCCGGCAGGGACGCCCGGCGCTCCGTCACCGCCGGTGCCGTCGACTGGGGGAGCAGGTCGCGTGGGTCGTCCGGAAGGACCACCTCGACCTCCGCGTCTTCGCAGAATCGATACGGCCGGTGCTCCAGATACGCCCCGAGGTATCTCCGCACCCGCGACATCTCGGCCCGTACCGTCACCCTGCGGGCCGGGTCGCCGAACACGTCCTCGGCCAGCCCCGCCGCGCTGCGGCCGGCGCGGTGGACGGCCAGCAGGTACAGCAACTCGGCGTGCCGGGGGCTCAGTTCCCGGGCCCACACCTGCGCGCCGCCCAGCACCCGGACCGACCAGCGGCGCGGCTGCCCGAGGTCCAGCACGATCCGGGTGGCGCTCTGCGGCACCGGATCCCCGGCCGCCCGCACCAACCAGCCCTCGCCCAGCGGCTCCATGGTGCACGCCCCGAGCGCCGGCAGCCACCTCGGCCCCACGGCCGGGGACTTGGGCAGCGCCACCCGGTCCACGTACGGCATCCCCGTCACCGCCGCCGTCCAGCCCTCCCGGTCCGTCACCAGGGCCCGCCCGCCCAACCGGGCCAGCAGCGGGGCGGCAACCGCGCGCAGCCGCTCCAGCGACAGCACGTGCAGCTCACGCAGCCGGGCCTCGGCGAGCTTGGCCACCGAGTCGACCCAGGCGAGCGTCGCCGGGTGCATCGTCTCCAGCGGCCCGCTCACGTCGACCACGCCGAGCAGCCGGCCGCTGCGCGGGTCGGTGATGGGCGCCCCGGCGCAGGTCCAGGTCGCCTGGGACCGTACGAAGTGCTCGGAGGCGAAGACCTGTACGGGCCGCCGGGTGACCGCCGGAGTGCCCACGCCGTTGGTGCCGACCACCTCCTCCCGCCAGTCCGCCCCGAGTTCGAAGCCGAGACAGTCGGCCTTGCGCAGCACCGGCGCGCTGCCCTCCCGCCACAGCACCCGGCCCTCGTCGTCGGCGACCACCATGATGTGGTGCGCGACGTCCGCGACCGACAGCAGCCCCTCCCGCAGCACCGGCAGCACATGCCGCAGCTCCGACGCTTCCCGCCGCCGCCGTACCTCCTCCGGGGTCAGCAGCCCGGAACGGAAGTCGTGCTCGGGATCGACACCGCTGCGCAGCATCCGCTCCCAGGACTGCTCGATCACCGGACGCGGCGCCACCGGGGCCCGTCCGCCCGACAGCCTCGCGGAACGGACCTCTTCGAGCATGCGCGCCGCACGCGCCGTGTCGACAGCGGCGAACCGCGTCACGTCCATCGGCGAGACAGCCACTGGTCCCCGTCCTCCCGTAAGCCGGATGCTCGGTTGATGGGATGTTCGTCTGATAACGAGCGTTTGCCCGGGACACGAGGACACAGTCCGCGCACAGCCCGCAGCAAGTTGCAACCCCCTGCAACCCTGGTGGACGGTCGTTTCGGTGTCCAAACTTGAACCACGTCGCCCCGAGCGGCGGACACGGCCTGAACGGGCCTGTGTGGCGGGGGTGGTGCCGTGTCGGCGCAGCACCACCCCCGCGCCACCCGGCGGATCAGGCCGCCGGCACCGGCCGGGCCCGCTCCACCACGGACGCCAGGTCCAGCGTGGGCGGCAGCGTGCCGAAGGCCGCACCCCCGTCACCGCCCAGCCGTGCGGCGCAGAACGCGTCGGCGACCTCCGGCGGCGCGTACCGGACCAGCAGCGAACCCTGGAGCACCAGCGCCAGCCGCTCCGCCAGCCGCCGCGCCCGCCCCTCGGCGGATGCCAGATCGGCCAGCTCCGTCAGCAGGCCCCTGATCGCCGCGTCCAGCCGGTGATCGGCGCCGCGCGCCAGGCCCACCTCCGTCAGATACGCGTCCAGCGCGAGCGGCTCCCGCCCGAGCGCCCGCAGCACGTCCAGCGCCTGCACGTTGCCGGCGCCCTCCCAGATCGAGTTCAGCGGCGACTCGCGCACCAGCCGGGGCATCCCCGACTCCTCGACGTACCCGTTGCCGCCCAGGCACTCGGCGGCCTCCACCGCCACCGGCGCACACCGCTTGGTCACCCAGTACTTCGCCACCGGCACCGCGATCCGCAGCAGGGCCCGCTCCCGCTCGTCGCCGCCGTCGGCGGCGTCCTGGGCCGCCGCCAGCCGCAGCCCGAGCGTGGTGGCCGCCTCCGACTCGATCGCGAGATCCGCGAGGACGTTGCGCATCAGCGGCTGGTCGACCAGCTTCGCGCCGAAGGCCTCCCGGTACGCGCAGTGGTGCGCCGCCTGCGCGACGGCCTGCCGCATCAGGCCCGCCGACCCCAGTACGCAGTCCAGCCGGGTCGCCGCCACCATGCCGATGACGGTGCGCACCCCGCGGCCCTCCTCGCCCACCCGGCGCGCCCACGTCCCGGCGAACTCGACCTCGGCCGAGGCGTTGGACCGGTTGCCCAGTTTGTCCTTGAGCCGCTGGATCAGGAACACGTTGCGGGAGCCGTCGGCCAGTACGCGCGGCACCAGGAAGCAGGTCAGCCCTCCGGGGGCCTGGGCCAGGACCAGGAAGCCGTCCGACATCGGCGCCGAGCAGAACCACTTGTGCCCGGTCAGCTCGTACGTGCCGTCCTCGGCCAGCGGGCGCGCCGACGTGGTGTTCGCCCGTACATCGCTGCCACCCTGCTTCTCCGTCATGCCCATGCCGAACAGGGCCCCGGCCTTCAGACGCGCCGGCCGCAGCTCCCGGTCGTACACCCGTGAGGTCAGCCGCGGCTCCCACTCGGCGGCGAGGTCCGGGTCCGCGCGCAGGGCCGGCACCGCCGCGTGGGTCATCGACAGCGGGCAGCAGTTGCCGGCCTCGACCTGCGTCCACATGAGGAACCCGGCCGCGCGCCGCACATGTCCGCCCGGCCGGGACCAGGCCGCGGTCAGGCCCGCCGACACTCCCTTGCCCAGCAGCCGGTGCCAGGCCGGGTGGAAGCCGACCTCGTCGACGCGGTGGCCGTAGCGGTCGTGGGTGCGCAGCACCGGCGGGTTCTCGTTGGCCTGCGCCCCCCACTCCTGGGTCTGGACCGACCCGCAGCCGCGGCCGAGCCCCGACAGCTCCTCCAGGGCCTCGTCGAGCAGCTCGGGTGCCAGATGCCGCTCGACCGCGGCCGTCAGGGCCCGGTCGGCGGTGAAGACGTCGTAGCCGGCCAGCGGCGGCGCCTGATTCGTCACGGTGTGGGTACTGCCTGCCATGACCGTGAACCTACCGTGCCGGGGACCTGCGGAGAGCCGGCACCGGTCGGTGGGTGTCCGCGGATGAGTGCGACCCCCCGCGACGGATACCTTTAGGTCGTGCAGCCAGCAAGTGAATCCCCCGAACGGCCCTCCGGCCGGCTCCATCGCGCCCGGGTCCTGTACCGGAACGTCTCCAAACGCAGGACCGCCTGGCTGCTGCTCAAGGACACGGTCAACTCGTGCATGGAGTACCGCATCCTCGGCCTGGCCGCCGAGGCCGCGTTCTTCACGCTGCTGTCGGTGCCGCCCCTGCTGCTGAGCGTCATCGGCCTGCTCGGCTACGTCGACCTGTGGATCGGCGCCGACACCACGGAGAGCCTGCGCACCAGCATCCTGGACGCCTCCCGCGCGGTGCTCTCCGAGCAGGGCGTCAAGCAGATCACCGAGCCGATCCTGGACGACGTGATGAAGGGCGGCCGGCCCGACGTCATCTCCCTCGGCTTCCTGTTCGCCCTGTGGTCGGGCTCCCGCGCGGTGAACGTCTTCATCGACACCATCACCGTGATGTACGGCCTCGACGGCGTCCGGGGGATCGTCAAGACCCGCCTGATGGCCTTCCTGCTCTTCCTCGTCGCCCTGCTGATCGGGTCGATCGCGCTGCCGCTGATGGTGGCCGGTCCGGACGCCGTGGTGCGGATCGTGCCGTGGTCGACGACGGTCGTCCAGGTGCTGTACTGGCCGGTCGTCATCATCCTGTCCATCGCCTTCCTGACCACGCTGTACCACGTCTCCGTGCCCGTGCGCTCCCCGTGGATCGAGGACGTGCCCGGCGCGCTGGTCGCCCTCGCCATGTGGGTGCTCGGCAGCTTCCTGCTGCGCATCTACCTCACCAACACCGTCGAGGGGCCCACCATCTACGGCTCGCTCGCCGCGCCCGTCGCCGTGCTGCTGTGGATCGGGGTGTCCGCGTTCGCGGTGCTCGTCGGCGCCGCGGTCAACGCGGCCATCGACCGGGTCTGGCCGGCCGCCGCCACCGCCGCGGCCCGCGAGGCCAACGAGCGGCTGCGCCAGGCCCAGGTCGCCGAGTACGTGGCCCGCGCCGCGGCGAACGGCGAGGCGGACCCCGACATGCCCTCCGAGTTCCCGGAACGCTGGTCCCGCTTCCTGCCCCCGGAGGACGTCACGTCCCGCCTGCGCACCCACGTGAAGAACACGCCGCCCGCGAACCACAACAAGCCCGAGGCCTCGTAGATCCGGCCCGGCCCGGCTCCGTCGCCGCCGTCCGGCCGGAAGGGCGGGCCCTGCGGTCTCGGGCACGCGACGGTGCGATGTGCCGGACCCGTCTTGACGGGAGACCTCGCCCCTCGGCCGGTGCCGAGAGCCCGGCACCCGTGCGTTCTCGGCGGTGTGGCCCGCCTGCTCTCCCCGGAGGCGGCCGGTGCGACGGGCGCCCCTCGTAAGGGGCCGCGGAGAGGGGCCGCGGGGTACGGCGTGTGCACCCCGCGGGCACCGCCGCCCCGGCGGGGCGCTACGGCAGGGGCGCCGCCTCCCACGTCCCCGCCGCCGCGGTCTCCCGGACGAAGTCCCCGAAGTCCCTCGGCGCCCGGCCCAGGACCTGCCGCACACCGTCCGACGGATGGGCGTTGCGGCCGTCCAGCAGGGTGCCGAACAACTCCACCAGGAACGCGACCTCCTCCTCGGGCACCCCGAACCCGGCCAGGTTCTCCCCGTACTCGTGCGGCGTCACGGCCCGGTACGTCAGCGGGCGGCCCGTCTCCTTCGCGATCTCGGCGACCGCCTCCCCGAAGGTCAGCAGCCGGGGCCCCGACACCTCCAGCACCCGCCCGGCGTACCGGTCGCCGGACGTCAGCGCCGCCACCACCACGTCCGCGACGTCCCGCAGGTCCACGAACGGCTCCCGGGCCGCGTCACCGGCCGGGAAGACCAGTTCCCCGCGCTGCCGCAGCTCCTCCACCAGCGGCCCCTCGCTGAAGTTCTGCGCGAACCACGCGGCCCGCACGACCGTCCAGTCCGCGCCCGCCCCGGCCAGCGCCTCCTCGGTGGGCCGCGCCTGCTCCTCGCCCCGCGCCGACAGCAGCACCAGCCGCCGTACGCCGAGCCCGGCCGCCTCCCGCGCCAGCGCCCCGACCGCCCCGGCCGCGTCGGGGGCGCCGACGTCGGTCGGGTAGGCCAGGCAGGCCGCGTCGGCGCCGCGCAGGACGTCCGCCCAGGTCGACCGGTCCCGCCAGTCGAAGCCGGTCGCCCGGGACGCCGCCCGCACCGTCAGCCCGGCCGCCCGCGCCGCCTCGGCCACCCGCCGCCCGGTGCGACCGGACGCTCCCGTCACCACGACCGCCATGTCCCCGTGTGCACTCGTCTCCGTCATGGCTCCAGTCAACTGCCGGGCGCCGCGCGTTCCCATCGCCGAACGGCTCGCGGGCATACGCGTGCGTCTACGCTGTGCCGCCATGGACGCACTCGCCGGTCTGCTGGAGGGCCCCCGGGCCCGTGGCGCGTTCATGATCCGCGCCTGTTTCGACCCGCCGTGGGCCGTGCGCGTCGAGGACCGCGCGCCGCTCACGGTGATGCTGATGGCCCGCGGCGACGCCTGGATCGTCCCGGACACGGGGGAGCGGCTGCGGCTGCGGGCCGGCGACCTCGCCATCGCGCGCGGCCCCGATCCGTACACCTGCGCCGACGACCCCGGCACCGCGCCGCAGGCGGTGATCCTGCCGGGCGGCGCGTGCAGCTACCCCGACGGGCGCCCGCTCAACGGCTCGATGGACCTCGGAGTGCGCACCTGGGGCGACCGGACCGACGGCGAGGCGGTCCTGCTCATCGGCACCTACCTGGTGCGGGGCGAGATCGGCGGCCGGCTGCTGGACGCCCTGCCGCCGCTGCTGTCCCTCACCTCCGATCAGTGGGACTGCCCGCTCACGCCCCTGCTGACGACGGAGGTCACGCGGGACGAACCCGGCCAGGAAGTCGTCCTGGACCGGCTCCTCGACCTGCTGGTCATCGCCGCGCTGCGGGCCTGGTTCGCCGGCCCGCGGGCCGAGCCGCCCGCCTGGTACCTGGCCCTGGGCGACCCGGTCGTCGGCCGGGCGCTGCGGCTGCTCCAGGACGATCCGGCGCACCCCTGGACGGTGGCCGCCCTCGCCGCCGAGACCGGGGTCTCCCGCGCCGCGCTCGCCCGGCGCTTCACCGGCCTCGTGGGTGAGCCCCCGATGGCGTACCTCACCGGCTGGCGCCTCGCGGTCGCCGCCGACCGGCTGCGCGACACCGGGGACACGCTCGGCGCGATCGCCCGCCAGGTCGGCTACGGCAGCGCGTTCGCCCTCTCCACGGCCTTCAAACGGGTGTACGGCGTCAGCCCGCAGGAGTACCGCACACCGGCGGCGTAGCCTGGCACGCGTGTACGCGGAACGGGCCTCCCGGCTGACCGGCGCGGTGGTGTGGACCCACACCCCGACCGCGCCCGGCACGGGACGTGTCCTGCCCGACGGCTGCATGGACCTGCTCTGGTACGACGGCCGCCTGCTGGTCGCGGGCCCCGACACCCGTGCCCACGTCACCGACGGCGCCCCCGGCCCCTGGGCGGGCGTCCGCTTCTACCCCGGCACCGCGCCCGCCCTCCTCGGCGTCCCCGCCCACGAACTGCGCGACCGGCGCGTCGACCTCACCGACCTCTGGCCGGCCGACCGGGTGCGGCGCCTGGCCGCGCGGGTGCACGCGGCCCCCGACCCGGCGAGCGGCCTGGAGGAGGCGGCGCTGTCCCGGGCGGCCGACACCGAACCCGCCGACCCGCTGCTGCGCCGGATCGTGACCGCCCTCGACGCGGGCCGCCCGGTCGCCGCCACCGCCGACGCCCTCGGCGTGGGCGCCCGCCGGCTGCACCGTCGCTCGCTGGCCGCCTTCGGCTACGGTCCCAAGACACTGGCCCGGGTACTGCGCTTGCAGCGCGCCCTCGCCTTGGCCCGCGCCGGTACGCCCCTCGCCGAGACGGCCGTCCGGTCCGGTTACGCGGACCAGGCCCATCTGGCGAGAGACGTACGGGAGTTGGCGGGCGCGACGCCCGGGGAGCTACTGGGCCGGCGCGGATAGCGGCGCGAACAGGTCGACGCCGTGGCCGTCCGGGTCGCCCAGGACCGCGTACCGCTGACCCCAGACGGCGTCCCAGGGCTTGCGCTCGCCGTGGCAGCCGGCGCCGGTCAGCTCCTCGTAGAGCGCGTCGACCTCGGCCGGCGTGTCGCACAGCAGGGCGAGCGAGTGCCGCCCGCCACCGGCCGGCGGCTGCCACCCGGGCATGAAGGAACGGACGGACTCCTCGGTGTCGAGCAGCAGCCGGATCCCGCCCGGCAGTTCGGCCTCGGCGTGCGGCCCGCCCGCGGCGTCCTCGGGGAACGCGAAGCCGAGCCGGCGGTAGAAGGCCACGGAGGCGGCCATGTCGGAGACGATGAGACTGATGGCGTTGAATCGTGCGGTCATGGGGCCACCGTAGGCAGGGCGTGCGGGGCCGGTCTTGAAGGAATCGGACACGCGGGAAGCGGGCGCGGGGCGGGGAGGGGCACGGGACGGGTGTCGAGGTGGTGCGTGCCTCAGAAGCCCCTCAAGTCACTTGAACCGCACAGGCCTCGGCAATGATCATGGCTCCATGTTCGGACGCGGCAGACAACCGGAACTCAACGTCCTCGTCCTGCGCGACGCGGACGTCATCGCCCACGGCATCCGCCAGGCGCTCGCCGAGGCGACGCCCGAGCAGCGGCCCGGTCTGGAGCACGCGGCCGCCCTGGTCGAGCAGGCCGCCGCGGCCTCCGACGCGGAGCTGCGCGCCCGCTGGGTCCACGAACGCTTCGCCGTGGCCGGTTACCAGGGCCCCGCCGACTCCGTGCAAGCCGTCAAGGTCCTCCGCGAGGCGGCACCCGGCCTCAGCCTGGTCTCGGCCGTCCAGCTGACGAAGGACGCCGCGGCGCACCGCCCCTGACCCGAGGGCCCTGCCGTCGCTCCCCCCTCACGGCGGGCCGAACGACACCGGGCCCCGCGGTGTGTCCACCGTGCAGCACAGGCCCGTCGGGCCGGCGGTGAGCGGGAGCGCGGTGCCGAGTGCGGACAGCAGCGGGCGGATCACTGCCGGGTCGGGGGCGGTCGCGGTGAGGGCCAGCAGGGGAGTGACGGGCAGGCCCGCCGAGGGATGCGGCGTGGAGCCCCAGTCGATGAGGAAGGGCACCAGGCCGGAAGGGTGGGCGCCGTCGGTCAGGCGCCACTCCAGGAGCGCACCGTCGGGCCGGCGGCGGCTCATCGGCTGTACCGTGCCGGGGTCGTGACCGCGTGCCCGGGCCGCCGCCACCGCCGCGTCCAGGTCGGGCGGGCGGATCGCCCAGGACACGAACCGCGGGGCGGTGAGCCGCTCGAGCCACAAGGGGCGCGGGCCGTCGGGCGGGGACCGGTCCGGGTCCGGGCCGATGACCTCCAGGTAGCCGGTGCCGCCCAGTCCCACGAGGGGGTTGCGGGTGCCCAGGCCGCGGTGCGCGCCGCCGGGCGCGGGGGCGACACCGGTGCGCCGGGTGAAGTCGGCGACGGTGGCCGCGAGATCGGGGGTCGCCAGGACCAGGTGGTCCAGCAGGGCGGGAAGGGCGTTCATCGCGGCCGAGCGTAGGCGGCCCGGCCCGGCCGTGGAACGCCTGTGCGGCAGGATGGCCGCATGATTCGTCCCACGCGCGTCCTGCCGGTGCTGCTGCTGGCCCCGCTGCTGCTCACCGCATGCGGCTCCGAGAAGGCGGACGCCGACCCCGCGGTCGGCTCCTCCGCGAGTGCCGCCGAGGCCGCCGAGGCCGCCGAGGCGGCCGGCCAGGGGGAACTCGACGCCCGCGCGCAGGCGCTGGGCATCGCGCCCGAGCTTGTCTACGTCACCGAGGCCCCCGGTTTCACCCTCGCCCAGCAGTCCGTCGGCGTCCTCGGCGACGACGGCTTCTCCGCCACCTGGGTCTCCGGCGGGGCCGGTGCCCAACTGCGCCTCGCCGTCGACCGGGGCTCGATCACGGCCGCCACCTGCCCCGAGCAGCCCGTCGGCGACATGTCCGGCGAGCGCACGACCTGCGAGCGCGACGGCGACGCCTGGTACCGCACCGGCGCCGGCCGCCACGAGTACGCCGTTCCCGAGGAGGGCCACGTGGTGCGCGTCTCCGGTGAGACGGACGCCGTACCGCGTGAGGTCCTGCGCGAGGCCGCCCAGGCCGCCCACCGCCCCGACGCCGCCGAAACCGCGCGCCTCCTGCCCTCCGCCGAACCGGCGCCCAGCACACCGGTGGAGCGCGGCGACCTGCCCCCGTTCGGCGACGGAGCACCCGACAACAGCGTGGACATGGGCGGCTGACCCCGCCCCACCGCCCGGCCCGGCGAACTAGGCTCGGCGGCATGGCCCCCCGACTGCTCCTCTACACGCGCACCACGGCCTACCGCCACGACTCCATCCCGGACGCGGTCGAAGCCGTCGCGACGACGGCGGAGTTCGAGGCCGATCACACGGAGGACCCGGCGGTCCTGGAGCGGCCCCTCGACCCGTACGCCGCCGTCGTCTTCCTCTCCACCAGCGGCGAGGTGCTCACCCCGGCCGGGCGTGCCCGGCTCGCCGCGTACGTCGAGGCGGGCGGGGGGTTCGTCGGCGTGCACGCGGCGGCCTGCACCGAGGACGGCTGGCCGTACTACGGCGAACTGCTCGGCGCCCGTTTCGACCGCCATCCCGCCTGCCAGCCGGGCCGGGTGCTCGTCGAGGACCACGACCATCCGGCGACCCGGGACTTGCCCGCCGTCTGGGAGTTCACGGACGAGTGGTACGACTTCCGCACCAACCCGCGCGGTGCGGTCCGCGTCCTCGCCCGCGCCGACGAGTCGTCGTACGAGGGCGGCGGCATGGGCGACGACCACCCACTGGCCTGGTGCCGCGACCAGGGTGCCGGCCGCGTCTTCTACACGGCCCTCGGCCACGCCGCCGACGCCTACACCGACCCGCACTTCCGCGCCCATCTGCGGGGCGGCATCGCCTGGGCGGCACGCGCCGCCGGCTCCTCGCGCGAGTGACGAGCCCGCCTACGCGGACACCGCCCCGCTCTGGGCTGCCCTGCTCTGGCGTGCCGTCAGGCGGGAGCCGGACTCGCGGCGGGCGGCGCGGCGCAGGAGCGGGACCGCGAGGAGGAAGCCGAGGACGGCCCAGGCGGCCAGGACCAGGGCGACCATGGGCAGCTCCCAGGAACCCGCCGCCTCGGCGGCCTGTGCGGAGTCCGGCAGCAGCGCCGAACGCAGGCCCTGCGCCATCCACTTGAGCGGGAAGACGGAGGCCACCTGCTGGACCGGGACCGGCAGCGAGGTGATCGGGAACACCGCTCCCGAGGTGAGCAGCAGCGCCATCGTGGGCAGCATGATCAACGCCAGCGCCTCGCGCGGGTTGGGCAGCACGGCGCCGATGGCCGCGCCCAGCGGTACGACGGCGAGCAGCCCGAGCGTGGTGACCCACAGCAACGTCAGCCAGTCGCCCGGCCCGTGTGGCAGTGGCCCGTCCACCAGCAGCGCGGCGGCCGCCAGGAGCAGGGCCAGGGTGCCGGCCGCCACGACGACCACCAGCAGGCACTTGGCGACGAGGTAGGCCGGTATCCCGCCGGGCGTCGCCCGCAGCCGCAGCAACGCGCCCTCCTCCCGCTCGGTCACGAGGATCTGCGGGAGGTTGATCAGCCCGATCTGGAACAGCAGATAGGCGGCGAAGCCCGCGAGCACCAGGTGGGCCATGGGGGTCTGGGTGCCGGGCACGTCGTCGCCGATGTAGGCGGCGATCAGCAGTGCGACGACCACGTTGCTCAGATGCCCGGACATCTCCTTGGGGTTGCGCAGGAGGTGCCGCAGCTCGATGCCGCCGCGCTGTATTCCGGCACGCAGGCGGTTCGTCGTCATGTGTGTTCCCCTCATGCGGCCTGTGCCTCCGCGCCGACGACCCGGTCCGCGCCCTCGTCCGCGCCCTCGTCCGTGCCCTCGTCCGTGCGGTCCGCCACCCGGTGCACCATGTGCAGATAGGTGTCCTCCAGCGTCGGGCGGCGGACCTCCAGGCCGGCGATCGGGCCGTTCGCGTCCCGGTGAAGTTCCCAGACCAGTTGCGAGGGGTCCGAGGTGCGTTCGCGACGGGACGTCCCGTCGTCGGCCGTCCAGCGGACCTCGGCTTGGGCAGCGGCCCGACGGGCCAGCTCCGCGGGGGTGCCGCAGGCCCGGATCCGGCCGCCGACCAGCATCGCGATCCGGTCGGCGAGCCGCTCGGCCTCGACCAGGTCGTGGGTGGTGAGCAGGACGGTGACGCCTTCGTCGCGGGCCAGCCGTTCGACCAGGAGGTGGAACTCGCGCCGCGCCTCGGGGTCGAAGCCGGTGGTCGGCTCGTCCAGGAAGAGGAGTTCGGGGCGGCCGACGATGCCGAGCGCGACGTCCAGCCGTCGGCGCTGGCCGCCGGACAGCCGGTTCACCTGCTGGTCCGCCTGGCCGGTGAGGCCCACCAGGGCCAGCAGTCCGGCCGGGTCGCGGGGGTCGGGGTAGTACGTCGCGAAGTGCGTCACAAGCTCGGCGACCCGCCAGCGCGGGTGGTCGCGCCAGGCCTGCAAAACCAGACCGATGCGCCCGCGCCAGGCGTCGTCGCCCCGCTCCGGGTCCGCACCGAGGACCCGGACCTCCCCGGCGGAGCGCTGCCGGAAGCCCTCCAGGATCTCGACGGTGGTGGTCTTCCCGGCGCCGTTGGGCCCGAGCAGGGCGAAGACCTCGCCGCGGTGGACGTCCAGATCGATGCCGTGCAGGACGTCGACGGCGCCGTACGCCATGGTCAGACCGTGTGCCCGGATCACGGGTTGGGCGGATGCGTCTTCGGGTCGCGTCATCGTGCTGCCTCTGCCTCCGAGTGCTGGTACTGCCCGGGTGCCGCCCCGGTTTCCGCCGTCTTCCCGGCGCCCTCGACGATCGCCCGGAGCGCCGCCACGTGCCCCTCGAAGGCGGTGCGGCCGCGCTCCGTCAGCCGTACTCTCGTGCGCCGCTTGCGGCCGCCGCCCTCTTTGCGGATCTCCAGGTATCCGGCCTCCTCCAGGGTGTGGAGCTGTTTGGAGAGCGCGGAGTCGCTGAGCGAGAGGCTGTCGCGGATGAACGCGAAGTCCGCCCATTCGGTGGCGGCGAGCAGCGAGACCACGGACAGCCGGGTGGCGGGGTGGATCAGTTCGTCGAAGCCGGTGGGGACGCTCATCGGCCCGCTCCCTCGCGGACCGCCGGTTCGGCGCTGTCGCGCAACGAGCCGGCCGCCCAGCGGGTCGTCGGCCCGACGAACACGATGAACACGGCCGCCGAGACGGTGGCCTGGACGAGACTGGCGGTCATCGGCTCCAGCGACTCGACCAGGCGGCCGGACAGCAGGACGGTCCCGCCGGTCACCACCGCCCCGGCCACGAACGACGCGAGCAGCCGCCAGTTGCAGCGGGAGCGGTGCAGTCGCATCCGGCTCCCGCGGTTGTACAGCACGGCCAGACCGCTCAGCAGCGCCACGTACACGGCGAGGAACAGCCAGACGCCCCACCGGGGCAGGTCCAGCCCCAGGCCGGCCAGGAAGAGCCACATGATCGCGGCCGTGGCGTAGGTGGCGCCGGGGCCGCCGGACGCGGACCGCTCGAACTCGTCGTACACCCGCTCCTGCGGTACACGGATGCGCTGCAGGTCCCGCCATGCCTGTTCGGCGTCCACCGGTGAGCTCACGACCATCGCCTCCCGTGACGGCACTTACTTTCCAATCAGGAAAGTTATCCTCGACTTTCCCGGAAGGCAAGTCGGGGCGCCTCTCAGGGCTCCGGACCGCGGAACGCGGGAACCGCAGCGGCGGTCGCCGCGGGAGTCGGAACCACGGCCGCCGTCACCGGCTGCGGCCCCGGGCGGTGCGCGGCGGCGCCGTGCTCGCGCGTTCCACCAGGCGGGTCGGGAGTTCCGTGCGGGTGCTCTCCGGGCGGTCGCCGTCCATCATGCGCAGCAGCAGGCGCAGCGCGGTGGCCGCCATCTCGGACAGGGGCTGGCGGACCGTCGTCAGGGCCGGGGTGACCCAGCGGGCCTCGGGCAGGTCGTCGAAGCCGACCACGCTCATGTCCCGCGGCACCGTCAGCCCCCGCTCGGCCAGGGCCTCGTACACGCCGAGAGCCATCACGTCCGAGCAGACGAAGACGGCCGTCGGCGGCACCGGCAGGTCCAGCAGGTCCCGCATGCGGCGGCGGGCCGTGGCCCGGTCGAAACCGGCGTGGCGGACGTACTCGGGGCGATGGCGTACGCCCGCCGAGGCGAGGGCGGAACGGTAGCCCGCCTCCCGCGCGCCGCTGCCCGGCCTGCGTCGCAGGCCGGCGACGACGGCGATCCGTTCGTGCCCGAGGCGCAGCAGGTGCTCGGTCGCCGTCACCCCGCCCTGCCGGTTCGCCGCGCTCACGGACACCACGTCCGGGGGCGGCTCCACCGCAGGGTCGATCACCACGAAGGGGATGTGGTGCCGCTCCAGCCGGGTGTACTGGGCGGCGGTCAGCTCGGCCAGGCTGAGCAGGACGCCGGACGAACCGCGCACGACGAGCTTGTCCAGCCAGTCCCGCTCCAGCCGCGCTTCCTTCTGGACCCCGGACCTGGACCTGGACGCGGACGCGGACGCGGTCCCGGCCTCGACCCCCGCCCCGGCCCCGACCCCCGCCCCGGCCCCGACCCCCGCCCCGGCCTCGGACTCGACCCCGGCCTCGACCCCCGCCCCGGCCTCGGTCCCGACCCCCGCCCCGGCCTCGGACCCGACCCCGGACTCGGGCCCCACCCCGGTCCCGGTCCCGGACCGGGACCGGGACCGGGACCTCGACCGGTTCTGGCCCGCCGAGACCACCACCTCCAGCCCCGCGTCGTACGCCGCCTCCTCCACCCCGTGCAGCACCGCCCCCGACCAGGAACTCTCCAGGGAGTGCACGACGAGGTCGACCAGCCGGGGTGCCCGCGTGGTGTCGAAGCGGGCTCTGCGCACATAGCCGAGCCGGTCCAGGGCCTCCGCGACGCGGCGACGGGTCTCGGGGGCCACGTCCTCACGCCCGTTGACCACCTTGGACGCGGTCGGCACCGAGACCCCCGCCTCCCGGGCCACCACCGCCAGCGTCGGCCCGGCCGACGTGCTCGCACTCGCCGTACGGCCCATCGGTCAACCACCTCTCCGGCCCGCCCGGGGCCCGGCGATAGAAAGCGCTTCCTATCTTAGGTACGCCGCGACACGGCGGGAAGACCGGGGAAACGAGAGGGACGATCGCACCAGCGACGGGTCCCGTGCGAAGCCGCGGAGCACCGGATTGCGCAGCACCGTGACCGCACGGCCCCCGGCGCTCACTTGAGGGCTCCCAGCGTGACCCCGCTGCGCCAGTAGCGACGCATCGCCACCATCATGACCGCCATCGGGACGATGGACAGCAGTGCGCCGGTCAGCACCAGGCTCGTCAGGTCGACGCCCGACTCCAGGCGCTTGCCCGACCAGTTGTACAGGCCCAGGTTGAGTGTCCAGTTCTCCTCGCCGCGCAGCACGGTCAGCGGCAGGAAGAAGGCGTTCCAGGTGTTGACGAAGGCCAGCAGGAACACCGTCGCGCCGCCCGTGGTCATCATCCGCAGCACGATGCTGAAGAAGATCCGCAGCTCACCGGCGCCGTCGATGCGGGCCGCCTCCAGCAGCTCGAAGGGGACCGTCGCCTCGGTGTACACCTTGGCCAGGTAGACACTGAACGGATTGATCAGGCAGGGGACCAGCATCGCCCACGGGGTGTCGACCATGCCGATGGCCGAGAACAGCAGGTACAGCGGGAGCGTGAGCAGGGCGATCGGGATCAGGAACGAGCCCACCACGCACGCGAACACCGCATTGCGGCCCGGGAAGTCGAACCGGGCCAGGCCGTATCCCGTGGCCAGGGCGATCAGCGTGCCGCCGAGCGAGCCGGCGCCCGCGTACAGCAGCGAGTTGGCCGTCCAGCGCAGGAAGATGCCGTCCTCGTAGGTGAACAGCTGCTGCAGGTTGTCCCACAGGTGCATCCCGGAGAACCACAGCCCGTTGCTCTGGTACAGCCCCGTCCGGTCCTTGGTCGCGGCGACCAGCAGCCACCACACCGGGAACAGGCTGTAGACACTCGCCATGACCAGCCCGAGGAGCAGGAAGCGCTGCCCGCCCCGTCCGCGGGAGGCCGGGTCCGGTCGGGTCAGGCGCCGCACGCCGCGGCCGGCCGGCCGCTCCGCAGTGCCCTTGCGGTCGTCGGTCAGCACCATCAGTCGGCCTCCTTCGAGGTGAACCGGTAGAAGAGGAAGGAGGCCACGCCGAGGATCAGGGCGAGCAGCACCGACAGGGCGGCGGCGTAGTGGTAGTTCCCGGCGTTGAACGCCTGGTTGTAGATGATCATGATCGGGGTGAAGCTGCCGCTGACCGTCTGCGGGGTGACGTTGCGGAAGAGCGCGGGCTCGTTGAAGAGCTGCAGCATCTGGATGATCGACAGCAGACCGGTCAGGACCAGCGCCCCGCGCACGTACGGGATCTTGACGCTGCGTGCGATGCGGATCTCGGAGGCGCCGTCCAGCCGGGCCGCCTCGAACAGGTCGCGGGGGACGCCCTGGAGTGCCGAGTAGATGATCACCATGTTGTAGCCGATGCCGTGCCAGGTCAGCAGGTTGCCGATGGACGGCCACACCATCGACGGTGCGAAGAAGTTCCAGTCGAGGCCGAACAGGTCGCCGATCGGCGTCAGCGGGCCGACGTCGGGGCTGTACAGGTTGACCCACACGATGGCCGCGACCACCCCGGGGATCATGTACGGCACCAGCAGCAGGATCCGGAACCGGCCGGCCACCCGCGAGGTGAGCGCGTCCAGGAACAGCGCCAGCACCAGGCTGACGAGCAGCATCACCGGGATCTGGACGCAGGCGAACAGCACCACCCGCAGGATGGAGGTCATGAACGCCGAGTCGGTCAGACCCCGCGTGTAGTTGTCGAGCCCGGCGAACTCGGTCGTCGAGCCCCCGAGTCCGAGGCCGGACTGCTGTTCCACGAACAGCGACTGGTGGACGGCGTAGCCGATCGGCAGCAGGTACAGGAAGGCGAAGCCGAGCTGGAAGGGGACCGTGAAGGCGGCACCCTTCCAGCGCAGGGAGCGAATCATCAGTGGGTGCCCTCAGTCTCTAGCCCTGGACGTCTCAGCCCTTGACGCTGATGCCGCGGGACTTCAGGTCGTCGACCGTCCACTTCTGCATGTGCGCCAGCAGATCGGTGACCTTCTGCTCCTTGCTGACCACCTTGGCCCAGCCGGCCTGCAACTCGGTGAACATCGCGGTCCAGTTCGGTCCGAAGGTCCAGTCGGTGGTGACGGTGTCCAGGCTGTCCGTGACGACCTTCCGCGCGGGCTCGTAGTTCGGGCCCAGCAGCTTCTGGGACATCGACTCGCCCACGTACGCGTCACTGTCGGCCAGCGCCGGCATGACGCCGTTGCCGGTCTCCGGGCTGGCCATCGTCCTGACCGCGCCCGGGTCGGTGGACATCCACAGCGCCGCCTCGGCGGCCTGCTCCGGGTGCTCGCACTCCTTGGTCACCAGGGTGACGCTGCCGGTCAGGTTGGTGCCCGCGGGCGTCCTGGGCGCCTCGCCCCGGAAGGCGGGCCAGGGGGAGAGGGCCCACTTGCCGAAGGACTTGGAGAAGTTCTGCACCATGCCGGCCATCTGCCAGGTGGAGATCTGCCGGGTCGCGGTGCCGCCGTCGTCGTAGTTGCGCTGCACGGCCGCGTAGTCGGCGAAGGACATCGTGGAGTTGAGGTCGTTGTCGATGATCTCCTGGATCACCTTCGCGGCCTTCAGGGTGCCCTCGTCCTGGAAGTCGACCTTCCAGGAGCCGCCGTCGATGGCGTACCAATGGGCCCCGGCCTGCATGGCGAGCACCTCCAGGGTGCTGGGGTCCTCGCCGGCGAAGTTGGTGATCTCGATGCCGTGCTTCTTCAGCTCCTTGCCCGCCGCGATGAAGTCGTCCCAGGTCGCCGGGGGTGCGATGCCGTACTTGTCGAAGATGTCGGTGCGGTAGATCGTGAAGTTGGGCGAGGAGCTGGTGGGAACGCCGTAGAGCTTGCCCTGCACCTGCGCACTCACCCACGAACCGGGGTTGAACCTCTCCTTCTCGCCCTCGACGTACTGGGTGATGTCGGCCAGTGCGCCCTGCGAGACCCAACTGGTGACGTACTCGGCGGTGTTCTGCACCAGGCAGGGTGCGTTGCCCGCCTTGACCGCGTTGGTCAGCTGCTTCTGCATGGTCAGTTGGTCGGTGACCTTCGTGTACTTCAGCTGGACGTCCTTGTGTGAGGCGTTGAACGCCTTCACGACGGCCTCCTGGCCGTTCGCCCAGCCCCAGAAGGGGAGGGTGACCGGGCCGGAGGCGCCGGAGGCCCCGTCGTCTTCCGAGTCCGAGCCGCCGCAGGCGGCGAGCAGACCCGTCAGCGCGATACCCGCGACGGCGGCGGAGGCGAACCTTCTCCGGGGGGTGGTGAACTTCATCTGACCGTGATCCTTCGGAATCGGCGTCCTCGGCACGGCCCCGGGGGTCCGGGGCCGTGCCGAGGACGGCTCTCGGAACGGGTGGGGAACGGGTGCGGAACGAGGGAGGGGGCGGCTCGACGGGCCGGCCGGGCAGGGGGCGGCGGCCGGAAGCGTCGCCGCGCGTATGCAGGTGATCGGCGTGATCGGCTTGGTCGGCTTGGTCGCAGCGATCGGCCAAGCAGAAGCTGTAGTAAGCGGTTGCTGGGACGTTAGGCCGACGGGTCGCGTACCGCAAGAGGTGCGCGGCGACTAGTTGCGGAAAACGGTTACGTAACAGCGCGCTACGCGCGTCGTCCCTGCGGGACCGGAGGCAGCACCGAGTTGCGTACGACGACATGGGTGCCCAGCACCAGGTGCTCGCCCTCGCCGCCGCGGCGCCGACCCGCGCCGGCCTCGCGCCGGTCGGCCACGGCACGCAGCGCGACCCGGCCCATCTCCTCGTACGGCACGTGCACGGTGGTCAGTTGCGGGGTCAGCTGGGAGGCCAGCGGAATGTCGTCGTACCCCACGATCGACACGTCCTCGGGCACCCGCAGGCCCGCCGCGCGCAGCGCCTGCGCCGCACCGGCGGCGACCACGTCGGTGCCGGCCAGCACCGCCGTGAACGCCTGCCCGTCGCGCAGGCTGTCCGCGACGGCCCGGTACCCGTGCTCGTAGTCGTACGGCCCGTGCCGGACCGTCCCCGCCCCGAACGGCACCCCGTAGGCCTCGAAGGCCCGCCGGGCGCCCCGCAGCCTGCCCTGCGCGGTGGTCAGTTCGGCGGGCCCCGGCAGCACCAGGACCTCGCGGTGGCCGGCCGAGAGGAGGTGGCTCGCCATCGCGTAGGCGCCGCCCTCGTTGTCGTAGTCGACCGTCGTGGCCGGGACGTCGCCCTCCAGCGGGGGCCTGCCCACCAGGACCAGGTGCGAGCCCGCCGCGTCCAGGGAACGGGCGAAACGGGCCATCCGCAGCTGGTACTCGTCGTAGTCGTAGGCGCCGCCGAGCAGTACCACCGCGGCCACGCCCTGCTGCCGCATGAGGTTGACCAGCGCCAGCTCCCGTTCGGGGTCGTCGCCGGTCGTGCCGACCAGGGAGAGCCAGCCGCGCAGGGTGGCGGCGCCCTCGACGCCCTTGGCCACGTGGGCGAAGGCGGCGCCGGTGATGTTGTTGATGAGGATGGCGACCGTCGGCGTACCGCCGCCGGCGAGGGAGCGGGCGTGGGCGTTGGTGACGTAGTCCAGGTCCCGGACGACCTTCATCACCCGGCGGCGCAGCTCGTCCGAGACCGGGTAGTTGCCGGACAGCACCCGGGAGACGCTGGCCACCGAGACACCCGCGCGTTCCGCGACGTCGCGGATGGTCGCCCGGCCCGCCTCACTGAGCGCCTTGCGCTGACTCACCGTTGCGACTCCTTCGTCGTCATGGCCCGGTCGCGTCCCCGGGCCCGGTCCCGTCCGGTGCGGGTGCGGGTGCGGGTGCGGGTGCGGAAACCGTATCCCATGGTCGCTCCCGGGCTCCCGGACGTGAGGGCACGGGGCATCAGGCGACCCGCGCGAGGTCCGAGTGCCGCACCCGGTGCTGTGGGGGCAGGCCCGCGACCAGGCGCTCCAGCTCCTCGACGACGATCCGGCCGAGCCGCTCCAGCTCGTTGCCCTGCGAACCGGCGATGTGCGGGGTGAGGACGACGTTGGGCAGCCGGTAGAGCGCGGAACCCGCGGGCAGCGGCTCCGGCTCGGTGACGTCGAGGATCGCGTGCAGCCGGCCCGAGACCAGCTCGTCGGTGAGCGCCTCGGGGTCGACCAGGGCGCCCCGGGAGGTGTTGATCAGGACGCCGCCGTCCCGGACGAGCGCGAGCCGGTCACGGTCGAGCATGCGGTACGTCTCGGGGATGTCGGGGGCGTGCAGCGTGACGATGTCGCTGTGCCGCAGCAGGTCGTCCAGGGGGAGCGGCTCGGCGCCCAGGACGGCGGCCTCGGCGGGCCCCACGTAGGGGTCGTGGAGCAGCACCTCGAAGTCGAACGGCCGCAGCAGCTCCAGGAGCCGGCGGCCCACCCGGGAGGCGCCGATGACGCCGACCCGGCGGCCGACGTTGCCCGTGCCGGCCGTCTCGGCGGGGGACGGATAGGTGTGCGTGGCGCGGAAGCGCTCGCGGTGGGTGAAGGCGTCCTTCCCCGCCAGCAGGATCATCGCGAGGGTGTACTCCGCCACCGGCACGGCGTTCGCGGTCACCGCGCTGGAGACGGTGATGCCGCGCTCCCACAGCGTCTCGCCGACCAGGGAACGGACCGAGCCCGCGGCGTGCAGCACGGTGCGCAGCCGGGGCGCCGTGACGAGGAGTCCGGCGTCCAGGCGGGGGCAGCCCCAGCCGGTGACCAGCACCTCGGCGCGGGCCAGGGTGTCCGCCGCGGCCGGATCGGCGAAGTCCCGGACGACGACGGCGGGATCGAGGTCGGCCGCCTTGCTCAGCCGGGTCATGAGCGGTGGCGGGAAGAGCAGGGGGAGGTGCACCGGGTCCATCGCGAACACGGTCCTCGGCGGGTGGGGACTGGGCATGGCTCTCCTGAGGCGAGGGCGGAAGCGCTGCTGGGAAACATTTTCTGAAAGCGCCTTCTACGCGTCCTCTACCGTAGGTCCGCCCGGATCGGCCGGTCAATCACCCGAGTTGTGGCCGACGAGGTGCTCGGTCTTTTCGAAAGTCCGCGCAGGCCCTTGACGCACTTGCCGGACGGGCACAAGCTCTGGCCCACCAGTCGGTAACCGGTTTCTATCGTCGGTCGGCCAGTCTTCCCGCAAGGAGTACCCATGCCCCCGTCTCCGTCTCCGTCCCTGTCCCGTCGCACCGCCCTCCAGGCGGCCGGCGCCACCGCACTGGCCGCCGGCCTCACCCACGCCACGGCCACGGCGGCCCGCGCGGAGGAGTCCTCGGGCGACCGGCCCCGGCTGGTGACGTATCCCGTGCCGGCCGGAGCCCCGGTCAAGACCGACAGCTTCACCGTCAAGGCCCGCACGCCCGGCGGCCGCTGGCAGACGCTCGGCGTGTACCGGCCGACCCTCGCCGAGATCAACCCCGGCACGGGCAGCAAGAAGCAGTTCGACTCCTCCCTCGCCCACTTCGACTTCTCCGGCGAGGTCGAGGTCGAGGTGACGTACATCAAGGGCGGCGTACGGAAGGTCCGGGTGCGGCCGGACTCGTACGGCATCAAGCCGGAAGTGCGCGCCGACACGCTCCGCTTCACGCTGGACCGGCCGCGGAAGGTCGTCGTCCAGATCAACGACGACCTCTTCGACTGCCTCCACCTCTTCGCCCGCGAGACCGAGAGGAGGCGGCCGGAGCAGGACGATCCCGACGTCCTCTACTTCGGCCCCGGCGTCCACACCACCCCCGACGGCTTCCTCGACGTCCCTTCCGGCAAGACCGTGTACCTGCACGGCGGCGCCCTCCTCAAGGCGACCGTCCGCTTCAAGGACGTACGGGACGCCCGGCTCGCCGGCCGCGGACTGCTGGCCGGGACCAAGGCGGGCGGAGTGCTCGTCGAGGGCTCGACGGACGTCTCCGTCGGCGGCGTCACCATGCTCAACCCCAACGGCTACGCGGTCCAGGTCGGCGAGTCCGCGGACGTCTCCATCCGGGACATGGCGGCCTTCAGCTCCAAGGGCTGGGGCGACGGCATCGACGTCTTCTCCAGCACCGACGTCACGATCGACGGCGTCTTCATGCGCAACTCCGACGACTGCGTCGCGATCTACACCCACCGCTGGGAGTACTACGGCGACACCCGGAACATCACCGTCCGCAACTCCACCCTCTGGGCCGACGTCGCCCACCCGGTCAACGTGGGCACGCACGGCAACACCGCCGCCCCCGAGGTCCTGGAGAACCTCGTCTTCCAGAACCTGGACATCTGCGACCACCGTGAACCCCAGATGGGCTACCAGGGCTGCATCGCCCTCAACGCCGGTGACAGCAACCTGATCAGGAACGTGCGGGTCGACGGCGTCCGCGTCGAGGACTTCCGCTGGGGCCAGCTCATCCACATGCGGGTCATGTACAACACCAAGTACAACACCTCGGTCGGCCGCGGCATCGAGAACGTCCACGTCAAGGACCTCTCCTACACCGGCAAGCCCCTGGCGACCTGCATGCTGCTCGGCTACGACGCCGACCACCCGGTCAAGGACGTCACCTTCGAGAACCTGGTCCTCAACGGCACGGTGATCGCGGACTCGATGCGCAAACCGGGCTGGTACCTCACCACCGACTTCGTCCCGATGCACGCCAACGAGCACGTCACGAACCTGAGGTTCCTCACCACCGCCGAGGCCGAGGCGGCCGCCGCGTCATGACCATCCCACCGACCAGCCGCCGCGGCTTCCTGGGCGGCGCCGCGGCCCTGCTGCTGGCATCGGGCGCGAGCGGACTGCTCGTGCCCGGTGCGGCCAGGGCCACGTCGGACAGGACCCGCTCCCGTTCCTTCACCCACCCGGGCCTGCTGCACACCGCCGACGACCTCGCCCGCATGAAGGCCGCGGTCGCCGCCGAGGAGTCGCCCGTCCACGACGGCTACCTCGCCTTCGCCACCCACGCCCGTTCGCGGGCGACGTACACCGTCCGCAACACCGGGCAGGTCACCTCCTGGGGACGCGGCCCCGGCGACCACATGAACGAGGCCGTCGCCGACTCGGCCGCCGCCTACCAGAACGCCCTGATGTGGTGCGTCACCGGTCGGCGGGCGCACGCGGACAAGGCCCGCGACATCCTCGACGCCTGGTCCGCGTCCCTGACCACGGTCACTGGTGCCGACGGACCGCTCGGCGCCGGACTCCAGGCCTTCAAGTTCGTCAACGCGGCCGAACTCCTGCGCCACAGCGGCTACGACGGCTGGCCGGACGCGGACGTCGCCCGCTGCGAGCGGTCCTTCCTGGACGTCTGGTACCCGGCGGTGTCCGGCTACATGCTCTACGCCAACGGCAACTGGGACCTGACGTCCGTCCAGACGATCCTGGCCATCGGCGTCTTCTGCGAGGAGCGCACCCTCTTCGAGGACGCCCTGCGCTTCGCCGCCGCCGGCGCGGGCAACGGCGGCGTCCCGCACCGCGTCGTCACCGCCACCGGCCAGGGCCAGGAGTCCGGCCGCGACCAGGGCCACGAGCAGCTCGCCGTCGGCCTGATGGGCGACGCCGCCCAGGTCGCCTGGAACCAGGGCGTCGACCTGTGGGGCTTCGACGGGAACCGCATCCTCGCCAACGCCGAGTACGCCGCCCGCTACAACCTCGGCGGCGACGTCCCCTTCACCCCCGACCTCGACCGCACCGGCAAGTACATCAGGACGACCGTCTCCGCCAAGGCCCGCGGCAACCTGCCCCCGGCCTACGAGATGTACTACGCCCACTACGCCGGTGTCCGCGGCCTCGACGCCCCGCACACCAGGGCCGCCCTCTTCCGCGGCACGGACGGCACCCGCGTCGTCGAGGGCGCCAACGACGACCTGCCCGGCTTCGGCACCTTCACCTGCGCCGGAACCAGGGCCGCCCCGCCCTCCTCCGCACCCACGGCGCCCGCGGGCCTCACGGCGGCGGGCGGCGACCACGGGGTCACCGTGGCCTGGCTGCCGTCCGCGTGGGCGACGACGTACACCGTCCGCCGGGCCGGACGCCCCGAGGGCCCGTACGAGGTGATCGCCGCCGGACTGACCGAGCCGTCGCACACGGACACCGGCGTACGACGCCGCTCCGGGCGGACGTACTGCTACACGGTCACCGCCACGGGCGACCACGGCACCAGCCCCGCCTCGGCACCCGCCGCCGCTGCCGCGGGCCTCCCCGCCCCCTGGTCCTCCCGCGACCTCGGGCAGGTCAGGATCCCGGGCTCCGCCGCCTACGACGGCGAGCGCTTCGTGCTGGAGGCGAGCGGCACCGCCGACACCTACCGCCTCGCCCACCTGCCGCTGCGCGGCGACGGCAGCGTCACCGCACGGATCGTGTTCCCGCTCAGCTCGCAGTACGCCAAGACCGGCGTCACCCTCCGCGATTCCCTCGACCCGGCCGCCGCGCACGCCTCGATGCTGGTCCAGGGCCTGCCGCTGCACACCTGGAGCGGTGTGTGGACCGTCCGCCCGAGGGCCGGGGCCGCCGTCTCCGCGACCGGCGGCACACCCGTGCCGCCCACCCAGCAGCGGGCGATCACGGTGGACGCGTCCTTCCCGATCTCCGACCTGGGTGCGCTGCCGGAGTCGGCGACGCCCATCGAGGCCCCGTACGTCGAGGGCGCGGGCGACGGCTACCGGCTGCGGGCGCCGTACTGGGTCCGGGTGACCCGCAGGGGCCGCCGCTGCACCGGGGCGATCTCCCCGGACGGCGTGCACTGGACCGAGGTCGGCACCACCGAGGTCGACCTGGGCCGCACCGCGTACGCGGGTCTCGTCCTCACCTCCTGCCTGGGCGTCGATGAGGAGTACGCCGGCACCGGCACCGGCGCCTTCGACAACGTCACCGTGGAGTCCGCGACCGGCGGCGAGGTCTGGTCGGTGCCCCGCCCCGCCCGCACCGCGAACGGCCCGCACGCCACCGCCGGAGCCGACGCCGTCGAGCTGGCCTGGACCGACCCGGACCCCTCCGCCCGGTTCACGGTGCTGCGCGCCCCGGCGTCCGACGGCCCCTTCCGGCCGATCGCACACGACGTCGGCCCGGTCGGCTTCGGCGCCCGGGTGCGGTACGCCGACGCGACCGGCAGGCCCGGGACGACGTACCACTACTCCGTCGCGAAGACGAACCGGGCCGGCCGCGGTCCGCGCTCCGCACCGGCGTCCGCCCGCATGCCGCACCCGGCCGCCCCCGAACCCACGTCCCCCACGACGGCGTTCGCGAACCGGGGCGTCCCCTTCCACCACCTCCTGCGCGCCGCGCACGAGCCCGTACGGTTCACCGCGCGCGGCCTGCCCGACGGCCTCCGCCTCGACGGACGCACCGGCCTGATCTCCGGCACCCCCACCGGCACCGGCGAGTTCACCGTCCGCACCACGGCGGGCAACGCGGCCGGCACCGGCGCCGGCCTCCTCCACCTCACCGTCGGCACGCCGCCACCCGCCCCCTGGGCGTACGGCGACCTGGGCGACGTGATCCTGGACGACCGCGACCACGCGACCCTGGGCGTCGCCGCCGTCCGCACACCCGGGAGCACCGCCCACGAGGACGGGACCTTCGTGGTGCGCGGCGCCGGGACCGACCTCAGCGTCAACAACCAGGGCATGACGGGCCAGTTCGTACGGCAGCCCATCACCGGCGACCGCGAAATCACCGCCCGGCTGCTCTCCCGTACCGGCACCACGGCCGACCAGGTGGGCCTGCTGATGGCCAAGTCCCTGTCACCGTTCGACCAGGCGGCCGGAGCGATCGTCACCGGCGGCACCGCTGCCCGGTTGATGCTGCGCCCGACGGTGGCCGGAAAATCGTCCTTCACCGGCGACGGCGCAGTCACGCCCCCCTGCCTGCTGCGGCTCCGGCGCACCGGGACCACCTTCACCGCCCACGCCTCCGCCGACGACGGCGCCACCTGGACCACGCTCGCCTCCGGCGAGATCCCCGGGTTCGGCGACGCCCCCTACTACGTGGGCCTCGTAGTCTGCTCCCGCAGCCCCCTGGTCCGCTGCACCACCGAGTTTGACAAGGTGCGCATCACTTCAGCTTGACACCCCCCCACGAAACGGAGAAGCGCCATGAGCCGCACTTCCCCCCACAGGCGGCCGAGCCGTCGCGGTCTGCTGAAGACCGCCGGCGGTCTCACCGCCGCCCTCGCCGTCGGCACCTACGCCGCGTCCGTCACCGGCGACGCCGCCGAGGCGGCCCCGGCCACCTTCACCCACCCGGGAATGCTGCACGCATACGGCGAGCTGAACCGCGCCAAGGTACGGGTCGCCGCGGGCGACGACCCCTGGCTGTCCGGCTGGAACCGGCTGACCGCCAACGGCCACTCCGCCGCCACCTGGACCCCCCGCCCCCAGGCCACGGTCGTCCGCGGCGGCACCGGCCAGAACTACACGCTGCTCTACAACGACATCCACGCCGCCTACCAGAACGCCCTGCGCTGGAGGATCGCCGGCACCGACGCCAACGGCGACTGCGCCGTCCGCATCCTCAACGCCTGGTCGTCCACGCTCACCGAGGTCACCGGCAACGCCGACCGCTACCTCGCGGCCGGGATCTACGGCTACCAGTTCGCCAACGCCGCCGAACTCGTGCGCGCCCACGCCGACTTCGACCTCGACCGCTTCAAGAAGATGATGCTCGACGTCTTCTACCCGCTCAACAACCGGTTCCTGAACGAGCACAACGACGCCTGCATCACCAACTACTGGGCGAACTGGGACCTGTGCAACATGAACTCCATCCTCGCCATCGGCATCCTGTGCGACGACGCCGCGAAGTACGACCAGGCGGTCGACTACTTCAAGAACGGCGCCGGCAACGGCTCCATCCGGCACGCCGTCCCGTTCCTCCACGACGTCGATGGCCACGCGCTGGGCCAGTGGCAGGAGTCCGGCCGCGACCAGGGGCACACCGTGATGGGCATGGGCCTGATGGGCGCCTTCTGCGAGACGGCCTGGTCCCAGGGCGACGACCTGTACGGCTACGACGACAACCGGTTCATGAAGGCCGCCCAGTACGTCGCCAGGTACAACCTCGGCCAGGACGTCCCCTTCACCACCTACACCTGGGGCACCGGCCAGAACTGCGCCCAGCGCTCCCACGCCGCCGTCTCGGCGGCGAGCCGCGGCCAGATCAGGCCGGTGTGGGACACCCTCTGGTACCACTACGGCCGCCGGCGCGGCCTGGACGTCCCCTACATCCGGGCCATGGCCGACAGCGTCCGCCCCGAGGGCGGGGGCGGCGACTACGGCCCCAACAGCGGAGGCTTCGACCAGCTCGGCTTCGGCACCCTGATGTACGCGAAGTGACACGGCGGGTCGGCGTCCTGACGCGAGGTCGCCGGCCGGTCACTGCTCGTAGGTGACGGCGGTGTCGAGACCGGCGTGCCGCAAGGTCCGGTGCACGGCCGGGCGGGCCCCGCGGACGGTGATGTCGGCCGGCTCCGGGGCCCGGGTGACCGCCCGTAGCAGCGCGTAGGCGCAGGCCAGGTCGATGTGCTCCAGCTCGCTCATCTCCAGCGTCCACGTGCCCGGCTGCCGCAGGCGGTGGTCGAGAAGAAGCTCTTCCAGCAGGCGCAGCGCGGGGGCGCCCAGGTTGCCGGAGAAGGCAAGCACGGCGTGCTGCCCGTCGGCCTCTACGATCCTCACGGGCGCGGACTGGCTGGGGCGATGAGGGTCGACGGTCACGACGGCCTCCTCAGCAGCACATGGCGGGCGTACGTGCTCCCATTGTCCCCCAGCTTGCCCCGGCGGCGTCGAACGGGACGTCCGGAACAGCCCGCCGGAATAGATCCGCCCGCGCCGCCGTTCTGACATGAGCAGTGCATCAGTGCGGCGAAGGGCTGGTGAGCGCGTCATGGCAGGCCGGACGAACCCCGTGGTCACCACGCCGTACGGGGCCGTACGCGGCAGGTACGAGCACGGGATCGCCGTGTTCCGGGGCATCCCCTACGCCGCGCCCCCTTTCGGCCCCCGCCGGTTCCGGCCGCCCGTGCCGCCCGAGCCCTGGGACGGTGTGCGCGACGCGGGCTCCTTCGGCCCCACGGCCCCGAAACCGCCGTACTCCGAGGCCTTCGCCCAGTACCTCTCCGACCCGGCGGTCCCCGGCGACGACTGCCTCAACCTCAACGTCTGGACCCCCGAGCCGGGCCCCGGCGCCCGCCTGCCCGTCCTGGTCTGGCTGCACGGCGGCGCCCTGACCAGGGGCTCCTCCGCCGTGCCCGTCTACGACGGGCGCACCTTCGCCCGGGACGGCGTGGTCTGCGTCTCGATCAACTACCGGCTGGGCGTCGAGGGCTACGGACTCTTCCCGGACGCCCCCGCGAACGCCGGCCTGCGCGACCAGCTCGCCGCCCTCAAGTGGGTGCGGGAGTCGATCACGGCGTTCGGCGGCGACCCCGACCGGGTCACCCTCGCCGGCCAGTCCGCCGGCGCCATCAGCACCGGCGCCCTCCTCGCTGCCCCGCAGGCCCGGGGCCTCTTCCGGCGGGCCGTGCTGCAGAGCGGCGCCCCCGAGGCCGCCGAGCGCGACAAGGTACGGCGGATGGTCCGCCGCATGGCCTCCCGCCTGAAGATCCCCGCCACCGCGGAGGCCTTCGCCGCCACCGACCGCGACCAGCTGCTGCGCGCGCAGGCCGACGTGGGCCGGCTCAGCAGCCCCGTACTCGGCGGGCCCGCCTTCGGCATCGTCGTCGACGGGGACGTGGTACCCCGCGATCCGCTGGAGGCGCTCGTCGAGGGCGGGGCGGCAGCCGGCGTCGACCTGATGATGGGCTGGACCCGCGACGAGTACCGGCTCTGGCTGGTCCCCGGCGGCCTCCTCGAACGCGTCGACCGCCTCGGCGCCGTCGCCCTGGCCGGCGCGCGTGCCCGCTGCCACTGCGGCAACGAGGTCGTACGCGGTTACCGCGCCGTGCACGCCGGTGCCGCCGAGACGGTCGGCCAGCTGGTCACCGACCACCTGCTCCGCATCCCGATGCACCGCCTGGCCGACGCGCGGCCCGGATCGTCGTACGTCTACGAGTTCGCCTGGCCGTCCGGGCTGCCCGACCTCGGCGCCTGCCACGCCCTTGAACTGGGCTTCGTCTTCGACTCCGGGCACACGCCCGATTCACGCAGGCTCGCGGGCGAGGGTGCTCCGCAGGAGCTGGCCGACGCGATGCACGGGGCGTGGGTGCGGTTCGCCGAGACCGGCGCCCCGGGCTGGACGGCGTGGGACGCCACGCATCCCGTGCGCGTCTTCGGCGACGGGGCCCCGCACACGGCGTACGGGCCGCTCGACGCCCAGTTCGACCTGTGGAAGGCCGACGTCACCATGCGAGGAATGCGGCCCAGGCGGCTGGTTCGACGGTGACGTGTCCCTCCGGGGTTTTGGAGTCGCGGATGTGGACGGCGGTGGGGTGAGTGGCTACTTCCACGCAGTTGCCGCCGTCGCTGGCGCTGTAGCTGGACTTGCGCCATTCGTAGGCGACTTCGATGCAGTTGCCGCCGTCGCTGCCGCTGTAGCTCGACTTGAACCACCGAAGTGCGGTGCTGCTCATTGGTCTCCTAGCAGACGGTCCACCAGGTCCCTGGTGTCTTCTGGGTTGAGGGCCTGTGACCGCAGCATCGCACACCTCTGAGTGAGGATCGCCACCTCGTCGGGGTTCGCGATCAGTTGACTTCCGCGCTGGGTTTCCGTGTAAGCGAGTCGCTGGTGTTCGGGAGTCTCCAGGAGAACGAAAGGCCCGTCGAGAGCTGCGTGAGCGGTGCGTCCCAGGGGCAGGATCTGCAACGTCAGTCCGGAAAGCGCGGATTGCTCCCGGAGGTGGCGTAGCTGTGCGACGTAGACCTGGTCTCCGCCCAGGCGATCCCGTAGCACCGCCTCCCAGATGACGAAACACGCGATCGGTGGCTCCTCGCGGTGGAAGATCTCCTGACGCTCTGTGCGTTTCGCTACGTGCTGCTCGGCCTTGGTTTCGCTGAGCATCGGGATGCGGCTGCGGAAGACTGCCCGTGCATACGCTTCTGTCTGCAACAGACCCGGCAGAACCTGGTTCTCGTAGGACGAGATCGCGATGGCCTCCCGCTCCCGATCCAGATACTCCTCCGCCCACAACGGAACCAGATCCACCTCCGGCATCCTGCTCAACGCAACCGACAACGCCCCCTTCGTCCCCAGGAGCTCGTCCAGCTGCTCGGCGAGATCCGGCTTCAGCGGGCGTCTGCCCTGCTCGATCGACGCGATCTGCTCCTCGCCGATGACGAACCGCTCGCCCAGCGACCTCTGGGTGTGTCCGGCTTCCCTGCGGTAGAGGGCGAGCAGGGCCCCCACCATCTTCATCGCGGAGGCGTTCCTCCGTGTCGTCGTGCCCATGAGGCTGAACTCCCCACCCGCGCGCGTACGTTCACCGTCGCGCACCCGTACAGACCGGCTGTACGGCAGCGCGCTCTGTCTCATCATGACCACGGAGCGTGACCCTCGTCACGTGAACAAGGAAACTCGACCCCCGTCCCCCCGTGAACGCCTCTACCGCCGGGAACGCCGGTCGGTCCCCGCCGCGAGGGCGTTCGCGCGCGAGGTACTCGCCGAGTGGGGCATGTGCGAGCGCGTGGACGACGTGGTGCTGTGCGTCAGCGAACTGGCGACCAACGCCCTGGTGCACGGCGTGCCGCCCGGCCGGGGCTTCCTGCTCCGCCTGCTGCCGTACGGCGACGGCGACGGCGTCCGCGTCGAGGTCCACGACAGCGGGGACGGCGTACCGGCGGTGCCGCAGACGGACGTACGGGAGCCCGGGGAGGGCGGGCGCGGGCTGCTGCTGGTGTCGGAGCTGGCGGACAAGTGGGGCGTGGCGGAGCGCGACCCCGGCAAGACGGTGTGGTGCGAGCTGGGCGGCGCCTACTTCCCGCCCCACCGCCGAGCGCCCGTCACCTGAGCGACGACGACCGCGACTCCCACCACCACCCCGGCGGCGATCACCCGCCCCGGCCCGAAGCCGGCACCGCTCACCGGAACCACCGAGGCGGCCAGCACCACGCCGGCTCCGGCGCAGGCCGCGATCGCCTCCGCCCACACGCGGGCGGCCCCGCGCCCCCACCTCCAGGGCCAGGTCTCACTCGCCACCAGGTAGGCGACCAGCAGCCCGGCCACGCAGGCGCCCTCCCACCAGGCCGGGTCACCAAACGCCGCGATCACCACGACACCCCCCGCCAGCACCGTCGTCCGGTGCCGCAGCAGGCGGTGGGACCATCGCGCGGACTCCAGCGAAGGCCGTCGGTCCAGCGACGGCGCCGCCCCCAGCGCGAGGGCGACCGCGCAGCCGAACACGACCGCGCCCGGCCCACCGTTCACCGACCACGGCCGCCACGCCATCACGACGGACGCCGCTCCGAGCAGACGGACCGGCAGGGTGCCGGCCCAGTACGCCAGGTACGCCCGAAAGCCGACCCGTGCGTCGAGCACCGTCATCCCGCGCGCCCCCTCCCGCCGATCCGCCCCGACAGCAGCGGCGCCAACGCCAGGTCCAACGGCTCACCCACGACGTGCCGCAGCACCGGCACCCCGCTGTCCCGCAGGGCGAAGCGCATCGCGTCCCGCTCCGCGTGCCACAGCCGCAGCCCCAGCTCGCCCGCCGCGTCCCCGGGCTCCACCTGCGGGTCCCCGCTCGGGATCTCCACGACGACCGGGCGGCGGCCCCGCGCCTGAAGGTCCCGGAGTACCTTCAGCATCCGTGCGTCGCTCAACGGGGTGAACACGTACACGAGTGCTCCCTCCGGCAGCGCGGGCGGCGGCAGCCGTTCGAGGCCGGGCGCGTCGTACCGCCGGTCCTTGCGGACGTCGAGGACGCTCTCCACGATGCGGTAGAACGCCGCGTCCCCGGTGCCCGGCGCCAGCCATCGCGTGGTGCCCCCGGTCGAGACGACCCCCACCCGGTCGTGGGTGCGCAGGTAGGCCCGGGCGAGCCCGGTGGCGGCCCGCACCGTCTCGTCCAGGGACGACAGCCCGGTCACCGGGTCGACGACGTCCCCGAACGCGTCGAGCAGCATCACCGTGTCCGCGGCCCGCTCGGCCGCGAACCGGTGCAGCTGCACCGACCCGCGCCGGGTCGTCGACGGCCAGTGGATGCGCCGCTGCCGTTCCCCCGGCACCCAGGGGCCCACTCCGATGACCTCGACGCCCTCTCCGGCCTGCGGCGAGGCGTGTTCGCCGAGCCGCTGCGGCAGCCGTGCCGGGATCGGCGTGAACGTCGCCCGCGTGGCGCGCGGGAACACGGACACCTCGGCCGCCGCCACGCGCACGGTGCGGCGCACGGTGCCCCCGGCGTCGTACACGTCGAGGTCCACCGGCCCCAGCGACCAGCGGCCCCAGTGCAGCGCGGTGTGTCGCAGCGTCACCGTGGACGGGCCGACGACGACCTCGTCGAGCCGCAGCCCCGGGCCGAGCGTGACACCGGGGTCGAGGCGGACGGCGTCCCCGTCGTGGGCCACCGAGACGCGGACGGTGACGGTGTCGCCCTCGAAGCAGCGGCCCGGTTCGACGGTCACCGACGTCTCGACGCGCCGGGGGTGGGCGCGGGGCAGCGCCAGCGCGAGCAGTACCAGCGGCGCCGCCGCGAGCGCCAGCAGCCACGCCCGCCCGGTGAGCAGTGCGGCGGACAGCGCGACGGCGGCGACGGTCAGCAGGCGCAGCGTCCGCTCGCCCGGGCGAGGCCCGCCGGGCGGCGGGGGCGGCGGCTGCGCCGGGGAGGTGCGCCCTTCCAGGGCGCGGACCGCGGCGGCGTTCGGCGGCGGCTCGGGAGAGGGAGCGGGCGCGGGCGCGGTCACGACGACACGGCGGCGGTCGTACGCCGCGTCGTCGGCGTGCCGACACTGCCGACGATCTCGCGAAGCACGTCGTCCGTGGACACCTCGCGTACCCACAACTCCGGCCGGAGCGAGACCCGGTGGGCCAGCGCGGGCACCGCGAGGGCCTTGACGTCCTCCGGGACGACGAAGTCGCGGCCGTCCAGCACGGCGCGGGCGCGGGCGAGCTGGACCAGGGCGAGTCCGCCGCGCGGCGAGGCGCCGATGCTGATCTGAGGATGGTCCCGGGTCGCGCCGACGAGCGCGACGGCGTACTCCAGCAGGTCGTCGTCGATCTCCACGCGCTCCACGACGGCCCGCCACGCCACGACGTCCTCCGGCCCCGCGAGCCTGTCGAGCACGGCCTCGGGCGCGGCCCGGTCGATCCGGGCCCGCAGCATCGCCAGCTCCTCCCGGGCGGTCAGATAGCCCATCCGCACGCGCAGCTGGAACCGGTCGAGCTGGGCCTCGGGCAGGGAGTACGTGCCCTCGTACTCGACCGGGTTGGCGGTCGCGACGACCAGGAACGGGTCGGCGAGCGGTCGTGTCTCGCCGTCCACGGTCACCTGCGACTCGGCCATCGCCTCCAGCAGCGCGGCCTGGGTCTTGGGCGGCGTCCGGTTGATCTCGTCGGCGAGCAGGAGGTGGGTGAAGACCGGGCCGGGGTGGAAGACCATCTCACCGCTGCGCTGGTCGTACAGCGGCGTCCCGGTGACGTCCGACGGCAGCAGGTCGGGCGTGAACTGGATGCGGCGGAAGTCCAGGCCGAGCGTGGTGGCGAAGGACCGCGCGAGGAGCGTCTTGCCGAGCCCCGGCAGGTCCTCCACGAGGACGTGGCCGCGGGCCAGGACGCCCAGCATCACCAGTTCGAGGGCGTCCGGCTTGCCGACCACGGCACGGCCTATCTCGCGCAGTACGGCGCCGGCCTGCTCGCCGACCTGCTCGGCGGTGCGGAGCCGGGGCGTGGGGTCAGTCGTCACGTCGCTTGTTCCTTACCGGTGCGGGGGTACGGGTGCGGGGAGCGCCGAGGATTTCGAGCCGGTCGACGAGGCGGCGCAGCACGTCGACGGGAACCTCGCCGTCGGGCCCGGTCCGGGGCGGCACGGGGCCGAGCCACGGCCACAGCTCGGGGCCGATCAGCTCGGCCGCCCGCTCGGGCTGCTGGTCGAGCGAGACGTGGTGGTGCTCGGCGAGCGCGGCGGCGTACAGACGGCGCAGCTCGGGCCGGAGCACCGCACGGTAGTAGAGGGCGCCGTCCGGTCCGGTCGCGGTCCCCACGTTCCGTCGCCACTCGCCCATACCCGGCGCCCGCGTCCGCAGCAGCCGCACCTCGTCCCGGCGTCCGGAGTCGAGCGCGCCCGCCCCGGCGACGTACCGGGAGACGATCAGAGCGACGACGACGAGCAGGGTCAGGAGGGCTCCGGCCGCCTCGGCACCGTCGAGGAGCAGGACGAGCAGGACACCGGAGCCGGCGACCGCGCCGCCGAACAGCCCGAGCCGGCCCAGGGTGAGGATGTCCTCTCCCGGAGTCTGCCCGGCCGGCCGGTTCACCGCGCGCCTTCCCGGTTGCGGAGCAGTGCGGCGATGTCCTCCAGGGCGCCGGCCGCGGCCTCGCGGTGCGAGGCGTCCATCGGGTGCGAGGAATAGCGGGCCTCGCGGAACAGCGCGGTGAGCCGCGGCGCGGCCGGACCGGGGGCGAGGCCCGCGTCGACGGCGCGGGTGAGCAGATCGGCGGGGCTGTCGGAGACGTGCCGCGGCACGCCGGACGCGACGAGGGCGTCCTCCATCCCGGCGTAGCAGGCGATGACGGCCGTACGGGCGTCACCGGTGGCGGCCAGTGCGCGGCGGCCCGACCGTACGGCGGACAGGAGCAGGCGCGCGTCGTCGTCCTCCGTCACGGTGCCCGGGCGGCCGGGGTGCTGCGGCACCCTGAGCCCGAGCCGTCGCAGTCGTCGCACCACGGCCACCGCGACGACCAGGACGACGACCGCGGCCAGCAGGCCGAGTACGAGGTACAGCGGCAGGGACCAAGGGTGCGCCGGATCCTCCGGGCCCTCCCTGGGCAGCGGCTTGCCCAGCTCCGGCTGGGCGGGAACCGGGGCCGGGACGACCGGCGGCGGGGTGGACCGAGTGCTGCCGGGGGAGAACCGGTGCAGGACGAGAGCCAGGACGCCGATGACACCCGCCGCGGCGAGCAGCAGTGGCGCGGCGATCTCCCGCAGCCGTTCCTCGCCCGGTGGCAGCGTGGCACGGTAGGTGTTGAACCGGGGGCGAAGGTGCTTGACGGCCATCACGACCCCCACCGCCCAGGCGACGGACGACCCGATGGCGACGATGCCCCAGTGGCCCAGCGGCCCCACGCCGGAGTGCAACAGCCCCTCCGCGGGCCGCAGCGCGAGCGCGGCGACGGCCAGCGCCCCGACCACCGAGACGGCGACCGCCGCCCCGGGCACCACGCGCCGCCTCGCCCGTCCCCCGTCTTCTTCCACGCCGTCCCCCTGCTGAACCCGTCGCCCCCGAACGCCAGTTCACCGCAATCTTGGCACACGCCGCACCGGCCGCCCACGGTACGGCTCGCGGCGCCGCGGCCATCTGTCACCGGTCACCCCGGTGTCAGCGCCGCCGCGACCGACCTGATCGTCTCCGGCCCCACCCGGCAGCATCCGCCGACCAGCCGGGCCCCGGCCGCCCGCCAGTCCCGTACCTGTCCGGCGGCGAGGGAGGAGCGCCCTCGCCACGCCCGTGCCTCCGCGTCCCAGGCCTCCCCGCTGTTGGGGTAGGCGACGACCGGCTTGCCGGTGACCCGGGCGGCGGTCTCCACCGCGCCGGCCACGTCCTCGGGGGCGCAGCAGTTCACGCCCACCGCGATCACCTCCTCCGCGTCCGCGGCCAGGGCGAAGGCCTCCTCCAGCGGCTGACCGGCGCGGGTGCGCCCGCCCGCGACGGTGTACGACAGCCAGGCCGGCACGCCCAGTCCGCGCACCGCCCGCAGCAGTGCCGCGGCCTCGTCGGTGTCGGGGACCGTCTCCAGCGCGAGCACGTCGGGCCGGGCGGCGGCGAGGACCTCCAGGCGGGGCCGGTGGAAGCGCTCCAGCTCACCGGCACCGAGCCCGTACCGGCCGCGGTACTCGGAGCCGTCCGCGAGCATCGCCCCGTACGGGCCGGCCGACGCCGCCACCCACAGCGGACGGGACGCCCGCGCCCGTCGGGCCGCGTCCCGGGCCAGCTCCACGCTGAGAGCGAGTAGTCCGGCGGCCCGTTCCCGCCCGATGCCGCGCCGGGCGAAGCCCTCGAAGGTGGCCTGGTAGCTGGAGGTGATCGCCACGTCCGCGCCCGCCCCGAAGTAGGCGAGATGCGCCTCGGCGATCGCGCCCGGATCCTCGGCGAGCAGCCGCGCCGACCACAGTTCGTCGCTCAGGTCGTGCCCGGCCGACTCCAGTTGGTTGGACATCCCGCCGTCGAGCACGAGCGGGCGGCCGGAGGCGAGGGCGTCGGCGAAGTCGCTGGTCATGGCGCCAGGCTAGCCAGTCCGCCCGGGGGTCCGGGGGGCTTGTCCCCCGTGCGAGCTACGGCCAGGTGTCCACCGTGAGGTGACGATCTCAGGCCGCCGGATCCGTAGCGTCCAGTGCAGTCCGCGGCACTCCGGCCGCGGCCCCGATCAAGGAGTTTCCCCGTGAGGTTTGTCTGGCAGTTCCTCGCCGTCATGGTGATGTTCGCCATCACCGGCAGTGCCGTCAGCGCGGTGAGGGACAACGACTGGCTGTCGCTCGTCGTCGGTCTCACCTCGGCCGCGCTCGCGATCCTCGTGTACGCGTGGGTGGTGCGGCGCACCGAGCACCGGGCGGCCCTGGACGTGGCCCGGGAAGGCGCCGTCGTCAAGACCGGCTGGGGGATACTGATCGGTGTCGGGATGTTCGGTGCCGTCATCGCGAACCTCTACGTCGCCGGTCACTACGAGATCGACGGCCTGGGTTCACCGGCCGGGGCGGTGGGACTGGTCGGCTTCATGGCCGGCGCGGCCGTGGCGGAGGAAGTGGTCTTCCGCGGTGTCCTGTTCCGGATCATCGAGGAGCGCACCGGCACGTACATCGCGCTCGTGCTGACCGGCATCGTGTTCGGCCTCATGCACCTGGTCAACGAGAACGCGACCCTCTGGGGCGCGATCGCCATCGCCATCGAGGCCGGCTTCATGCTCGCCGCCGCGTACGCCGCCACCCGCAACCTGTGGGTCCCGATCGGCGTGCACTTCGGCTGGAACTACGCCGCGGCCGGCATCTTCAGTACCGAGGTGTCCGGCAACGGCGCCAGCCAGGGTCTGCTCGACACCGCGACGTCGGGGCCGGAGCTGCTCACCGGCGGTGGGTTCGGACCGGAGGGCAGCGTCTACGCGATCGGCTTCGGAGCACTGCTGACGGTCGTGTTCCTGTGGCTGGCCCACCGGCGCGGCAACATCAAGCCCCGTTCCCGGCGAGCCGCGCGTGTCAACTCCACCGTTACACTTCCCCGGTGATCGACCGTCGGCGGGTTCCGGAGCTGTGGCACCGGCTCGACGTCACGGTCCGGGACCTCCCGTTCGGGGTGCTGCTCCTCGTCGCGTCGTTCCTGCCGGGGCTGCGCGGCAACGGGACGGAGGTCGGCGGTCTGGCGACCCAGCCCGTCGACACGCTGGGCGGCGTGGCGGCCGTGCTCCAGTGCCTTCCGCTCGCCCTGCGCCGGCGGTGGCCCGTCCTCTGCCTCGCGCTGATCACGCTCGGCTTTGCCGTCGACCAGGTCAATGGCTACCACCTGCTCGCCGGTACCGCGCTGCCCATCGCGCTGCTGAGCGCCGGGTCCCATCTGGAGCGGTACCGGCGCGTCACCGTGCTCGCGCTGTCCGCCGCGTACGTGCCGCTGGCCATCGTGCTCCACCGGCGTGGTCCGGGCGAACCGGTGGCCGAGTTCGTGACGTTCTACCTGGCCATCGCTCTCACGTGGGGTGCCGGCGCTTGGATGCGCTCCGCCCGGACCGCGGAGGCCGAGCGCCGGGCCCGCGTCGCCGACGATGCCCGCGCCGCCGAACGAACCCGCATCGCCCGGGAGTTGCACGACGTCGTGACCCACCACGTGACCGCGATGGTCGTCCAGGCCGAGGCGGCACGGTATCTCACCGCCGCGCCCGATCGCCTCGACCAGACCCTGACCGCCGTCAGCGACACCGGCCGGCGGGCCATCACGGACCTGCGGCACCTGCTCGACCTGCTCAACCCCGACCACGGCACCGGCACCGGCCCCGCGCACGGCACCGGCCCCGCGCACGGCACCGGCCCCGCGCACGGCACCGGCACGGGCCACGCGCACGGCACCGGTCACGGCACCGAGGCCAGGACGCCGCCCGTCGGCAGACTGCTCACGCTCGTCGAGCAGACGCGACGCGCCGGGCAGCCGGTGGAGTTCACCGAGGAGGGCACACCGCCGGCCTCGACCGGCAGCGCCGACCTCGTGGCCTACCGGGTCGTTCAGGAAGCCCTGACGAACGCTCTCAAGTACGACCACGGCAGCCGCACCTCGGTCCTGGTGCGCCACGGCGAAAGGGAGATCACCGTGGAGGTCGGCACGGACGGTTCCGGTTCGCGGGCCGCGTCACCCGGCGGCAGCGGACGGGGCCTGGCGGGGCTGCGCGAACGGGTCGGCGTCCTGGGCGGCGACTTCAGCGCGGACCACCGGGCGGGCGGCGGCTTCGTCGTGCAGGCCCGGATACCCGCGGGGAGCCCGTCATGAGCGCGCCGGTCCGCGTCCTGATCTGCGACGACCAGGTACTGATCCGCACCGGACTGGCGACGATCGTCGACGCCCAGCCCGACCTCGAGGTGGCCGGCGAGTGCGGGGACGGACAGGCCGCCGTCGGCCTGGCCGCCGAACTGCGCCCGGACGTCGTGGTGATGGACGTGCGCATGCCGGTGCTCGACGGCATCGAGGCCACCCGCCTGCTGGCCGGCGCCGGGGTGCGGCACCCCGTCAAGGTGCTCGTGGTGACGACGTTCAACCTGGACGAGTACGTCTACGAGGCGCTGCGCGCGGGAGCGAGCGGATTCCTGCTCAAGGACGCGCCGCCGGACCGGCTGCTGCACGGCATCCGGACCGTGGCCATGGGCGCGGCGCTGCTGGACCCGGAGGTGACGCGGCGGCTCGTGGGCAGGTACGCCGCCCGCATCCGGCCCGCCGAGGGCGCCGCCCGGGACATCCCCCTCACCCCGCGCGAGCTGGAGGTGCTCCGCCTCATCGCGGACGGCCTGTCGAACAGCGAGATCGCCGCGGCCCTCGTGATCAGCCACGAGACCGTCAAGACCTTCGTGTCCCGCATCCTCGCCAAACTCGGACTCCGCGACCGTGTCCAGGCGGTCGTCTACGCCTACCGCCACGGCCTGGTGACCTGACGCCCGGCGCGGGTGTCGGCGTCGGACCCGTTGACCTCCGCATGTCACACCCTTACCTTTTCGACGTTCGTAATCACAGATGGTGTTCGATATGACGAACCAGTCGTGTCGTGTGCCCTGTCGAGAGGCAGCCCGCATGAGCCGCGCCGACGATCAGCCCGTGCAGCCCACGGAGTCCGCTCAGTCCGTCCCGCCCGCGGCCCTCGGCCGACGCCTGCTGTTGAAGGGCGCCGCGGTCGCGGGAGCCCTGGCGGCCGTCCCCGCCGTCCCCGCCGCGGCCTCCGCCGCGCCGGCAGCGCCCGGCAGGGCGGCCCCGTACGTGAACCCCCTGGTCCGCAACCGCGCCGACCCGCACATCCGCCGGCACACCGACGGCTTCTACTACTTCACCGCGACCGCCCCCGAGTACGATCGCCTCATCCTGCGCCGCTCCCGCACCCTGAACGGCCTCGCCACCGCCCACGAGTCCGTGATCTGGCGCAAGCACGCCACCGGCGACATGGGCGCGCACATCTGGGCGCCGGAGATGCACCGCGTCGGGGGCAGGTGGTACATCTACTTCGCCGCCGCGCCGGCCGAGCGCGTCTGGGACATCCGCATCTGGGTCCTGGAGAACTCCCACCCCAACCCCTTCCGGGGCACCTGGGTCGAGCGGGGTCAGGTGAAGACGGCGTGGGAGACCTTCTCCCTCGACGCCACCACCTTCACCCACCGCGGCACCCGCTACCTCGCCTGGGCCCAGCACGAGCCCGACATGGACAACAACACCGCGCTGTGGCTGTCGGAGATGGCGAACCCGTGGACGCTGAAGGGCCCGCAGATACGGCTCTCCACGCCCGAGTACGACTGGGAGTGCGTCGGCTTCAAGGTCAACGAGGGCGCGTCGGTCATCGCCCGCAACGGCCGCCTGTTCATGACCTACTCGGCCAGCGCCACCGACGCCAACTACTGCATGGGCCTGCTGACCGCCGACGCGGACGCCGACCTGATGGACCCCGCGAACTGGTCCAAGTCGCCGACACCCGTCTTCACCAGCAACGACACCACCGGTCAGTACGGTCCCGGGCACAACTGCTTCACCGTCGACCGGGACGGCCGCACCGACGTCCTCGTCTACCACGCCCGCCAGTACAAGGAGATCGACGGCGACCCGCTGAACGACCCCAACCGGCACACCCGCGTCCAGAAGCTGGGCTGGCACGCCGACGGCACACCGGACTTCGGCGTCCCGGTCGCCGACACGGCGGGGGAAAGGGCGTGATCCGTTCCGCCACCACCCTGGTGGCCGCCACGCTGGCCGCCGGCGCCCTGGCGGCCGTACCCGCGCAGGCCGCCCAGACCGAGCGGGGCCGCCCCTCGGGGATGGCCCACTGCACCGCCACCGCCTGCCACTTCGACGTCCCGCCGGGCACGTACGACGTGAAGGTGCTGCTCGGTGGCGAGGACGCCGCCAGTACCGCCGTCAGCGGCGAGACCAGGCGGTCCCTGCTGCCCGAGACCGCGACCGCGGCCGGTGAGCGGGCCGCCCGCGGCTTCACCGTGGACGTGCGCACACCCGAGGGCGAGCCCGCCGGGCCCGAGGGCAGCCCCGGCCTGGGCCTGGTGATCGGCGGCTCGGCGCCCGCCCTCGCCGACATCAGGGTGACCCCGGCCCGGCACGTCCGGCAGGTCCTGCTCGTCGGGGACTCCACGGTCTGCGACCAGCCGGAGGCGCCGTACTCCGGCTGGGGCCAGCAACTGCCCCAGTACCTCCGCAAGGGCCTGTCCGTCGCCAACCACGCCGACTCCGGGGAGAGCACGGTCAGTTACCTGGCCGACGAGCGGATGTGGAACACGGCGCGGGCGCTGATCCGTCCCGGCGACCTGGTGCTGGTCCAACTCGCGCACAACGACAAGACGACCGACGCGGCGACCTACCGGGCGAACCTGGAGACGCTGGTGGCGGGTGTGCGGGAGCGCGGGGGACGGCCCGTCCTCGTCACACCGGTCGTGCGCCGCTGGTTCAACGCGGACGGCACCCTGAACAACGGCACCGCCCTGCTCGTCAACGGCCTCGGCGTCGACCACCCGGCCGTCGTCCGCGCGGTCGCCGCCGCCGAGGGCGTGCCGCTGATCGACCTGACCGCGAAGACGAAGGCGCTCGTGGAGTCCCTGGGCGTGGAGGGCTCCAAGTCCCTCTACCTCTACGACGAGAAACGGGACAACACCCACACCTCCGCGCACGGCGCCACCGTCTACGCCGGCCTGGTCCGGGACGAGCTCGTCGCCCGGCGCCTGGTGCCGCGCGGCGCGGTACGGACCGGGCTCAGCTCTGCAGCCGACTCCGCATCTGTGACAGACGACGGTCGAAGCGGAGGTGGGACCAGGTGAACCAGCCCATGGCCGTCACCGCCAGGACGAGGGTCCAGGCTCCGGCGGCGGCGGAGCCGGAGGCGAACCACAGGACCGACGTACCGAAGAAGATCAGCGCCAGGAGCGGGAACGCCCACCAGCGGTTGCGCCGCAGCCGCCGCTGACGGGAGTCGACCAGTGCCGCCATGGTCTGCCGGTGGCGCGGATCCTCGGGAGGCGGCCCGCCCTTGAGGATCCGCCGTTCCATGGCGGGCACGTCGTCCGGCTCCGCGCCGGTGTCCCGCGCGTCGTGCCGACGGCGGCGGCGGATCAGGAACACGACCCAGACACTCATCAGGGCGGCACCGACGAGGGCCGACGGCCATGAGTCGACCCCGCCGGCGATCAGGCGCACGACCAGGCCCGCGCCCAGTGCCACCAGGCCGATCACCGACAGCCTGTCCCGCCATCGCGGCTCGGAGAAGCCGTCGCGCCGCTCTCGTCTCCTCATGTCCACCTCTCGGGCATCCTCATGACCGCCTCTCGGGCAGTCGGACCTCGTGGTGACGTCGCGTGACCGTCCGGGTACCCGCCCGGAGGACGGGAACACTTCGGCGGGGACCGAAGCAACCGGCCCATGGCGTGCGGGACATGAGCGGCACGAACACCGCCACCGCCACCCGCACGCCCGCCGACGCCGTCACCGGCATGGTCGACCACGTCCTCGCGCCGGCCGCCACCTGGACCCGCTGGGACGGGCGCCCCGTGCACGTCGACGACCGCGTCCACACCCCGCACAAGGCGATCCGGCGCGTCGCCGACCACACGGTCGACCATCTCGCGGAGCTGGAGGCTCGGTTGGCCGGAGAGGAGACGCGGCCCGACGGCCGGCACGCGTCCGTGATCACCACGGACGCGGACCGGGCCCCCTTCACACAGGAGGATCTCGACGAGGCCCGCAGCCGCCTGACCCGGCTCGCCCGGATCTGGGCCAACCGCCTCGACGCGCTGACCGACGAGCAGCTCGACCACTCGCCCGGCGAGGGCTGGAGCTTCCGCGAACTCGCCGCACACCTCACCGAATCCGCCTACTGCGCCGACGCGGTGGGAGACCGGTCGTGTCGGCGCGGGCCGTGAAGTGCGGGGCGAGGCACCGACGTACGGCGAGGCACCGACGTACGGCGAGGTTCGGGCGCTGGGGCGGGGGGCGGGCCGCGGAGCCTGGACAGGGCAAGGGCATGTCGGACGAGTATCCAGCCGCACCGGGTGCCGGCGGGCCGCCCCCGGTCGGGAGCCGGCGTCGAGCACGCGGGCCGGCCCACGGTCAGTGACCGCGGGGGCCTCGTGTCTCCCGGGGCCAGTTCTCCAGCGCCACGTGCAGGGCGTCGACCGCCTTGTCCCAGGAGGCCCGTACGTCGCGCGGGGCGCCGAAGCCGCCGGTGGCCTCCAGGGCGCAGTAGCCGTGGAAGGTGCTGCGCAGGAGGCGTACCGCGTCGGTGAGGTCGGGCTCGGTGAGACCGTAGGCGCGGAGCATGCCGTGGGTGATCTCGGCGGTGCGGCGCAGGGCGGGGGAGCCGGCGACGAGGGACTGGTCGACGCGGGTCTGGGTCGCGGCGTAGCGGCCGGGGTGGCGCAGGGCGTACGCCCGGTAGGCGCCCGCGAAGGCGGCCAGCGCCTCCTTCCCGGACCGGCCGGCCACCGCCGCCGCGATCTCGTCGATCAGCTCGCCGCCGGCCAGCAGCGCGACCCGGACGCGCAGGTCCTGGAGGTTCCTGACGTGTGTGTACAGGCTGGCGTCCTTCACCCCGAAGTGCCGGGCGAGCGCGGAGACGGTGACGTTCTCGAACCCGGACACGTCGGCGAGGTCGGCGGCGGCCGCGACGACGCGGTCGGTTGTAAGGCCCGCTCGGGGCATGGGCCACCTTCCGGCTTCCTAGAGCTCCTAGGTTTCATGCTAGGGCAGGCGGGGCGGCAGGAGGGGCTCACCTCCGAGTCGTTAAACGTTCACCTTCTGCGTCGATTCTCCTCACAGCCGCGCACGGCGGCGGTATCCAGGAGGACTTCATGGGGCACGGTCACGGACCCGGGCACGCGCACGGCCATCACCACCACGGGCACGCACACACGCACGACCACGACCACGACCATGAGCACGAGGCCGCGCAGCCCCTGCCCGCCGCCTTCGACACCAGCGTCCCCGACGAGGCCCTGAGTCCCGAACAGCAGTCGCGCCGCGGCCTGCTGCGCCGCGCGGGCCTGCTCGGTGCCGGACTCGCCGCCGGCACCGTCCTCGCCCAGACCGCGACCGCCGCGCCAGCACAGGCCGCGGGCGACGGCCGCCGCAAGAAGGGCTTCCTCTGGCTCGCCGGCGACCACCACATCCACACCCAGTACAGCAGCGACGGCAAGTACCGCGTCGTCGACCAGGTCCGCCAGGGCGCCCGGCACGGCATGGACTGGCTGGTCATCACCGACCACGGCAGCGTCACCCACGCCAAGATCGGTGTGGAGAAGGTCAACCCGGACATCCGCGAGGCTCGCGACGCCCACGAGGACACCCTCGTCTTCCAGGGCCTGGAGTGGAACATCCCGGCCGCCGAACACGGCACCGTCTTCGTCCACCCCGGCCGCCACGAGGTCTCCGTCCTCAAGCAGTTCGAGACCGGCTACGACGGCAGCGTCAAGGGCGCCGGCGACTCCACGCCCGCCAACGAGGCGCTCGCCGTCGCCGGGCTCTCCTTCCTCGCCGACCAGGTGAAGCGGCGCAAGGTCAAGGACGCCCTGATGCTCGCCAACCACCCGGCGCGCAAGGGCATCGACTCCCCGCACGAGATCCGCGCCTGGCGCGACGCCACCTCGCGGGGCCACCAGATCGCCGTCGGCTTCGAGGGCGCCCCCGGCCACCAGGCGGCCGGTCTGCCGAAGCCGCTCGGCATGGGCCGCGCCCGCGGCATCTACGACGGCAGCCCCGGCGCCAACTCCTTCCCCGGCTACCCGCTGGAGAGCTACCGCACCTGGGGCGGGTTCGACTGGATGACCGCCACCGTCGGCGGCCTGTGGGACAGCCTCATCGCCGAGGGCCGCCCCTGGTGGATCACCGCCAACTCCGACTCCCACCAGGTGTACGCCGACACCGCCGGCCGCGGCGGCGGCGACTTCAACGCCAACGGCCGCTACGACGACCCCGTCTACGCCGGCCAGATCGACGTCACCCAGGGCGACTTCTGGCCCGGCCAGTACAGCCGCACCCACGTCGGCTCCGACGGCTTCTCCTACGCCGCCGTCATGGACGGCATCCGCGCCGGACGCATCTGGGTCGACCACGGCCGGCTCATCAGCGGCCTCGACGTCCGCGTCTCCGGCGGCGGCCGCTGGGCCACCCTCGGCGGCGCCCTGCACGTCCGCAAGGGCACGCGAGTCACCCTGTCCGTGGACGTGGCCCTGGCCGGCGGCCCCAACTGGGCCGGATTCACCCCGAAGCTGGCCCGAGTCGACGTCATCCAGGGCGAGGTGACCGGCACGGTCGCCGACAAGGACACCTTCACCGCGCCGACGGCCAGGGTGGTCAAGTCGTACGAGGTCGACAAGGACACCGGCACCGTCCGGCTCACCTACGACCTCGGCCGCGTCGACCATCCCGTCTACCTCCGCACGCGCGGCACCGACGGCAACCGGTCCGCCGTCGGCGCGCTCGGCGTCAAGGTCGACCCGGCGGGCCCCGCCATCGACGTCGTCGGCGACGCGGACCCGTGGCGCGACCTGTGGTTCTACTCCAACCCGGTGTGGGTCCTGCCGTCGTGACACCCCCTTCCGCGCCGTACGCCATCGGCATCGACACCGACGCGACGACGCTGCGCGAGGCCGATCACCTGCTTCAGGCGTTCGCGGCCGAACTCGCCCTCCCCGAGGGCGTCTACGGCTGCACGCACCTGGTGCGGGACGGGCGCCCGCGCGTCGCCCTGTCGCTGGCCGCCGAGGCGGAGCCGTTCCTGCGCACCGCCCGGGAACGGCTCACCGCCCAGGGGTACGAGGTCCGCGAAGGCGCCCCGGACGAGGTCGGCCGCGCCGTCCTCTACCCGGGCGCGGGCGCCCTCACCGGCACGCTGACGCTGGCGGAGCTGCTCACGCACTCCGCGATCGAGCGGGTGACGGTACTGGGCACGCCGGACGAGCCCGCCCCGGACACCCCGCTGGTCACCCGGGAACACGTCCGTCCGCACTGGCGGAACGGCCGCCTCGTCCTGGCCGCCATGCCCGCCGCGGGCGGCACCCTGGTGCCCTTCGAGTACCCCGACCCGACACCGTGCTGCGCCGACCACTGACGGAGCGCCGGACGGGGGGAGGGGGAGAACGCCTGCGCACCCCCCGCGGCCATGGTGCGCTGGTTCCTCTCCCTCTCCTGGCGGCTCAGTCCTCCGGCTCGGGCTCGGAGAACACGAACGAGAACTCCGCGGGCTCGGGGTGGAGGAAGTACCGCGGCAACGGGCCCGGGCCGCAGGACTGCGAGCCGATGCCGTGCAGGGCGTGGTCGAGGTTGACCCAGACCGTGTCGCCGGGGACCAGGTCGCTCAGGTGGCGAGCGGCGTCGAGCTGTTCGGTGCTCCAGCGGCGTGCGGTGAACCAGAACTCGGGATCGGCCTCGGCCCGCAGGCCGCCGATCTCCGCCCACCGCACGTCCGCCCGCGCGCCGTTCTCCTGCGGCCGGACGTAGGGCGTCTGGAGCTCCGCGACGTCCGCGTCCCACAGGAGGTGCTTCGAGGCGGACCTGGTGTCCGGATAGGCCTCCGTCCCGCCGCCGAACCAGCAGACGACGTTCGCGGACCCGGCGTCCAGCCCGAAGCGGATGCCGAGCCGGGGCAGCGGAACCGGCCACTCGCCCTCCGGTTCGACCGACACGGTCAGCCGTACGCACGTGCCGTCCGAGGTCCAGCGGTACACCGTCCGCAGTCCCAGCTCGCGGCCGGCGGGCGCCACCCGGGTCCGCACGGTCAGCGCCTCGCCGTCCGGCTCGACGGCGTCCAGCCGGTGCCGCACGCGGTGCAGGCCCAGCTCACGCCAGAGCAGCCCGTACCGGGTGTCCGACTGCCAGGACGCCCCGTCGTCGTTGTCGGTCGGCGCGCGCCACACGTCCAGGCGCAGATCGCGCACCTCCACGCCGAGGAGCGTGCGCACCGCGCCGGTGCGGGCGTCGAAGGTGGCCGGGCCCAGCGTGATCCGGTCCCCCTCGACGACGGGCCGGACACCGTCCGCCGGCGGCAGGGGAGCGCGCCGCGCCACCGTGTGCTGCGCCCAGGCCACCTCGTGCCCCGCTCCGGCCCACGGTGTCTTCTCGGCGAGTACCGCGCGTACCGACCACTGGACCTCCTGTCCCTTGCCGTCGGGGGCACCGGGCAGCTCGATCTCCGCCGACCGGCCGGGCGCGAGCGGCGGCACCACGAGCCGGCTCGCCCCCGTGGGCACTCCGTCCACCTGGTGGCAGAACTCGAACTCCAGGTGGGACAGATCGGCGAAGTCGTACCGGTTCGTCACCCGTACGACGCCGTCCGTGCCACCCGACTCGATCCGAACGGGCTCGACCACCTTCTTGTACTCGGTGAGCCCCGGCGAGGGCGTCCGGTCGGGGAAGAGCAGCCCGTCGCAGACGAAGTTGCCGTCGTGCAGCTCCTCGCCGAAGTCGCCGCCGTAGGCGTAGCCGAACTCCGGATGCCTGATGCCGTGGTCGATCCACTCCCAGACGAAGCCGCCCTGGAGCCGGTCGTACGACTCGAAGAGCCGCTGGTAGTCGGCGAGCCCGCCGGGGCCGTTGCCCATGGCGTGCGCGTACTCGCACAGGATGAAGGGGAGTTCGCGACGGCGGTGCGGGCCCCCGTCCAGGCCCCGGCCGATCCGCTCGACCTCGTCGTGGGGGGCGTACATGCGGGAGTAGACGTCGGTGTCGCGGCAGCCCTGGTCGCCCTCGTAGTGCAGCAGCCGGGACGGGTCCCGCTCACGGATCCACCGGGCCGTCGCGGTCAGGCCGCGCCCGGTGCCGGCCTCGTTGCCGAGGGACCACAGCACGATCGACGGGTGGTTCTTGTCCCGCTCGACCATGCGGGCGGCGCGGTCCAGGAGGGCCGGTGTCCAGCGGTCGTCGTCGACGGGGTTGTCCCGCCAGTCCTGTTCGACGAATCCGTGCGTTTCCAGGTCGCACTCGTCGATCACCCACAGGCCGTACTCGTCGCACAGGTCGAGGAAGGCCGGGTGCGGCGGGTAGTGCGAGGTGCGGACCGCGTTGATGTTGTGCCGCTTCATCAGCAGCACGTCCTCGCGCATGGTGTCGAGGTCCAGCGCGCGGCCCCGCTCCGGATGCCACTCGTGCCGGTTGACACCCCTGAAGAGGATCGGCGCGCCGTTGACCTTGATCAGGCCGTCCTCCAGGACGACGGTGCGGAAGCCGATGCGCAGGCTCACCCGCTCGCCGCCCGTGGCCAGGACGCCGTCGTACAGGGCCGGCGTCTCCGCGGTCCACGGCGCCACGGGGACCGTCACCGTCTCGCCGGTCGCGATGTCGACGTCCAGCGCGGGAACGGTGACCCGTCCGGGCACGTCGGAGTCGACGCGCAGCGTGCCGGTGCCGGCGGTGTGGTCGTAGAAGGCGTGCACGAACAGGTCCCGGGCGGCACCCGCCGGGCGGTGCAGCAGGGCCACGTCCCGGAAGATGCCGGGCAGCCACCACTGGTCCTGGTCCTCCAGATACGAACCGGCCGACCACTGGTGGACCCGGACCGCGAGCACGTTGCCGGCCTGTTCCAGCAGCGGGCCCACGTCGAACTCGTGCGGCAGCCGGGAGCCCTTGAACTCGCCCAGCTCGGTGCCGTTGAGCCAGACCCGGGCACACGACTCGACCCCGTCGAAGCGCAGCACCGCCCCGCCGTCCGCCGGCCACCCGTCCGGCAGGTCGAAGACGCGGAGGTGGTCACCGGTCGGGTTCTCGGTCGGGACGCGGGGCGGGTCCACCGGGAAGGGATAGAGGTGGTTGGTGTACGCCGGGGAGCCGAAGGCCCCGTCGCCCTGGAGGACCCAGTGGCCCGGCACCGTCACCTCGGCCCAGGCCCCGGCGTCGTATCCCGGCGCCGCGAACGAGTCGTCCTCGGCACCGGCGGTCGGGGACACCCGGAAACGCCAGCTGCCGCCCAGCGACAGTGACTTCGCGTCCGACGTGTACCGGGCGCGGGGCGCGAGGGCGCCGCTGCCGGGGGAGACGTTCTCGACGTAGGCGACGGCGACGGCGACGGCGGGGGCGGGGGCGGGGGCGGAGGAGGGCGTGGGGGAGGGAGTGGCGGAGAGGCCGGCCTGGACGCTGCTGGCGGTGCTGGCGGTGCTGGCGGTGCTGGCGGTGCGGGCGGGGCGCGTGGACATGGGTCTCCTGGCTCGGTCGTCGGGTGCGGAGAGCGTCTGTGCGTTGGGCACCGGGTGCGGTGAGTGCCCCGAGGACACGGGGTGTGCGGGTCTGCGGGGCATGCGGCGCGTGCGGAGAGCATGGCGGGGTGGTCGGGGTCGGGACGCGCGGGTCGGGGTCGGAAACCTGTGGGCCGGTTATCGGGTGCCTGCGGGCCGGGGCTCAGCCGAGCCGTGCCCGGTACGACCGCTCGGCCCCGGGGCGGTGCGTCTGGAGGTGCCGGGCCGGGGAGCCGGCTCCAGCGCCCCTTCCAGCGCGAACGTCGCCGCGCCGAGGCAGACCGGATCGGTCGGGATCGGGGACAGGACGATCTCGGTGGCCGCCAGCGGGTGGCGCAGCGCGTGCCGGGCGACCGACTCGCGCACCGCGTCGAGCAACGGGTCACCGAGGGCGGCCGCGACCCAGCTGCTGAGCACGACCACCTCGGGGTTGAGGAGGTTGACGAGGGCGGCGATGCCCGCGCCGAGATGGCGGGCGGTGTACCGGACGACCCCGAGGGCCACCGGATCACCGGCCGCGGCCGCACCGGCCAGCGCCTCTACGGTGGCCGTCTGGTCCCCGGGGTGCAGCAACGGGCTGTGCGGGCTCCGTTCGCTCAGGTTCCGCATGATCCCGGGCGCCCCGACGTAGGCCTCCACACAGCCGAGGCCGCCGCAGTGGCACGGGCGGCCGTCCAGGACGAGGGTGGTGTGGCCCCACTCGCCGGCGCTGTTGCTCACGCCCCGGTGCAGCCCGCCGCCCAGCACCAGCCCGGCCCCCACCCCGGTGCCGAGGTTGACCACCACCGCGTCCCCGCGCCCGCGCGCCGCCCCGGACCACAGCTCGGCCACCGCACAGGCACGCAACGGGTTGTCCAGGTAGAGGGGATGGTCCAGGTGCCCGGCGAGCAGGTCCAGGAGCGGGACGTCGTGCCAGTCCAGGTTGGCCGCGTACACGCAGACCCCGGCGCCCCGGTCCACCTGGCCCGGCACGCTCACCCCGACGCCGAGCACGCGGGCGTCCTCGGCCCCGGCCCGCGCGAGCACCGTGCCGACGGCCGCGGCGACGTGCTCGACCACCTGCCCGGGGCGGCTCTCACCGGGGCGCAGCACCGCCTCGGCACGAGCCAGCACGTTCAACGCGAGGTCGAACAGCTCGGCTCGGACGTATGTCTCGGCGACGTCCACCCCGACCAGCACGCCGCCCGCCGTATGGACGGCCACCAGGCCCCGGGGGCGGCCGCCGGCCGAGTCCTCGAAGCCGACCTCGGTGACCAGGCCGAGCTCGAGCAGCTCACCGACCAGGGTGGCGACCGTGGCGAGGCTGAGACCGGTGACGGAAGCCAGCTCCTGGCGGGACGTGGGCGAGCCGGCGATGATCCGGCGCAGTACCTCGTAGCGGTTCGCGGTGCGGATGTCCCGGGACGTGCCGCGCTTCATCGAACCCCCTCCCCGGACGAGCGCCGAACGTCAGGCTATGGCGCCCCCGGGGCTTTCTACAAGGGGTATGCGAAGGGGTTGGGAAAAGGGGGCCGGAGACGGGCCCGGGAGAGGAGGGGCCGGAGGGCAAGGGGTGAAGGGGCCGGAGGGCAAGGGGTGAAGGGGTCGGAGGGCAGGGGCGAAGGGGCCGTCGGGACAAGGGGCCGGGAGGTGGCCGGGAAGGCGCGTGGCCTCAGCCGGCCAGCACCTCCCGCACGAACGCGTTGGTGAACTTCCCCGCCGGGTCGAGCGTCCCGGTCAGCGTCCGGAAGTCGTCCAGCCGCGGGTACAGCGCGCGCAGTCCGCCCGCCGGCGTCGTGAACACCTTCCCCCAGTGCGGCCGGGCCGCGAACGGGGCCAGCGCCTCCTCCAGCCGCCGCACGACCGGCAGCACCGCCGCCGTGTCCTCGACCCAGGTGAAGTGCGCGGCCACGGTGTCCCGTCCGTACGCCGGGCTCAACCACTGCTCGTCGGCGGCGACCGTGCGCACCTCGCAGGTCTGCAGCACCGGCGCGACGGCCTCCCGTATCCCGTCCATCGCGCGCAGGGCGTCCAGCGCGTACTCGCGCGGCATCAGGTACTCCGACTGGAGCTCGGCGCCGCTGCTGGGCACGAACTCGGCGCGGAAGTGCGGCAGCCGCTCGTGCCAGGGACCCGGCACGCCGAACTGCTCGGTGCAGTTGACCGCGGGCATGCCCGGCACCGGGTGCATCTTCGCGACGGCCGGCGCGGCGTACGGAAACCCGGGCAGCGGCTGGTCGGTGCGCCGCTTCAGCCACACCTGCCGGAACCCTGGGGCCCGCCAGTCCGTGAAGAGGCTCACGCTGTACGCCGCCGCCATCACCGTCTCGAACGCCGCCGTGTCCAGTCCGGCGAGCGGCAGCTCGGTGAAGACGTGCTGCTCGACCTCGTAGGCCGGTTCCAGGTCGAGGGTGAGGGACGTCACGACGCCCAGCGCGCCGAGCGAGGTCACCGCACCGGCGAACCGCTCGTCGCCGCGCGCCACGGTCACCGTCGAGCCATCCGCCGTGACCAGCTCCACCTCGCGCACCACCGACGCCAGCGAACCGTTGCCCACCCCGGAGCCGTGCGTGCCGGTCGCCACCGACCCGGCGACCGAGATGTGCGGCAGCGACGCCATGTTCGGCAGCGCCAGCCCCCGCCCGTGCACCAGCCGGGCCAGCTCCGCGTACCGGACGCCGCCGCCCACCCGCACCGTACGGGCCGCCGTGTCGACGTCCACCTCGGCCGGCAGCGCGGCCAGCGACAGCAGGGCGCCCTCGGGGCCCGGCTCGGCGATCTCGTTGAAGGAGTGCCCGCTGCCCAGCACCCGCACCCGCGCGCTGTCCGCCACCAGGGCCCGCAGCGCGTCCAGCGAGTGCGGCCGCAGCAGCTCCTTGGCCGTGTAGGTGATGTTGCCGGCCCAGTTGGTCACGGTGATGTCGCTCATACCGCGGAAACCTACCCGGCGCGCCTGGAAGGGGCCCCGGGCGGGAAGCCGCCCGGGCGGGGGCATACCGTGAGAAGTCGAACGCCTGAGCCGGGAGGAGACACGGATGGGCAGCCGCACCGCGCTGGTCGAGGATCTTATGGAGCGCTTTCCGCATGTGCCGCGGGAAGCGGTCTTCAAGGAGGACCTGCTCCGCGGCGGGGTGGCCTTCGACCCCTCCGCGCTCAGCGATACCGCCAACGAGGCAGCCGGCGAGGTCAAGCCGAAGTCGTACTTCATCTTCTCCTTCGACCACGGCACCCTGCCCGAGCTGGGCGAGGCCGCGCTGCGCCGCCCGCCCGAGGAGATCATCCTCACCGGCGGCCCCTACGACCTGCGCCGCACCGTCGTCTCGGTCCGCGTGAACCCGGCGTCCCCGTACCGGGTCGCCGCCGACGAGCACGGCCAGCTCGGCCTCTACCTCGACGGCAAGCGCATCTCGGACGTCGGCGTGCCGCCCATGCCGGAGTACTACCGGCACAAGCTCGCCAACGGGAAGTCGGTCATGGAGGTGGCCCCGACCATCCAGTGGGGCTACCTGATCTACTTGACCGCCTTCCGGGTCTGCCAGTACTTCGGCGCCAAGGAGGAGTGCCAGTACTGCGACATCAACCACAACTGGCGTCAGCACAAGGCGGCGGGCCGCCCGTACACGGGCGTGAAGGACGTCGACGAGGTCCTCGAAGCGCTGGACATCATCAACACGTACGACACGGCGAAGACGTCCACCGCCTACACCCTCACCGGCGGCGCGATCACGTCGAAGGTCCAGGGCCTGGACGAGGCGGACTTCTACGGGCGCTACGCCAAGGCCATCGAGGAGCACTTCCCCGGCCGCTGGATCGGCAAGGTCGTCGCCCAGGCCCTGCCGAAGCCGGACGTCCAGCGCTTCAAGGACTACGGCGTCCAGATCTACCACCCCAACTACGAGGTGTGGGACGAGTACCTGTTCAAGATGTACTGCCCCGGCAAGGAGCGCTACGTCGGCCGCGACGAGTGGCACAAGCGCATCCTGGACTCCACGGACGTCTTCGGCGCGCGCAACGTGATCCCCAACTTCGTCGCGGGCGTGGAGATGGCCGAGCCGTTCGGCTTCAAGACGGTCGACGAGGCCATCGCGTCCACCACCGAGGGCCTGCGCTTCTTCATGTCGCACGGCATCACGCCCCGCTTCACCACCTGGTGCCCCGAGCCCACCACCCCGCTCGGCAAGGCCAATCCGCAGGGCGCGCCGCTGGAGTACCACATCCGGCTGCTGGAGGCCTACCGCGCCACGATGGACGAGTTCGGCCTGGCCTCGCCCCCCGGCTACGGCCTGCCCGGGGCCGGCCGCGCGGTCTTCTCGGTCAGCTCCTTCATGGACAGCCTGCCGGAGGACGCGGCCGTCGAGGTGTGAGCCGAGGTGAGCGCCGAGGTGAGCGCCGACGTGTGAACCGGCGGGTCGGGCACCGGACCCGCCGGTTGTGAACACGGCGCTTGTCAGTCGTGCGGAAGACGTGCGAAGCTCTGCGCCTGCCGCGAGATCCGGCCGCCAACTCCTCCCTCCGTGTGGCGAGTTGGCCTCGCCCGTGGATGCAGGAGTCCGATGCCCGACCTGCCGAGCCCCAGGGACGCCGCCGAGGCCGCGCTGCTCGACGAGTGCTGGGACACGGTGCTCTCCTACGCCGACCTGTGTACGGCGGGTTCGGAGGCGGCCGTCCGGCTCGCCGCCGAGGCGTTCGCCCACGGCATGCGCGAGGTCCGCGCCGCCGACGCGGACGCGGCCCGCGGCACCGCCCGCCGCTCGCCCCGGCTGCCCCGCGTCCCCCTGCTCCTGACCGCCGTACGCACCACCGCCGCGGCCTGGGAGGACGACGGGCAGGGCCACGAACTCGACCCCGAACTGCGGCTGTGGCTGGGCTCCGACCGGGCCGCCCGCTACGCCGGACCGCCACCGCGCCGCCCGCTCGCGCTGCGCGGCCTCAGGGACATGCAGGCACCGGACGCGGAACTGCTGTGGCTGGCCGACGTGGAGGCCCTGCCGCTGCCGGTGGTGGCCCGCCGGCTCGGCCTCGACCCGGCCACCGTGTCCGAGGAACTCGGCCAGGTGCGCGAACTGTTCCGCGACCGCTGCCGGCGGGGCCACCTCGACGCGCCGCCAAACGCGCGGTGCCGCGGCTACGTCCGGCTGCTGGACGCGGTCACCAGGTCGCCCGCCGCCGACGTCCCCGACGACCTCTCCCGTCACCTCGCCACCTGCCCGGGCTGCGCCGAGGCCGCCGCCTGTCTGCGCGCGAAGGGCGGCGGACTGCCCGCGGCCCTCGCCGCCGGCGTGATCGGCTGGGGCGGCCTCGCCTACCTGGAGCGCCGCCGCCGCGCCGCCGAGGTACGACTCGGTGCCGGGCGCCCGGCACCGGCCGACCACGACCGCGCCGAGGAGACGCCGGACGGCGGCCACCGGGCCCGTGTCGTCCGCGGCGGCCTCCTCGCCACCGCCGTCCTGGTGTCCCTGGTCGCGCTCACCGTCTCCCTCATGCCCTTCGGCGGCACCGCCGAGGACGGCGCGGCGCCCACCGGCACCGTGGACCGCCGCCCGGTTGCCGTCCCGGACCCCGTACCGCCGTCCGCGGCCCCACAGCCGGCGCCGGAAGACCCGCCGCCGTCCACCGGCACCGCGACCCCCGCGCCCGACACGACCCCGGCGCGGCGGGACCCCCACCCGGAGCCCCAGGGCACCGCCACGCCCACCGCGAGCACCGAGGCCCCGCCGGAACGCGGCCGTGACCGGCACCCGGCCCCGGAGCCCTCCACGGCCGCCCCCGCCGCCTGCCGCGTCCGCTACGACCTCGTCAACCAGTGGCCCGACGGCTTCCAGTCCACCGTCACCGTCACCACCGCCGACGCCCTCGACTCCTGGCACGTCGCCTGGACCTTCCCCGACGGCCAGCGGATCGGCCAGACGTGGGACGCGAGCCACGCCCAGAGCGGCTCCCGGGTCACCGCCACCGCCGCCGCGTACAACGGCTCCGTCCCCGCCGGCGGCCGCCTCGCCTTCGGCTTCCTCGCCTCCTGGCGCGGCAAGAACTCCCCGCCGTACGACTTCACCCTCAACGGCCGGGCGTGCGAGCGGGTCTGACGCCCCGGCCCGGAAAAGGCGTTGACGGGCCGAGGTACCGACGGGCTACTGTGGCGGCACGTCACGCGGTGATCGCCGCGGGGTGAGGAACCCAGGAGTGAGGAGGTGTCGACCGATGGCTGTCGTTGCGAAGGGCGCTGCCCGCATCCAGGAACCCATCAAGTCCACCTCCGCGGCCACCGGCTGACACCGGCCTTCCCGAGTCCTTCCGCCGGGGCCGCCCCCCGAAGGGTCACCCCTTGTCTTCCACGTCTTCCACCGCCCTCTTCACCGCTCACTCCGCCCTGACTCCGCACGGCTGGGACGAGCACTGGGCCGACGCGTTCGGCCCCTACGCCGCCGAGGGACTGCTGCCCGGCCGCGTGGTCCGGGTCGACCGCGGACAGTGCGACGTCGTCACCGCCGGCGGAGTGCTGCGGGCCGACACCGCCTTCGTCACCCCGCACGACCCCCTGCGCGTCGTCTGCACCGGCGACTGGGTCGCCGTCGAACCCGACGGCAACCCGCGCTACGTACGGACGTGTCTGCCGCGCCGTACGGCCTTCGTGCGCTCCACCTCCTCCAAGCGGTCCGAGGGGCAGATCCTCGCGGCCAACGTCGACCACGCGATCGTCGCCGTGTCGCTCGCGGTCGAGCTGGACCTCGCCCGGATCGAGCGGTTCCTCGCGCTCGCCTGGGAATCCGGGGCGCAGCCCCTGGTGGTGCTCACCAAGGCCGACCTCGTCCCCGACCCGGCGACCCTGGGCCACCTCGTCCAGGACGTGGAGACCGCCGCCCCCGGCGTGCCGGTGCTGCCCGTCAGCGCCGAGCAGGGGGAGGGACTCGACGTCCTCGCCGCCGTCGTCACCGGTGGTACGGCGGTACTGCTCGGACAGTCCGGCGCGGGCAAGTCCACCCTCGCCAACGCACTGCTCGGCGAGGACGTCATGGACGTCCAGGCCAACCGGGACGTCGACGGCAAGGGCCGGCACACCACCACCACCCGCAACCTCCTCGTGATGCCCGGCGGGGGAGTGCTCATCGACACCCCCGGGCTGCGGGGCGTCGGGCTCTGGGACGCGAGCAGCGGCGTCGGCCAGGTGTTCGCCGAGATCGAGGAGCTGGGCCGGGACTGCCGGTTCCACGACTGCGCCCACGAGAGCGAGCCGGGCTGCGCCGTCCTCGCCGCCATCGACACCGGCGAGCTGCCCGAACGGCGGCTGGAGAGCTACCGCAAGCTCATGCGGGAGAACCAGCGCATCGCCGCCAAGACCGACGCCCGGATGCGCGCCGAGATCCGCAAGGAGTGGAAGCGCCGGGGAGCCATCGGCAAGGCGGCGATGGAGGCCAAGCGGGGCCGCGCGCGGTAGCCGCCACCGCCCCGCCAACGTCATGTCCGATTTCCGCCAGCCCGGTCCTCCGGGCCGGCGGAGACTGGACGGCGTGATGGGGAACGGGACGCGGCCCGCGGAGCAGCGGGCGCACGAGGACAGCAGGTACGAGGCCGTACGCAGCCGGGACGGCCGGTTCGACGGCGCGTTCTTCTTCGCCGTCGAGACGACCGGCATCTACTGCCGGCCGAGCTGCCCGGCGGTCACGCCGAAGCGGCACAACGTGCGGTTCTTCGCGACGGCCGCCGCCGCGCAGGGCTCGGGGTTCCGGGCCTGCCGGCGGTGCCGCCCGGACGCCGTGCCCGGCTCGGCGGAATGGAACGTCCGCGCCGACGTCGTCGGCCGGGCCATGCGGCTCATCGGCGACGGCGTCGTCGACCGCGAGGGCGTCGCCGGACTCGCCGGCCGGCTCGGCTACAGCGCCCGCCAGGTGCAGCGGCAGCTCACCGCCGAGCTCGGCGCCGGGCCCGTGGCCCTGGCCCGCGCCCAGCGGGCGCACACCGCGCGCGTCCTGCTGCAGACCACCGGCCTGCCGGTCACGGAGATCGCCTTCGCGTCGGGGTTCGCCAGCGTGCGGCAGTTCAACGACACGATCCGCGCCGTGTACGCGGCCACCCCGAGCGAGCTGCGCGCCGCCGCCCCCGCACGGGACCGGGCGGCCTCCCGGCGTGCGGCCACCCCCTCCGCCGGCCTCCCCCTCCGGCTCGCCCACCGGGGCCCCTACCAGGCCGGCCCCGTCTTCGACCTGCTCCAGTACGAGGCGGTGGCCGGGGTCGAGGAGGTGAGCGGCCCGCCCGGCCGCCGCGTCTACCGGCGCACCCTGCGCCTGCCGTACGGCACCGGGATCGCAGCCGTCGACGAACGGCCGGGTCTGCCCGCCACGGGCAGCGGCGGCTGGCTCGACGCCCGCCTCCACCTCACCGACCTCCGCGACCTGACCACGTCCGTACAGCGGCTGCGGCGGCTGTTCGACCTCGACGCCGACCCGTACGCCGTGGACGAGCGGCTCGGTGCCGACCCCCGGCTCGCCCCGCTGGTCGCCGCCCGCCCCGGGCTGCGCTCACCGGGCACCGCGGACCCCGACGAACTCGCCGTACGGGCCCTGGCCGGACGGACGGAGGCCGAGCGGCTGGTCCAGCGCTACGGCAGGACACTGGACGCCCCCTGCGGCACCCTCACCCACCTCTTCCCCGAACCGGCCGTCCTCGCCGGCGCCGAGCCGGACGGCGCCCCGGGCGCGCTCGCCGCCGCCCTCGCCGACGGCGCCGTACGCCTCGACCCGGGCGCCGACCGGGACGACGCCGAGCGCGCGCTGCTCGCCGTGCCCGGCGTGGACGCCCGTACGGCCGCCGTGGTCCGCACCCGTGCCCTCGGCGACCCGGACGTCGCCCCGCCCGGCCCCGCCGTCCCCGACACCTGGCGCCCCTGGCGCTCGTACGCCGTGAACCACCTGCGCGCAGCAGGAGAATGGGAGCAGCACCGATGACGACCACCACCATGACCACAACGACCACGACCACCACGTACTGGACCGAGACCGACAGCCCCGTCGGCCGGCTGCTCCTGACCGCCGGGCCGGACGGGGCGCTCACCTCCCTGTCCCTGCCCGGGCAGAAAGGCGGCCGGAGCGTCCAGGACGGCTGGCGGCACGACGCGGGGCCCTTCCGCGCGGCCGAGGAGCAGCTCGCCGCCTACTTCGCCGGCGAGCTGAAGGAGTTCCGGCTGCCGCTGCGCGCCGAGGGCACCGCCTTCCGGGAGCGGGTGTGGGACGCCCTGGACGACGTGCCCTACGGGGCGACCACCACGTACGGCGAGATCGCCGCGCGCATCGGTGCCTCCCGGCCCGCGGTACGCGCCGTCGGCGGCGCGGTCGGCGCGAACCCGCTGCTGATCCTGCGCCCCTGCCACCGGGTGATCGGCTCCGACGGCTCCCTGACGGGGTACGCGGGCGGTCTGGAGCGCAAGACGCGGCTGCTCACCCTGGAGGGCGCCGCGGCACCGACCTCTCCGGGACAGCACACCTAGCCCGCCAGCACCGCCCCCAGCCACGCGCCGGTGATCAGCAGGCAGGCGAACAGTTCCGTCAGCACACCGGTGCCGCCCGTGCGCATCGCCGTGCGCAGCGCCGCCATCGCCTCGCCGTGCCGGCCGAGCCGCAGCCGTTCGGCGAGGTAGATGCCGCCCATGAAGCCGGGTATCGCGCCGAGCACCGGGACGAGGACGAAGCCGAGGAACGCGCCCGCGCCCGCGTACGCCGTGACCCGGCGGCCGGCGTCGTCCCGGCCCAGCCGCCGGGGCGGCAGCGTCCAGCGCACCGCCTGGGACAGGAGCAGCACGACCGTGGCGCCGACGAGTACGGCCCACGAGAGGGACTGCGGATCCTTCAGCGCCCACCACAGGACCCCGGCCCACACCAGCCACGACCCGGGCATGCCGGGGAGGAGTACTCCCACCAGCCCGAGCAGGATGACCAGGCCGGACAGCAGGAGATTCCACGCTCCCATCTGTCCAGGGTGCCGGAATCGGGCGCGGTCCGCAGATGCCCGGCGAAGTGCCCCGGGCGGCGGCCGGTTCAGCGCTTCCGGGCCACCCAGTCCCGTTCGTACGCGTGCCAGCCCAGCTGGAGCCGGGTCGTGACGCCGGTCAGCTCCATCAGGCGCTTCACCCGCCGCTGCACGGTCCTCAGCCCCAGGTCGAGCTGTTTGGCCACGCTCGCGTCGGTCAGGCCGGCCAGCAGCAGGGAGAGGATCTCCAGGTCGGTGCCGTCGGGACCGTCCGGGGCGTGCTCGCTCACACCGGACGCGCCCAGACGCAACGGCAGCGCGTCCCGCCACACCGACTCGAACAGGCCCGACAGCAGCTCGAGCAGGCCGCTGGCGTGTACGACCAGCGCGGCCGGCTCCGAGGAGCGCGCCGTGAGCGGAACGAGGGCCAGGGACCGGTCGGCGATCACCAGCTTGGTCGGCACCCGGTCCACGACCCTCACCTGCTCGTCGCGGCCCAGCGCGGCGGTCAGCTCGGTGATGCCGGTGGGCAGGTCCAGCACCGACCGCTCGACCACCACCCGGTAGCCGACCCCGCGTCCGGTGGCCTGCTCCTCCGCGTCGTTCTCCATTCCGGTGACGGCGACGGGGTTGCCGGTGACCAGCGCGCACACCTCGTCGCTCGCTCCCAGCTGGAGCTGGAGGAAGCGCTGGGCGACCGCCGCGGCGCCGGTCACCACCTCCACCAGGTCGTGCACGGCGGGCTCGGCCGCCGCCGCCCGGTACTCCTCGGCCAGCAGCGCCGCGGCCAGCTCCGCCTTCTCCAGTTCGTGCCGCTGCTGGGTGAGCAGCGCGCCCAGCGCCACTCCCGGCGGCGCCGCGACCCAGCGACCGGGCCGGGCCGACGACTGGGCCGCGAGCCCGTTCTGTTCCAGCCGGCGCAGCGCACGCTCCGTGTCCCGTTCGCCGAGCGCCAGCCGCCGGGCCAGATCGGGCACGTCGGCCGCGCCCACGGCCACCAGCGCCCGGTACGCCGACTCGTGCGTGTCCTCCAGCCCCAGCACTCCCAGCATCAGGCGCAGTCCCTCCCCGAGAACAAACCTCACCACCACAGCGTGCGGAGCCGCACGTGGCGGAAAACGGCCACGGCGTAAACCCGCCTTCGGACATCATCGCCGTACCGCCGGTCACTCTGCCAATGTGGCGTCGCCGAGCGGTTCTCCCGTGGGGGGTGGGACCGCTCGGCCACCTCACCTCGCGACACGCGTTCGACACGTCCCCCGACACGCCGTCCGGCGCGGTGCCGGTCCGCCGGATTTTCCCGATGCCCCGTTTCCATACGGCTCCCTCGGTGGACAATCGGGGACATGAGTCAGCAGGGGGGAAGGCCCACCGGTCATGACGACGACTGGTGGGGACAGCTGTACGACGACTCCACCGGCGACACGGGCCCCACGACCGCACCCGATTCCCTGGACGACCGGTTCGCCTCGGCAGCGGGGACCGTGGCCGGCGCCCGGGACACCGTGGACGGAACGGTACCGCCCCCGTCGGCGGCGGGCCGGGTCCCGCCGGCCACGACCGGCCCTCCCGCCGGGGAGAAACCCTCTCCGGCCGAGGACCGGCCCCCGTGGTGGGCAGCGGCCGGGTCCTCCGGCGTCCCGGGCCCTCGTACCGCAGGCCCGCCGCGCACCGACGTCCCGCCGCGCACCGACGTCCCGCCCCGCACCGACGTCCCGCCGCGCACCGACGTCCCGCCGCGCACCGGCGGGGCGCCCGGCGACGACCACGCGCCCGGCGTCGGCGGGGTGCCACCGCGTTCCGGTGACGTGCCGCCGGCCGCAGGCCGTGGACCCCGTGCCGGTGAGGTGCCCCGTGCCGGGGGCGTGCCGGACACCGGTCCCGCGTCCGGTGCGGGCGACGCGCACCGCGGTGGCGGTTCGCCGCCGCGGCCGCCTGGCCCGCCCCGGCCGCGGGCCCACTGGGAACCACCGCCCGCCACGCCCGCCGGCCCGGTGAGCTTCCCGCCCGCAACCGGACGGCGGCCCGGAGCGGCCCGCCCCCTCCCTCCACCGCGGCCGGCCGGCCAGGAGCCCGGATCCATACCGCCCGCGCCCGCGCCGCCGCCGCGACCGACCGGGCACCGGCGGGGCCCGCACGGCCGTACCACCTCGGGGACCGGTCCCGCCGATCTGACCGAACCGTCCGCCACGGACCCCCCGGCCGCCCGGCCGGTTCTCGGCGCGGCGTCGTCACCGCCGCCGCCTCCTCCCAGCGCCCCCGGCCTGCCCCCGCTCCCGCCGCCGTTCCTCCCCTCGCAGCCTCCGGGGCCCTGGCCCGCACCGGGCCGGGACGGTACCGGCGAGGCCCCGCCCGCCGCGTGCGACTACGTCGGCTCCGGACCGCCCACCTACGACGCCGAGCCCACCGCGCTGCCGCCCGCGGACCCCGACGAGCTCGACGGGCTGGTGGCGGACACCGTGCTGGACGGCGCCCGGTACGGAACCTGCACGCTGCGGGCCGTCTCGGTGCGGGGGGACTCCGCGCGGTACCGGGGCGACCCGCGCCGCGACGCGCTGCTCGTCGCGCGCTTCGGCGCGGGAGAGCAGGCACTGATCCTGGTGGCCATGGCGACCGGCGCCCGCGCGACCGCGGGGGCGCACCGCGCCGCCGCCGAGGTGTGCCAGTGGATCGGCCGGGCGGTGGGCCGCAGCCATGCCCGGCTCGCCGAGGACCTGCGGGCCGCCCGGCGCGGCGAGCTGAAGTCCGGCCTGCACCGCCTCACCGATCGCAGCCTGGGCAGGCTCCGGGCCGGCGCCGCCGAACAGGGCCTGGCACCGGACGAGTACGCGGCGACCCTGCGCTGTCTGCTGCTGCCCGCCGACCCCGAGTGCCGTACGCGGGTGTTCTTCGGGGCCGGCGCGGGCGGACTGCTCCGGCTGCGGGACGGCGCCTGGCAGGACATGGAGCCGGATGCCGGCGAAGTCGCCGGTGAGCCCGTCGTCGGGTTCGGCTCGCCACCGCGAGCCAGGCCGGGCGGGACACCGGACGGGACACCGGACGGGACGCCGGACGAGACGCCCGAGGGCGACCGGCTCACCATGGACCTGGGCGTCACCGCCCCGCCCGGCCCGTACGACGGACCGCCCGCCGAGCCGCCCCGCGAACCCTTCCGCTTCCGGGCCTCGGTAGCCCGCCCGGGTGATGTGCTGCTGATGTGCACCGCGGGCCTCGCCGAGCCGCTGCTGAGCGAGCCCGAGCTGGGCGGACTCCTCGCGCGGCGGTGGGCCGGCCGCACCCCGCCCGGCCTCGCGGAGTTCCTCGCCGACAGCCGCCTCCGGGTCAAGGGCTACGCCGACGACCGTACGGCCGCAGCCGTCTGGGAGGCGTGACGCCGCCCGCTGTGCCATAGCTGGAGCCATGGCCAAACAGAACGTCGCGGAACAGTTCGTCGACATCCTCACCCGTGCCGGAGTCAAGCGCCTCTACGGAGTCGTCGGCGACAGCCTCAACCCGGTCGTGGACGCCGTGCGCCGCCACTCCGGGATCGAGTGGGTACACGTGCGGCACGAGGAGACCGCCGCCTTCGCCGCCGGCGCGGAGGCCCAGATCACCGGGAAGCTCACCGCGTGCGCCGGCTCCTGCGGCCCCGGCAACCTCCACCTCATCAACGGCCTCTACGACGCCCACCGCTCCATGGCCCCCGTGCTCGCCCTCGCCTCGCAGATCCCGTCCAGCGAGATCGGCCTCGGGTACTTCCAGGAGACCCACCCCGACCAGCTGTTCCGCGAGTGCAGCCACTACAGCGAGCTGATCTCCAGCCCGAAGCAGATGCCCCGGCTGCTCCAGACCGCCATCCAGCACGCGATCGGGCAGGGCGGCGTCAGCGTCGTCTCCCTGCCCGGCGACATCGCGGACGAGCCCGCGCCGGAGAAGGCCGCCGAGACGGCACTCGTCACCTCCCGGCCGAGCGTCCGGCCCGGCGACGAGGAGATCGACCGGCTGGTGCGGCTGATCGACGACGCCGACAAGGTCACCCTGTTCTGCGGCAGCGGCACGGCGGGCGCGCACGCCGAGGTCATGGAGTTCGCCGGGAAGATCAAATCCCCGGTGGGGCACGCCCTGCGCGGCAAGGAGTGGATCCAGTACGACAATCCGTTCGACGTCGGCATGAGCGGCCTGCTCGGCTACGGCGCCGCGTACGAGGCCACCCACGAGTGCGACCTGCTGATCCTGCTCGGCACGGACTTCCCGTACAACGCCTTCCTGCCCGACGACGTGAAGATCGCCCAGATCGACGTCCGGCCCGAGCACCTCGGCCGGCGCTCCAAGCTGGACCTCGCGGTGTGGGGCGACGCGAAGGAGACCCTGCGCTGCCTGATCCCGCGGGTGAAGGAGAAGAAGAGCCGGCGCTTCCTCGACCGGATGCTGAAGAAGCACGCGGACGCGCTGGAGGGCGTCGTCAAGGCGTACACCCGCAAGGTCGACAAGCACGTCCCGATCCATCCCGAGTACGTCGCCGCCGTGCTCGACGAGATGGCCGACGACGACGCGGTGTTCACCGTCGACACCGGCATGTGCAATGTCTGGGCCGCCCGCTACATCTCACCCAACGGCCGCCGCCGCATCATCGGTTCCTTCTCGCACGGCTCGATGGCGAACGCGCTGCCGATGGCGATCGGCGCCCAGTTCACCGACCGGCGCCGGCAGGTCGTCTCCATGTCCGGCGACGGCGGGTTCACCATGCTGATGGGCGACTTCCTCACCCTCGTCCAGCACGACCTGCCGGTGAAGGTCGTCCTCTTCGACAACTCCTCGCTCGGCATGGTCGAGTTGGAGATGCTGGTCGCGGGCCTGCCCTCGCACGGCGTGGCCAACGTCAACCCCGACTTCGCCGCCGTCGCCGAGGCCTGTGGCGCCTTCGGGGTGCGGGTCGAGAAGCCCAAGGAGCTGGCCGGTGCGCTGAAGGCCGCGTTCAGGCACAAGGGGCCGGCCCTCGTCGACGTCGTGACCGACCCCAACGCCCTGTCCATCCCGCCGAAGGTCAGCGCCGACATGGTCACCGGCTTCGCCCTGTCCGCCTCGAAGATCGTGCTGGACGGCGGTGTCGGGCGCATGCTCCAGATGGCCCGCTCGAACCTGCGCAACGTGCCGCGACCGTGACCGGCGTCATGGCCGTCGTGAATCGACATGACTGCCGGGGGCCCGAACGGGCAAGGCTTCCCCGTGAAGACGTTCGAACAGGAGGGAAAGCGACATCAGCACGCGGACGGGGGACATGAAGGGACACGTGGCACCACAGCTCAGGCGACGGCTGGGGCGGGCGGACCTGCGGGCGGTGCCCGAGGCCCGGCGCGCCCTGCGTGAGCTGCTGCGGCACTGGGGAGGGCCCGGACGGTCGGAGGTCGCGGAGCTGCTCACCAGCGAGCTCGTCACCAACGCGCTCGTCCACACCGGCGAGGGCGCCGTTCTGACCGCCACGGTCGGACGGCGGGCGCTGCGGGTCGAGGTACGGGACTTCGTCGGCCGGCTGCCCCGGCCGCGCGCCCCGGAACCGGAGGAGAGCACCAACGGCAGAGGCCTGCTCCTGGTGCAGTCCCTCGCCGACGACTGGGGCGTACGGCCCTGCGAGGCGGGCAAGTCGGTCTGGTTCGAACTGGACGCCGAGGCCGCCTGAGCCGCCGGGAACCGGTCGTCTCAGGCGGCGTCCGGCTAACCGAACTGCTGCTCCAGGTCCTTGAGCTTGCGCTCCAGGGAGTCCAGGCGCGGCAGGGCCTGGGTGTCGTCCTCCGCGGTGAGGTCGACGGTCACCTGGTCAGTTCCGCCGCGCACGGGCTGCAGTGAGGGCCGGTGGCGTACGGGCAGGGGCTCCGGGGTCGATATGGCAGGCTCCGCGGTGGCCCGTTCGGCGCCCCGTTCGACCTGCTGCACCTCGACCTCGACCTGCCGGCCGCCGCGGCCGGGGAAGCCCCGGTGCCCGTGGCCCCGGCTGATCGCCTTGAGCTGCGCCCGCTCCAGACGCTCCTGCTCGCGCCGGCGCTGCTTGGCCTCCTCCTTCTTGCGCATGTCGTCGCGCACCTCCTCGACGGCCTCGTCGAGGCTGCGCACGCCCTCCAGGAGCATCAGCGACCAGGCGCGGTACGTCTCCCGGGGAGCCCGCAGCCAGCGGACCATGCGGATCTGCGGCAGCGGACGCGGCACCAGGCCCTGCTCGCGCAGCGCGGCGCGGCGGGTCTGCTTCAGGGCCCGGTCGAACAGCACCGCCGCCGACAGGGACATGCCCGCGAAGAAGTGCGGGGCACCCGCGTGACCGATGCCGCGGGGCGCGTGCACCCAGTTGAACCAGGCCGCCGCGAACGCGAACGTCCACACGAGTATGCGGGAGCCGAGCGCCGCGTCACCGTGGCTGGCCTCGCGCACCGCGAGGACGGAGCAGAACATCGCCGCTCCGTCGAGCCCGAACGGGACCAGGTACTGCCAGCCGCCGCTCAGGCCGAGGTTCTGCTCGCCGAAGCCGACCAGACCGTGGAAGGAGAGCGCCGCGGCGACCGCGGCGCAGCAGAAGAGCAGGACGTAGGAGAAGGTGCCGTAGAGGGCCTCCTTGCGTCTGCGGCGCTCCTCCATGCGCTCCCACGAGTCGTCCGCGCCCGCGTCCTTCCCCGAGGAACGCTTGCCGCGCGCGAGCACCGCCACCGCCGCCAGCATGCCCAGGAGCAGCACGGCGCCCGGAAGCAGCCAGTTCAGCGATATGTCGGTCAATCTCATCTGGGGGTCCCTTGCATTGGGATAGGGCGTAACGCCCGCCATGTTGGCCCAAACCCGGCGGCCCTCAGGGGGTTTCGGGGCAAGAGGCAGCCAAGGGAGCGCGAAGGGATGCCCAGGGCGGCGTTCTGCTCGAACTGCCGCATGAGGGGCGGGAGTTGAGTTCGAATAAGACTACCCGTACGGGTGGTTCCGCGGGAAGTTCGCGCGACGCGTGAGGGAGTTGTGAAGTGACGCCGGTGATCTTAACCGACGATCATGGAAGTGTCCGCGCCCGAGCCCGGCCGCGGGTGGCTCAACCCGTCGTCGCGAGCAGCTTGTTGACGCGGTCCGCGTCGCACGTGCGCGGGCAGGTGGCGCAGGTGTCCTCGGGGCGCAGCGTGTAGAACATGCAGCAGCTCGCCCGGTCCCGGGTGTGCAGCGGCTCACCGTCCGGTCCGGTCAGCTCGCGGAACGCCGCCTTGCCGACGTACGGCTTGGTCGCGCCCGGCAGCAGCAGCTCCAGCTCGTGCCGCGCCCGCTCCTGCTCACCGAGCAGATGGGCGACGTACCACAGGCCCTCGACGACCTCGTCGGTCGCCATGCCCCACAGGGCGCGGCCGCGGCGCCGCATGCGCGGTCCGAACCCCGCCAGCACCGGCTCCATGTGCTCGGCGACCGCGGCGCGCACCTCGGCCCGCAGCGCCTCCTCGTCGGCGACCACGCGGGCCCCGGGCAGCGCGGCGGCCGGATCGCCGGGCAGGCAGGCGAAGCCGGTGGGCCGCACGGCCATGCGGCCGAGCGGGAGGCCGGCGGCCGAGCGGTCGTAGGCGACATGGGTCACGGGGCAGCGGGGCACCCGGCGGTGCAGGAACCACGGCACGGTGATCAGCAGGCAGGCCGGCCACGCGTAACGGTGCAGTCCGAAGCTCGCGACCACGTCCGGCCGGGCCCGCTGTCCGTAGTCCCGGAGTACCTGGGCGTCGTCCCAGGCGAGGAACGCCTCCAGCTCCGCCCCGCCCGCGGCGAGCGCGTCGGCCGCGACCCATCCGCCGCCGCGCGGGATCTCACCGGCCGTGGCCGACTCGGTGACGCCCAGCCCCGGAAGGACTTCGGACAGGCGCGCGTAGGCGTCCGTGAAGGCCGAGCGGGTGACAGGCATGCGGGACCACCGATCCACGTCCGAACAACGGGCTGCTTGAGGTAAGCCTTACCTTACCCAAGATCCTTGGGATTTGAACTGGCGGCCCCTGCCCTTATGGTGCTTGACGGACCAGTGACAACCCGCCGTAATGACCTCAAGTACCGACACGTCCCACAGGAGGACCCGTGAAGCCGAGCGCGCAGGGTGCCGCAGGCCCGGGGACCGGGCGGGTCCGCGCCGCCGAACCGCCCGGAGCGGCTCACTCGTCCCTGTCGGCCGAACTGCGCCAACCGGCCGCGTCGATGCGGGTTCCGGCGCAGCCCGGTGCCTCGGACGTGGACCGGGACCGGGCGCGCCGGGCCGGGGAACCGGCCGCGGCCGCGCGCGGCGAGCACACGCACAGCGAACCTCCGCCGCCCCGCCCGCGCGCCCTCGTCCGGCGTTCCTCCGTACGCGGGCAGATCCTCGACGCCCTGCGCACCGCGCTGGTCTCCGGCGAGCTGCGGCCCGGCGAGGTGTACTCCGCGCCCGCGCTCGGCGACCGGTTCGGCGTCTCGGCCACACCCGTACGGGAGGCCATGCAGCAGCTGGCGCTGGAGGGCGCCGTCGAGGTCGTCCCCAACCGCGGCTTCCGGGTCGTCGAGCGCGGCGACCGGGAACTGGCCGAGCTGGCGGAGGTCCGCGCCCTGATCGAGGTTCCCGTGCTGCTGCGCCTGGCCCGTACGGTGCCCGCCGGACGCTGGGCGGAGCTGCGGCCGGTCGCCGAGGCCACCGTCCGGGCCGCGTCGTCCGGCTGCCCGGTCACGTACGCCGAGGCCGACCGGGCCTTCCACCGCGCGGTGCTCGCGCTGGCCGGCAACGACCAGCTCGTCCGGATCGCCGCCGACCTGCACCGCCGTGCCCAGTGGCCGCCGGCCGGCGCCCCCGCGAGGCGGGGGCGGGCCGACCTGATCGCCGACGCGCACGAACACACGGCGCTGCTGGACGCGCTGATCGCCGGCGACCCCGACCTGGTGCGGAGCCTGGTGGGGGAGCACTTCGGCCAGGCACGCTGAGCGCGGGCCACGGGCGCGCCCCCGCCCGACGTGGTCCCCTGCGGGGCGCTACGTGGCCTCCTGCCGTTCCGTGCGGCTCGCGGGCACGCTCTGCTCCGTGGTCCGGTCCTCGTGGCGCGCGGGGCGGGCCCCGCCGCCGCGGTCGTACATCTCGATGGCCAGCGGAGAGGCGGTGAACACCGAGGAGTACGTGCCGACGCCCACGCCGATCAGCAGGGCCAGGGCGAAGTCGGTGAGCGAGTCGTCGGCGAGGACGGCGAGCGAGGCGAGGATGAGCACCACGCCCATGCCCGTGTTGACCGTGCGCGGCAGGGTCTGCAGGATCGCCTGGTTGGTGAGCCGGGCGAACGGCGTCTTCCGGTCCTTGCCGCCGAGCAGCTCCCGGATGCGGTCGAAGAGAACGACCGAGTCGTTGACCGAGTAGCCGATCACGGTCAGCAGCGCGGCCAGGAACACGCCGTCGATCGGTTTGCCCAGCCAGGCGAACACACCCACCAGGATCACCACGTCGTGGGCGAGGGCGCCGACCGCCGCGGTGCCGAAGAGCAGCCGGAACCGGACGGCGAGGTACAGCAACTGGGCGCACAGGGCCAGACCCAGGGCGATCAGGGCGTCCTTGCGCAGCTCCTCGCCCAGACTGGGGCCGATCAGCTCGTCGCGGACCTTCTCCGTCTCCCCGCCCAGCCCGCCGATGGTCTTGGTGACGGTCTCGGCCTCGGCGTTGGTCAGCTTCTCGGTGCGCACGGTGAGGTCGCTGTCGCCGGAGGACTGGACGACGGCGCGGGGGAAGCCCGCGTCGGCGAGGGCGTCCCGCGCCCGGTCGGCGTCCACCTGGGTGGCCGTGGAGTACTCGATGAGCCGTCCGCCGGTGAACTCGATGCCGAAGTCGAGGCCGCGGACCAGGACGCCGGAGCCGGCCAGCACGAGGACGACCGCGGAGGCGGCCAGCCAGCGCCGCGGCCGGCGCATCAGGAAGGGGTCGCGGCGCCGCAGGGCGTCACGGACCGGGCCGGTGGTCGAGATGCCGGTGATGTGCGGGCGGCGGAAGACCGCCGGGCGGCTCGCGGCGAACTCGGCGAGCACCCGGGTGATCACCAGGGCACTGACCATGGAGGCGAGGACACCGATGCCGAGGGTGACGCCGAAGCCCTTCACCGGGCCGGAGGCCAGGAAGAACAGCAGCGTGGCGGCGATCAGCGTGGTGACGTTGGAATCGGCGATCGCGCTGAAGGCACCGCGGAATCCGGCGGTCAGCGACGAGCGCGTGCTCGGCCGGGTACGGGCGGCCTGTTCCTCTCGAGCGCGTTCGAACACAAGGACGTTGGCGTCCACCGCCATGCCGATGGCCAGGACGAAGCCGGCCAGGCCGGGCAGGGTCAGGGTGGCGCCGATCGCGGCCAGGGCGGCGTAGGAGATCAGGCCGTAGCAGAGCAGGGCCACGGTCGCGAGGGCGCCCATGAGCCGGTAGACGAAGAGGATGAACAGCCCGGTCAGCGCGGTGCCGATGACGGCGGCCCAGGCGCCGGCCGAGATGGCCTCGTCGCCCAGGGTGGCGCCGATGGTGCGCTGCTCGATGGTCTCGACCGGTACGGGCAGGGCGCCGCCCTTGACGAGCAGGGCCAGTTCGCGGGCCTCGGCGTCGTCGAAGGAGCCGGTGATCTGGGTGGAGCCGCCGGTGATGCCCGCCCCGCAGGCCACGGAGGGGTCGACCTGCGGCGCCGAGATGATCTTGTTGTCGAGCACGATGGCCACCCGGCGCCGCGGGTCTCCGGCCGGGTGGCAGGCGGCTTCGCCGGTCACCTCGGCCCAGCGCTCGCCGCCCGCGTCCTTGAAGTCGACGGTCACGTGCCACCCGGCTCCGCCCTGCTGGTCGAAGCGGGCGTCGGCGTCCTTCACGTCCTGCCCGGTCAGCGTGGCGTCGCCGAGCCGGAGGGACTGTCCGGACTCGTCCGGCAGGACGCGCTCGCCGGCGGTGCCGGACGAGGCCTCGGCGTCGTCCCCGGCGGCCTCCTTCCCGGGCTCGGCCGGGCCGAGCACCGAGTGGACGGTGAGCTGCGCGGTGCGGCCCAGCACGTCGGCCGCCTTCTTCGGGTCCTGTACGCCGGGCAGCTCGACGACGACGCGGTCGTCGCCGGAGCGGACGATGGTCGGCTCGGCGACGCCGAGCGCGTCGATGCGGCCGCGCAGCACCTCCACGGTGCGGTCGGTGGCCTCCCGGTCGGCCTTGGTGGTCTCGGTGGACTTGGTCTCCAGCACGATCTGGGTGCCGCCGCGCAGGTCGAGCCCGAGGCGGATCGGCATGGTCAGGGCAATGGCCACGGCCCCGGCCAGCACGAGGAGGGCGACGAGTGCCCGCCCCTTCAGGGAGTCGGGGCGGGAGCGGGGACGGGAACGTTTCAACACGGGCCTCCGGCGGGCATGCCACGGCGGCGGCCGAGCGCGGCCGCGGCGGGAGAAGGTGAAAGGGGCGGGCTGTCTCAGGTGCCGGAGGAGACGGGAGGAGCCCGCCCGCGATCGTGGCTCGTACGGCCGGGGGAGACGGGCACGGGGCGGGGCACGGCCGAGGTCCGCCCGTGGGCGGACGGCGTGGTGCCGGCGGCGCGCGTGGTGGTGGCGAGCCGGTCCGGTGGCGCCGGACGCTCCGCGAGGTGGTCGTGCCGGGGTCTGGCCTGGGCGGTGCAGGTGGTGGCACAGCCGTCGTCCGCGTGGTAGCCGGTGTCCGGGTGCGGGACGGCCGGCGCGGCGGGCACCGGGAGAGGTCCCGGGAGGGCGGTGCCGCCCGCGCCGGCCGCCGGCCATGCCGGGAAGAGGGCCAGCAGGACGGCAAGAAGGACGGTCAGCAGAGCGGTGAGCGGCGCCGCGGGCCGGTGGCCCGGGGCGCGGGTGGTGCGGTGTGCGGGGGCGGTGCGTCCTGCTGGGACGGGGGCGGTGCGTCGTGCTGGGACGGGGGTGGTGCGGTGTGCGGGGGCGGTGCGTCGTGCGGGGTGCATGCACCGTCCCCTTTCTGCGGCGCGTCGACTGGTACGCCTCCACCGTCGGCCATCGCGCACCCTCGGCGGGAGCCGCGGCCCGGGTAGAGACCGGGCAAGCGGCCAGTTTGCACCCTCCGCCACCGCCGGGTCGATGGGGCCCGACCCCCATTTCCGGGTCGCGGTACACCCATCCGGCCGCCCGCGCGCGGCGCCGAGTGGATCCTCCGTCCCCGGGCACATGGGGCCTGCGCCCGATGGGTTTCCTCCGGCGGTCCGGCCGGGGTTGAGGATGACCGGGTCCGATCGGCCCGGCTCTCGTCGTACCCGCAGAACTCTCCGAGAGAAGGACCCACCGTGTCGCTCGACGCCTCCCGCATCGAACCCCGTCCCGAGCGGCTGACCGCTCACAAGGCGCGCCGGCGTCTCGAACACGCCCGCGACACCCGCATGACCCAGCTCCAGGCCCTTGGAGAGAGCGGCCAGGCGGACGACCAGCTGATGCCCGCTCAGAAGGCCGCCATCACCTCGCCGGGTGGGACGCCGCCTGGGCCGCCACGGCCCCGCGCTGGAGCGGATTCCCGTGAACGGACGTCACGCCGTCGCCGCGCCCGCGGCCGGCGGGGTGAGCTGCCGCGCCAGCCAGGTCGGCACCCCGCCCAGCAGCCGGAACAGCCGCCGCGCCTCCTCCCGCAGCCGCGACGCCTCCGGCTCCGACTCCGCGTCCGCGAGAGACGCCAGCGCGGGGGCCGTACCGACCAGGTATCCCAGCTCCTCGCGGATGCGCAGCGACTCGGCGAACCCGTGCCGCGCCTCGGCCAACTCGCCCTCCCGCAGGGCGAGTCCGGCGAGGTGCCGCCAGGTGAAGGACTGGAGGAGCGGGTCGGCGTGCGCGGTGGCCCCGGCATGGGCGCGCCGGTACGCCGCGCGGGCGGCCTGCGGCGAGCGGGTCAGGTTCTCCGCGAGCAGCCCGCGCCGGAAGTCCAGCAGCGCCCGCCCTCTGGCCCCGGGCGCGATCAGTGCCGCGGCCCGGCCCAGCGCGGCCCGCGCCTCGTCGGACCGGTCGCGCACCCCGTGCACCGTGGCGGCGTACGCGAGTTGGCCGCGTTCACAGGCCGCGGCCCCGCGTTCGTCGTCGCTGTGGGCCAGCGCCTCGGCGGTGCGCAGCGCGTCCTCGGCCTCCGCCCAGCCCTGCTCGGTGTACAGGCACCGCTCCACCAGCAGCGCGGTCCGCTGCAAGGCGGTGGCCGCGGTGACCGGCTCCAGCAGGGCCACCGCGTCGGCCCAGCAGGCGCGCGAGCGCAACCGCCACACGGCGGTCTGGAGCGGATCGTCACCCTCGGTCGTTCCCCAACCAGAACCAGCCATGGCGGAATGCGCCACGTTGCCCTCCCCTTAGCACGCCATCGAGCTCTCGAGTGGTGGCCGCATCTCAGCACGGATCCGGCGGCCCGGCCAAGAGGATGGGTGAAAGTTTTCACAAAGTGGTGGGACTTCCCGGCCCGGAGGTTTGGGAACGTCCGGGCCCGCTCGTGCCCCACGGCTCAGCTCATCCGCAGCGCCAGGAAGAAATCCAGCTTGTCCTCCAGGCGCGACAGGTCACGCCCCGTCAACTGCTCGATCCGCCCGACGCGGTAGCGCAGCGTGTTGACGTGCAGGTGGAGCCGGCTCGCGCAGCGCGTCCAGGAGCCGTCGCAGTCGAGGAACGCCTCCAGCGTCGGGATCAGCTCGGCGCGGTGGCGGCGGTCGTAGTCCCGCAGCGGGTCCAGCAGCCGGGCGGTGAAGGCGCGGCGGACGTCGTCGGGGACGAAGGGGAGCAGGAGGACGTGCGAGGCCAGTTCCTGGTGGCCGGCCGCGCAGACCCGGCCGGGGCGCGCCGCGGCCACCCGCCGTGCGTGCCGGGCCTCCTCCAGCGCGCCGCGCAGCCCCTCCGCGGAGTGCACGGCCGCGCTGACGCCGAGCGTCACGCGTCCGTCGCCGTCCAGGCCGGCGGACAGCGGTTCCCGTACGGCCGCCAGCAGCGCGTCCGCGAGGATGCCGGTCTCGGAGCCGTCGTGCTCACTGGAGACCGCCGGCAGCGGAACGAGGGCGACGGCCTCGTCGCCGGTGTGCGCCACGGCGATGCGGTCGGAGTGCTCGGGGCCCGTGGCGAGCGGGTCCACGAGGATCTCCTCGAGCAGGGTCTGGGCGACCGGGCCGGTGTCCGCCTCGCCGTCCGTCCACTCGACGCGGGCCACGACGACCTGCCAGTGCGGGGCCGCGCCGAGGCCCGGCAGCAGCACCGGCGCCGCGACCCGCAGCCGGGCCGCGATCTCGGCGGGGGCGGCGCCCGTCTGCACCAGCTCCAGAACCTCCTGCGCGAGCCGCCGCCGCACGGTGCGCGCCGCGTCCCGGCGGTCCCGCTCGACCGCGATCAGCTGGGTGACGCCGTGCAGCAGGTCGAGCCGCTCCTCGGCCCAGTCCCCGGCGTCCGCCTCGACCACCAGCAGCCAGTCGGACAGCACCGTCTCGCGCACGTCCCGCACGGTGCTCGCGCCCTGCGGGGTACGCGCGGCGCCGCGCACCGGGAAGAGGCTGTACGTCGTGCCGCCCAGGGGCACCCGGTGCGGCGCGCGCCGGCCCGTGCGGGTGGCCGCGAGATGATCCGCCGCCAGCTTCGCGCACACCTCGGCGGAGAGCGCGGGAGCGGGGTCCTTCGGCCCGGCGACCGGCCGTCCCGTCGGGGAGAGCACCCAGGCCCGCAGGTCCAGGTCGGAGCCGAGCAGATCGAGCACCACGTCGGGGCCGCCGCCCGCCGGGCCGGAGGTCATCATCCGGCGGTGCCGGTCCACCACGGCGGCGAGGTCCCCGGCCCGCTCGCCGGAGACCTGGCGGACGACATGCTCGGTGATGGTCGCGAAGGCCACCGACTCGTGCACCGCGAACAGGGGCAGCCGGTGCCGCGCACACGCCGCCAGCAGGTCCTCGGGCACGCTCCCCAGCTCCGCCTCGCCGGCGGCCAGCGCGGCCACCCCGGCCTGCACCAGGATCCGGACGAACGGCTCGGAGTCGGCGGCGTCCCGGCGCCAGGCCAGGCCGGTCAGGACCAGCTCCCCGCCCGAGAGATAGCGGCTGGGGTCCCGCAGGTCGGTGGTCATCACGCCCCGCACGGAGCGGTCCAGCTCGTCCTCGCCGCCGAGCAGCTTGAGGCCCAGCGCGTCGGTGTCCAGCAGTGCGCGCAGCCGCATTCTCGTCGCCGCCGTTCTTTGTCTCGAAGTGTTCCAGGTCACGCGACTGTGTCGCCCGTTTCCGGAGGAAGACGAGGAGGTTTCCGAGGGCCTCCTTTCATACGAATCTACAAGATGCCAGCCCTGGCCAGCCAACTCCTTCATGGTTTCTGCGACTGACCCTGGTGGAGCGCCGGGCGGTGTACTGAGGCCACTCCACGTGAACAGGACATGAACGAGCCGGGCCCGCCGCCCGCGAATTGGCTCAATCCGTACGCCCACCACACGATGCCGAAGAAGAGAGCCGGTCATGGACTTCCTTCGCCCCGCCAGCTGGGAGGAGGCGCTCGCAGCGAAGGCCGAGCACCCCACCGCTGTGCCGATCGCGGGTGGTACCGACGTGATGGTCGAGATCAACTTCGACCACCGCCGGCCCGGGTACCTCATGGACCTGAATCGCATCGGCGACCTCTGCGCATGGGAGGTCGGCGAGGACTCCGTACGGCTCGGTGCCTCCGTGCCCTACTCAAGGATCATGGAGAACCTGAGCACCGAGCTGCCGGGTCTCGCCCTCGCCTCGCACACGGTCGCCTCCCCGCAGATCCGTAACCGCGGCGGCGTGGGCGGGAACCTCGGCACCGCCTCCCCGGCCGGCGACGCCCATCCGGCGCTGCTCGCCGCCGGCGCGCAGGTCGAGGCCGAGTCGGTGCGCGGCAGGCGCCTGATCCCCATCGACGACTTCTACACGGGCGTGAAGCGCAACGCGCTGGAGCCCGACGAGCTGATCCGCGCCGTGCACGTCCGGAAGGCCGACGGCCCGCAGCAGTTCTCCAAGGTCGGCACCCGCAACGCCATGGTCATCGCGGTGTGCGCCTTCGGCCTCGCCCTGCACCCCGAAACCCGCACCGTCCGCACCGGCATCGGTTCGGCCGCGCCCACCCCGGTCCGGGCCACGGTCGCGGAGGAGTTCCTGAACGCGGCGCTCGAAGAGGGCGGCTTCTGGGACAACGGAAAGATCATCACCCCGTCCGTCGCCAAGCGGTTCGCGGACCTGTGCTCCGCCGCCTGCAACCCCATCGACGACGTCCGGGGCACCGCCGGCTACCGCCGCCACGCGGTCGGCGTGATGGCCCGCCGGACGCTCACCTGGACCTGGGAGTCGTACCGCGGCGCCCGCCACACCACGGAAGGAGCCGCGTGATGCGCGTCAACTTCACCGTCAACGGACGTCCGCAGGAAGCCGACGACGTGTGGGAGGGCGAGTCCCTGCTGTACGTGCTGCGCGAGCGGATGGGCCTGCCCGGCTCCAAGAACGCCTGCGAGCAGGGCGAGTGCGGCTCCTGCACGGTCCGCCTGGACGGCGTCCCGGTGTGCTCCTGTCTGGTCGCGGCCGGTCAGGCGCAGGACCGCGAGGTCGTCACCGTCGAGGGCCTGGCCGACTTCGCCAAGGAGCGCGCCGAGGGCAGCGCCACCGGCGCCTGCGGCAGCGGCGCCGACAAGGGCACCACGCTCGACGAGGCCAAGCGGTGGCAGGCCGGCGGCACCGACTCGCGGACCGGCGAGAGCGGCACCTCCCCGTGCGCGACGCTCGCCCCGATCCAGCAGGCGTTCATCGACGCCGGCGCCGTCCAGTGCGGCTTCTGCACGCCCGGCCTGCTGGTCGCCGCCGACGAGATGCTGGAGCGCAACCCGAGCCCGACCGACGCGGACATCCGCGAGGCGCTGTCGGGCAACCTGTGCCGCTGCACGGGCTACGAGAAGATCATGGACGCGGTCCGCCTGGCCGCGGCCCGCCAGTCCGAGGAGGTCTGAGCATGGCCGCCACCGGCGCACCTACCAAGATCACCCAGGGGTCACGGACCAGGGGCGGCATCGGCGAGTCCACCCTCCGCCCGGACGGCACCCTCAAGGTCACCGGCGAGTTCGCGTACTCGTCCGACATGTGGCACGAGGACATGCTGTGGGGCCAGCTGCTGCGCTCCACGGTCGCGCACGCCGAGATCGTGTCCATCGACACCGGCGAAGCCCTCGCCACGGCGGGTGTCCACGCCGTCCTGACATACGACGACCTGCCCACCGAGGTGCGGTACTACGGCCTGGAGCTCCAGGACACCCCGGTCCTCGCCCACGGCAGGGTCCGGCACCACGGGGAGCCGGTCGCGATCGTCGCCGCCGACCATCCGGAGACCGCGCGCCGCGCCGCCGCCAAGATCAAGGTGGAGTACCGGGAACTGCCGGTCATCACCGACGAGGCCTCCGCCACCGCCCCCGACGCGGTCCTCGTCCACGAAGGCCGCGACGACGAGTACGCCGGGACCGTCCCGCACCAGAACATCGTGCACCGCCAGCCGATCTTCCGCGGCGACGCCGACGAGGCGTCGAAGGAGGCCGACGTCATCGTCAGGGGCGAGTACTACTTCGGCATGCAGGACCAGGCCTTCCTCGGCCCGGAGTCCGGACTCGCGGTGCCGTCGGAGGACGGCGGCGTCGACCTCTACGTCGCCACGCAGTGGCTCCACTCCGACCTGCGCCAGATCGCGCCCGTCCTCGGCCTGCCCGAGGACAAGGTGCGGATGACGCTGTCCGGCGTCGGCGGCGCGTTCGGCGGGCGAGAGGACCTGTCGATGCAGATCCACGCCTGCCTCCTGGCGCTGCGCACCGGCAAGCCGGTCAAGATCGTCTACAACCGCTTCGAGTCCTTCTTCGGCCACGTCCACCGCCACCCGGCGAAGCTGCACTACGAGCACGGTGCCACCAGGGACGGCAGGATCACGCACATGAGGTGCCGCATCGTCCTGGACGGCGGTGCCTACGCCTCCGCCTCCCCGGCGGTCGTCGGCAACGCCGCCTCCCTGTCCGTCGGCCCGTACGTGATCGACGACGTGGAGATCGAGGCTCTCGCCCTCTACTCCAACAATCCGCCCTGCGGCGCGATGCGCGGCTTCGGCGCGGTCCAGGCGTGCTTCGCCTACGAGGCGCAGATGGACAAGGTGGCCGCGGAACTCGGCATGGACCCGGTGGAGTTCCGCCGGATCAACGCCATGGAGCAGGGCACGATCATGCCCACCGGCCAGCCGGTCGACTCCCCGGCGCCGGTCGCCGAACTCCTGCGCCGCGTCAAGGCGATGCCGATGCCTCCCGAGCGTCAGTGGGAGTCCAGCGAGGGCGCCGACGTACGGCAGCTGCCCGGCGGCCTGTCCAACACCACGCACGGCGAGGGCGTCGTCCGCGGCGTCGGCTACGCGGTCGGCATCAAGAACGTCGGCTTCTCCGAGGGCTTCGACGACTACTCCACGGCCAAGGTCCGCATGGAGGTCGTCGGCGGCGAGCCGGTGGCCACCGTGCACACCGCCATGGCGGAGGTCGGCCAGGGCGGCGTCACCGTCCACGCGCAGATCGCCCGCACCGAACTGGGCGTCGCCCAGGTGACCATCCACCCGGCGGACACACAGGTCGGCTCGGCCGGCTCCACCTCGGCGTCCAGGCAGACGTACGTCACCGGCGGTGCCGTCAAGAACGCCTGCGAGCTGGTGCGCGAGAAGGTCCTGGAGATCGGCCGCCGCAGGTTCGGCTCCTACCATCCGGCCTGGGCCACCGCCGAACTCCTCCTGGAGGGCGGCAAGGTCGTCACCGTCGGCGGCGAGGTGCTCCGCGACCTCGTGGACGTCCTGGAGGGCGAGGCCGTCGAGGTCGAGGAGGAGTGGCGGCACCGGCCGACCGAGGCCTTCCACCCGCGCACCGGCCAGGGCAACGGCCACGTCCAGTACTCCTTCGCCGCGCACCGCGCCGTCGTCGAGGTCGACACCGAACTGGGCCTGGTCAAGGTGATCGAGCTGGCCTGCGCCCAGGATGTCGGCAAGGCGCTCAACCCGCTCTCCGTCATCGGCCAGATCCAGGGCGGCACCGTCCAGGGCCTGGGCATCGCGGTGATGGAGGAGATCGTCGTCGACCCCAGGACCGCGAAGGTCAGGAACCCGTCCTTCACGGACTACCTGCTCCCCACGATTCTCGACACGCCGGCCCTCCCGGTCGACGTGCTCGAACTCGCCGACGACCACGCGCCGTACGGGCTGCGCGGCGCCGGCGAGGCACCCACCCTGTCGTCGACACCGGCGGTCCTCGCGGCCGTCCGGGACGCGACCGGGCTGGCGCTCGACCGCACGCCGGTACGACCGGAGCACCTGACCGGCACGGCGTGAGAAGACCCTCCGGGCGGCGCACGGAACGTCACACACTCCGCGCCGTCCGGAGCACAGCCCAAGTCCCGCTCCGCTCGCGGTGCTTGAAGTACCACCACCACATGCGTTCGTCTCGGGCCGTCCCCCGGGTCGTGCATATCCCAAATCCCGCGACCGCCCCAGCGGCCGACCGGGTGCACCTATGAACCTTGGGAGACGGCCCCCATGACACAGCAGTCAGTGGAGCCAAAGACCGCCGAGGACGCGGGCGCGGGTTCCCGCGTCCCCGCCGGACGGTCTTGGCTCGACCGGTACTTTCACATAACCCACCGAGGATCGACGGTCGCGCGTGAGGTGCGCGGCGGTACCACCACCTTCATGGCGATGGCCTACATCGTCCTGCTCAACCCCGTCATCCTGTCCGGCAAGGACGCGGCGGGGGACACCCTGGGCCAGAAGGCCCTGATCACCGCGACGGCGCTCGCCGCGGCGGTCACCACGCTCCTCATGGGCTTCGTCGGCAAGGTGCCGCTCGCCCTGGCCGCCGGTCTCTCGGTGTCCGGGGTGATCGCCGGGCAGGTCGTCCCCCAGATGACCTGGCCGCAGGCCATGGGCATGTGCGTGATGTACGGCGTGGTGATCATGCTGCTCGTGGTCACCGGGCTCCGCGAGATGATCATGAATGCGATCCCGCTCGCCCTCAAGCACGGCATCACCATGGGCATCGGCCTGTTCATCGCCATCATCGGCCTGGTCAAGGGCGGCTTCGTCCACGCGGGCAAGGCGACCCCGCTCACCCTCGGCCCCGCCGGAGAACTCGCCGGCTGGCCCGTCCTGCTCTTCGCGGGCACCCTGCTCCTGATCTTCATGCTCCAGGCCCGCAACACCCCCGGGGCGATCCTGATCGGCATCATCACCGGCACGGTCATCGCGTCCCTGCTGAACGCCACCGGGGTCATCGACCCCAGGCAGTGGGCCAACGGAGCCCCCGAGCTGCACGGCAGCGCGGTCTCCATGCCCGACTTCTCGCTCTTCGGCGACCTGGAGTTCGGCGGCTGGGGCGAGGTCGGCGCGATGACGGTCGGCATGATCGTCTTCACGCTGGTGCTGGCCGGGTTCTTCGACGCGATGGCCACCATCATCGGTGTCGGCACCGAGGCGAAGCTCGCCGACGACAAGGGCCGGATGCCGGGCCTGTCGAAGGCGCTGTTCGTCGACGGCGCCGGCGGCGCCATCGGCGGTGTGGCGGGCGGCTCCGGTCAGACCGTCTTCGTCGAGTCCGCGACCGGCGTCGGCGAGGGGGCCCGCACCGGGCTCTCCTCGGTCGTCACCGGCCTGTTCTTCGCGGCCTGCCTCTTCTTCACACCGATCACCGCGATCGTGCCGCAGGAGGTCGCCTCCGCCGCGCTGGTCGTCATCGGCGCGATGATGATGATGAACGCCCGGCACGTGGACTGGGCCGACCGGGCCACCGCGATCCCGGTCTTCCTGACCGTCGTCCTGATGCCTTTCACGTACTCCATCACGGCGGGTGTCGCCGCCGGTGTCATCTCCTACGTCGCCATCAAGGCCGCCCAGGGCAAGGCGCGGGAGATCGGCGCGTTCATGTGGGCGCTGACGGTGATCTTCATCGTCTACTTCGCCCTCAACCCGATCGAGAGCTGGCTGGGCGTGCATTAGCCGCTGCCACGGGAACCCGTTCCCCATCCCCGCTCTGTGAGGAGACCGACAGATGCTGGACATCGCCGAAGAGCTGAACCGGTGGGTCGAGCAGGGGCGCGACTTCGCCGTGGCCACCGTGGTGGCCGTCGGCGGCAGCGCCCCCCGTCAGCCCGGCGCCGCCCTCGCGGTGGACGCCGAGGGCACGGCGGTCGGCTCGGTCTCCGGCGGCTGTGTGGAGGGGGCCGTGTACGAGCTGTGCCGGCAGGCGCTCGCGGACGGCGAAACCGTACTGGAGCGCTTCGGCTACAGCGACGAGGACGCCTTCGCCGTGGGGCTGACCTGCGGCGGGGTCGTCGACATCCTCGTCACGCCGGCCCGGGCGGACGACCCCGTCCGGTCGGCGCTGGCCGCCGCGCTCGCCGCCGCCGCGGGCGGGGAACCGGCGGCGGTGGCGCGGATCGCGAGTGGCCCGGCGGAACTGACGGGTCGCGCGCTCGTCGTCCGCCCGGACGGCTCCCGCACCGGCGGTTTCGGCGCCCACCCCGAACTGGACCGCACGGTGGCCGCCGAGGCGTGCGCCTTCCTGGACGCCGGGCGCACCGGCACGCTGGAGATCGGAGAGCAGGGCTCGCGTTGCGGAGCACCGCTCACGCTGCTGATCGAGTCCTCCGTCCCCGCCCCCCGCATGATCGTCTTCGGTGCGATCGACTTCGCCTCGGCGCTGGTCAGGGCCGGCAAGTTCCTCGGCTACCACGTGACGGTGTGCGACGCGCGCCCCGTCTTCGCCACGCCGGTCCGTTTCCCGGACGCGGACGAGATCGTCGTCGAGTGGCCGCACGAGTACCTGCGGCGCACGGAGGTCGACGCGCGCACCGTGCTGTGCGTCCTGACCCACGACGCCAAGTTCGACGTACCCCTGCTCCGACTGGCGCTGCGCCTGCCGGTGGCGTACGTCGGCGCGATGGGCTCCCGCCGCACCCACCTGGACCGCGACGCACGGCTGCGCGAGGTCGGCGTGAGCGACCCGGAGCTGAACCGCCTCAGGTCCCCCATCGGCCTCGACCTGGGCGCGCGTACGCCCGAGGAGACGGCCCTGTCCATCGCCGCCGAGATCGTCGCGACCCGCCGGGGCGGCACGGGCGCCTCCCTGACCGGCGCCCACACCCCCATCCACCACGACGGCCCGCCCTCTGGGGCAGGCCGCGTCGGCTCGGTGGCCCCGACCCCGCCTTCGCGGCATGACCCGCCGGGCAGGCCCGGTGACCGGCCTCAGCCCGCGCCGTACCCCTTCCCCGGCTTCCGCGGCAGTGAGACGTCGGCGACCACCGGCCGGTGGTCCGAGGCCACGGCCTCCTCGGGTACGGAGGCGCCGCGCACCCGCACACCGTTCCCCACGGCCACGTAATCGATCCGCTTCACCGGCGCCGCGGCCGGATACGTGCCACCGGTCCCCCCTCCGGCGTCGCGCAGGTCCGCCCACAGCGGTCGCAGTTCGGGGGCCGAGGGCTCCGCGTTGAAGTCGCCGAGCAGCACCTGCCGGGCCCCCGGCGAAGTGGCCCGCTCCCGCGCCATGATCCGCCGGGTGTCGGCCACCTGCGCCACCCGGACCGCCGGATCGGAGCGGTAGTCGAGGTGCGTCACGAACACCTGCACCGGCACTCCGCGCACCTTGAGCGTCACCTCGCCGAACCCGGGCGCGGGCGCGGGGACGGGGTTCTCGTCCTGGGTGGACAGGCGCGTGATCTCGTGATTCGCCGCGGAACGGATCGGGAAGCGGGAGAGCACCGCCACGCCGTACTCGCGCCGAGGACCGCCTGCCTCGACGGGGTCGAGGCTGTAGATCGGCGCGAACGACACCCGCATGCCGAGCCGTCGCGCCAACTCCTCGGCGACGTCGAGCCCCTGACTGCGGGAACCCCAGTGCACGTCGACCTCCTGGAGGCCGATCACATCGGCGTCGAGGGCGCGCAGCGCGGCGGCCTGCCGGTTGAGGTCGAAGACGCCGTCCGACCCCGTTCCGGCGTGGATGTTGTACGTGGCGATGCGCAGCGGGACCGCGGTTCCCTGGTCAGCGGAGGCGGCCGGAGCCGCCACGGCCAGGCTCAACAGGGCGCCGGTTACGGACAGTTGGACGAAGGTGCGCGTTCTTGCGGACATGCCGGCACGGTACGCGGGAAACGCCCGGGGCGTGGCGTACGACGCGGACCCGTCCGCGCCCCGTACCTCGTGGGCAACCCGCGGTTCACGGGCGCCGCAGGAGCCGGTTGACCGCGCGGCCGAAGACGTACCGCCCGGTGCGGCCCAGTGCGCCGTCGAAGAGCGACGGGAGGAGACGGACCCTCAGTTCCTCGCGCCACACGACGCGGGACCGGCCGCCGGGGCCCGGGTGGACCTCGAGCTCCGCCCAGCCTCCGACCAGGCGGCCGCGCTTGTCCAGCCGGCACCGGCCGGGGGCGTCGTCGCCCGGCGGCTGCCAGAGGGTCACCTCCATCCTGTCGTCGAAGGAGAGCGGCCCGGCGCCCGTGCGGGCCACGATCACCGTGCCCCGGCGCGTGGGGCCGGGAGTCGCGACGGTGACCCGGGTCAGCGGCACCGCGTCGCCGTGCCGCTGCCATGTGGTGAGCCGGCGCCATGCCTCGTCCGGTGGGAGGGGAGCGGTGCGTTCGAGAGAGAAGGTGGCCACGCACCGATCGTAGGGAACCGCCCGCAGGTGACCGGCGGCAGTACGTGCCGGTCGGGTGGCGGGGTGGTGCGGCCCGGCGGGCGTGGAGGGTGGTGCGGCCCGGCGGGTGCGGAGGGTGATGCCGCCCCGTGCGCGTGGCGGGCGCCCCGTGCGACAGGCACCCTCGCACCTCATTCGAATCCAAGTTCGAGGTAGTGGGAGCGGTCACCGGGTTACTCAGCCGACACGCAAGTGACGGTGAGAGTGAGGAGGACCCCGTGAGCGAGAGCCCCGTGGGCGACAGCCCCGTGAGTGGACGCGTCTGGCGCCGGGCCCTGGTGACCGGCGGAGCCGGATTCGTCGGGTCCCACCTGTGCGGCCGCCTGCTCGACGCCGGCACCGACGTCGTATGCCTCGACAACCTGGCCACCGGCTCCCACGGCAACGTGGCCGAGCTGGAGCGGCACCGCGGCTTCCGGTTCGTCCGTGCCGACGCCACCGACCCGGCGGCCCTGCGCGGCCTGCCCGGCCGTTTCGACCTCGTCCTGCACTTCGCCTGCCCGGCCTCGCCCGCCGACTACCTCCGGCTGCCCCTGGAGACCCTCGACGTCGGCAGCACCGGCACCCGCAACGCACTCGAGCGGGCCCGCGCCGACGGCGCCCGCTTCGTGCTCGCCTCCACCTCCGAGGTCTACGGCGACCCGCTGGAGCACCCGCAGCGCGAGACCTACTGGGGCAACGTCAACCCGATCGGCCCGCGCAGCGTCTACGACGAGTCCAAGCGCTTCGCCGAGGCCCTGGTCACCGCCCACCGCCAGGTGCACGGCACGGACGCCGCCATCGTCCGCATCTTCAACACCTACGGCCCCCGCATGCGCACCGGCGACGGCCGCGCCGTGCCCACCTTCATCGCGCAGGCCCTGGACGGCATGCCGCTCACCGTCGCCGGCGACGGCGGCCAGACCCGCTCCCTGTGCTACGTCGACGACACCGTCGACGGCGTCCTGGCCCTCGCCGGGTCCGGGGAGAGCGGGCCGGTGAACATCGGCGGCGCCGACGAGATCACCATGCTGGAACTGGCCCGCCGCGTCGTCGAGCTCACCGGCTCCGGCTCCCGTATCCGCTTCGTCGAACGCCCCGTCGACGACCCCGGCCGGCGCAGGCCCGACACCACCCTGGCCCGGGAACGGCTCGGCTGGCAGCCACGGACCGGCTGGAGCGAGGGGCTGGAGCGGACCATCGGCTGGTTCGCGCACTCCATCGCCGCATAGCCCGCCACGCGGGGCTGACCCCGGATCATCACCTTCCGTGATATATCCGCTCTTTTCGGGAACTGAGTTGTCTCCAAGTGTTTGAGCCAGCCGCACCGCGGCACCCGCGAGCCGAGAGAGATCCAGAGGCTCCACAGAGACCACAGAGACCACAGAGACCACAGAGACCGGAACGAACCAGAGAGACTCACGAGCCGCCCGGGACGGAGCACCCCCCATGCGCATCCTTGGTATCAACGCCCTGTTCCACGACCCGGCCGCCGCACTCGTCGTCGACGGCCGGACCGTTGCGGCCGCCGAGGAAGAGCGTTTCAGCCGCCGCAAGCACGGCAAGCGGCCGGTGCCCTTCTCCGCGTGGGAAGTACCGGAGCTGTCGGCGCGGTGGTGCCTCGAACACGCCGGGGTACGGCCCGAGGAACTGGACGCCGTCGCGTACTCCTTCGACCCCAAGCTCGCCCGGCCCGCCCGCGACATGGGCCTGGACGACCCGTGGGACCCGCTGCGGCTCGAGTACGCCCGCCGCGCCCCCGAGTTCCTCGCCGAGGCGCTGCCCGGACTCGACCCCGACCAGGTCGTCTTCGTCCCGCACCACGTGGCGCACGCCGCCTCCGCCGGACCGGCCTCACCGCACCCCGACAACGACGTCCTCGTCCTCGACGGCCGCGGCGAGTCCGCCTCCCACCTGGCCGGCCGCTACCGCGACGGCAAGCTCGACACGCTCGCCACGCAGGCGCTGCCGCACTCGCTCGGCCTCGTCTACGAGGAACTGACCGAGCACCTCGGCTTCCTGCGCAGCAGCGACGAGTACAAGGTGATGGCCCTGGCCTCCTACGGCAAGCCCCGGTTCCTGGAGCAACTGCGCGAGCGCGTCCACGCCACCGGCGACGGCGGCTTTTGCGCCCACGGCGTCGACTGGGCGGCCCTCGCCCCGGCCCGCGCCAAGGGCGAGGACTGGACGAAGGACCACGCCGACCTCGCCGCGAGCACCCAGGCCGTACTGGAGGAACTGCTCCTCGAACTCGTCCACTGGCTGCACCGCGAGGCCGGGGGAGAAGCGCTGACCATGGCGGGCGGCGTCGCGCTCAACTGCGTCGCCAACTCGGAGATCGCCGCCCGCGGCCCGTACCGGCACGTGTGGGTGCAGCCCGCCGCCGGCGACGCGGGCACGGCCCTCGGCGGCGCCCTGCACGTGGCCGCCGCCCAGACGGGCACCGCTCCCGAGCCCATGCCCGGCGCCGACCTCGGCCGCGGCTGGAGCGACGAGGAGATCCGCACCTGGCTGGAGACGGCCGCGATCCCCTACGAGGAGCCGGACGACATCGCCGAGACGGTCGCCGAGGAACTGGCCCGCGACGGAGTCGTCGCCTGGTTCCAGGGCCGCAGCGAGTTCGGGCCGCGCGCCCTCGGACACCGCTCACTGCTGGCCCACCCGGGCCGGGCGGAGAACCTGGAGCGGCTCAACCAGGTCAAGGGCCGCGAGGAGTTCCGCCCCGTCGCGCCCATGGTGCTGGCCGACCGCGCCGCCGACATCTTCACCGGACCGATCCCCAGCCCGTACATGCTCTTCGTGCACGACGTAGCCGCAGCGTGGCGGGACCGCATCCCGGCGGTCGTGCACGTCGACGGCACCGCCCGCATCCAGACCGTCGAGGAGCGCCGCGAGCCGCTCGTCGCCCGGATGCTGGCCGCCTTCGAACGCCGCACCGGACTGCCCGTCGTGGTCAACACCAGCCTCAACACCGCCGGGCGGCCCATGGTCGACGACCCGCGCGACGCGCTGGAGTGCTTCGGTTCGGCACCGGTGGACCTGCTGGCGATCGGCCCGTTCGCGGTCCGCCGGGGGAGGGCGTTCGCATGACCGGCGCCCCCCTGACCGGCGGCGGAGGCAGGACGGGCTACGCCGTGGTCGTCCCGACCCTCGTGCGCGACACGCTGGCCGACTGCCTGGCCGCGCTGGCCGCCGCCACCGGGCCGGGCCCCGACGAGATCGTCCTCGTCGACGACCGGCCCGGACCGGACGCCGACCCGGACGCGCTGGAGCACCCCCTGACCGTCCTCGGCGACCTGCGCGAGCGCACGGTGGTACTGCGCAGCGGGGGACGGGGTCCCGCCGCCGCCCGCAACACCGGCCTCCGCGCGGTCACCTCACCCTGGACGGCCTTCCTCGACGACGACGTCCAGGTCGGCCCGCACTGGTGCGACCAGCTGGTCCAGGACCTCTCCGAGGCGGCCCCCGACACGGGTGCCGTGCAGGGCGTGATCGCCGTGCCGCTGCCGGGCGAGCGCCGCCCCACCGACTGGGAGCGGGGCACCGCCGGTCTCGCGCGGGCCCAGTGGATCACCGCCGACATGGCCTACCGCACCGACGTGCTCAAACAGGTCGGCGGCTTCGACGAACGCTTCACCCGCGCCTTCCGCGAGGACGCCGACCTCGCGCTGCGCGTGCTCGACGCGGGCTGGCGCATCCGGCGTGGCCGCCGCACCACCCGCCACCCCGTGCGCCCCGCCTCTCGCTGGGCGTCCCTGAAGCAGCAGCGCGGCAACGCCGACGACGCCCTGATGCTGCGGCTGCACGGCCCCGACTGGTGGGCCAAGGCGGTGGCGCCCAAGGGCCGGATCCGACGCCACGCGGCGATCACCGCCGCCGGCGCGGCCGCCCTCGCCCTCGCCGCCGCCGGCCGTCCCCGCGCCGCCGCGGTCGCCGGGCTCGGGTGGGCCGCCGGCACCGCCGAGTTCGCCTGGGCCCGTATCGTCCCGGGCCCGCGCACTCGCCAAGAGGTCACGACCATGCTGGTCACCAGCGCGCTCATCCCGCCCGCCGCGACCTGGCACCGGCTGAGCGGACTGTGGCGGCACCGCAACGCCCCCGGCTGGCAGGAGGTGGCGGCATGAGCCCCGTCAAGGCCGTGCTCTTCGACCGCGACGGCACTCTCGTCCACGACGTCCCCTACAACGGCGACCCGGCACGCGTCCGGCCCGTCGAGGGCGCCCGCGAGGCGGTCGCGCTGCTGCGCGAACACGGCATCCGGGCCGGCGTCGTCACCAACCAGTCCGGTATCGCCCGCGGTCTGATCAGCGACACCGACGTCCGCCACGTCAACCGGCGGATCGACGACCTCATCGGCCCCTTCGACGTCTGGGCGGTCTGCCCGCACGGCCCCGACGACGGCTGCCACTGCCGCAAGCCGGAGCCCGGCCTGGTCCTCTGGGCCGCCGGGCGCGTCTGCGCCGCCCCCGCCGACTGCGTCGTCATCGGCGACATCGGCGCCGACACCGAGGCGGCCGAACGCGCGGGCGCCCACGGCATCCTCGTCCCCAACGCGCAGACCCGCCCGGAGGAGACCGCCACCGCGGCACACGTGGCCCCGGACCTCCTGACCGCCGTACGGGCGGTGCTCGCCGGCCCGCCCGAGGGCCGAGTCCTCGCGGACGAACGGCCCGTCGCAGCGGCGTTCGCTCCCGAGACGGGCCTCGCTCCCGAGACGGGCCTCGCTCCTGAGGCGGGCCTTGCTCCTGAGGCGGGGCTTGCTCCTGAGGCGGGCCTCGCTCCTGAGGCGGGCCGGACGCGTGCCGCCGTGGACACCCGCGGGAGGCCGCGATGAAGGCACTCGTCACCCGGCTCGACAGCTTCGGCGACGTACTGCTCGCCGGACCCGCCGTCCGGGCCGTGGCCGCCCGGGCCGACCACGTCACCATGCTGTGCGGATCGCGCGGCGCGCCCGCCGCCCGCCTGCTGCCCGGCGTGGACGAGGTGCTGGTGTGGGACGCGCCCTGGGGCGGGTTCCAGCCGCCCGACGTCAGCCGCGCGGACATCGACGCGCTCGTCGACCGGATCGACGCCGACACCGCGCTGATCCTCACCTCCTTCCACCAGTCCCCGCTGCCCACCGCCCTGGTCCTGCGGCTCGCCGGTGTTCGGCACATCGCCGCGGACAGCGTGGACTACCCCGGCTCCCTGCTCGACCTGCGCCACCAGCGCGCCCCGCACGCCCACGAGGCCGAGGCCGCGCTGGACCTCGCCGAGGCGGCCGGATTCCCCCGCCCCGACGACGGCCGGCTGCGGGTGCGCACGCCGCCCCGCGCGGACGCGCTGACCGGCTCCGGCCCCTACGTCGTGCTGCACCCCGGCGCCAGCGTCCCCGCCCGCGCCTGGAGCCCCGAACGCGCCGCCGAGGCCGTGCGCGAACTCGCCGCCGCCGGGCACCGCGTGCTGGTCACCGGCGGCCCCGACGAACGCGACCTCACCGCCTACGTCGCGGGCGCGCACGGCACCGACCTCGGCGGCCGCACCGAGGCCCCGGAACTGGCCGGCGTCCTCGCGGGCGCCGCCGTCGTCGTCACCGGCAACACCGCGCCCGCCCACCTCGCCGCCGCCGTCGGCACCCCGGTGGTGTCCCTGTTCGCCCCGGTCGTACCGGCCGAGCGCTGGCGGCCGTACGGCGTCCCGTACGTCCTGCTCGGCGACCAGGACGCGCCCTGCGCGGACAGCAGGGCCCGGGACTGCCCCGTCCCCGGCCATCCCTGCCTGAACACCGTCACGGCCACCGACGTGGCCGCCGCCGTCGAGAAACTCCTGGGGGAGGCATGAGGATCCTCATCTGGCACGTGCACGGGTCGTGGACCACGGCCTTCGTGCAGGGCCCGCACACCTACCTCGTCCCCGTCACCCCGGACCGCGGACCCGACGGCCTCGGCCGCGCCCGCACCTGGGACTGGCCCGACTCCGTCGTCGAAGTACCGCCTCAGCGCCTGCGGGACGAGCACATCGACCTCGTGATCATCCAGCGCCCCCACGAACTCGACCTCGTCGACCGGTGGCTCGGCCGCCGCCCCCCGCTGGTGTACCTGGAGCACAACGCCCCCGACGGCGACGTCCCCGACACCCGCCACCCCGCCGCGGACATCCCCGACGTCACCACCCTCGTCCACGTCACCCACTTCAACCGGCTGATGTGGGACGCGGGCGCCACGGAGACGACGGTCGTCGAACACGGCATCGTCGACCCCGGCCACCGCTGGACCGGCGAGCTGGACCGCGCCGCCGTCGTCGTCAACGAACCGATCCGGCGCGGCCGTACGACCGGCACGGACCTGCTCCCCGCGTTCTCCCGCGCCGCCCCGCTCGACGTGTTCGGCATGCGCACCGAAGGGCTCGCCGAGCACATCGGCGTCGACCCCGGCCGCTGCCGCACGCGGGACGTCCCCCAGAGCGACCTGCACACCGAACTGGCCCGCCGCCGCGTCTACGTCCACCCCGTCCGCTGGACCTCCCTCGGCCTGTCCCTCCTGGAGGCCATGCACCTCGGCATGCCCGTGGTCGCCCTCGCCACCACCGAGGTGACCGAGGCCGTGCCCCCGGGCGCCGGAGTGGTCTCCAACCGCATCGACGTACTGACCGACGCCGTACGCGACTTCCTCGCCGACCCGCTGCACGCGCGGACGGTCGGCGACGGGGCCCGTGCGGCGGCCCTGTCCCGCTACGGGCTGTCCCGCTTCCTGGACGACTGGGAGCGGCTGCTGAAGGAGGTGACCCGATGAGGATCGCCATGGTGTCCGAGCACGCGAGCCCCCTCGCCGCGCTCGGCGGCGTCGACGCCGGTGGACAGAACGTCTACGTGGCCCGCCTCACCGAGGAGTTGGCCAAGCGCGGACACGACGTCACGGTCTACACCCGCCGGGACGCCACCGGTCTGCCCGACCGGGTGCCGCTGCCCGGCGGCGCGGTCGTCGAGCACGTGCCGGCCGGACCGCCCGCGGTCGTGCCCAAGGACGAACTGTTCCCGCACATGCCCGCCTTCGGCGCCCACCTGGCCCGCGCCTGGGCCCGGGAGACGCCCGACGTGGTGCACGCCCACTTCTGGATGTCCGGCATGGCCTCCCAGATCGGGGTCCGGCCGCACGGCGTCCCCCTCGTGCAGACCTTCCACGCCCTCGGCACCGTCAAGCGGCGCCACCAGGGCATGCGGGACACCAGCCCCTACGAGCGCATCGGCATCGAACGGCAGCTCGGCCGCGCCTGCGAACGGGTCCTGGCCACCTGCACCGACGAGGTCGTCGAACTCGGTGACATGGGCGTACCGCCCCGGCGGGTGTCCATCGTCCCCTGCGGTGTGGACGCCGAGCACTTCCACCCCACCGCCGACACCGGCCGCACCCCCGACCGACGGGAGCGGCACCGGCTGCTCGCCTGCGGCCGGCTCGTCCCCCGCAAGGGCTACGACCAGGCCATCCGGGCCCTGGCCGACATCCCCGACGCCGAACTCCTCATCGCGGGCGGCCCGCCCGCCGGCGGCCTCGACGCCGACCCCGAGGCGCGGCGCCTGACCGGGCTCGCGCGCCGCACCGGCGTCGCCGACCGCGTCCGGCTGCTCGGCGCGGTCGACCCCGAGGACATGCCCGCCCTGCTCCGCAGCGCCGACCTGGTGCTCTGCACCCCCGTCTACGAGCCCTTCGGCATCGTGCCGCTGGAGGCGATGGCCTGCGGCGTGCCGGTCCTCGCCACCGACGTCGGCGGCCACCGCGACTCCGTGGCCGACGGGACCACGGGCCGCCTGGTCACCCCGCAGGACCCCGGAGCCATCGCGGACGCCGCCCGCGAACTCCTCGCCGACGAACGGCTGCGCCGCCAGTACGGCAGGAACGGCCGCGAACGCGTCCTGCGGCACTACACCTGGGCGCGCGTCGCCGACGGCGCCGAACAGGTGTACCGCCTGACCCTCGCCGACCACACACTGTCGAAGGAGGTGGCGTGATGACCGTGCACCCGCCCGTAGCCGGGCACTGCGACGAACTCCAGGACGCGCTGGGGGCGTTCCGCGACTCCGCGCACATCACCGAACGCTGGGGCTCGCGGCTCGCCGCGGTGCTGAGCGGCGGCGGGCGGCTGCTGGCCGCGGGCAACGGCGGCAGCGCCGCCCAGGCACAGCACCTGACCGCCGAACTCGTCGGCCGCTACCGCGACGACCGGCCGCCGTTCTCCGCCATCGCCCTGCACGCCGACACCTCCTCCACGACCGCCATCGCCAACGACTACGGCGTCGACGAGGTGTTCGCCCGCCAGGTGCGCGCCCACGGCCGCGAGGGCGACGTGCTGATGCTGCTGTCCACCAGCGGCGCCAGCGCCAACCTGCTCTCCGCGGCCGACGCCGCCCGCGCGTCCGGGGTACGGGTGTGGGCGCTCACCGGCTGCGCCCCCAACCCGCTCATGGCGGGCAGCGACGAGTCCCTGTGCGTGGAAGCCCCCTCGACGGCCACCGTCCAGGAGATCCACCTGGTCGCCGTGCACATGATCTGCGCGGCCTTCGACGCCGCCCTGGAGCGGGGCGTACGGGGGGCACGTGGCAAGGGAACGCGGAGGTGACGAGACGCATGGCTGACAGGACCCCCCTGGTCGTGGTCGGCGACGCCCTGCTCGACCGCGACCTGACCGGCTCCGCCGACCGGCTGGCGCCCGACGCGCCGGTGCCGGTCGTGTCGGAGTGCGCCGAGCGCGTCCGTCCCGGTGGCGCCGCGCTCGCCGCGTATCTCGCCGCCCGCGACGGCCGCGAGGTCACGCTGATCACGGGCGCGGGCGACGACCCGGCCAGCCTGGCCCTGCGCGAACTCCTCGCCCCCTGGCTGACCCTGGTCCCCCTCCCCTTGAGCGGAACACTGCCCGAGAAGACCCGCGTCCTGGCGCAGGACCGCCCCGTCGTCCGCCTCGACCGCGGCGGCGGCCGGGCCCGCGAGGCCACCGACGAGGCCCGCGCCGCGCTGCGCTCCGCCCGGGCCGTCCTGGTCTCCGACTACGGCCGCGGCACGGCGGACGCCCTGCGGGACGTACTGACCGCACGCCCGCCGCTGGTCTGGGACCCGCACCCGCGCGGGGGCCCGCCGGTCCCCGGCACCCGGCTGGTGACACCCGCCGAGCAGGAGGCACACGGCTTCGGACCGCGCGACGGCCACCCGGCCGGGGGCCTGCGCGCCGCCGCGCTCGACGCCGCGGCCCTCGTACGGGACTGGCGGGTGGCCGCGGTGACGGTGACCCTCGGCTCCCGCGGCGCCCTCCTCTCCTACGGAGAACACCCCCTGCTCGTCCCCGCGCCCGCCGCCCACCACGGCGACTCCTGTGGCGCGGGGGACCGCTTCGCCGCCACCGCCGCCGGGCTGCTCGCGGACGGGGCGCTGGTGGGGGAGGCCGTCGAGGGGGCGGTGGCCGCCGCGACGGCGTTCGTCGCCGCGGGCGGCGCGGGCGCCCTGCCCCCCGCCGACGCCGGCCCGGCCCCGGCCACGTCACCCGACACCGACGACCCGCACGCCCTGGCCGCCCGCATCCGCGCCCAGCACGGCACGGTGGTCGCCGCGGGCGGCTGCTTCGACCTGCTGCACGCCGGACACGTCGGCCTCCTCCAGGCCGCCCGGCGGCTCGGCGACTGCCTGGTCGTCTGCGTCAACTCCGACGCCTCCGTCCAGCGCCGCAAGGGCGACGGCCGCCCCGTCAACCCCCTCGCCGACCGCGTCCGCGTCCTGCGCGCCCTGGCCTGCGTCGACGCGGTCGCGGTCTTCGACGAGGACACCCCCGAACGCCTCCTCGGCGACCTGCGCCCCGACGTCTGGGTCAAGGGCGGCGACTACGCCGGCGCGGACCTCCCCGAGGCCGCGCTCCTCCAGGAGTGGGGCGGCCAGGCGGTCCTGCTGCCCTACCTGGACGGCCGCTCCTCGACGGCCCTGATGGCCCGCGCCGCGGAGGGGGTGCGATGAGCCACGACACCCCGGCCACACCACGCGGCCGAGCCCCGTCCCCACCGCCGCCCACCGGTGACGACCCGGCGAACGGCCCCACGTCCCCGGCCTCGGCCGGCGGTCCCGTGACGGGCGATCCCGTGCATCCGCCGTCCCCCGGGATGGCGCACCCGCCCGACGCCGGCCTGGCGTACGCCGCCCCGGACGCGGTGCCGGGCAGCGGTACGGGGGAGCACGGAGCCGGTGGCGGCGCGCGGCCCCGCGTGCTCGTCCTGCGAGCCCTCGGACTCGGCGACCTGCTGGCCGGGGTGCCCGCGCTGCGCGCGCTGCGCCGTGCGTACCCCGGGCACGAACTGGTGCTGGCCACCCCTGCCGAACTGGCGCCCGTCGTCGCGGCGACCGGCGCCGTGGACCGGCTGCTGCCCGCCGCCGGGCCCGGCCGTGCCGTCCCGCGCACCCTCGACTGGACCGGACCGCCCCCCGACGTCGCCGTCGACCTGCACGGCAACGGACCGCCCAGTCACCGCCTGCTGACGGGCCTCGGCCCGCTGAAGCTGCTGGCGTTCGCGCACCCGGAGACGCCCGAGGTGGACGGCCCGCCCTGGTACGCCGAGGAGCACGAACGCGACCGGTGGTGCCGGCTGCTGCGGGCGTACGGCATCGACGCCGACCCCGCCGACCTGCGGCTGCCGCGTCCGGACGCGCCGTCCCCCGCCCCCGGCGCCGTCGTCCTGCACCCCGGCGCCGGCGCCCCCTCCCGCTGCTGGCCCGTGGAAAGGTACGCGGCCGTGGCGGAAGCGCTGCGCGCCCAGGGGCGCCGGGTCGTCGTCACCGGGGGAGCGGACGAGGCGGACCTGGTGGCGCGGCTGGCGAAACTGGCCCACCTGCCCGACACGGACGTGTTCGGCGGCGGCCTGCCCTACGACCGGCTCTCCGCCCTGGTGGCCGACGCCCGCGCCGTCCTCAGCGGCGACACCGGCATCGCACACCTGGCCGTCGCCCACGCCACGCCCTCCGTCACCCTCTTCGGTCCGGTCCCGCCCAGCCGCTGGGGCCCGCCGGACCACCCCCGGCACCGAGCCCTGTGGCACCCGGGCCCGGACGGCGACCACGGCGACCCGCACGGCCACGAGACCGACCCCGCGCTGCTGAGGATCACCACCGACGACGTCCTGGCCGCACTCGACGTCCTGGACGCCCTGGAAGAGGCACCATGAACCGCGCCACCGACCACGGCCCGTCGACCACCCGCGAGCGGTCCCACGCCGGCCCCGTCAAGCCCGCTCCCGTCGGCATCGTCATCGCCACCCGGAACCGCTCCGCGCGCCTCGCCGTCACCGTGCGGCACCTGCTCGCCCTGCCCGAACGGCCCGAGGTCCTCGTCGTCGACAACGCCTCCACCGACGACACCCGCGCCATGCTGGCCCGCGACTTCCCGCGGGTGCGCGTGGTCTCCCTGCCCTTCAACCGCGGCGCCCTCGCCCGGACCCACGGCGTACGGGCCCTCGACACCCCGTACGTGGCGTTCAGCGACGACGACTCCTGGTGGGCCCCCGGCGCCCTCTCCGCCGCCGCCCGGCACTTCGACGAGCACCCCCGGCTCGGCCTGCTCTCCGCCCGTACCCTCGTCGGCCCCGCCGACGCCGCGGACCCCCTCAACGACCTGCTCGCCGCCTCCCCCCTCGGCCCGGCCACCGACCTGCCCGGCACCCAGGTGCTCGGCTTCCTCGGCTGCGCCGCCGTCGCCCGCCGCACGGCCTACCTCGACGCGGGCGGCTACCACCCCCTGCTGTTCTTCGGCGCGGAGGAGACCCTCCTCGCCTACGACCTGGCCGCCCGCGGCTGGGGCGTCACGCACTGCCCCGACGTGGTCGCCCACCACCACCCGGACCCCGGCCCCCGTACCGACCGCGCGGCCGTCGTACGCCGCAACGCACTGCTCACCGCCTGGCTGCGCCGCCCCCTCCCGCACGCGCTCGCCCGCACCCGCGCCCTCGCCGCCGACGCCCGCCGCGACCCGGACGCCCGGCGCGCCCTGCGCGAGACGCTCACCCGCCTGCCCGCCGCGCTGCGCGCCCGCAGGCCGCTGCCCCCGCACGTGGAGCGCGCCGCGAGGCTCCTCGACGGAGCCGACGGAGCCGACGGAGCCGACGGAGCCGACGGAGCCGACGGAGTGGCCTCATGAGCGACACCCGGACCACCGTCGTCGTCATCACGCACAACCGGTGCCCCGAACTCCTGCGCACCCTGGACCGCCTCGCCGAACTCCCCGAGAAGCCGCCGGTGATCGTCACCGACAACGCCTCCACCGACGGCACGGCGTCCGCCGTCGCCCGCCACCACCCGGACGTACGGCTCCTGCGCCCCGGCCGCAACCTCGGCGCCGTCGGCCGCAACCTGGCCGTCCGTCAGGTCCGCACGCCCTACGTCGCCTTCTGCGACGACGACTCCTGGTGGGCCCCGGGCTCCCTGTCCGGAGCCGCCGACCTGCTCGACCGGCACCCGGCGGTCGGCTCGGTCACCGCCCGCATCCTCGTCGAACCCGACGGCACCGAGGACCCGATCGTCGAGGAACTGCGCGACTCACCCGTGCCCCGCCCGGACTGGCTCCCGGGACCGGCCCTCGGGTCCTTCCTGGCCGCCGCGACCGTGCTGCGCACCGACGCCTTCCGGGCCGCGGGCGGCTTCCACCCCCGGCTGTGGCTGGGCGGCGAGGAAGAGCTGCTCGCCGCCGACCTGGCGGCCAACGGCTGGTGGCTGACGTACGCCGACGACCTGACGATCCATCACTACCCCTCGCGGGTGCGGGACTCCACGCTGCGGCGGGCGCACGGCATCCGCAACACCCTGTGGTTCACCTGGCTGCGCCGGCCGGCCGGCCCGGCCCTGCGCCGCACCCTCCACCTGGCCCGCACGGTCCCGCGCGACGCCGCGTCCCTGCGCGCCTTCGCCGAGGCGACGGCCGCCCTGCCGTGGGTGCTGCGCGAACGCCGGGTGCTGCCGCCGGAGGTCGAGGCCCGCCTGCGCTCACTGGAACCCGCCCAGCGCGACTCGACCGCCCGCAGCTACACGGGCTGACGCCCGCCACCACGGGGGCGCACACGGGCCGGCCCCGCGCCGAGGGGACGCGGGGCCGGCCGGGGAGGGCGGAAAGGGGCGGGAGGAAAAGGGCGGGACCGCTCGCCGGGCTGTCAGGCGGAGCGGCCCCGGCGAGATCCACGGAACCCCTGCCCCTCCGTCGCCGCCTGCCCCTCCGTCGCCGCCTAACCCTCCGTCCACCGGCACAGCAGCCGGAACACCGCGAACAGCGTCACCGGCCACGCCGCGGCGAAGGCACAGATCACGCCGGGTGCGGACGTGACGATGCCGGCGACCAGCAAAGCGACCGACAGGGCGAGCATCAGGAGGACGGTCAGGGGGCGCGGGCGGTACGCCGCCAGGCGGTCGACGCCGGGGCGGCGGCCGGGCCGCAGGGTGCGCAGGCGCCGGTCCAGGCGCCGGTCGCGGCGCAGCTCCCGTTCGATCTCGTCGAGTACGCGCTGCTCGTGCTCGGGGAGTCGGCCGATGCTCACGATGTCTCCTCCCGGGGGGCGGACCGACGGGCCGCCGAGTGCCCGCGCGGCCGGCGAGCTAACCGGCCGGCCGCGGCCCCGGCCGCTCCAGCGCCGCCACGAGACCGTCCGCGGTGTCCGCGGCCGCGTCCGCCGCCCGGAACCCGGCACCGATCCGCCGGGCCTCGTCCCGCCCGCCGGTCAGGCACCAGTCCCACCAGTGCTCGAGCACGCCCTTTGCCAGCCGTTCGGCGCCCACCAGCGCCGGCCAGCCGCAGGCCCGGGCCTGTGCCGTCACCTTCGCACCGCCCGCGACCGGGTCCACCGCCAGCGCCGGCGTCCCGGCCCGCAGCGCCAGGACCAGCCCGTGCAGCCGGTCGGTGACGACCAGGTCCAGCCGGGCCAGCACCGCCTCCAGCTGGGCCGGGGTGCCGCACAGCCGCCAGTCGTGCGCGTCGAGCCGCGTCTCCAGTTCCAGCCGGGCGCAGTCCTTGCCGGCCAGCCAGCGCGTCAGCCCGGCGGCGACCTCCTCGTGCCGCCGCTGATCCCCGTACTCGTGCTGCCCGTGGGTGAGGACCACCCCGACGACCGGCCGGGCGGGCAACGCGGGTGCGCGGGCCGCGAGGTCCGGCGTCGGCACGGCACCGGCGGCGTCCCGGGCCAGCACCTCGTGGAAGCCGGTGACGGCCGGGGAGGCGGGGTCGACGACGGAGACGCCGACGGCGATCCGCACGCAGTGCGCGAACCGCCGGTGCAGCTCCTCGACCTGCGGCCCGTGCACCGGCCCGCACACGAAGACCAGCCGGGAGTACGCCGCCGGGTCCACGTCCGCGAGGTGCGGCGCGTCCGCCCGGAACCCGGGGCTCCACACGACGTCGTACGCGAGCCCCGCGCCCCGCAGCACCTCCTCCACCCGCCGCAGCGCCAGCACGTCCCCAGCGGTCGCCTCCCCGTGCAGGAAGCTGAACCAGCCGGTCACCAGGGTCTTGTCTCGTCCGTGCACAGTGCCCATGGGTGCCCCGACGGCGGCCCGGCAATCACCGGCGGGCCCGCGGTCAGCGCTCGACCACCGAATCGAAGGCGTTGCGCACGTCGGAGTCCGACGGCGTGACCGACTTCTGCGACGGCGGACTGCCGTAGTACGAGATGAAGTACGGGCAGCTGGAGCCGCTGATCTGCAGCTTGCGGTCGGTCACGAGCTTCCCGGTCCGCAGCGCGTAGGCCTTCACCCGGACCTCGACCTTGCGGAACGTGACGCTGCGGATGCGTTCGTCGTCGTCCCGGTACTGGCAGGTCTCGACGGTGTCGCCCATGCCCGCCGGGCCCACGCACACCACGAGCGCCGCCTTGGCCGCGTCGGAGGCATGCCATCCGTCCGGCAGCTTGTCCGTGTACTCGCCGTCGCCCACGAACAGGGCGCGGTTCGTGCCCTTGCGGTAGGCGGGGGCCTGCGAGTACTTCGCCGGCGTGCGGCAGTAACCGGTGCTCATGCCGTTCGTCGCCGTCACCAGCTCCCGGACGTGGTCCAGTTCGATGGCCAGACCCGCCTTCCTGATCCCCTCGCGGGCCGCCTTCGCGCGGTCGTCCCCGGGGTGCTCGTCGAGCAGCCGCCGGTAGCGGTCGCGCGCGTTCGCCCACTCCTCGTCGGCCATGAGGGCGTCACCGCACTCCACCAGGGCCCCGGGGGCTATCCGGGCCGCGGTGGCGGAGGAGGGGCCGGCCAGGTCCTTCGGCCCGGTCCCGCGGTCCCGCAGCCAGTCCGCGATCCGTACGGTCCGGCAGCCGTCCTCGGTGGGCAGGTCGTCGAGGAAGTGGTTCAGGGTCGCCTCGACCGTCCGCTCGTTGCCGGGCTCCCCGAGAACCGTGCCGAGCCGCCCGAAGCCGGTTTTCAGCATGTCCAGATCGCCGGTCAGCCCGCCGCTCAGATAGCCGGACGCCGTGTCCAGGCGCTCGCACGCCTCGACCACCGTGTCGCCGCGGGCGGCCACCGGGGCGGCGGCCAGCCGGTGGCCGAAGCCCACCCGGTCCTGGGCGGCCACCACGCCCACGCAGTCCCCGTCCTCGCGGGCCTCGTCGACGGCGTCCTCGATCCCGTGGGCGTCGAAGCGCAGCCACCCGGCGGTCACCAGCACCGGAAGGGTGAGGGCGAGCGCGAGCACCCGCTGTCCGCGCCGGGCGCCCGCCGCCGGGTTCCGCCGCGCCAGCCGCCATCCGTGCGCGACGACCGCGGCCCACCACAGCAGCAGGACCAGCTCGCACCAGGTCTCGGCCCTCGAGACCGTCAGCCACACCAGCGACCCGGTGACCATCGCGGCGCCCCAGAACAGCCCCCGCCGCCCCAAAATCAGGTACCCCGCCCCCAGCAGCGAGGCGTTGCCGACGGCGACGGCGAGCGGATCGGGCTCGCGAGGTGCCCGGGGCTCCCGGGACGGCGCGGGCGGCCGGGGTTCCGGCTTGGGAGCCCCGGACTCGGGGGACCCGGGCTCGTCGTAAGGCGGTTGGGTCATGTTCCGGCCTCCTCGCTGCGGGCACGGACGTACGCCTCGGCGGCCGGCAGGTACAGCAGGGCCAGGCCCGCGACCACGAGGACCGCGGCGAGCGCCAGAGTGGTGCCGCCGTACAGCGGATCGTCGAGCGCGAACGGCGACACGACGACGAGGACCAGTCCGGTCAGACACGTCACCGTGGTCCGGGCGACCCGTCGCCCGCGGCCGGCCCGGACCGCGAACCAGAAGCAGGCCGCCACCAGCAGGAGCGTCGGCGTCGGCGCCCCGTGCGGGCCGGCCGCCGTCGTCCCCGCCATGAACGTCCCGAGGATCAACAGCACCACCGCCAGCGTCACACTCCGCGGCCGGCGGGTCGCGTGGGTGGTCATCGGATCACTTCCCTCATGTGCCTTTCCCTGGAGCGGGGCGAAGTGGGCGCGGGGTGGCGCGACCGAGACGGACACGGTGTTCGCGCCGCCCCGCACTCCCCCGGCCACCGATTCCACCGCGCCGGACCGTTGTTCAGCAGCCCGGACCCGGAACTGAACAATGCGGCACGGCCGGAATCGCCGCGGGAGGGTGCGGAACCCGCGTGAAGGCGCCGTGAACTCCCCGTGTGCCACCCGTCGATGAACACCTGTGCGATTGCCGCCCCGTCCGGCGGCTCCCTACCGTGGGCACCCGGACGGAAACCGAGAGCGACAAGCGGCAACGGGCGGGCGGGGATACGTGAGCGGACGCGGAGTGGGACGCCGGGAACGACGGCTCGACCCGGGGGCCGGACCGGTGCAGCGGTTCGCCGCGGAACTCCGCGCCCTGCGCGAGTCGGTGGGGCGGCCGACGTACCGGACGATGGCGCAGAAGGTCCCGTTCTCGGTCACCGCCCTGTCGCAGGCGGCGGCCGGCCGACAGCTGCCCACGCTCGCGGTGACCCTCGCCTACGTGGACGTCTGCGGCGGCGACGTGGCGGAGTGGGAGCGCCGCTGGCGGGAGACGAGCGCGGCGGCCGTCGCCCTCGCGGCCGCCGACGAGGACACGCGACCGCCGTACCGGGGCCTGACGCGGTACGAACCGGACGACGCCGCTCTGTTCTTCGGGCGCGACCGGCTGGTCGACCGGCTGACCGAACTGACCCGCCGGCACCGCTTCACCGCCGTCTTCGGCCCCTCCGGCAGCGGCAAGTCCTCCCTGCTGCGGGCCGGCCTGATCCCGCGCCTGCGCGAGCCGGGAACCGACGCGGACGCCCCCCGGCCCCCCGCGGCGGTACGCATCCTCACCCCCGGCGCCCACCCCCTGCGCAGCCACGCGGACCGGCTGGCCCCCGTGCCGGACACGGACGCGGACACCTGGCTGGTCGTCGACCAGTTCGAGGAGCTGTACACCCTCTGCGCCGACCCGGCCGAGCGCGACGCCTTCGTCGGCCGGCTGCTCGCCGCGACCGGCCCCGGCAGCCCACTGCGGGTGGTGATCGCCGTCCGCGCCGACTTCCTGGGGCGGTGCGCCGAACACCCCGCGCTCACGGCGGCGTTGCAGGAGGCGACCCTGCTCGTCGGCCCGATGTGCCGCGAGGAGCTGAGGGAAGCCGTCGTACGGCCCGCCGCCGCGGCCGGACTGGTCGTCGAACGCGCCCTGACCGCGCGGCTGCTCGACGAGGTCGAGGACGCGCCGGGCGGACTGCCGCTGATGTCGCACGCGCTGCTGGAGACCTGGCGGCACCGCACCGGCCGGTCCCTGACCGAGTCCGCCTACGAGGCGGCCGGCGGTCTGCGCGGCGCCGTAGTCCGCACCGCCGAGGAGACGTACGGCGAACTCACGGCGCCCCAGGCCGACCTGGCCCGCCGCATCCTGCTGCGGCTCGTCGCCCCGGGCGACGGCACCCCCGACACCCGGCGGCCCGCCGAGCACGCGGAACTCGACCTCGGCGACCCCGACGGCACCCGTGCCGTGCTGGACCGGCTGGTCCGGGCCCGGCTGCTCACCTTCGACGACGGCACGGTCGAACTGGCCCACGAGGCCCTCATCACGGCCTGGCCGAGGCTGCGCGGCTGGATCGACACCGAACGCGACCGGCTGCGCGTCCACCGGGCGCTGTCCGAAGCGGCCCGCACCTGGCTGGCCCTCGGCCGGGAGAGCGCCGCGCTCTACGCCGGCTCGCGCCTGGCCGCCGCCCACGACGCCTTCCCGCAGGACCACCGGAGCGCGGAACTCACCCCGGCAGAACGCGAGTTCCTGGCCGCCTCGAACCACCGGCGACGTCGCGCGGTACGGCTGCGGCGCGGCCTGTCGGCCGCTCTCGTGCTACTGGTGCTGGTCGCCACGGGCACCGCCGTCGCCGCCCTGAGGGCACGGGCCGGCGCGCAGGCCGAGCGGGACGACGCCGTCTTCGGCCGGATCACCGCGGAAGCCGACCGGCTGCGCGGCACCAACACCGCGCTGACCGCCCGGCTCGACGTCGCCGCCCTCGGCATGCGCGCCACCCCCGAACTGCGGACCCGGCTCACCACGGACGCGGGCCGGGTACTGTCCAGCAGGCTGGCCGGGCACGAGGACATCGGCAGCGCCGTGGCGTTCGCCCCCGACGGCCGCACCCTCGCCAGCGGCGGCCACGACGGCACCGTACGGCTGTGGGACACGGCGGGACCGGGCTCCGGCGGACAGCTCGGCGAGCCGCTGAGCCTCGACGGCGGACCGGTGGGCGCGGTGGCCTACTCACCCGACGGCGCCCTGCTGGCGGCGGCCGGGCACGACGGAGCCATCCGGCTGTGGGACGTACGCGACCGCGAGCGGCCGCGGCCCGAGGGCCGGCCCCTGGTGAGCCACGAAGGCGAATCCGTCGTCGCCGTCGCCTTCGCCCCCGACGGCGGCACCCTCGCCACCGCGGGCGACGACGGCACCGTCCGCCTGTGGGACGTGGGCGACCCGGCCCGACCCGAACCGCTCGGCGAACCGGCCCGCGCCGACGCCCGCAGCGTCCGCGACGTCGCCTTCGCCCCGGACGGCCGCACCCTGGCCACGGCCGGCCACACCGGCGCCGTACGCCTGTGGAGACTCGACGGCGCCGACGGGATGACCCCGCTCGGCGAACCCCGGCGCGCACACGAGGAGGCCGTCTGGTCGGTCGCGTTCTCCCCGGACGGCGGCACCCTGGCCACCGCCGGCTACGACGAGACCGTGCGCCTGTGGGACGTGTCCGGCCCGGGCGCCCCACGCCCACTGGGGGATCCGCTCACCGCGCACTCCGCCGCGGTGTGGGGCGTGGAGTTCGGCCCGGACGGGCACACGCTGGCCACGGCGGGGCAGGACGACGTCGTGATCCTGTGGAACGTGGCCAACCCCGAGTACCCGCAGCAGATCGGCGAGCCGCTGACCGGCCACACGGAGGGCCTGTGGGACCTGGCCTTCGCCCCGGACGGCCGCACCCTGGCCACCACCGGCGCCGACCGCGGCGTCCGCCTCTGGCACCTGCCGGAGACCGTCCTCACCGACTTCACCAACCCGCTCACCTCCGTGGCGTTCGGCCCGAACGGCGGCCTGTTCGCCGCCGCCAGCACCGACGACGCCCTGATCCGCCTCTGGGACGTCCGCCGGCCGGGGCACCCGGTCCCGCTGCCGCGCCACCTCACCGGCCACGAGGCCCCCGTACTGGCCGTGGCCTTCGCCCCCGACGGCCGCACGGTCGCCTCCGGCGCGGAGGACGGCACCGTACGGCTGTGGGACGTCTCCGAACCGGCCCGCCCCGCCCCCGCCGGGATTCTCCGGGACGCGCACCCGGGCGGCGTCCTCGCCGTCGCCTTCGCCCCGGACGGCCGCACCCTCGCCACCGGCGGCGCGGACGGCAGGGTCCGGCTGTGGGACGCGGGCGGCCCGGACGGCGTACGGCCGGCCGGCGAGCCCCTGGTCGCCCACACGGACTGGATCACCTCCGTGGCCTTCGCGCCGGACGGCGGCACCCTCGCCACCGGCAGCCAGGACAAGACGGCCCGGCTGTGGGACGTGAGCGACCGCGACCGGGCCCGTCCGGTGGGCGAGCCCCTCACCGCCCACGGGGACTGGGTCAACTCGGTGGCGTTCGCCCCGGAAGGCCACACCCTGGCCACCGGCGGCCGGGACCGGGCCGTACGGCTGTGGGACGTCACGGACCCCGTCCGGGTCCGCCCCCTGGGCGAGGAACTGACCGGGCACCGCGGCGGTGTCACCTCCGTGGCCTTCGCCCCGGACGGCCGCACCCTCGCGAGCGGCGCCGAGGACCACGAGGTACGCCTGTGGGACGTCACGGCCCCCGACCGTGCCGAGCCCTACGGCGACGCACTCACCGGCCACCTGGAGACGGTCACCTCGGTCGCCTTCAGCTCCGACGGCGGCACCCTCGCCTCCGCGGGCATCGACCTCACGGCCCGGCTCTGGACGCTCGACACGGAACGGACGGTCCGTCACGTCTGCGCCCGTACCGGCGGCGACCTCACCCCCGCCGCCTGGCACGAACTCCTGCCGCAGCTCGCCTACCGGCCCACCTGCGGGTAGCGCGGCCCCCGGCCGGCACCGCGCAGGGGGCGGCCGGGCGTGACTCACCCCGGCGCGGCGTTCGCCGTGTCCGGGCGGGCTCGCGGGCGGAACCTGTCCGCGACCCCCGCTACCGTGCACACCATGACGACCAAGGCACGAACGACGACGGCCCCCGTCCTCGGTACCCGCGCCCTCAACCGCGCCACCCTGGACCGGCAGTTGCTGCTGCGCCGTGCGCCGATGTCCGCCGAGGCCGCGGTCGCCCACCTCGTCGGGCTCCAGGCGCAGAACGTGAAGCCCCCGTACTACGCGCTCGCCGCCCGCCTCGACGGCTTCATGCCCGACGACCTGGCCGGGCCCATGGCCGACCGCCGGGTGGCCCGCCTCGTCACCATGCGCTCGACCATCCACACCCACACCGCCGACGACTGCCTGACCCTGCGACCGCTGGTGCAGGCCGCCCGGGACAGGGAGCTGGGCGGCTTCCGCGGGGGCCTGGTGGGGGTCGACCTGGACCGCCTCGCCGTCCTCGCCCGCGAACTGGTCGAGGCCGCGCCGCGCACCATGGGGGAGCTGCGCGAGGCCCTCCTCGCCGAGTGGCCCGACGCCGACCCGCAGGCGCTGTCCGTCGCCGCCCGCTGCCGGCTCCCGCTCGTGCAGGTGACGCCGCGCGGACTGTGGGGCAGGAGCGGCCAGGTCACGCTCACCACCGCCGAGCACTGGCTCGGCCGCCCCGCGCTGCCCGCGCCGGCACCGGACGACACCGTGCTGCGCTACCTCGCCGCCTTCGGTCCCGCCTCCGTCAGGGACATGCAGACCTGGGCGGGGCTGACCCGCCTGCGGGACGCCTTCGAACGGCTCCGCCCCCGGCTCGTCACCTTCCGGAGCGAGGACGGCACCGAGCTGTTCGACCTCCCGGACGCGCCCCGCCCCGACCCGGACACACCGGCCCCGCCGCGCTTCCTGCCCGAGTTCGACAACCTGCTCCTCTCGCACGCCGACCGCGCCCGCGTCGTCCCGCCCGCCTACAAGGGCCGCACCTGGAAGAAGAACCAGGCCCACCGCGTCCTCCTCGTCGACGGCTTCGTGGCCGGGCTGTGGAGGCTCGACGACGACGCGCTCGTCGTCGAGCCCTTCGGCCGCCTCACGGGGACGAGCCGCGACGAGGTGGTGGCCGAGGGGGAGCGGATGCTGGGGACGATGCACCCGGAAGCCGCGTACGGCATCCGTTTCGGGACGGTACGCGGCTGACGTGGAAAGGGGGCGTTGCGGGCCGCTCGTGGAGGCTCGCAACGCCCCCCGGTCTCACACCTGAGGGATACTCAGGAGATCAGGAGGGGCCACCGGCGCGGGGCTACGAGGTGACCTGCGCGGTCACCAGACCGGAGAACGTGGTCAGCCGGGAGTAGACCCCGGGGTAGCCGGCCCGGGCGCAGCCCTCGCCCCAGGAGGTGACACCGGCCAGGACGCCCCCGACGAGCAGGGGTCCGCCGCTGTCGCCCTGGCAGGTGTCCACGCCGCCGGACGTGTATCCGGCGCACACCATGTCGCTCGCCACGAAGTCGGAGCCGTAGGAACCGCGGCAGTCCGTGTCCGACACGACCGGAACGGTCGCGGTCCGCAGCTGGTTGGAGGAGCTGCCGTTCTCCCGGGTGGTGCCCCAGCCGAGGACGCGGGCGGTGGTGCCGGCCGCGTAGACGGAGGTGTCCGAGGAGGAGACGTACTTCGCCGGGGTGTACGGCATCGACGTCGACAGGGTCAGTACGGCCACGTCGTCGCCGCCGGTGGCGCGGGTGTAGTCCGGGTGGATCCAGATCCTGCCGACCCGGGCGACCGTACCGTTGGAGCCGTCGAGGTAGGTGCGTCCGCCGACCACCCGCACGCTGCGGGTGGTCTCGCCGACCAGGCAGTGGGCGGCGGTGACGACCTTGGTGGGACTGACCAGGGTGCCGCCGCAGAACTGGTTCTGCGAGGCGTCCGTGATCTGCATGACGAACGGATAGGCGCTCGTCGTGGTGGTCGAACCGCCGACGACCGGCTGCGGTACGGCGACGGCGGAGGGAGCGGCGAGCAGCGCGGTGGCGACGGCGCCGGCGGTGGCCAGGGCGGCGGCGGCCGATCTGGCGCGGGTGAGCCCGAACATGAGTCTCCTCAAGGGGTTGCCGGTGGGGGGTCGCACGGGCGTGGGGGGTCGCACGGGGGTCTCGGGACAGACCCCCGTATGCCCGGGCGAGCGGCACGTGCTCACGCTAGAACCGGCGGTACGGACCGCCCAATGAGGGAAGCCCCTAGGCGGAGCCGGGCAGGGAAAACCCTCGGCTGACCGTCGGCAAACCCCGCCGCTCTCAGTCGGTCCGCCGCCGCGCCGCCAGTCTGACGATGTCGACCCGGGAACGGATCCCGAGTTTGCGGTAGACCCGGGTCAGCGTCGCCTCGACCGTCTTGACGCTGACGAACAGCCGGGCGGCGATCTCCCGGTTGGTCGCGCCCTCCATGACGAGCGCGGCGACCTGACGCTCCATCGGGGCCAGCCCCGCCAGGCCGTCCGGCACGGCGGCCGGCGCCGGGGGCGGCCCGGCCGCCTGCGCCGCGACCGCCGCCTCCACCTGCCGCAGCCAGGGCAGCGCCCGGCACCGTCGGAACAGCCGGGCCGCCTCGTCGTACGACGCGGCACCCGGCGCCCGCCCCGGCCGCCCGGCGTGCAGCGCCGCCAGCGCGAACGCCGCCCGCGCCTCCTCCAGGCCGTAGCCCAGCCCGGCGAGGCGCTCCCGCGCCGACGCCAGCCGGGTGACGGCGGTCCGGTGTTCACCCCGCGCCGCCCGCATCTGCGCCTCGGCCCGGTCCAGCACGGCGAGGACGCTCTCCCGCCCGAGCCGGAGCGCGTGCGCGCGCGTGACCTCGATGACGTCCTGGGCCTCGGCCGGCTCCCCGGTACGCACCAGCGCCTCGGCGAGGTCGCCCTGCCACCGGCCGCGCGCCGGGTCGGTGATGCCCGCGCCGGCCTCCAGCTCCCGCACCCGGCGCAGCGCCCGCACGGCGGCCTCCGCGTCGCCGGCGACCAGGCTCGCGTGCCCCAGCGCGGCCAGCGCCCGCGACAGGTACACGGCGTCGCCGTCCTCCTCGGCCCGCCGCACCGCCTCCCGGGCCAGCGCCAGCGCCCGTTCCACGTCACCGCCGGCGGCCTCGGCGAGCGCGGCCTGCATCGCGCCCGCGCCCTCGCCGATGCCCGCGTCCCGGGCCAGCGTCAGACTCTCCCGGGACAGTTCCAGGGCCCGGCCGCAGTGCCCGGAGTGCAGTTCCGTCTCGGCGAGGAAGCGCAGGTAGTGGACCTCGCTCTCGGCCATGCCGCGCCGGCGCACCTCGCGCAGCAGCGCGGTGACGGTGGTCCGCGCCTCGGCCAGCCGGTCGCTCATCACCAGCCACCGGAACCGTGAGGAACCCGCCCCGTTGTGATGGCACGCCACCCGCGGGTCCTGCGGCTCCTCCAGCGCCCGCCGGATGGTCGCCGGAGCGGCCGGATGCCCCATCAGCGTCTCCGCCTGAGCCTGGAACGCGAGCGCGAGCAGCTCGGTGCGCCGGTCCCCGGCCCGCGCCGCCAGCAGGGCCGCGTGCGCGGCCTCCTCCCGGCCCTGCGCGAAGTCGCCCTGTACCACCAGAGAGCGCCAGGCCAGCTGGTAGTGGACCAGGGCGATCAGCCGCGGGTCGTCGCCCGCGTCGGCCAGGGCCTGCGGGAAGACGGCGTCGACCTCGCCGATGGCCTGCCCGGCCGCCTCGATCACCACCATCCAGGCGCGTACCCGCTCGCCGGGCGCGCCGGTCCGGGTCAGCACCTCGCGGGCGATGTCCCGGGCGAGGTCCGGCTCGCCGGCGGTGATCGCGTCCTCCGCCGCCGTCAGCCGGCGCTCGTCCGGGCCCGGCACGCCGTCCGCCGGGGTGTGCCGGGCCGCGAGCAGCCCCAGCGACGCGGCCACCGAGGGCGCCCCGCGGTCCCGGGACAGCGCGGCGGCCTCGGCCAGCCGGGCCGCCACCTCCGGGTCGGTGCCGGTGGTGGCCAGGGCCAGGTGCCGGGCGCGCTCGATCGGGTCGGAGGCCGCCGTGGACAGCGCCGCGTGGGCGGCCCGCCGTTCGGGCGCCGGGGCCTCGGCGTACAGCGCGGCCGAGATCAGCGGGTGCGCGAACCGTACGGTCGGAGCCCCCGGGTCGGTCGCCAGCAGCCCGAGCGTCGCGGCCTGGGCGGTCTCGGCCTCGGCGTTCTCCCGGCCGGCCGCGTGCAGCAGGGCCGGGGTGGGGCGGGCGCCCGCGCTGGCCACCAGGAGGGTGCGGCGCGCCTCGTCCGACAGCATCTCCAGCCGGGACAGGACCAGGGCGCGCAGCGAGGTCGGCACCGGCAGCGGCTCGCCGGGCCGTGGCGGGGTGGGACTCTCGGCCAGCGCCCGGCCCAGTTCCAGCGCGAAGAGCGGATTGCCGCCACTGGTGCGATGGATGTCGCGGACCGTGGACCGGGGCAGGCCCGAGTAGCCGCGTTCGTCGAGCAGCGTCGACACCTGGGCGCGGGTCAGCGGGCCGAGGCGGACCGCGCGGGTGTCCGGCGGGGACGCGCGCAGATGGCGGTCGTACTCCGCGCCCTCCGTCTCCGGTCCCTCCGTCCGCACCGCGCACAGCAGCCGTACCGGGGTGTCGCCCAGGCGGCGGGCGGCGAAACCGAGGAGTTCGGCGCTGGCCGGGTCCAGCCACTGCAGATCGTCGGCGACGACGAGGACGGGGCCCTCGGCGGCGAGCGCGCGCAGCGCGGAGAGCACGGCGAGACGCAGCGCGAGACCGTCGCGCTGGAGGGTGGACTCGCCGCGGCCGGTGAGCGCCGATTCCAGCGCGGTGCGCTGCGCGGCGGGCAGCCCGTCCGACACGTCGTCCAGGACCAGCCCCAGGAGGTCGGCGAGGGCCAGGAAGGGGAGATGGGATTCGGACTCGGTGGCCGAGCAACGCAAGATGGTGTGGGCCGTGCGGGCATATTCCGCGGCCAGGGTCCGCAGGACGGTCGATTTTCCGATTCCCGCGGGCCCGTGCAGCAGCACACTCCCCCCTCGGGCGAGCTGCTCCCGCGCCGCGCCGAACGACTCCTCCCGCCCGATGACCAGGTCGGAACGGCACCCGGCAGACTCCGCGAAGTCCCGTCCCACGGTGACCGCTCCCCTCCGATGTCGTGTCCCGGCCAATATTAGGCATCGGTCGATTGAATTACGTCGGGACGAGAAGGTGAGCCGAATAACAAACGCCGGTTCCGAAAACACAAAGGCCCGCGAAATTGGACCCGCTCCGCGCCCGCGCTACGGCAGCCACCCCGCCCGGCGGGCCGCGACGACCGCCTCTCCGCGGGTACGCGCCCCGAGCTTGCGCATGGCCGAGCGAAGGTAGCTCTTGACGGTTTCCGGCCGCACGCCGAGCCGCCGCGCGGCCGCCGCGTTCGTCGCCCCGGCGGCGACGCAGGCCAGCACGTCCACCTCGCGCGGAGCCGGCCGGGTCCCCGGCTCGGGTCCGCCGCCCGCCGCCAGCAGCCCGCACGCGCGCAGCAGTTCGTCCCGCAGTGCCGGGTCCGTGATCCTGGGCGCCAGTGCCCGCAGTGCCGCGTGCGCCTCCCGCACCTGCTCCCAGGCCGCCGGGCCCGCCGGGTCGCGCGCCGGCTCCGGCCGGGCCGCCGCCAGCAGTTCGCCCGCCTCGTCCCGCAGCACCAGTGCCTGCTCCACGTCCCGCGCCGCGGCCACGGCCGCGCCCAGCGTGCGGTCGCCCAGCGGCTGGGCCGTGCGCAGCGCGCCATACAGCACGCCGCGTACCCGGCGCCGTACGACCACCGGTACCGCCAGCACCGAGCGCAGTCCCTCGGCGGCGACGGGGAGGTCGTACTCGTGGCTGATCCGCCGGGACGCGGAGTAGTCCGTCACGGCGCACGGCCGGGTGAGCTCCACCGCCTTGCCGCCCAGGCCGGTGCCCGAGGTCACCGCGAGGGAGCTCAGCGCGGCCGTGGCGGTGCCGCTGAGCTCGCTGATGCGCACCCGCCGCCGCCCGGCCTCCATCAGCCCGCCGAAGGCGACCGGCAGTCCGGTCGTGCGCCGCAGCCGCGTCAGCGCGCCGCGGATCTCCACCGTGTCGGCCGCGTCCACCACCACTCGTTCCGCCCTCTTCCTCGCGCCGCCCGAGGCGCACACCCCCGATCGGGGGTAGTGAGACCCACATCACGGATTAGACGATGGCACGGAGCCGCCCGGCAAGGTCCGGCACCGAGGAGGACAGATGACGACGGCCACGGAGCTGTTCCGCAGCGCACGGGACTTCCTGCTGGAACACCGCGAGGACTACACCGCCGCCTACGAGGGGTTCCGGTGGCCCCGGCCCGAGTACTTCAACTGGGCACTGGACTGGTTCGACGCCATCGCCGACGGCAACGAGCGCACCGCGCTGCACATCGTCGAGGAGGACGGCACCGAGGTACGGGTCTCCTTCGCCGAGATGGCCGCCCGCTCCGACCGCGTGGCGAACCGGCTGCGCGAGTGGGGCGTCGGCCCCGAGGACCGCGTCCTCGTCATGCTCGGCAACCAGGCGGAGTTGTGGGAGACCGCGCTCGCCGCGATGAAGCTCCGCGCCGTCGTCATCCCCGCCACCCCGCTGCTCGGCCCCGCCGACCTGCGCGACCGCGTCGACCGCGGCCGGGTGAAGCACGTCGTCGCGCGCGCCGAGGACACCGGCAAGTTCGCCGACGTACCCGGTGACTACACGCGCGTCGCGGTCGGCGGAAGGGCGGCACCCGGCTGGCGCCCGTACGAGGAGGCGTACACCGCCTCCGACGCCTTCGTCCCGGACGGCCCCACCGGCGCCGGCGACCCGCTGATGCTGTACTTCACCTCGGGCACGACCGCCCGTCCCAAGCTGGTCGAGCACACCCACGTGTCGTACCCGGTCGGGCACCTGGCGACGATGTACTGGATCGGGCTCAAGCCCGGCGACGTCCACCTGAACATCTCCTCGCCCGGCTGGGCCAAGCACGCCTGGTCGAACCTGTTCGCACCGTGGAACGCGGAGGCGACCGTCTTCCTCTACAACTACACCCGGTTCGACCCGGCCCGGCTGATGGCCGAGATGGACCGGGCCCGGGTGACCACCTTCTGCGCCCCGCCGACCGTGTGGCGCATGCTCATCCAGGCCGACCTGACCCGGCTCGCCACCCCGCCGCGCGAGGTCGTCGCCGCCGGTGAGCCGCTGAACCCCGAGGTGATCGAGCAGGTCCGCCGCTCCTGGGGCAGGACCGTCCGGGACGGCTTCGGACAGACGGAGACCGCCGTCCAGGTCTCCAACAGCCCCGGCCAGATGCTGAAGACCGGGTCGATGGGCCGCCCCGGCCCCGGCTACCGCGTCGCCCTCCTCGACCCGGTCACCGGCACGCCCGGCGCGGACGAGGGCGAGATCGCCCTGGACCTGTCCGACCGTCCCGTCGGCCTGATGACCGGCTACCACGGCGATCCCGACCGCACGGCGGAGGCGATGGCGGGCGGCTACTACCGCACCGGGGACATCGGCGCGCGCGACGCCGACGGCTACCTCACCTACGTCGGCCGCGCCGACGACGTCTTCAAGGCGTCCGACTACAAGATCTCCCCGTTCGAGCTGGAGAGCGCGCTGCTGGAGCACGAGGCGGTCGCGGAGGCCGCGGTCGTGCCCGCCCCGGACGAACTGCGCCTCGCGGTGCCGAAGGCCTACATCGTGCCGGCGACGGGCTGGGAGCCGGGTCCGGACACCGCGAAGGCGCTGTTCGAGCACTCCCGCGAGACCCTCGCCCCCTACAAGCGCATCCGCCGTCTGGAGTTCGGCGAACTGCCCAAGACCGTCTCCGGCAAGATCCGCCGCGTCGAACTGCGCGAGGCCACGGCGGCCGGTTCCGCGAACGAGTACCGCGAGGAGGACTTCCGGTGACGCCACAGCAGCCACGATCGCCACAACCGTCGTACGCCCACGGCACCAGCACCACCCCCCTCCTCGGCGACACCATCGGCGCCAACCTCGACCGCGCGATCGCCGCCCACCCGGACCGCGAGGCCCTGGTCGACGTACCGTCCGGACGGCGGTGGACCTACGCGGAGTTCGGCACCGCCGTCGACGAGGTGGCGCGCGGCCTGCTGGCGAAGGGCGTCACCAAGGGCGACCGGGTCGGCATCTGGGCGGTCAACTGCCCCGAGTGGGTCCTCGTCCAGTACGCGACCGCCCGCGTCGGCGCCGTCATGGTGAACGTCAACCCGGCCTACCGCGCGCACGAGCTGGAGTACGTGCTCAGGCAGTCCGGCATCGCCGTGCTCATCGCCTCCCTCTCCCACAAGAGCAGCGACTACCGGGCGATCGTGGAGCAGGTCCGCGGCGGGTGCCCGGAACTGCGCGAGACCGTGTACATCGGCGACCCGTCCTGGGACGCGCTGACGGCGGGCGCCGCCTCGGTGCCGCAGGAGCGGGTCGCTTCGATCGCCGCCGAGCTGAGCTGCGACGACCCGGTCAACATCCAGTACACCTCCGGCACGACCGGCTTCCCGAAGGGCGCCACACTCTCCCACCACAACATCCTCAACAACGGCTACTGGGTGGGCCGTACGGTCGGCTACACGGAGCAGGACCGGGTCTGTCTGCCCGTCCCCTTCTACCACTGCTTCGGCATGGTGATGGGCAACCTGGGCGCCACCTCCCACGCCGCCTGCATCGTCATCCCCGGCCCGTCCTTCGAACCGGCCGCCACCCTGGAGGCCGTGCAGCGGGAGCGGTGCACGTCCCTGTACGGCGTACCGACCATGTTCATCGCGGAGCTGAACCACCCCGACTTCGCCTCCTACGACCTCACCTCCCTGCGCACCGGCATCATGGCGGGCTCCCCCTGCCCGGTCGAGGTGATGAAACGGGTGGTCGCCGAGATGCACATGGAGGAGGTCTCCATCTGCTACGGCATGACCGAGACCTCCCCGGTCTCCCTCCAGACCCGCATGGACGACGACCTCGAACACCGCACCGGCACCGTCGGCCGGGTCCTGCCCCACATCGAGGTGAAGGTCGTCGACCCGGTGACCGGCGTGACCGTGCCGCGCGGCGGCGCCGGGGAGCTGCGCACCCGCGGCTACAGCGTGATGCTCGGCTACTGGGACGAGCCGGAGAAGACCGCCGAGGCGATCGACGCGGGCCGCTGGATGCACACCGGGGACCTCGCGGTGATGCGCGAGGACGGCTACGTGGAGATCGTCGGCCGCATCAAGGACATGATCATCCGGGGCGGCGAGAACATCTACCCGCGCGAGGTCGAGGAGTTCCTCTACGCCCACCCGAAGATCGCGGACGTCCAGGTCGTCGGCGTACCGCACGAGCGCTACGGCGAGGAGGTCCTCGCCTGCGTCATCCCGCGCGACGCGGCCGACCCGCTCACCCTGGAGGAACTGCGCGCCTACTGCGCCGGGCAGCTGGCCCACTACAAGGTGCCCAGCCGCCTCCAGCTCCTGGACTCCTTCCCGATGACCGTGTCGGGGAAGGTGCGCAAGGTGGAGCTGCGGGAGCGGTACGACGCCCCGGAGGCACCGCACGGCCGCTGACGGTGCTCACTGGACCAGCTCGAGGTGCGGGTGGTCCGCGGACACCGGGCAGACGTGGAGTTGCAGGTCGTAGCCTCGGGCGATGTCGATCTGGGTGTGGTTTCCCGGGGAGACACCAGGGGGGAGCGAGTCGCGGACCTGGTCCTCTTCGGGGGCCCAGTTCCTGGTGCTGCTGTCCCATTCGGTCGTGGCGATCGTCAGCAGCGGGTCCATCCCGGTGCCGCATGCGGAGCAGATCCGGGGCATGGGATCGGTGAGGCCCCAACGGGACCAGCCACGGGCCTTCCAGCCGGGGGAGATGGACAGCCTGTTCATGTAGAACTCCTGCGGCGCCACGGCGTAGGCGCTGTCCACCGCGTCTCCGGCCGGCTGCCACCTGCTCCAGTCCGCCAGCTGCTGCTGCAGCTCCTTGCTCAGTTCCAGGAAACTGGGGTACTCGGTGACCTCCTCCGGTGAGAAAAGGCACGGCTGGGGCACGTAGTCGGCGAACTGGACCGCGGGCGGCTCGGGAGGTGTGCCCAGGACGTCGGTGACCGCGGCGGTGGACCGCCAGAACAGCGCGGTCCTGGGGTGGGCCGGGTGGTCGAAGGGGCACCACAGCACCTGGAGAAGGTCGGACTCGGCCGGTCCCGGTGGGCGCAGGGTGGGGATGTCACGCACGTACAACTGGGCCACGGGCAGCATGGCGATCGGACCCTCGGGCCACGGGCAACCGGCATTGATCCGCTCGATGGCCGCTCGCTCCTCGGGTGTGTACAGGGGCACATGGGGACCGCTCTGCGGCCGGCTCGCCGCGGCCGCCTGGATGCGCCGCAGCAGCCGCACGTCTTCCGGGGCGACGGGCTCGTTCACCTGGTCCCACTCGTGCGGGCCGTCGCAGTACGGCCACGGCTCGTCGGCGGGCCACAGCAGCGGCCCGCCGACCGAACTGTCGTGCCGCGACGGAGACCCGGCGCGAGGGTGCAGCCGGGTCGCCGTGCGAGCCAGCGGGGCCAGTTGAGGGAAGAGCGCGGTGACGTCGAACGGCCGCGGTGGAGTGGTACGACTCATACTGGCTCCCGATGGCGCGGATCAGCAGGGTTCAGTTTCCGAGGTTGTACATCCCGGTGTTGCCCTTGGTGTTGGGGACGTAGACGTCGGGGATCAGCGGCTGCGACGTTCCGTCCGCCCGCTCGACTCTAGCGCTCATCTCGACACCCACGGGTATCGTGCTGGTGGCGTCCAGGTACCTGGGCGTCACCTGGTAGAAGACCGCGTCGTCCGCCCCGAAGTTGAGGTCCGTCTTCACCATTTTCTGGGCCGCCGTCTCGAAGGTCCGCATGCTGGGGGTGCCGGTGTTCATGCCGACCTGCCAACAGGGGACGAGATTGTCCTGTCCGCCGTCCTGTATCTGGCCCTTTCCACCGAGGACCTTGGCGATCAGGTGACACCGGGCGAGCCCGGTTCCGGGCAAGTTGCTGTCGCGGAACAGCTCGGCGTCCTGCCAACCGGTGATGTCACCAACGGCATGGCTGCCGTCAGGGGGGTTCTTCCCCACGCAGGCCTGTGCCGTGGTCGCCCGGGTTCCGGCCGGGCCGAGCGGGGAGGTGGTCTTGTTGACGTGCGCGACCGGTTCGGTGGTGTTCCTGATCCACCCGTTGCCGTTGGGGAGCGACCCGGTCGGCGCGTTCTGCAGGCAGGCGGCCTGCGGCTTGGCGGTCGAGCCGGTGATCTCCAGTTTGAACTGTTCCGCCTCCAGCACGCGCTGGTTCGCGAAGCCGTCGGAGAGCTGGGCCTCGGCGGCCTGGTTGTCCGCGAGCGGGACGTGTGCGCGCACGCAGGGCCTGCTGGGGTCCGCGGTGCCCAACCGGTGGATGTTCCACCCTCCGCCGGTGTCGTTGGGGATGATCTCGGCGCACTGAGCGCCGTCGATTCCCCCTTCATGGGTGGCCCCGAAGGGGAAGGCGCCACAGCTGTCGGTCGGGACGAAGTCCGTCATGGCCTGGAAGGGCTTCGAACCCCCGCAGGTGCGACTGGTGCGGTCGGCTATGCCGCTCTTCGCCCGCGTCAGCGGCTTGTCGCGCCCCCAGCCGTCGGCGAGGTTCTTCTGGGCCCACAGGTATCCGGCCGCCGCGGCGCCCGCCGCGCCGTTCATCCCGACGACCGGCATGACGCTGGGCACCACGCAGCCGGGGCCGGGGGCGCCGGTGGCACCGGTGTCCCGGACGTCGTCGTCACAGCGGATCTGCTCCGGGTTGCTCCACGAGGCGCTCGGGTCCGTGATCTGGGCGCCGGGGGAGGTCACGTACAGCTGGTACGACGTCGTGAACTCGACCTTCGTGCCGGCGGCCGGGGAGGAGGAGTAGGCCACATGGCCGTTGCGGGAGTCGCCCTTGACCAGTGTGCCTCCGTACCACGGGGCGGACTTGGTGGTCTTGCAGCCGGCCGAGCACGCGGCTCTGAACTTCGCGGTCAGGGACGTGACGGCCCCGGTCGCTCCGGTCATGGTCACGGTGACGTGCTCGTTCCACGTCGTGCCCTCGGCGGGCAGGAGGGCACTGGTCAGGACGTCCAGCGTGCCGGTGCCGATCTGCTTGCCGTTGCTGTCCTTGAGCACGTACAGCACGGTCAGGCCGCTCACGCAGTAGCTGAAGCGGCTGTATTTCCACGTCCCGGGAGTCGTGAGTGCGCAACTGGCCGAGTCGGCGGCGGCCGAAGCCTGCGGCTGCGCGGCGGGGAGGGACTGCCGCTTGGCCGACGTCACCGGCGTGGTGCTCATGGTGACGCAGGCCTGCGACGCACCCGCCCTGCGCTCACGGGAGCCGGGGCGCGTGGGCTCGCAGTGTTCTCCGGGTGCCACCGGGGCGGGCCGGGTCTTGGTGGTGGGGGTGGGAACGCCGGTCGGATCGGCCAGGTCGACGTGGTCCGCCTGGCGTCCGGGCTGCTCCTGTGCCTTCGGCGCCTCCTGCGCCGGGGCCATGGCCGTCGTGGTGGCGCCCAGCGCCATGACGGCCAGGAGGGAGAGGAGCACGTGCCGGGAGCGCCGTATTCGAGGCGGTCGGGAGCGCGGTATTCGAGACGATGGTCTCATCGTGCGACTGTCCTTTCGAGTGTGACGGGCCGGCCGGGTGCAGTCCGGCCGGCCCGTCGTGTTTCAGGCCGCGAGGGAGTAGATGATGTCGGAGACGAGCTCCTTGCCCTCCTGGGCGACCTTGGTGACCACCGGCTTCGCCTTGCTGATGAGCGGTTTCACCAGGCCGCCCCGGCCGAGGGTGGCCAGGTTCAGCACGGAGCCCCCCAGGGAGTCGATGAACTCGCCGCTGGTGAAGCCGTGTTCGATGCCGGTGAAGAGGGTCCCCAGCCCGCCGGCGACCACGGACACACCGGCGAAGAACGCCGCGCCCGCCGCCAGCGGGGGGAAGACCAGACTGGCCAGGCCGAGACCGGCGGCGATCATGCCCGAGGCGATGCTGACCGTGTTGGCGGCGTCGGCCCACCAGCCGGCGTCCGACCACCAGTCCTCCTTCCCGGAACCGGTGCCGTTCGGGCGTACCTCGTCGTGAGTCTCGCTGTCGGCCGGGTTCCGGCCCGCCTCCCGCTCCTGCCTCGCCTTCTCGGCGGCTTCACGGGCGGCCTCGCGGATCTCGGCCTGGCGCTTCTGGACGGCGATGCTGCGCGCCTGGCTGGCCGCCGCGGCCGCCGTCGCCCTGTCCTTGCCGGCCTGCAGAGCGGACTGGCGGGCACTGGCGGCGGACGCCTGGGCGCTGTAGGAGGACTGGAGCGCCGAACGGGCCGCGTCCACGGCCTTGTTCGCGGAGTAGTTGGCCGACCGGGAAGCGCTGCGCGCGGTCGCCGCCGCCGACTTGGCCTGGTTGGCCGAGGCCTGCGCGTTCGCCGCCGACCGGTCCGCGGCGTCGGCGTTCTGCTTCGCCTGGGTGGCGTAGTTGTTCGCCTTGCGTGACGCGTCGAGCGCCTTGTCGGCCCACTCCTGGGCCTTCTCCGCTGCTTCGCGGGCCTCCGCCGCCGCCTTCGACGCGAGTGCCGCGTTCTCCTGCGCGTGGTACGCGATCTTCGCCGCGGCCGCGATCGTCCCGCGGATCGCCGCGACGTGGGTGGCGGAGTCGTGGTCGAGCTGTGCCGCCGTGTACTGCACGGTCTGGACGAAGTTCCTGCGCATCCACGTCGGCCCCTCGAGGGCGACCTCCGCGTACGACTTGACGTACTCGCCCCCGGTGGCCACCGAGGTCGCGGTCTCGACCGCGTCATCCTCCCGGATCGCTTCGGGGTAGGTGCGGTTGAAGAAGTCCTGGAGCGCCTCCGGGGTGTTCGCGTCCAGCGCGTCGTTGGCGGCCTGGGTGACGGCCTTGCCGGGCTTGTCGTTGAGGATGCGGGCGATCTGAACCTTGTTGTCGTCCTGCGACGCCCGGATCACCCCCGACGTCAGGAAGTCGCCCACCGCCGTGGAACTGGAGCTCGCCAGCGCCGCGTGGGCCGCCTCGGCGATGGCGGGGCTGGATACCTGGGCGAGGTAGAGGACGGTCTCCCGGTCGTCCTGGTTCTGGGCGAGGTTCCGGTCGAGGTCGACCCAGGAGAGCACGTCGTCGTCGCTGCCGGACAGAGCGAACTGGGCGGCCTCCCGAGTGAACGCGCCCTTCGCCTGTAGCAGGCCGGTGGCGGCCTTGCGTCCGAGCGTGGCGGCGAGCGCCAGGTCGCCGGTCTCCCAAAGGGCCTTCTCGGCCGCCGCGATCAGTTCCCTGACGGCTTGCCCGGTCTGTTCCTCCTGCTTGCGCTTGTCCTCGTACTCGGCCTGCTCCTGGGCTTCGATCTGGGACAGCAGGCGGGCCTCGTCCATGCCCTGCAGCTTGTCCTGTTCCAGCCGGGACACCTCCGCGTCCCGGGCCGCCTGCTCCACCGCCATGGCGTCCTCGACGGCCTTGGTGGCGGTGTCCGCGGCTTTGACCGCCTCAGCCGCGTGCGCGGTGGACTTGTTCGCGTAGTCGATGGCCTGGCCGGCGTACTTCACCGCCTCGTCGGCGGCGTCGGCCGCCTTCTCCGCGTGGTCGGCGGCGGAGTAGGCCGCGTCCCGCGCGGTACGCGCCGAGGAGGCCGCCTTGTTGGCGAGCGCCTGGGCCGTGGAGGCGGCGTTGGTGGCGCGGTTGGCGGCGGTCGTCGCGATGGCCGCCTGGCGCTTGGCCTCGGCCGCCTCGGACTGGGCGGCACCGGCGGCCCCGGCGGCCTGCGCGGCGGCGGTGGCGGCCGCGGCGGAGTTGCGAGCGGCGGACGCGGCCGAGGAACCGGCGTTCGCGGCCTGCGCGGAGGCGGCCGCGGCGTAGTCGGCGGCCTTGGCCGCGGACCGGGCCTTCTCGGCACCGTTGCGGGCGGCGATGGCCGCGTTCTTGGCCGCCGCGGTCTTGGAGGCGTCCTTGGACGCGGCGATGGCGGCGTTGTAGGCGCGCGAGGCGGCGTTCCCGGCCGTCGCGGCGGCCTGGGAGGCCGCGGCGGCCGCCCAGGAGGCGCGGCGGGAGGCGGTCACGGCGGCGTTGGAGGCGTTGATGGCGTTGCGGGCGGCATTGGCCGCACCCTTGGCGGCACTCGCCGCCTTGCGGGCCGCCGCTGCGGACTTCCGTACGTCCTCCTTGGCGGCCGCGGCTTCCGCGGCGGCCTTCTCGGCCGCTTCCTTGGCCTTCTCGGCGGCGGTCAGGGCACGCGCGGAGGCCTCGACGGCCAGGTCGGTCTCGGCCTGGGCGCGCTTGCCCTCCCGTTCCACGACCGCGACGAGTTCCGCGATGGTCGCCGACTCCTGGTCCCGGGCCCGGGCGATGTGCTGGCCGGTGTCGAGGAACCACTGCACGTCCGTGGGCGTGCCACTCAGGGCGCGGTCCGCGTACTTCCGTACCTCGGGTCCGGCCTGGAACAGCATGGAGGACGCCTGCACTCTGGCGTCCTCCAGCCGCGCGTCGTACTGGCCGTCGGTGAGGAACGTCTCGAGCGCCTGCCGGGTGCCGGCGTCCAGTGCGGCGGAGGCCTCCCGCCGGACGGCCCTGTCGCCGGTGGCGGATACGAGGGAGGCCGCCACGCTCAGATCCTCGAGCAGAGCGGGCTTGTACGTCTCCTTCAGGAAGGCGGCGATGGCGTCGTCACCGTTGTCGAGTGCGGCGACCGCCTCGCGGCGCAGCCCCTTGCCGGCACGCGCGAGGTACCTGGCGACGGCGACACGGTTGTCCTCCGCGGTGACCTTCGGCAGGGTCTCGGTGAGGAACGTCCGGATCTCGGTGTCGGTGCCGTAGAGCGCGTAGGCGGCCGAGGCCTTGGTGGCTTTGCCTCCCGTGACCCACGCTTCGACCACCTTGGCCCGCTCGGTGTCCGGCAGGGCGAGCGGATCGGTCGGCGTGTCCTGGTCGGCGGCGTGCGCCCGGGGTGTCAACGACAGCGGAGCGGCAGCGGCGGCCGTCACGGCGGCGGCTGCGCCGAGGAGCCGTCTGCGACTCCAGAACATTGTCTGCATAAGGGCGTTGTCCTCGCGGTCTGTGTCGAAAGGAAAGTAGAAGACTGTGCTCTGCAGGTGACCATATCAACGGTGTCGACGACGAAATAGGTTGATGCTGAGCGAAATTGACTGTCCGACAGCAAAGCCTGATATGCAGCCCGTTCACGTCTTCACAGTTCCTTCACGTAAGTCGGTACAACCTTTCCAGGGAGTGTCAGGAGTCACACTGGATCTTCAACTCGCGTCCGATTTGGGTAGGTTCGAGGTGTGGACAGCGTTCGAAGATCGAGGTGGCATGGACAGGCTCAAGCGGGGGTCCGGGCTGGGATTCGATTTCTTCCCGGTATTTCCGCGAGGGGTTGGGGGCCCTCGTTGAATTGCGGAGCCTTCATGCCTTTTACCGGGCTGGATGACGGACATCCGGCCGAAAGAAAACAAATTTAGGACTGCGATGAAGGTACGCACCACCACTGCGGTGAAGCCGCAGCGGAAGAGACTCGTGGCGCGCGCGCTGGGCGCGCTGGTAGCCGGGGGCCTGGCATGGGCCGCGCTGGCGTCCGGAGTCCAGCCCGAGGCCGGCGGCCCGGCGGTGGCCGTCGCGGACGAGGCTCCCGGCTACGCGGTCGAGGACTACGCCTATCCGCAGGCCGACAAGATCCTCGAGGAGCAGGGCATCGTCCTCAAGCGCGGTGACGGTCACATCACCCTGGCCGATTGTGCCGACGGCCCCGGCCTCCTGCAGGTCATGGCCCGGCGGGAGGCGGAGACGATCTGCTTCAGGACGGTCGGCAACTCGGGCTGGCTGACGCTGGAGATCCCCGCCGTCTACGTCATGAGGGGCAACGACTACGAGACGCAGGTGGACATGACCGTCGGTGACGAGGAGAAGTCCTTCGACCTCGAGAAGAACACCTGGACCTCGGTGGGAGAGAGCGCGGACGAGCAGGGCCGCGAGCACCTGCTCGTGGAGATCAGGACCACCAAGTAGCGCCCAGCCGACTGTCGTTGCCGAGATCTGCCACCGAGGAATTGAACTGATGCGACACACCAGACCCGTGCGCCTGGCCGCACTGGCCGCAGCCCTGACCGCGGGGCCGGTCGTCATGACCGCCGTTCCGGCCGCCGCCGTGACGGGCCCCGCCTCCGCTTCCTCCGACACGACGCACGCCTACACGGCGCAGATCGTCGTCGGTAACCACGACCGCGGCTGCTCCGGCGTCCTGGTCGACGCCGAGTGGCTGCTCACCGCGGCCAGTTGCTTTGCCGACAACCCTGCCGAGAGTCTCGCGGTACCCGCGGGCAAGCCGGCCCGGACCACTACGGCGACCATCGGCCGCGCCGACCTCGCCGGAACCGGCGGTGCGGTCCGCACGGTCGTGGAGCTGGCGCCCCGCACCGACCGTGACGTGGTGCTGGCCCGGCTGAACCGCCCCGTCACGAACGTCACCCCCGTCGCTCTGGCCACCGCAGCGCCCACCGCCGGCGAGGAGCTGACTCTTGCCGGTTACGGCCGGACCAAGAGCGAGTGGGCGCCGCTGAACCTGCACACCGGGGTGTTCTCGGTGGACGCGGCCGCCGCCACCACCGCGACCGTGACCGGCAAGGACGGCGTGGCCGCGTGCATGGGCGACACCGGCGGCCCGCTGGTCCGCACGGTCAACGGGGCCAGGCAGCTGGCCGCCCTCGGCAGCCGCTCCTACCAGGGCGGTTGCTTCGGCATCGACGCCACCGAAACGCGTACCGGCGGCGTCGTCACCCGCGTCGACGACCTCCGTTCCTGGGTGGTGTCCAAGACCGGCGCCAACCGGATCACCGACTTCAACTGCGACGGCGTCGAGGACATCGCGATCGCCGACCCCGAGGCGACCGTCGGCGGCGACGCCAAGGCGGGTCTGGTCCGCATCGTGTACGGCGGCGGCAAGGGCACGGCGGAGATCAACCAGGACCTCGGCTGGGTCCCGGGCGGCTCCGAGGCCAACGACCTCTTCGGACAGGCCATCGCCACCGTCGACTACAACCAGGACGGCTGCACCGACCTGGCCGTCGGCACCCCGGGGGAGAACCTCGGCGACGCCGTGGACGCGGGCATGGCCGACCTCCTGTACGGAGCCCCGGGCGGCATCGGCACCGGCGCCACCAAGAACACCCACTTCCAGCAGGCGACGGGCAACGGCTCCATCAACGCCTCCACCCCGGAGACCGGCGACGTGATGGGGCAGGCGATGGCCGCCGGCACCACCGCCGCCGGTGAGCCCTTCGTCGTCATCGGCACGCCCGGCGAGGGCCTCAGCGGCGCTGCCAAGGCGGGCGAGGCGTTCTACGTCCGCGGCGGCACCAACGTCTCCGTCCACCAGGACAAGCTGGGCGTGCCCGGAGCGGTGCAGGCCAACGACGGCTTCGGCGCCGTACTCGCCGCCGACGCGAACCACCTCGCCATCGGAGCGCCCAACGAGTCCATCAACGGCGACGCCGCGGCCGGCAACCTCGCGGTCTTCTCGCACAAGTTGAACAGCGAGAGCCGGCCCACCCCGCTGTTCGGTCTCGACCAGGACCTGGACACCGTCTCCGGCGGTGCCGAGGCAGGCGACCGCTTCGGCGCGGCTCTGGCGCTGGCCCCGTACCGTCCGTCGGGGTCCGCGACCGCCGACGAGTCGATCCTCGCGGTCGGTTCACCGGGCGAGGCCCTGAACGTGAACGGCGTCAGCAAGGCGGAGACGGGCAGCGTCCTCACCTTCCGGGTCACCGCCACCGGCACCTACACCCAGCTCGCCGGATACTCCTCCGGCACCGGCGAGGACGACGTCTCCGGCACCTCGGAGGCCGGTGACCACTTCGGCTCCACCCTGACCGCGGTCAACACCGCGCCGCGCGCGGTGAGCACCGAGGCGACCATGAAGATGGCCGTCGGCATTCCGGACGAGGCCCTGGGATCCGTGGCCAAGGCGGGCGCGGTGCACGTCTTCTCGATGCTCGGTTCGCCGGGCGCCAACGACAAGTGGATCGAGTCCGGCGACGGCGACGGCATCCCCGGTGCTCCGGGCGCGAACCAGCGCCTCGGCTCCAGCATCCACTTCACCGGCACCCAGCTGTACGTCGGCATGCCCTACGGTCCGGCCGGCACCGGCGCGCTCTACGCCCTGCCGATGTCCAACGTGACCCTCGGCGAGCCCAACGCCGCGGTCACCGCCTACCAGCCGGGACAGGGCGGTCTCCCCGCGTCCGGCGCCACCTTCGGGTACGCGGCGAGGTAGTCACCGCGACAGTTCTCAACCGGCCGTGGCGTCCAGCGCCACGGCCGGCGCGTTTGCCGGACGCGGCACACCCGCGGGGTCGAGGACGAAGAGCGGGACGCCGAGCAGGTCGGCGCGGGCGCGCGCCTGTTCGGTGTACCCGGCGAGGGAGAAGTAGACGCAGGTCGCGGACTCCGCCATCGCCGTCAGCCACAGGCACTCCACATCCCGCACCGAGGCCGGGCCCACCGTCGGATCCACCTGGACGACGACGCCGGGTGCGGCCAGCCCGATGCCGGACACGGGCCGCTGCTCGGCGCGCCGGACGTCCCGGTGGCCCAGCCCGCGCAGATACAGGACGGCCGCGGTGACCGCGTCGCGGGCGGTGCGGATCGGGACGGCACGGTGGGCCGGGACCCGCGACCCGGGGGCGCGCCCGGACCGGCCGGCGGCCGCGCGGTCCACCGGCACGCGCAGCACCGTCCCGCAGGGACAGCCCAGCTCCGGCCGCGGCCACCGGCTCTCGGTCCCGCAGGCGGCGCAGCGCACGCCGATCCACTCCTCGTCCCACGTCCGGTGGATGACCTCGGTCGCGGCCCGGCGCGGGTCGAGCTCCGGGGCGACGGGCGCCCCGCACGCGCAGGGGTACGACGGTGCCGTGTAGCGGTGCCGGCGCCCGCAGGCGGTGCAGCACACCGAGATGGTCTCGGACATGGCCCCCATCGTCCTCTCTTGACGGCCCTCGGCTACCCACTTACATTACTTCCAGATCGTAGAAAACAAATTTCGCTATACGGAAGTTGCTACGGAAGAGCTCACCGCGGGGCGCGACGGGCGTGCGAATCCGACAGCCGGAGCAGGAGTACTCGATGGCTCGTATGACCGCTGCCCGAGCGGCAGTTGAGATCCTCAAGCGCGAGGGCGTCACCGACGCGTTCGGTGTGCCGGGAGCGGCGATCAACCCCTTCTACGCGGCGCTCAAGGCATCCGGCGGCGTGAACCACACCCTCGCCCGGCACGTCGAGGGCGCCTCGCACATGGCCGAGGGCTACACGCGGACCCACCCCGGCAACATCGGCGTCTGCATCGGCACCTCCGGACCGGCCGGCACCGACATGATCACCGGCCTCTACTCGGCGATCGGCGACTCGATCCCGATTCTGTGCATCACCGGCCAGGCGCCGACCGCGGTGATCCACAAGGAGGACTTCCAGGCCGTCGACATCGCCTCCATCGCCAAGCCGGTCACCAAGATGGCCGTCACCGTCCTGGAGGCCGCGCAGGTCCCCGGCGTCTTCCAGCAGGCCTTCCACCTGATGCGCTCCGCCCGGCCCGGCCCGGTCCTGATCGACCTGCCGATCGATGTCCAGATGACGGAGATCGAGTTCGACCCGGACACCTACGAGCCGCTCCCGGTCTACAAGCCGGCCGCGAGCCGCGCCCAGATCGAGAAGGCCATCGGCCTGCTCAACGCGTCCGAGCGCCCCCTGATCGTGGCCGGCGGCGGTGTCATCAACGCCGACGCCGCCGACCTCCTGGTCGAGTTCGCCGAGCTGACCGGCACCCCGGTCGTGCCCACCCTGATGGGCTGGGGCCTGCTGCCCGACGACCACGAGCTGAACGCCGGCATGGTCGGCCTCCAGACCTCGCACCGCTACGGCAACGCGACCTTCCTGGAGTCCGACTTCGTCCTCGGCATCGGCAACCGCTGGGCCAACCGCCACACCGGCAAGCTCGACGTCTACACCGCCGGGCGGAAGTTCGTCCACGTCGACGTCGAGCCGACGCAGATCGGCAAGATCTTCGCCCCGGACTACGGCATCGCGTCCGACGCGAAGGCGGCCCTGGAGCTGTTCGTCGAGGTGGCGAAGGAGCTGAAGGCGGCCGGCAGGCTGCCCGACCGCTCCGCGTGGGCCGCCTCCGCGCAGGAGCGCAAGGCCACCCTCCAGCGCCGTACGCACTTCGACGACATCCCGATCAAGCCGCAGCGCGTCTACGAGGAGATGAACAAGGCCTTCGGCCCGGAGACCCGGTACGTCTCCACGATCGGCCTCTCCCAGATCGCCGGCGCCCAGATGCTGCACGTCTACCGCCCGCGGCACTGGATCAACTGCGGCCAGGCCGGCCCGCTCGGCTGGACCGTCCCGGCCGCCCTCGGCGTCGCCAAGGCCGACCCGGACGCGCAGGTCGTGGCGCTCTCCGGCGACTACGACTTCCAGTTCATGATCGAGGAACTGGCCGTCGGCGCGCAGCACAAGATCCCGTACGTCCACGTCCTGGTCAACAACTCCTACCTGGGCCTGATCCGCCAGGCCCAGCGGGCGTTCGAGATCGACTTCCAGGTCAACCTGGAGTTCGAGAACCTCAACTCGCCCGAGCTGGGCGTCTACGGCGTCGACCACGTCAAGGTCGCCGAGGGCCTCGGCTGCAAGGCGATCCGGGTGACCGACCCGGGCGAGCTGGGCGCGGCCCTGGAACAGGCCAAGAAGCTCGCCGCCGAGCACCGGGTGCCGGTCGTGGTCGAGGCGATCCTGGAGCGCATCACCAACATCTCCATGTCGGGCACCAACGACATCGGCAACGTCGTGGAGTTCGAGGAGCTGGCGACCGAGCCGGGGCACGCCCCGACCGCCATCCGGACGCTGAAGGCCTGACCGTACGCAGTACGCCGAGAGCGGCCCGTTCCTGACGGACGGGCCGCTCTCGCGCGTGCCGGCCGGGGTTCCCGCTCAGTCGCCGACGCCGACGCCGACGCGCCTCCTCCGCCCCCGCCGCCGCAGTAGTACGCCATGCCGCCCCCCGAGCCGCTTCCGCGCTCGGGTGGGGAGTGCTTGAGCAGGCCCTTGTCCGCCACCTCCACCCGGTCGGTGAGCCCGGCCCGCAGGGCGAAGCGGGGCAGCAGGACACGCAGGGCGGCCACGTCGTGCAGGGCGACGGCGAGCAGCCTGTCGTCGGCGGTCAGACCGCGCCGGCTCGTGGGCAGCGGGTGCGCCTCCCGGAGGGCTCGCACCGGCGGCGGGCGGCCCGGCTCGGGCCGAGCAGCGGGTAGCGCGGCACGGCCTCCGCCAGGGGAATCCGCATCAGTGCCACCGCCAGGCGGACGTCCGGGTGCCTGGTCGGCCTCCGAATCGCGAGGGGCTCGTCACGGCGGCACGGGGGCCGCCGCGCAGCAGCGCGACCTCGTGCGGTGCGAGCCGGACCGTGCTGTCCTCGTCCTGAGACCACCCCCGGGAGCGCCCCGGGTGCCCGGGTTGTGCCCGCTGCCGGGAGCGCCTACGCGCGTTCAGCCCTCGTGGTGTCCATGGTGCTCGTGCAGTCCCGGCCAGTCGTCCGGGCCGCCGCCCTGCCACTCGACCAGCTCGCTGTCCGCCACGTCGGTCACGTACAGGTCGGCCAGCCGGAGCAGCTCGGCGACGTCGTCGACGTGCGAGGCGACGCCCAGCGTCTCGTCACCGGAGGTGACCCGGCGGGATCCGTCGAGAGCGGGGGAGTGGACCACGACGTGCGGATGCTCAGGTGGATGTGCCATGGCTTCAGGCTGCTGCGCGGACAGCCGATCCGCACCCCGGCGAACGCCGAGAAGCGCCGGATGCGGGACCGTCCGCATCCGGCGCTGCTCAGCCGGTGAAGGTTCTTCACGTGATGCCACGTGATGCCACGTGATGCCACGTGAGCCACGTGGTGTCCGTCCGACAGCGCGAGGCTGGGCGCGACAGGTCGTTCGCGCCGCCGGACGGAGTTCCGGGGCCCCTTCCGCGAAGGGGCGGGTGATGGCTGGGACCGCGGCGGTGCGACGGGTCCGGGACGCCTCTCCCCTCAGGTCGTAGGAGAAGCTCCCGGGCCCTTCACCACCGCACTGGCTCGCAGGCCGCCGCGGTCCTCGCCCTGCCCGCGCCGGCACCGTACGGCCACCCCTCATCCGGGCCGCTCCGGTGCCTGCGCGGGCCGCGCACACGGTCCCGGCCTCCCCGCCGGAGCCCGTGCGCGAGCCTTGAGGTCAGTCCTCGCGCAGGGCGCGGACCGCCTCCTCCACGCGCTTGCCGTACTCCGTGTCGGCGGCGTGGAAGTGCGCGAGGTTCTTCTCGACCACGTCACCCCGGGAGACCTGGGACAGGCCGCCGGCGATGTTCGCGATCAGACGCTTCTTCGCGTCCTCGGGCATCAGGCGGAACAGCTCGCCCGCCTGGAAGAAGTCGTCGTCCTTGGTGTGCTGCGGCGCCTCGTGGGTGCCGGTGTGGCCGGACACCGCGAGCGGGGCCGCCAGCGGACGGCCGGTCTCGACCGGGCCGTCGTAGGAGTTCGGCTCGTAGTTCTTGGCGCCACGGCCCTGGGCGTTGGACGCCATCAGGCCGTCGCGGCCGTAGTTGTCCGCGCCGCCGGGCACCGCCTTCGGGGCGTTCACCGCGAGCTGGGTGTGGTTGACGCCCAGGCGGTAGCGGTGCGCGTCCGCGTAGGCGAACAGGCGGCCCTGGAGCATCTTGTCGGGGGAGGGGCCGATGCCCGGAACGAAGTTGTTCGGGGAGAAGGCGGCCTGCTCGACCTCGGCGAAGACGTTGTCCGGGTTGCGGTCCAGCACCAGCCGGCCCACGCGGCGCAGCGGGTAGTCGCCGTGCGGCCACACCTTGGTCACGTCGAAGGGGTTGAAGCGGTAGTTGGCCGCCTCTGCCACCGGCATGAGCTGCACGTGCAGCGTCCAGGACGGGTACACACCCCGCTCGATGGCCTGCACCAGGTCCGTCTGGTGCGAGGTCGGGTCCTGGCCCGCCAGCTCCGCGGCCTCGTCGGCGGTCAGGGTGCGGATGCCCTGGTCGGTCTTGAAGTGGTACTTGACGAAGAAGGACTCGCCCTTGCCGTTCGTCCACTGGTAGGTGTGCGAGCCGAAGCCGTCCATGTGGCGGTACGACGCCGGGATGCCGCGGTCGCCCATCAGCCAGGTCACCTGGTGCGTGGCCTCGGGCGAGTGCGCCCAGAAGTCCCAGACGTTGTCCGGTTCCTGGCGGCCCGAGAACGGGTCGCGCTTCTGCGAGTGGATGAAGTCGGGGAACTTGATCGGGTCCTTGATGAAGAACACCGGGGTGTTGTTGCCGACGAGGTCGTAGTTGCCCTCTTCGGTGTAGAACTTCAGCGCGAAGCCGCGCGGGTCGCGGACCGCGTCCGCGCCGCCCAGCGAGTCGGCCACGGTGGAGAAGCGCAGGAAGACCTCGGTGCGCTTGCCGACGGTGCTCAGGAAGTCGGCGTGCGTGTAGTCGGTGACGTCGTCCGTCACCTCGAAGTGGCCGTAGGCGCCGGAACCGCGGGCGTGCACCACGCGCTCCGGGATGCGCTCGCGGTTGAAGCGGGCGAGCTTCTCCAGGAGGTGCTGGTCCTGGATGAGGAGGGGGCCGCCGATGCCGGCGGAGGCGGAGTTCTGGTTGTCTGCGACCGGGGCGCCGGACTCCGTGGTGAGAGTCCGCGTCGTGAGCACGCGCTGCGACATCGGGGACCTTCCGTGCGAGGGGTCAGCGGAAAACTGTTTCCGCTTCGTGGAGCCTAAATTTGGGTGACGAGCACGTCAACAGTTTGTTGAAGTGGGTTCCGGGCGGCGCCGCCGCTCGGGCGCGACAGGACAGGTGTCAGCGACGGCGCCGCCCGGAGGTCTCGTGAGCCGGGTGCGGTCAGACCTGGGCGCCGGACAGGCGCTCCACGGCCCGCAGCAGGGCCGAGTGGTCCAGGCCGCCGTCCCCCTGGGTGCGCAGCGACGCGACCAGCTGGGCGACCACGGCGCCGACCGGCAGCGCGGCGCCGACGTTGCGGGCGGCGTCGGTGACGATGCCCATGTCCTTGTGGTGCAGGTCGATGCGGAAGCCCGGCTTGAAGTCGCGGGCCAGGAAGTTGTCCTTCTTCCGCGTCAGCACGGTGGAGCCCGCCAGGCCGCCGTTGAGGACGTCGAGGGCGGCCTTGAGGTCCACGCCCGACTTCTCCAGGAACACCACGGCCTCGGCGCACGCCTGGATGTTCACGGCCACGATCAGCTGGTTGGCGGCCTTCACGGTCTGCCCCGAGCCGTGCGGACCGCACAGCACGATGGTCTTGCCGAGTGCTTCCAGGAGCGGCTTGGCCTCGTCGAAGTCGGCCTGCTCACCGCCGACCATGATGGACAGGACGGCCTCGATGGCGCCGGCCTCGCCGCCGGAGACGGGGGCGTCCAGGACGCGGATGCCCTTGTCCTTCGCGGCCTTCGCCAGATCCACCGAGGTCTGCGGGGTGATCGAGGACATGTCGACCAGCAGCGCGCCGGGCCGGGCGTTCTCCAGGATGCCGTCGGGGCCGTAGGCGATGGCCTCGACCTGCGGGGACGCGGGCACCATGGTGACGACGACGTCTGCGTCGCGCACGGCCTCGGCGATGGAGCCGGCCACGGTGCCGCCGGCGGCGGACAGGCGGTCCAGCTTCTCCTGCTCCAGCGTGAAGCCGGTGACCTGGTAACCCGCCTTGATCAGGTTCTCCGACATGGGGGATCCCATGATGCCGAGACCGATCCAGGCGACCTTGGGAAGGGTGCTCATGATGGGTGCCTCTCTGAAAATCTCTGGAAAGTTCCTGCGGGGCGGCGCTCAGCGGGCCGCGCGGGCCTCGGCCGGCAGCCAGGCGAAGGACTCGGCGCTGGGACTGTCGCCCGGCTTGTACTCCAGGCCGACCCAGCCGTCGTAGCCGGCCTTCTTCAGCTGGTCGAGCAGCTCCTGAAGCGGGAGGGAGCCGGTGCCCGGGGCGCCGCGGCCGGGGTTGTCGGCGATCTGCACGTGGCCGGTCTTCGCGGCGTACCGCTCGATCACCTGCGGCAGGTCCTCGCCGTTCATGGACAGGTGGTAGAGGTCCATGAGGAACTTGGCGTTGCCCAGTCCGGTGGCCTCGTTGACCTTGTCGACGACCGCGACGGCGGCCGGTGCCGACACCAGCGGGTAGAGCGGCGACTCGGGCTTGTTGAGCGCCTCGATCAGCAGGACCGCGCCGATCCGGTCGGCCGCGCGGGCGGCGAGCACCAGGTTCTCCAGCGCGAGCCGGTCCTGCTCGGCCGGGTCCACGCCCTCGACGCGGTTGCCGTACAGGGCGTTGAGCGCCGTGCAGCCCAGCGACTTCGCGAAGTCGGCGGCCACGTCGATGTTGGCGCGGAACCGGTCCGACTCCGCACCGGGGACCGACAGGGCGCCGCGGTCGGGGCCCGGCAGCCGGCCGGCGTAGAAGTTCAGGCCGGTGAGCTGGACGCCCGCGTCCTCGATGGCCTTCTTCAGGCCGTCGAGCTCGGACTGCTCGGGGGTGGGCGAGTCGATCCAGGGCCACCACAGCTCGACCGCGGTGAAGCCGGCCGCGGCGGCGGCCGCGGGACGCTCCAGGAGCGGGAGTTCCGTGAAGAGGATCGACAGGTTGACGTTGAAGCGCTGATCTGCGAATCCCATGGGGTGCCGCGCTCCCTTCCGTTTCGATCGTGTTCCGCATTACGGAAGTTCGTTTCTGCTTAATGGAAGATTGCCGCCAGGGCTTCGCCCTTGTCAAGAGGGGGCGGCGGAAACGGTCACCGCGCGTTAGGTTGACCGGGTGCGATTGAGAGTGGAGTTCACGACCGAGCCCTTCGACCTGGACGAGGCGCCCGCACACGCGGTGGTGGCCCGGGAGGTCGTCGAGGCCGCGGAGCTGGACGAGGTCGACGTCGGCCCGTTCGGCAACACCGCCGAGGGTGGCGCCGACGCGGTGCTCGCCGCCGTGGACGCGCTGCTGCGCCGGTCCCTGCGGGCGGGCGCCACCCGGATCTCGCTCCAGGTCAACGTGGTCGAGGAGAGCGTGGCCGGGGAGGGCGAGCGGTGACGGGCCCGGGGGAGGAGCCCTTCATCGCGGCTGTGAAGCCCCTGGTCGACGCCATCGGCGGCGAGATACTCCCGCCGGACGAGGCCGGGCCGGACGACGTCGTGCTCTCCTGGGAGGGTGCCGACGTCGTCGCCGTACGCCTGCCGCAGCTCGCGGACTCCCTGGATCACATCCTGGCCGCCATGGAGCGCCGGCAGGGCAGGCCGCTGGCCGAGCTCGACCGGAAGGCCAAGCAGGAGGTCGTGCGGACCCTGGAGGCGCGCGGCGCCTTCTCCGTGCGGCACGGAGTGGAGACCGTCGCGGGCGCCCTCGGGGTCAGCCGCTTCACCGTCTACAACTACCTCAACCGCGAGAAGGGCGCCTGACTCGGAGCGTGGGTCCGGCCGGAAATCGCGGGTCTGACCAGGTATGACCACCTGAACGGCGAGCCGCCGTCCGGTTACCGGGCGGCGGCTTTCGACACCCCGAATTTTCAACAAAGTGTTGACGGCTTGTTTCCGAGGGCGTTAGCTATCGGCACGCCCGTCCAGCACAAGGCCACGGAGGCTCCCGTGACGTCCACTTCCGCGCCGGGCCTGGCCCGTTTCAACGCTTGTGAGGAGTCCGCGGCGCTCGCCGAACTCCACGAGGCGTGTGCCTCCACGGCGTGGGCCCGGCAACTGCTCGCAGCCCGCCCCTTCGCCACCGTGGAAGACCTCTACACCGCCAGTGACGCCGCCATGGCCGAGCTGACGGCGGACGACCTCGCCGAGGCGATGGCCGGGCACCCGCCGATCGGACGTCCCAAGCCGGGTGACCCGACCTCCTCCCGCGAGCAGGCGGGGATGGCCGGCGCCGCCGACGACCTCAAGGCGGAGATGCTCGAACTCAACCTGGCCTACCAGGACAAGTTCGGCCACGTCTTCCTCATCTGCGCCACCGGCCGGACCGGCGAGCAGATGCGGGACGCGGCTCTGGAGCGGATCGGCAACTCGCCCGAGCAGGAGCGGGAGATCGTCCGCGCCGAACTGGGGAAGATCAACCGCATCCGCCTTTCCCGACTCGTCGAACAGGACGCCTGACCATGAGCACCAGCACCACCGCCTCCGTGTCCACGCACATCCTGGACACCAGCGTCGGCCGCCCCGCCGAGGGCGTCGCCGTCCGGCTCGCCGCCCGCTCGGGCGGCGACGCGGACTGGCAGACGCTCGGCGGCTCCGCGACCGACGCCGACGGCCGGTGCAAGGACCTGCCGGCCCTGCCGGAGGGCACCACACACGTACGGCTCGACTTCGACACCGAGACGTACTTCGCCAAGAAACAAGCCGCGGCCCAGCAGGACGCCCCCGCGCTCCGGGACAGCGAGAACGGCCGGCCCGTGTTCTTCCCCGAGGTCACCATCACCTTCGCGGTGGTGCCCGGGGAGCACTACCACGTTCCGCTGCTGCTCAACCCGTTCGGCTACTCCGTTTACCGAGGGAGCTGACCGACACATGACCCGTTTCGTCCTGGGACAGAACCAGTACGGCAAGGCAGAGAACCGCGTCGTCAAGATCACGCGTGACGGCGACACGCACCACATCAAGGACCTGAACGTCTCCGTCGCCCTCTCCGGCGACATGGAGGAGGTCCACCGCAGCGGGTCCAACGCGAACGTCCTGCCGACCGACACCACCAAGAACACGGTGTTCGCCTTCGCCAAGGAGCACGGGATCGAGAGCGCCGAGGACCTCGGCGTCAAGCTCGCCCGCCACTTCGTGGACAACAACGAGCCCATCCACCGGGCCCGCATCCGCGTCGAGGAGTACGGCTGGGAGCGGATCGAGACCTCGAAGGGCGGCGCCCGCTTCGTCGGCGCGGAGGAGATCGCCCACTCCTTCGTCCGCACGGGCCAGGAGACCCGCGTCGCGCAGATCACCTACGACGGCCACGGCATCCAGGTGCTCTCCGGCTTCAAGGACCTGACCGTACTGAACTCGACCAGCTCCGAGTTCTTCGGCTTCCTGAAGGACAAGTACACCACCCTCCAGGAGGACTACGACCGCATCCTCGCCACCACCGTCTCCACCTGGTGGCGGCACAACTGGGACGGCGTCGACTCGCACGCCCCGGACTGGGACCGCTCGTACAGCGGAGTGCGCAAGCACGCCCTCCAGGCGTTCGCCGAGACCTACTCGTACTCGCTCCAGCAGACCCTCTTCGAGATGGGCGTGCGGGTGCTGAACTCCCGCGACGAGGTCGACGAGATCCGCTTCTCGATGCCCAACAAGCACCACTTCCGCTCGGACCTGTCGCCCTTCGGGATCGACAACGAGGCCAAGGACGGCGCCGTCTACTACGCCGCCGACCGCCCGTACGGCCTGATCGAGGCCACCATCCTGCGGGACGGCGCCGAGCAACTCATCCCGGTCGACATGACCAACCTCTGACGCGGAAAGCGCGCCCCCGGCCGGCCATCCGGACCCGGGGGCGCGCCACACCGGAGGAAACAACATGGCACTGCCTGCCAAAGGGCCCGTGACAGGCCCGGGTTCCACCCCGCCGGTGCACAAGGAGGACGCCGTCACGTCCGTGCACCCGGTGGACGAGAAGCTCCACCCCTCGCGGCTCGTCCCGGCCGCGCTCCAGCACATCGCCGCCATGTACGCGGGCGTTGTCACTCCTCCGCTCATCATCGGCCAGGCCGTCGGACTCGACCTCGAGGGCCGGACCCGGCTGATCGCCGCGAGCCTGCTCATCGCAGGTGTCGCGACCCTGCTCCAGACCCTCGGCGTCAAGGGTCTCGTCGGCAACCGCCTGCCCTTCGTCAACGCCGCCTCCTCCGCCGGCATCGCACCCATCCTCGCCATCGCCGAGACCAACGGCGACGGCAGCCAACTCCCCGCCATCTACGGCGCGGTGATGGTCGCCGGCGTCTTCTGCCTCGCCGTCGGCCCGTTCTTCGGCCGGCTGCTGCGCTTCTTCCCGCCGCTGGTCACCGGCGTCGTCATCACCCTCATCGGGGTCACGCTGATGCCGGTCCCGGTCGGCTGGGCCCAGGGCGGCGACGAGGCCGCCGCCGACTTCGGCTCGATGCGCAACCTCGCGCTCGCCGCCCTCACCCTCGGCGTCATCCTCGTCATCCAGCGCTTCGGCAAGGGCTTCGTCAAGCAGGTCGCCCTGCTCCTCGGCCTGCTCGTCGGCACCCTGGTCGCCATCCCGGTCGGCATGGCCGACTTCAGTGCCCTGGAGTCCGCGCCGGTCGCCGCGCTGCCCACCCCGTTCGCCTTCGGCGCCCCCGAGTTCCAGCCCGCGGCCATCCTCTCGCTGTGCATCGTGATGCTGGTCCTGATGACCGAGTCCAGCGCCGGCATGCTCGCCCTCGGCGAGATCTGCGACCGCCGCGCAGACGCCAGGGTCATCACCCGCGGCCTGCGCACCGACGGCCTCGCCACCCTGGTCGGCCCCGTCTTCGGCGGCTTCCCCACCTCCGCCTTCGCCCAGAACGTCGGCGTCGTCTCCCTCACCCGGGTGCGCAGCCGCTACGTCGTCGCCGTCGCCGGTGCCACCCTGCTGGTCCTCGGCGCCTTCCCGGTCCTCGGCGCGGTCGTCTCCCTGGTGCCGATGCCGGTCCTCGGCGGCGCGGGCATCGTGCTCTTCGGCTCGATCGCCGTCAGCGGCATCCGTACGCTGTCCGAGGCCGGCCTCGACGACAGCTCCAACATCATCCTGGTGGCCGTGGCGCTCGGGGCGGGCATCATCCCGCTGGCCGCGCCCACCTTCTACGCCGAGTTCCCCGCCTGGGCACAGACCGTCCTCGGCTCCGGCATCAGCGCCGGCGCGCTCGTCGCGGTCTCGCTCAACCTGTTCTTCCACCACCTCGGCACCCGGGGCCGTCCCACGGCTGCGGCACTCAAATCCTCCTAGGGTCCTGCCGTGCCCTCCCCGTGGGTACTCGACTCCCCGCCCATGGGCCCCACTGAAAGACAAGGAAGCAGCATGGCAGCATCATCGGCAGCCGAGCGCGTGGTGATCGAGAACTGTGCGATCGCCACGGTGGACGCGGGCGACACCGAGATCGCCTCGGGCCACCTCGTCCTCGCCGGCAACAGGATCGAGGCCCTCGGCGCGGGCCAGGCACCCGAGGGCCTGGAGAACGTGGCGCGCCGGATCGACGCGACCGGCCACCTGGTCACGCCCGGCCTGGTCAACACCCACCACCACTTCTACCAGTGGCTCACCCGGGGCCTGGCCACCGACCACAACCTGTTCGACTGGCTGGTCGCGCTCTACCCGACCTGGGCGCGCCTCGACGAGCCGATGGCGTACGCGGCGGCCCAGGGCTCCCTCGCCATGATGGCCCGCGGCGGCGTCACCACCGCCATGGACCACCACTACGTCTACCCGCGCGGCTCCGGCGACCTGTCCGGCGCGATCATCCGCGCCGCCCGCGAGACGGGCGTCCGCTTCACCCTCGCCCGCGGCTCCATGGACCGCGGCGAGTCCGACGGCGGCCTGCCGCCGGACTTCGCGGTGGAGAGCCTGGACGCCGCGCTCGCCGCCACCGAGGCCACCGTCAGGGAGCACCACGACTCCTCCTTCGACGCGATGACCCAGGTCGCCGTCGCCCCCTGCTCCCCCTTCTCCGTCTCCACCGAACTGATGCGCCAGGGCGCGGAGCTGGCCCGCCGGCTCGGCGTGCGGCTGCACACCCACGGCTCGGAGACGGTGGAGGAGGAGAAGTTCTGCCACGAGCTGTTCGGCATGGGCCCGACCGACTACTTCGAGTCCACCGGATGGCTCGGCGAGGACGTGTGGATGGCGCACTGCGTCCACATGAACGACTCCGACATCGCCGCCTTCGCCCGCACGAGGACCGGCGTCGCCCACTGCCCGTCCTCCAACGCCCGGCTGGCGGCCGGGATCGCCCGCGTCCCCGACATGCTCGCCGCCGGCGTCCCGGTCGGCCTCGGCGTCGACGGCACCGCCTCCAACGAGTCCGGCGAACTCCACACCGAACTGCGGGGCGCCCTGCTCGTCAACCGCCTCGGCGCCCACCGCGAGGCCGCGCTGAACGCCCGCGAGGCGCTGCGCCTGGGCACCTACGGAGGCGCCCGGGTCCTGGGCCGGGCCGCCGAGACCGGCTCGCTGGAGCCGGGCAAGCTGGCCGACCTGGTGCTGTGGCGGATGGACACCCTCGCCCACTCCTCCATCGCCGACCCGGTGACCGCCCTGGTCTTCGGCGCGCCGGCCCCGGTCACGGCGTCGTTCGTGAACGGCCGCCAGATCGTCGAGAACGGCCGGCTGCTCACGGTCGACGAGGACGCCATCGCCCGCTCCACCCGGGACGAGGCACGACGCCTGGCGCGGATCGCCGCGCAGGGCTGAACACCCCGGCCGCCGGTCCTCCGGCGGTCACCACCGCACAACCGAACACCCCATGATCTCCGGCCGGGAGGGACGGCTTCCGGCCGGTAGCCGTGGACCCGAGCGGGGTCCACGGCGGCCGTCTCCGGGGCGTGCGCCCATGCGCACGCCCCCGGAGCGGTCACCGTTTCCCCGAACGGTCCGTCACGGTCCCGCACGACCATCCCCAGCACCACCTCCTTGACACCCACGTCAGAGCCGACGTGCTACCGACCGGAGGAACGCCGCCGTGGCCGACCACCCTGTTGACGAGAAACTTCCGCCACTGAAAATGGCGACGACCGGCCTGCAGCACGTGGCCGCCATGTACGCCGGAGTCGTCGCACCACCCCTGATCGTCGGTGCGGCCATCGGCCTGACCGCCACCGAACTGACCTTCCTCACCGGCGCCTGCCTGTTCACCGCGGGCCTCGCCACCTTCCTGCAGACGCTCGGCATCTGGAAGATCGGTGCCCGCCTGCCCTTCGTCAACGGCGTCACCTTCGCGGGCGTCGCCCCCATGACCGCGATCGTCGCCTCCACGGAGGACAAGTCCGACGCGTTGCCGATCATCTTCGGCGCCGTCATCGTCGCCGGACTCCTCGGATTCATCGCGGCCCCCTTCTTCAGCAAGGCGATCCGCTTCTTCCCACCGGTCGTCACCGGTACGGTCATCACCCTCATAGGCATATCCCTGCTGCCGGTCGCCTTCGGCTGGGCGCAGGGTTCCAGCCCCGAGGCCGACGACTTCGGGTCCGGGACCAATCTGGGTCTGGCCGCGATCACCCTGGTCATCGTCCTTCTCCTGCGCCGCTTCACCCGCGGTTTCGTCAAGCAGATCGCCGTGCTGCTCGGCCTCGTCGCGGGCACACTCATCGCCATCCCGTTCGGCGTCACGGACTTCGGGCCGGTCGCGGACGCGAGCGTCGTGGGCTTCCCGACCCCGTTCCACTTCGGCGCCCCGCAGTTCCAGCTCGCCGCGATCCTCTCGATGTGCGTGGTGATGGTGGTCTCGATGACCGAGTCGACCGCCGACATGCTCGCCCTGGGCGAGATCGTGGACCGCAAGGCCGACGAGAAGATCATCGCGGCCGGCCTGCGCGCCGACACCCTCGGCTCGGCGGTCAGCCCGCTGTTCAACGGCTTCATGTGCAGCGCCTTCGCCCAGAACATCGGCCTCGTCGCGATGACGAAGATCCGCAGCCGCTACGTCGTCGCCGCGGGCGGCGGCTTCCTGGTCCTGATGGGCCTGTGTCCGATGGCCGCCTCACTCATCGCCGTCGTGCCCCGCCCGGTGCTCGGCGGTGCCGGCGTGGTGCTCTTCGGCTCGGTGGCGGCCAGCGGCATCCAGACCCTGGTCCGGGCGAGCCTCGACAAGGACAACAACGTCCTGATCGTGGCGGTGTCCCTGGCCGTCGGCATCATCCCGATCGCGGCGCCGACGTTCTACCACTCGTTCCCGGAGAACGCGAGGATCATCCTCGACTCGGGCATCTCGACCGGTTGCGTGGCCGCCGTCCTGCTCAACCTGATCTTCAACCACATCGGCGGCCAAGGGCGGGAAGCGGAGGACGTGACCCACCCGATGGAGTCCGGAACGGAGATCAGCGAGGCGTCCCGGGCCCCGGCCACGCCGTGACCCCGAGGTTCCGACGCGGGTGGGCCGGAGCCCCTCGACCCGTCGAGGGGCTCCGGCCCACCCGCGCTCGACGAGGCGGGGGCCCGGGGCGGAGGTGGCACGGGAGCGGGCACCGATGAGTTTCGCGCCGCCACGTCGTCTTTGTATCGGGAGTACTCTTCCGCGCCCGCGGGAGGACCGACGCGAGATGACGAGGAGCGTGCGGGCCATGGCCGAGGAGAGCGTGAGCGCCACTCTGACGGTCCCCCTGCCCGCCGCCGGGGTGTTCGCGGTGCTGGCGGACCCGACGGCCCATTCCGCGATCGACGGCACCGGCTGGGTCCAGGAAGCCGCCGACCGGGCACCGCTGACCGAGGTGGGGCAGATCTTCCGGATGGACATGTACCACCCCGACCATCCGGACGGTGACTACCAGGTGGCCAATCAGGTCCGGGTACTCGACCCGCCGCGCGCCATCGGCTGGCGGACCGGGCAGGAGAAGGACGACGGGCACCTGGAGTTCGGCGGCTGGTTCTGGCGCTACGACCTCGCGCCGCTCGGCCCGTCCGAGACCGAGGTCACGCTCACCTACGACTGGTCGGCGGTGCCCCGGTCCATCCGGGAGTACCTCCACTTCCCGCCGTTCGGCCCCGAGCATCTCACCAACTCGCTGCACCACCTGGCCGGGCTTGCCGCCTCGACGTCCCGGGCCCACTCGGCCGGGGGCTGAGCGTTCGCCGCCTCTCCCCGGGGCCCGGGCGGTGGCCCCGCTCGCTCATGGTCCGAACAGCGCGGGATCCGACGCCAGTTCCTTGAACCGCTGCCGCGGATCCGCCACCAGCTTGCGGGCCTCGAGGTCCATGAGCCCGCCGACGCCCTCCACCTCCGCCGCGACCGTGCCGTCCGTCTTGCGAATGACCTGCCGGATGCGGAAGGCCTTGCCCTCGCCCCACTCGAACGCGCAGGTCACCTCGACCTCGTCGCCGGCGAGCAGTTCGCGGTGGAAGCGGATGGTCGTTTCCAGGGCCACGGGCCCCACGCCGCGGGCGACCAGATCGGCCTGCCGGATCCCGGCCGCCTCGAGCAGTGACCAGCGGGCGTGCTCGGCGTAGTTCAGGTACACGGCCTGGTTCAGATGGCCCTGCGTGTCGGTCTCGTACCCGCGGACGGTCACCGGGACGGAAAACGGTTCGCTCACCGCTGCTGCCTCTCCTCGTGGACGTACTGACCGACCGATCCTGTCATGCGAGCGTCACACCTTCCGTGGGGACGCCAGCAGGTAACGGATGCGCGTGCGCGGCTCCGTGTACTCCCCGACCTGCCAGCCCGCGCCCTCCAGAGTGGCCGCGCAGCCCCGCAGCGCCGCGCCGTCGGGCTCGTACACGGCGACGGCCTCCGGCTGCGGCGTCGCGCGCACCCGGTAGCCGTCACCGCCGTCCGGACCGGCCGGGCGGTGTCCCGAGGCCTCCAGGGCGAGCGCGGCGGCCTGCACGAGGTGCGTCCGCTCCCACCCGCAGGGCCGGTCCGTGCTCCCGTCGGAACGCGTCATCCGGCGCAGCTCCAGCAGCCCCTGCCAGGCGCTGCGCACCTCACGCAGGCGCGCCGGCCCGGCGTCGCCCGGCCCGGCCTCCTCCCCGCCCACCCGTGCGGCGAACACGCCGCCGGCGGCCGGTGCGGCGGGCTCGGGCGTCCCGGCCGCCGCCGGCTCGGCGGGCGACTCCCGTATCCGGTGCCCGGCCGGCGTCAGGAAGTGGTCGTGCGGCGGTCTCGGATGCCGGAAGGCGAGCCCCCGCCTCACCAGCGCCGCGAGCTGCGCCTGAGTCCCCCTCAGACGCCCGGTTACGGGATCGGCGTCGTCGATGACACGCCGCTGCGCGGCGGTGGGTGACAGTGCCACGGCGTCCTCCTTCCCCCAGCCCTCCTGCCTCGAAGGCTACGACGGGGGTCTGACATTCCAGGCGGCGATCACCGGACGTCCGTGCTCCGTGCCCAGCCGGCACAGCGTCCCCGTGCCCAGCTGGAACAGGGCGCCGTCCGCTGCCGGAAGCCCCAGGTGCCGCGCGGTCAGCACCCGCAGGAAGTGCCCGTGCGCCACCAGCACAACGCACCCCTCGGTGTTCGCGAACGCGGCCTCCACCTTGGCCAGCACCCGGTCGGCCCGCTCCCCGACCTCCTCCGGCGTCTCCCCGGGGTGGTCCGGCGGGCCGGGCGTCACGCCGTCCGTGAACAGGAACCAGTCCGGCCGCGTCCGGTGGATCTCGACCGTCGTGATCCCCTCGTACCCGCCGTAGTCCCACTCGTGCAGGTCCGGCTCGATCCGCACCCCGTGCAGGCCGATCAGCTCGGCCGTCTCCCGGGCCCGCTGGAACGGGCTGACGAACGCGGCGCCGATCCGGTGCGACCGGATCAGCGGCACGAGACCGCGCGCCTGCTCCCGCCCGTGCTCGGTCAGTGGAACGTCCGTCAGCCCGGTGTGCCGGCCGGACCGCGACCACTCGGTCTCACCGTGCCGGACCAGAAAAAGATCACCCATGGTCACCAACCCTTCCCGCCGTGCTCGTCAGCACGGTGTCACACGCGCCCGCGGCCCGCAGAACCGACTCGGTCAGACGGCCGTTCTCGGGGGAGGCGCCCCGAGCCGACGGGAAGGCGAAGCGCGCCGCGTGCAGGCGTACGCCACCCCGCTCGCGGGGGCCGGGAGGCCCAGCGATCCGGTGGCCCCGCTGTGCCCAAGGAGTCCTCCCCGAGGCACGGGTACTGCTCGGCGAGGTACTCGAAACCCAGGCCGAAGTGGTTCTCCTCACCAACCCGCGACCACGGCCGGTCATTCCCCTCCGGTCCCCGTCGTCGGTCCCCGTCGTCGGTTGTCGGCCGTCGGCCGACGACGCGGCGCACGGACGCGGCCCACCGCGGCGGCTACTGCCGGTACCCGCCCAGGAACCGGCCGATCCGCCCGATGGCGGCCTCCAGGTCGTCCGCGTGCGGCAGGGTGAGGATGCGGAAGTGGTCGGGGGAGGGCCAGTTGAAGCCGGTGCCCTGGACCACCTGGATCTTCTCCCTCAGCAGGAGGTCCAGGACGAACCGCTCGTCGTCGTGGATCCCGTGCACCTTCGGGTCGATGCGCGGGAACGCGTACAGCGCGCCCTTCGGCTTCACGCACGACACACCAGGGATCTCGTTCAGCTTCTCCCAGGCCACGTCCCGCTGCTCGCGCAGTCGCCCGCCCGGAGCCGTCAGCTCGCGGATCGACTGCCGGCCACCGAGCGCGGCCTGGATGGCGTACTGGGCGGGCGCGTTGGCGCACAGGCGCATGGAGGCCAGCATGGTCAGGCCCTCCAGGTAGTCGCGTGCGTGCTGCCGCGGACCCGTGACGACCAGCCAGCCGGACCGGAATCCCGCCACCCGGTAGGTCTTCGACAGTCCGCAGAAGGTCAGGACCACCAGGTCGGGAGCGAGCGCGGCGGCCGAGTGGTGCACGGCGTCGTCGTACAGGATCTGGTCGTAGATCTCGTCGGCGAAAACCATCAGGCCGTGCCGGCGGGCGAGGTCGAGGATGCCCTCGACGATCTCCTTGGGGTAGACGGCGCCGGTGGGGTTGTTGGGGTTGATGATGACGACCGCCTTGGTGCGGTCGGTGATCTTGGACTCCATGTCGGCCAGGTCCGGGTACCAGTCCGCCCGCTCGTCGCACAGGTAGTGGACCGCCTTGCCGCCCGCGAGGGTCGTCACCGCCGTCCAGAGGGGGAAGTCGGGGGCGGGGACCAGGACTTCGTCGCCGTCCTCGAGCAGAGCCTGTACGGCCATGGAGACCAGCTCCGAGACGCCGTTGCCGAGGAAGACGTCGTCCACGTCGACCTCCAGGCCGAGGGCCTGGTAGCGCTGGGCGACGGCACGGCGGGCGGAGAGGATGCCGCGCGAGTCCGTGTAGCCGTGCGCCCGCGGCAGCATGCGGATCATGTCCTGGAGGATCTCCTCCGGCGCCTCGAAGCCGAAGAGCGCGGGGTTGCCGGTGTTCAGGCGCAGCACGCTGTGCCCCGCCTCCTCCAGCGCGTCGGCCTGCTCGATGACCGGGCCGCGGATCTCGTAACAGACCTCGCTGAGCTTGTTCGACTGCCGGAACTCCATGGCGGCGCTTCCCCTCCGGTATCTGGTGTTGCTTGGTTTTACCAAGTAGGAGCTTGGAAAGTCCAACAACTTGTCTACACTGCGTCGCATGTCACCTCGCCGAAGCTACGACCAGTACTGTTCCGCCGCCCGCGCCCTCGACGCCGTCGGCGACCGCTGGACCCTGCTGATCGTCCGGGAGCTGCTCGCCGGTCCGCGGCGCTACACCGACCTGCACGCCGACCTGCCCGGCGTCAGCACGGACGTACTCGCCTCGCGGCTGAAGGACATGGAGCAGGGCGGGCTGACGACCCGGCGCCGGCTGCCCCCGCCCGGAGCGGCCTACGTCTACGAACTGACCCGGCGGGGCCGCGAGTTGCTGCCGGTGCTTGAGGCGCTCGGCGCGTGGGGCGCCGGCGAGCTGGGGGAGCGGCGGCCCACGGACGCCCTGCGGGCGCACTGGTTCGCGCTGCCCCTGCTGCGGGCCCTGCGGAAGGCCGGGGCGGGGGAGGGGCTCGTCGAAGTCCGGTTGGACGAGGGGACCTTCCACCTGCACGCGGGCGGCGGCGGGGAGGGCCCCGTCTACGGCGACGGGCCCGCGGGGGAGCCGGACGCCCTGCTCGTGCTGGACGCCGGGACCTGCGCCGCGATCGGTCGCGGTGAGCTGGACCTGCGGGACGCCGTGCGGGACGGCCGCGTCGGGGTGAGCGGCGACGGAACCGCGGCCAAGGCGCTCCGGGAGGGCTGACCAGACAGAAGGCCCGCACCGGGCGGGCCTTCTGCGAGAATGTCAGGCGCCCGGCGGCACCCGCCCCGGCCGTCCCGACCCGCGGGTCAGCGCGTATCCGCCGATGCCCGCCAGTGCGGCCAGCACACCGCCGATCCCGGTCCACACCCATCGGTCGGACCACCAGCCGGAGGACCAGCCGTCCTCGGGCTCGATCGCGGACAGCACCGCGCCGCGGTCCGACTCGTCCCCGTCCGCACCGGAGTCCGCACCGGACGTCATCGCCACGCCCGGCACCAGCGGCTCGGCGAGCGAGCCGTCCACCGCCGCCGCCCCGCCGACGTCCTCGGAGTCCACCCGGACCTCGGCGCCGACCGGGACACCGAGGTCCGACGTCGGCAGGTTCACCGCCGTCAACCGGACGTAGTACGTCCCCGGCAGCGGGTCGTTGGCCCACGGCTCCGCCCAGGCACGGACCGTGCGCAGCACGCAGGCCAGCTCCACGGAGGACGCGTCCGCCGTCGCCGTGCGGCTCTGCGCGCCGTACTGGCAGGCCTGGCGGCGGCGCAGACCGTCGTACACGTCGATCCGCCAGGTCTCGGCGGCGTGCGTCTCGGGCAGCCTCACCGTCGCCTTCACGGTGGGGCGCTGTCCGGCGTCGGCCGGGAACGACCAGTACAGGTAGTCGCCCGCGGAGCCGTTCGCCGTGGCCCGCTGACCCTGTTCGAGTTCGGTCGCCGTACGGAAGGACGTGCCCGCCTCGGTCGGCGCACCGCCGTCGCCCGACGGGCTCGCGGAGGGCGAGGAGTCGGCCGCCGCGGGGGCCGCGGCGAGGCCGAGCAGCAGCGTCGCGGCACTCAGTGTCCGGGTGATGCGCATCAGTTGGTCCTCCAGACCGCGAACCGCCGGCGCGACAGCCCGCCCCACAGCAGACCGGCGAGGAAGCCGGCCAGGATCAGCGCGCCCAGCAGCCACCAGCCGCGTCCGAGACCGAACGAGGCCACGTCGTCGGCGTCGCCCGGACCGTCCACGACGTCGACGGTCAGCTCCAGCGGCAGTCCGGGCGTGGTCTTCACCCCGGCGGCGACGGAGAAGGAGTTGGTGACCTGGAGACACACGGTCTCGGCCGGAGCGTCCTCCTCGTCGCTCTCCGCCTTCGGGTACCGCAGCCCCGTGGAGAGCACATCCGTACGGCCGCTGCCCGCCGCCTCGCCGCGCACGATCTCCCGGCCGTGCGCCGTCACCGCCCGCAGCAGCACCCCGTAGGAGGGGTTCACGGCGCGGTCGGCGCCCACGCTCACCGAGGCACGCAGCTCCTGGCCCGGTGCCACGTCCACCCGGTACCAGCGCTGCTGCCCGGACTCCTCACGGTCGGTGTACAGCCCCGACTTCAGCGTCGGCGCCTTCGCGCAGGCGTCCGCGCCCTCGACGGCGACCGGCGTCACCACCGGGTCGGCCGCGCGGTCCACCAACTGGTTGACCTTGTCCCTGAGTTCGTCGGTGTGCTCGACCGAGGTGTACGTCCCGCCGGTCGCCTCGGCGATGCAGCTGAGCTGCTGCCGCATCTTGGCGTTGGGGACCAGGCCCAGCGTGTCGATGGTCAGCCCGATGCCCTGGGCGGCGATCTCCCGTGCCACCTCGCACGGGTCGAGCGGGGCGCAGGTGTCCTCGCCGTCACTGATCAGCACGATGCGCTTCGAACCGTCGCCGCCGTCGAGGTCGTCGGCCGCCTCGAGCAGCGCGGGGCCGATCGGCGTCCAGCCGGTGGGCGCCAGCGTCGCCACCGCCGTCTTGGCCTCGGTGCGGTCCAGCGGGCCGACCGGGTAGAGCTGTGCGGTGTCCTTGCAGCCGGTCTTGCGGTCGTCGCCCGGGTAGCCGGCGCCCAGGGTCCGGATCCCGAGTCGCACCTCCTCGGGCGTCGCGTCGAGCACCTCGTTGAACGCCTGCTTCGCCGCCGCCATCCGCGTACCGCCGTCGATGTCCCGCGTCCGCATCGAACCGCTGACGTCGAGCACCAGGTTGACCTTCGGCGCGTCCTCGCCCGTGGGTTCACCGGCGGCCGCTCCGGCCGGGAAGGCGATCCCGGCCGTCAGCGCGGCGAGCAGGGCACAGGCACCCGCCGCCAGCCGTGTTCTTGTGATCATCGGCGGATCCTATTGATCAGTGGTGCCGGGCTCCAAAACGAGACCGCGGCGACGCCCCGACTTCACCTCCAGTGCAGCGGATTGGGCAGCTCCGCCCACAGGTCCCCGGTGCTCCCCGCCGAAGTGCGCATCAGCGTCAGCGCCTTCACCGGCAGCGGCTCCCCGCACAGCGCCACGACGTCCGGTGTGCGCGGCAGTTCGCCTACCGCCGCCTCCAGCACCTCCCGCAGTGCCGCTCCCGATCCCACCGTCGCCGCCAGCGCGCCGCCCACCAGCGAGCCGAACAGCTTGCGGCGCAGCGCCACCGGGTCGTCGGTGAGCATGCGCGCGGGCAGCTCCGGGGCGGCGATGCCGTGGCGGGCGAGGCGGGCCGGGCTGACCCGGATGTCGGCCAGGTCGCGGTAGACCAGGCGCAGCGGATCGCCCGCCGGGGACAGCACGACGAGGAGGTTCTGGCCGTGCGCCTCCAGGGCCACGCCCAGTTCCAGCAGACGCAGCCCCACGGCGAGGGCGAGGCGGGCGAACCCCGCCCGCCACGCGGGGGAGCCGGGCAGCCCGGTGCCGGCCAGCGCGGCCACCGGGACGACGTGCTCGCCGGGGGCCGCGTACACCCGGGGCGACTCGCGCAGTACGGCGGCCAGGTCGGGGGAGCCGGCAGCCGCCGCTCCCAGGGTGCGGGTGACGTGCAGCAGCCCGTCCGCGCGCGCCGTCAGCGCCTGCCCGAAGTCCGAGACGTCCGCCGACGCGGCGATCGAGGCGACCGAGATGTCCCGCACGGAGGAGGTCAGCCGGGTGCTCAGCGCGGTCTTGACGTGCGGTCCGCCGGGCAGGGCGAGCGTGCGCAGGGACATCAGCGGATGGGCGGCGAGCCGCTCGTCGCACGGCCGCTTGAGCACGTGCGCGGCCTGCCACGGGTGCACGGGCAGCAGGATCTTCGCCCCGTCGCGCAGCTCCCGCGGCCACACCCCCGTGACCAGGCACTCGGCCGCCGGTACCGGCACCAGCCCCAGACCCACCACCGGCCCGTGCTCGGGCCCGTACGCGAGCTGCTCCGCCACCGAGAAGCCCGGGCGGGAACGGCAGCCGGGGTGGTACGGATGCCCGTCGACCACCCGCTGCTCCCAGGCCCAGTCGCTGTCCGGCCACTCGTCCGGGTGATTCTCGTTCCCCGCCCGCGAGAGCGCCAACGACGCGGCACTGTGCCCGAGTTCGGCGGCGAACCCGTCGGAGTGCGGTACGCCGAGGTCCGTCACCAGCCGCGCCGCATCGTCGTACGCGGCCCCGCCGAGCCGTACCGCGCGGACGTACGCGTCCGTGCGGTACGGGTCGGCGGCCGGACCGGCCAGCCGGCGGCCGTCCCGAAGGCGCAGCACGAGTTCCTCCCGGCCGGACTCCCGGCCCGCGATCCACGGCAGCGGTTCATGGGCGAACGCACGCCACAGCCGGGAGAGCACGGCCGCGCGGGCGCCGGGCAGCCCGGCCGTGAACCGGGCTACCAGACCGGGGCGAACGGCCGTCAGCTCGTCGGCGACCTCGGCCTCTGCGCTGGGGGGACGATGCACGGGCGGGCTCCTCGGGTACGAGTAGGACGTCACGGCGGACGGTCGACGACAGACATACTGATCGTCTCCGGCAACCCCGCCATCTTGGCCATGGACAGCATGGACAGCATGGACAGACCGTAGGGAACGAGTGGAACGCGTGGATCTCCTGCCCCCGCCCACCGGCGCCGACGCCGCCCGTCGGGACGACGTCGCGCGGCGCGCCGACGCCTACGCGGCGGTGCCGCTGCTGAACTGCCTGCTGCGCGAGGTGGCCGAACCGCTGCCGGATCCCGGCGCCCGGCCGGTGTACCGGCTGCCCGGCGGCAGACTGCTGCGCGTACGCGGAGGCCGGCGACCCGCCGAGCCGGAAGTGCGCGCGGCCGGCGGCTGGCACCGCGTCGGCCACACCGAGCTGGTGAAACTCGTCGCGGAGGAGCTGCGCCGGCACACCGGGCTGCCCAACCACGAACTGCCCACCGAGATGACCGACAGCCGGGACGCGGTGGCCGCGCTGCTGACGGCACGCGCGGAAGCGACCCCGCCCGAGGACCCGTACCTCCGCTCCGAGCAGTCCCTGCTCACCGGCCACACCCACCACCCCGCCCCCAAGGCGCGCGGCGGTGGCCCGCACGCGGACTGGCTGCCCTACGCGCCCGAGGCACACGCCCGCTTCCCGCTGCCGCTGCTCGCCGTGCGCGAGGACGCGGTCGTCGACGAGGGCGACACCGCCGCCCTGGACGCCCTGGGCGAGGCCCCGCCCGGCTACCGGCTGCTCCCGGCCCATCCCTGGCAGCTCGACCTGACCGCGCCCGCCCTGGCCCCGGCCTTCGCCGACGGCCGCCTCCTCCGGGTGGGCACGACCGGCTTCTCCACCTGGCCGACCGCCGCCATCCGCACGGTGTACGCACCCGATCACCTTCCGGGACGCGACCTGTTCCTCAAATTCAGCCTCGACGTGCGCATCACCAACGACATCCGCCGCCTGTGGCGCCACGACCTCATGAAACTGCGCCGCACCGACACCGCGGTCACCGAGGCCTTCGCCGCCATCGCCTCCCCGGCTGCCTGGCTGGGCGACCGCGGCTACCGCACCGCGGACTTCGCCTTCGAGGAACTGGCCGTCGTCGTCCGCGACGGACTGCGCGACCACGTCCTGCCTGGCGCGACCCCGCTCCTCGCCGCCGCACTCGTCGAGGGCTTCCCGGGCTGCCCACTGGAGGGCGCCGCGGACCCGGCGGCCTGGTGGGAGGCCTACCTCGCCGCCGTCGTCCCACCCGTACTGACCGCCTTCGCCGACGACGGCGTCGTCCTGGAGGCACACTTGCAGAACACGCTGGTCGCCGTGGACGGGAGCGGCACACCGGTGCAGGCCCTGTTCCGGGACGCCGAGGGCGTCAAGCTGCTGCCGGACACCTCCCGGGCGGCCGGCTGGGAACGGCTGGTCTACTGTCTCGTCGTCAACCACCTCAGCGAGATCGCGGCGGCCCTGGCCGAACACCATCCCGGCCTCGACCCCTGGCACGCCGTCCGCCACGCCCTGGCCCGCCACGACGACCTGCCCGAGATCCCGGCCCTCCTCGATTCGCCCACCCTCCCCGGCAAGACCAACCTCCTGCTGCGCTGGACGGGCGCGGACGGTGCCGACGCCCGCTACCGGCCGCTGCCCAACCCGCTGCCCGGGGCGTGAGCGCCGACGGCCGGCCCGCCCCTGGCCGATGTACCGGGCGACCGGGCTCAGGCTGTACCGGGTGGCCGGGCTCCGGCGCGGACGCCGGACCGTTTGCGGGGTAGCCGGTGGCCGAAGAAGGGGGGGACACCACCATGGCCCCGGCCGATCGGACGCCGTTGACTTCTCAGCGGGCCACCGCCGTTGAGAAGGGAGACACAGAATATGACGACGGAGCGCTTACGCCCGTTCTCGCCCGTTCTCGGCCGTTCTCGCGGGCGGTCTGGCGGCCGTTCTCGCGGGCGGTCTGGCCGCGATGGCGCTCGTCCGGGCGCCACCGGATCGACCTGACCAACGGCAACGGAGACATCTCGGTCAACCCGGCCTGAGTCCCTCGTCGGCGGCGCTCCGGGACACGAGCCGGCCGGCTTCGCCGAGAATCCGGTCCAGCTCGTCATCGGAGGTGTCTGCCAGCATCAGGGCCGCGAGAGCCAGCTCGAGCGCCACGGTGATTCCGACGGGGACGTCCCTGAGTGCTTGAGGCGCCCCGAGTGCCGCGCGGAACAGAACCACGGCGATCGGCGGGTCGAATTCGACGCGTCCGCGCAGCTTCTCGGTCGCCGAGGTGAGGAACCGACCGATCGACTCCCCGTCCGTGGTGCGGGTCTCTCTCATCGCCAGCCGGAACAGAATGTGCGCGAACAGGGTCGGGTTCCGTGGATGCTCCTGAGCCTGTGCGAGCTCGGCAAGCAGTCGGGCGAACGTCTCCGGCTCACCCGCCCGCCATGCGCGCAGGGCACTGCGTGCCGCCGCCGAGTCAGCCGCCGATCCGTTCACGCCTTGCCGCCCTTCGACCGGTTCATGTCCCACAGCCTGAGGAAGACCACGCCGAGCCCCATGACGGCGAACGTGATGGAGCCCTGCATCTCGTTGCTTTCAACGTAGGTGTCAGGGGGCGGGCTGCCGGCGACTCCCTGCAACGCGCACACGTCGGTCGCGTTGTCCGTTATTTCGGTGGTGCTCAGAGCGTCCCCCGACTTGCCCATGTCCTGGATTGCCTCGTCGGCCTTGAGCAGGCTGTCGTAGGTCTTGGCGAGCGACTCCGCGTTCCACCGGTCCGAATCGGTGTTCTCTGCGACGACCCTCCCCGCCTCTTCGCCACGGTCGTCTTCGAGCGCGGCGTCATCGGGCTTCTCCGCCCTGGTCGTATCGGAGTCCGGACTCGATGAACCGTCCTGCGCTAGGACCGGACGCTCTCCGGATGGCCGCGCGTCACCGCTCGCCGCCGCTCGTTCTCCGGCAGACGCCGAGCCGGCGGACACGTTGTCGGTCGCCGCCGGTGTCCGGTCGTCCTCGGGACCGTCGGAGGTGTCCTCCTCCTGAGGCTCGGCAGGCTCGGCGGAATCCGCGGCGTCCTCTTCCTCGTCCCGCTCGTCGTGCTCTCCGGCCTCGTCAGTATGGTCGTCGGACGATTCCTCCGCAGCGTCGCCTTCGCCGGAGGGGTCGTCGTCCGGATCCTCGTCGTCCTGCCGGTCCTCCTGCCGGTCCTCCTCTCGGTCCTCCTCCAGGTCCTCCTCTCGGTCCTCCTGTCCGGACTCCGCTTCGTCGGTCGGCTCGTCGTCCACGGAGTCGGCCGGTTCGTCGGAGCCTTCCTCGGCCGGTTCGTCGTCCGCCGTGTCGGCCGGTTCGTCGTACCGGTCCTCGTCGGGTTCCGCAGGTTCCTCGGATTCCGCGGGTTCTTCGGGAGTGTCCCGCCGTCCCTCCGAGGGGGAGTCGTCCTGCTCCGATGCGTCGTCGGATCCGGCCGGCTCGTCGTCTCGTGTGCCGTCCTCGGCAGCGGCCGCGGTGTCGAGGTCGTCCTCCGCTGCCGCACCCGGCCGGTCGTCGCGCGGCTCCGCCTCTTCCGCCGCTCTCTCGGCGCCGTCGTCTGCCGTCTGGGTTCCGTGGTGGTCGTCGCCTGCCGGTGAACCGTCGGTGTCCGGCCGGCCCTCCCCGGAGCCGGCCGTCTGGCCGGTTCCCGCGCCGCCCTCGTCCCCCTGCCGGTGGTGTTCGTCCGCCGCCGCGGCGGAGTCGATGTCGCGCTCGGCGGCGCTGTCGGGCGAGCGCGCCTCGGCTGCCGAGTCGGACGCCGGGGACGGGCCGGTGTCCGCCGGGCGTCCCTCGCCGTCACCTGAGGGAGCGCGGTCGCTCTGGCCGGATGCGGGTGCGCCGTCGCCGCCCGGCGGAGCGTCGGCACGCTCACCTTCGGACTGGCTGGGGCTGTCGGCGCTCACGGGTTTCCTCCTTCGGCCGGGGTGGTGAACGGTGCCAGCGGCCACCACGGAGCGTCCAGGTGCCGGGCGGCCGCGGTGAGGCGGGTCCGGGTGTCCGGGGCGTTGCTCAGCGCGGCACACGCGCTGCGCCAGGCGGCGCTGTGGCCGAGGACGACCGTGTTCGTGGGACGCCAGTTGTCGGGGTGCTCCCGCCACTGCGCGATCTGCTCGTCCAGGGTGCTGCCGGGGAGGTCGAGGCCACGGGCCGCCCACGCGCCGGTGTCGGGATGCGGCCCTTGGGCGTGCCGGCCGGAGGCCTGGGCTCGCTTGAGCCTGGCGATGACGTCGACCCACCGGTACTGCCCTGCCTGCCAGCGGGTTTCTCTCCCGTCGCAGGTGTCGAGGCCACCGTTGAGCGAGTGCTGTACCCGCTCACTGAGGTGGGTGGCGAGGTCCTCGGGCGGGTAGTGGGTGCTGAGTCCGCTGTAGCGTTCGGCGATGGCCTGGTCGATCAGTGTGGCAGCGGCGCAGTCGAGAAGCCTGCGGTCGGTGAGGCTCAGCAGGGTGGACAGCCACTGAGGGTCCGGGCGGGGTGATCTGCGGCCGGTGAGGTGGGCGATGGTGAGCAGTTCGATCCACAGGACGAGACGGGGGTCGCCGGCCAGTGCCGATCCCTCGCTCAGCTCCCGGAGGGTGTACGGGGTGCCGTTGTCGAAGCGGCTGAGCACGGAGTGCGGGTTCGGCGCACCGGGCAGCAGGCGGGTGGCCGCAGCCGTGCTCTCCCGGTCCTGGCCCAGGGGTACGGCCACGCGGACGGGGCGGTCCATGCCGTCGACGAACACGGCCGCCCTTCCCGGAGGAAGGGAAACCAGGTGCCGGGACTGAGGGGCGTTGAGGTTCATGGTGGCGCCGACGGCAGCGCGGTCGTCGGCCGCGGGCAGCCGGTGCATGATCTTGACCGCGGTGTTCTTGATGACGTCGGGCAGGAGTTTGGAGGGGATCTGCTCGGCGACCAGGATGCCTTCTCCGTATGCGCGGACCTCGGCGAGGAGTGAGCCGAACAGTTCCACCGCGTGTGCCGCGGGGCTTCCGGGCAGCGCGTGCTTGAGCAGGCGGTGGGCTTCCTCCACCACCGTGACGTGCCGGAGTCGTTGCTCGGCGCCGGCCGGTGCCGTGCGGTGTACGCGCAGATGCTCGTAGAGGCGGATCAGGACCGCTCCGATGAAGAACGCCTTGTCCTGGTCGTTGCCGATGTCCTCGATCTCCAGCACGACGTTGCGCCTGAGGAGTTCGGCGATGTCGAGCGGGGTCTTGGCCTCGAAGAATCTGCCGGTGGTGCCGAGCCGCAGCGAGCCGAGCCGCACCTTGACGAAGCCTCTGACGTTGTCGGCGACCTCCTTGCCGTAGCCGACGGTGTCGATGACTTGCAGCGCCGCCCGTTGCACATCGCCGAGGCCGGGGTAGCGCGGTGCGCGGGGCAGACCCCGCCGGGTGCTGAGCGCCAGGTCCCAGCCCAGTTCCTCGTAGCACTGCCCCAGTGACTGCGACAGGACCTGGGGGAAGGGGTCGGAGGCCTCGAAGGAAGCCAGGAACAAGGCCCGTATCAAGTCGATGTGCGCTTGGAGCGGGAAACCTTGCTCCGGTTCCAGGGGGTTGATGCCGAGCGGTACGTCATCAGGGCTACCCGGTCGGATCACGGTGACCTCGCCACGTCCGGCCAGGCGCCCGGCGATGGCCCCGTACTCCGCTTTCGCGGGCTCGATGACCAGCCACGGGGTACCTGCGTCGTGGAGTGACTCGAGGACATGGCGCACGGTCTGGGACTTCCCCGAGCCGGTCGCACCGGCGACGAGGGTGTGCCGGTTCAGCGAGCCGGCGGGTATCCGTAGTTCCCCCGCCGCCCGGTCGGACTCGTCCAGTACGGCGCCCAGCATCATGTCGCCGGTGCACTCGGGCGTGAGGTCGAAGTCGGCGCGCTCGATCTGCCGTACTCCAGGCAGCTCGCGGCGGGGCGGGCGGGCGATCGCGCAGAGCAGGTCCGTGCTGGCCACGAACGGGGTGGCAGAGGTGTCCAGCTGCGCCGCGGGCGGGCTCTGGTCGTGCCAGGCGCTGTCGAGGTCCGCCGCTCCGGCACCGGGCGTCAGGGTGTACGGCAGGTCGTCGAGCTCCACCGCGGCGCACAGCAGGGCGGCGGATCGCCTCACGGCGGCTGGAGTTGCCGCCCCGACCAGAATGTGTACCTGCCACATTCCGCTGCTCCGGCGGCGAGCCAGTTCCCGGTAGCGCGACTCGGCCCGCTCCAGCCGCACCTGGTCGATCTCGGCGTTGGCCCGCTGCCGGAGCCGGGGCACGAGTGATTCCAGCAGCCGCAGCTCGCGGTCGACTTCCGCGGCCTGGCACGGGTGTGCCAGGACCAGCCAGGCGAAGGGATGCGCGAGCTGCGAGGCGAAGTCGTCGAAGCCGCCGCGCCGTTGGGGAGTGCTCTCCCGATGAGACGGCGTCCACAACGAGTCCGGATGACCGCCGCAGCGGATCCAGAACGGGAACGCGCTGAGATCAGGTGTCCCGGCGGGCGTGCTCGTGACCCCCGGCGGGAAGAGAATCCGGCCGCCGTCGTCGGCTCCCCCGTCCGCGCCCGGGACCGCTGCCGGGAAGTACGGCCGGCCGCCCGCGAACACGTCGATCTGCTGCCGGCCAGGCGACCGCATCCACAGCGTCGCCACCGCGGCGTCGTCCGGCCCCGGCGAATCCGCCGTGCCGGCCGGTCCCGACAGTTCGGCGTGCGCGGCGGTCCAGGCCGCGAACAGCTCCGTGTCCAGCGGCGACGGTGCCATGAGCTCCAGCGGCAGGTAGGGGACGCCCGTCAGCTGGTGGAACTCGAATCCGCTCAGCATGTGTTACTCGAGCTCCAGTGGTTCCTCGGAGACCCGGTCGAGCAGCGCGATGCCCGGGTTGCAGTCGCCGAGAACGACCCGCCGGCCACTGCGCCCGTCGGCATCGACGAGGAAGAACGCTGTCGTGGGAAGCCCCTGTACGGCGGTGGGCTCCACGGCGAACTCGTACACCCTGGACTCGGTGGTCCCGCGCGTCCGCGCCTCGGCCACCGAACTGCTCGTGCCGGTGCCGTAGGTACGCGTGCGTCCCCAGGTCGACATGCGTGATGTGGTGCGCGACGACGAGGAGCTGCCCGCTCCCAGGTAGGGCCCGCTCTGCCGGCCGCGGGAGAAGCTGGTGCCGCGCGATCCGCCGACCGACTCGGCGGTGCTCTCACTGGTGCTGGTGCCTTCGGTGAAGGTCCGGCCGACCGATTCGGTCACCTGATTGAGTACGAACTTGTGTTCCCGGCCGATGAACTCGGCGGCCAGCGCGGCGTCACGTGGGTTGCCCAGCCGCATCAGGAGGGTCACGCTGTCCGTCGCTCCCAGCAGCGGTGCGAAGTCCTCACCGATGCGCTCCATCAGCAGGATCAGCTGGGCACCGCTCCTGCGCGCCTGCTGGCTCAGTGTCTCCAGCGCGTCCCGGCCCAGGTGGTCGGCGCCCGCGACCACGAGGACGACGTCCTCCATGCCACGGCGGCCGGTGCGCAGTTGGTGGAGCAGCATCTGGAAGACCAGCCGGTCGGTGACATCCTTGCGCCGCTGGTCGGAGTCCGAGGTGGTCACGGAGGTGACCGATACCTTGCGCGTCCCGATGAGGCTGAGCTGCCCTCCGCCGTGCGACGCCACTCGCGGGCCCGCCCCCGTGGTGCGGGTGAGCACGGCCAGAACGTTGGTGAGGAACTGGAGTTCCTGCCGCTCACGCTCACCTGCGGCCACCGTGTCGACACACTCGTTGATCCGCATGTACTCCGACTCGGTGAGTGGCCCGGTGTCACCGAAGTCCTGCACCCGGCGCAGCACCCGCAGGCCGGCCGTCAGCCGTGGCAGCGTCACGAAGTCGTTCAGCCGTTCGGCCACGGTCGTGAGGAGCTCCGCGTCCAGGGCCTGCAGTACGGGGTCGGGCAACCCGGGGCGCATGGTGCTGACCGCCGCCGCCAGTGTCTCGCCGACCTCCACCGGGGTCAGACCGCTGCACGGCTCGTATTCGTCGAACCCGCTGGGGAGATCGACATCGACGACCCGCTCGCCCCGCTGTTCGGCCAGGGTGGCGATCCCGCCGCCGACCGCCTGCTCGGTGAAGTCCACCACGGTCAGCCGCCGTCCGGCGGACAGCAGAGTCGCGCACGTGGTCATGAGGAGACTGGCCCAGCCGTCACCGTTGCCGCCGAAGACGTTCACCCGCGGGACAGGGGCGCTCAGCCCCAGCGGGAACCACGTGCGGGCCTGTGCCGCCTGATTCGCCACTGCACGCTCCCAAGCGGCATGGTCACGACGGTATGCCGCGTGCGCGAGATCCCGCTCGCGCTGGGCGGTCCGTTTGCGCTGCCCCGCGCAGACGGCGATGGCGATGAAGAAGACGACGACGCAGACCAGGGCGGTCAGCAGCCGGCTTCCGAGCCCGTCGAAACTGAACGTGACCACCTGCCACAGCGACCGGAGGAGCGCGATCACTCCCACCAGCGCCGCGATGGCCGCCACCGCGGAGCTCGCGTAGGCAGGGCCCGACCAGTACCGGTCGGCCTCCGTGAACCCGGTGTCATCCGGCATGGGAGGTTCCTGCCAGACCGGCTCAGGAAGCCTGTGCGCCACTTCCTCGGGCCCCGGCTCGGGCACGTGCTGCCAGCCGAACCGGTGCCTGGGCACGAAGATCCTGTTGGTCAACTCTCCGACTGCCGTGCGGTCAGGCACGATCTTCCCCCCGTGAGCGGACCGAGCCCGCAAGACCTGGAACGTACAAGCTATCTGACCGACCGTATGACGTGCTCGGTTCACTGCACAACCGCCACAGCAGTCATGGTGGTCGCGGACCGGCCGGTGCGCGGTGAGCCGGTGCGGGGTGGCTGGGGGGCCGGGCGCGCGGAGTCGTCAGGTGTGGATTCCGCGCCCCTCCCGCATCTCGACCACGCGGTCCGCGAAGTGCCGTACGACCGCCCGGTCGTGGCAGATGAACAGGTAGCCGAGGCCCAGTTCGTCCTGGAGGTCGCAGAGCAGGTTCAGTACGCCGGCCCGCACGGAGGCGTCGAGCGCCGACACCGGTTCGTCGAGGACGAGCAGCCGCGGTCCGGAGGCGAGGGCGCGGGCGATCCCGGCCCGTTGGCACTGGCCGCCGGAGAGTTCGTGCGGGCGACGGTCCCCGTACGACGGGTCGAGACCGACCCGGTCGAGCAGTTCGGCCACGCGGGCGGGTCCGTCCGACCGGTTCCAGCCGCCCTGCACCTTCAGCGGCTCGGCCACCGCGTCGTGGATGCGGTGCCGTGGGCTCAGGGAACCGTAGGGGTCCTGGAAGACGGGCTGCATGCGTGGGCGCAGCGGGCGCAGGTCACGTTCCGTCAGGGTGGTCAGCTCCCGGCCCTCGAAGCGGACCTGCCCGCCGTCGGGCCGGCGCAGTTGGAGCACCGCGAGGGCCGTGGAGGACTTGCCGCAGCCGGAGGGGCCGTTGAGGGCGAGGGTCTCACCGGCGTCCAGCGTGAACGAGACCTCGTCCACGGCGGTCACCGGGCCGTAGCGGACGACCAGGTCGCGGACGTCCAGCAGAGGAGGGTTCACACGAACTCCCGGAGAGGATCGGGCACGTCGGCGGCGTGATGGCAGGCGACCAGGCGTCCGTCCACGGTCCGGGGCTCCGGTTCGCGGTCGCGGCACTGGTCCGTCGCGAGCGGGCAGCGCGGCGCGAAGGCGCAGCCCGGCCCGAGGGCGTCCGGCGCGGGCGGGGTGCCGGGGAGCGCCGGCAGCCGGCGGCGCCGGGGGCCGTCCTGCGGGAGCGAGGCCAGCAGACCCGCCGTGTACGGGGCACGCGGATGGCCGAGGACCTGCCGGGCGGGGCCGAGTTCGGCCGCCCGGCCCGCGTACATCACCAGCACGCGGTCCGCGTGCTCCCGTACGACCTCCAGGTCGTGGGTGACGAGGACCAGCGCGGCGCCGGCCGCCTCCCGCTGCTCGGCGAGCACCCGCAGTACCTGCTCCCGGCGCTCCTCGTCCAGCGCGGTGGTCGGTTCGTCGGTGACGACGACGTCGGGCTCGTTGACCGTCGCCATGGCGATCACCGCGCGCTGCCGCATACCGCCCGAGTACTCGTGGGGGTAGGCCCGCGCTCGGCGCGCGGCGTCCGGGATGCCGACCCGGTCGAGTGCCGCCACGGCCAGGTCGCGCGCCCGGCCGCGGGACAGGCGCCGCACCGACCGTACGGCGGCGGCGAGCTGGTCGCCGACGGGGTGGACGGGGGAGAGGGCGGACAGGGCGTCCTGGGGGACGAGGGTGATCCGGCGTCCGCGTTCCGCGGCGAGATCGGCGGCGCCCCGCAACCGCACGCCGCCGCCGGCCGTTGCGCCGCGCGGCAGCATGCCGAGCAGCGCCCGGGCGGTGAGGGACTTGCCCGCGCCCGACTCCCCGACGACGGCGAACACCTCGCGCGGGCGGACGTCGAACGTCAGTCCGCGCACCGCCTCGACCGCGCCGAAGGCGATCCGCAGATCACGCACCGACAGCAGTGCCTCGGACGGCATGGACGGTCTCCTTTCGTGGCGTGCGGCCGGTCGTGCGCCGGCCTCCGCGGCCCCGCGCGTACGCCGCCCCCGTCACGGCCAGCCCCGCCAGCAGGGCCAGTGCGACGGCCGGGGCGAGTGCCGCCCAGGGGGCGCGTTCGATGTAGGCCCGGGACTCGTCCAGGAGCAGGCCCCACTCGGGGGCGGGCGGCTGGGCGCCCAGGCCCAGGAAGCCCAGGGAGGCCAGGGCGAGGGCGATGCCGGGAAGCCGCAGGAGGGCGTGGCGGGCGACCGGGGCGGCGACCGAGGGCAGGACGTGCCGGGTGAGGATCCACAGGGGCGGTGCCCCGATGGCGCGTTGCGCGGTCAGGAACGCCGATGCCCGTACCTCCTGCACCAGCGCCGCCGCGTGCGCGGCCAGGGGCGGCCAGGAGATCAGCGCGACGGCGAGGGCCGCGCCGCCGGTGCCGGGACCGGCCGCCGCCGCGACCAGGATGCCGACGATCACGGGTGGCAGGGCGTTGGCGATGTCCGCCGCGCCCGCCGCGACGCCGGGCAGGAAGCCGAGCGCCAGCCCGGCCAGCAGGCTCAGCAGGCAGACCGCCGCGGCCGTACCGACCGTCGACGCGGCACCGTGCCCGAGCCGGGCCAGCACGTCGCGGCCGAGGCCGTCGGTGCCCAGCGGGTACGCCCAGGAGGGCGGGGTCAGCCGGGCGGCCGTGTCCACCGCGTACGGGTCGCGCAGCAGGCCCCAGCCGATCACCGCCAGCAGTACGGCGGCGAGGGCGGCCGGGACCGCCGGGTGCGCCCGCACCGGGCGGGCCGGGGGCAGCGCGAGCCCGGCGTCGCGCAGGGCGGGGCCGAGCAGCCGGCGCCGGACCAGGGCGGCCAGCGCGCCGGTGACCAGGCCCAGGGCGAGCAGGGCGAGGACCGCGCCCTGGAGCAGCGGCAGGTCCTGCGACTTGGCCGCACCCAGCGCGGTACGCCCGATGCCGGGTACCGCGAACACGGTCTCCACCGCGACCGCGCCGCCCGTCAGACCGACGGCCACCATCCCGAACTGCGGGACCAGTGGCGGCAGTACGCGGCGCAGCGCGGCGGCCGAGACGCGGGCGCGGCTCACCCCCGCGCCCCGCCACAGCTCCACCCACCGTTCGTCCAGCACGGCGGGCAGCGAGTCCGCGACGAGCCGGCCGAGCAGGCCGCCCGCCGGGACGCCGAGGGCGAGGGCCGGCAGGACCAGGTACTCGGGCCCCCGCCAGCCCGACGTCGGCAGCCATCCCAGCCACACTCCGCACACCAGCAGGGCCACGGTGGCCAGGAGGAACTCGGGCACGGCGGCGGCCATCGCGGCGAACGCCCCGGCCGACCCCCGCCCCCGCACCAGTACGGGTGCCACCAGGGCCGTGGCCAGCAGCACCGCCACGGTCAGCGCGGCGGCCATCAGGCCCAGCGAGACCTGCAGTCCGGAGACGACGGACGGCAGGATGTCCGTACCGGACACCCACGAGGTGCCGAGGTCGCCGCGGAGCAGCCCGGTGGCCCAGTCGCCCAGCAGGGAGAGCGGGCCGGCGTCCAGGCCGAGGTCCCGGCGGATCGCGGACAGCGCCTCCTCGGTCGGCTCCTGTTCTGCCGACCGGGCCCGCAGCACGGTCAGCGCCGGGTCCCGGCCGGACAGCCAGGGCAGCAGGCCGACGGCGGCCAGCACGGTGACGAGGGAGACGGCGCGCGTCACCCCCGCTGCGCTCGGCCTCACTTGACGTGCGTGTCGAGTGTGACCAGCTCCCGCTCGCGCGGGTCGTGGGCCGCGCCGACCACGTCGGCGGCGTCGCCCTGGATCACGCGCTCGTGGAGCATCGGCACGGCCGCGTCGGTGGCGAGCACGGCGGCCTCGGCGTCGACGACGGCCCGGCGCCGGGCCTCACCCGTCGGCGTCGCGCCCGCCTTGCGCAGGGCCTTGTCCACGGCCGGGTCGGCGAGCTGGGCGATGTTGAAGGAGCCGTCGGAGGCGAAGTCGCTGTACAGGTACGCGGCCGGGTCGCCGGAGTCGAGGACGGTGGCCCGGGAGAGGATGAAGGCGTCGAACGCGCCCGCCAGGGCGTCGGACTCGATGTTGGCGTACTCGCGGACCTCCAGCTTCACCTGGAAGCCCGCCTTCTTCAGCTGCTGTTGCAGAGCGGCGGCCACCTCGGGCAGTTCGGACCGGTCGGTGAAGGTGCCGATGGTGATGCTCTGGCCGGACGGATCACCCGCCTTCGTCCGCCGCACCGGTTCGCGCAGCCCGGCCGCCCACGGCAGCGCGGGCCCGAGCAGCCCCTCGGCCACGTCGGCCCTCCCCTCGTACACCCCCTTCACGAGCGACTCGGCGTCTACCGCCTCGCGGGCGGCCGCCCGCAGCGCGGGGTCCTTGAAGGCGCCCTTCTGCGTGTTGAGGTACAGGGTGTTGGTGCGCGGCATCGGCACCTCGGTGATCAGTTCCTCGTCCAGCAGCGCGGCCTGTGAGACGGGAACCGCCTCCACGATGTCCGCCTCGCCGCTGCGCAGGGCGGCGGCGCGTGCGGTGCCGTCCGGCACGAACGTCACGTCGATGCCGGGGGCCTTGGCCGTGCCGCCCCAGTAGTCGGCGTAGCGGTCGAGGGCGGCGGAGGAGGTGCCGTCGACCTCGGTCAGCTCGAAGGGGCCGGTGCCGGCGCCGACCGGGTTCACCGACTTCCCCCGGTAGGCCTTCGCCGCGAGGACCGACAGCTGCGGGGAGCTGAGCCGCTGCGGGACCAGGGGGTCCTCTTCGGCGGTGGTGACGACCACGGTGCCGGCGCCCTCCGCCTTCACGGTCAGCTCGACGCCGTCGAGGATGCGGGGCTTGGGGGAGGCGCCGGCGGCCCGGGTGAGGGAGCGGACCACGGCCTCGGCGGTCAGCTCCGTGCCGTCGTGGAAGGTGACGCCCTCGCGGAGGGTGAAGGTCCAGCTCCGGCCGGTCTGCTTCCACCCGGTGGCCAGCGCCGGCTCGGCGTCGCCGTCCGCGTCCAGTTTCACGAGGGTCTCCGCCGTCGACCAGCGGGAGAGCTTGAACGCGTCGTCGGAGAGCGGGGACAGGCCCGAGCGCGGCGGCTGCATCATCGCGACGCGGATCCGCTCGCCCGCGTCGGCGCCGGAGGCTTCCGTGGACGCGAAGCAGCCGGTGAGCAGGGCGGAGGCGGCGAGTGCCGCGGGGAGGGGCAGGAGGCGGGCGGGGACGCGCACGGGGTCACTCCGGGTAAAGAGCCGGTCAAAGGTTGAGCGTTCGACGACCGTAGCACGATGACAATCATTTTCAGAGACGGGCTCTGCTCCCGCGGCGCTTCTGCTGCCGGCCGGTCGGTGACGACCACGGTCCCCGCTGCGCTCCGAAGGTCTCGGTCACGGCCGGGCCGGGGCCCCGATCACGGGAGGGGTGAGGGTCCGGCCGTCCCCCGCCCCCACGTCCAGGTCACCACGCCTCGGTGTCCTGCGCCTTCGCCGGACCACGCGGCGGTCTCCCCGCTCCGCGGGTCCTCGACCGCAGCGGCATGGCCGCCAGCGGCAGCACGAGTACGGAGATCATCGCGGCGCCGACCAGCGCGGCGGCCCGGTCCGTTCCGAGGAGCTTCTGGTCGACGCCGATCGTCGTGATCGCGACGACCAGCGGCAGACAGGTCGCGGCGAACAGCGCGAGGGCCGTCCGGTCCGTGCGGGGCAGGTCCTTCGGGGCGAGCAGGTACACCGGTCCGCCGCGCACCAGCACGAACAGCAGGAGGAAAGCGGGCAGCAGCAGGAGGGTGGCCGGGGCGTCGAGCAACGCGTCGAGATCGAACTCGATTCCTGTGACGACGTAGAACAGGGGCACGAGGAAGCCGAAGCCCATCGCCTCCACCCTGCCGAGGACTTCCGCGCTGCTCGCCGGCGCGGCCCGGTGCAGCACGAGGCGGGTCAGCACGCCGGCGGCGAAGGCGCCCAGCAGCACGTCGAGACCGAAGGCCTCGGCGAGGCCCAGCATGCAGGCCAGCAGCAGCATGACGAACCGGACCGCGAACTGGCCACTGCTGTGCAGGGTCCGCTCGGTCAGCTCGCCGAACCACGGCGGGCGCGGACGCAGCGCCCAGAACACGGCCGCGGCGGTGACGGCGCCGAACGCCGCCAGCAGCGCCGCGGACTCCGCCGGGCGGCGTCCGCTGAGCAGCAGCGCCATGGCGACGACGGGGCCGAACTCGCCGACCGCGCCGAACGCCGACACCACGGTCCCGAAGCGGCCTCGCAGCTCACCGCGGTCCCGCAGCATCGGCAGCACCGTGCCCAGTGCGGTACTGGTCAGGGCGGTGCCGACGACGAACGCCTCGAAGACCTCACCGCCGCTGAACAGGAAGCCCAGGCCGATACCGAGGGCGAGGGAGACCGGCCAGGCCCACAGGGCGCGGCGCAGGGTGTCGCCGCGCACCGAGGCGAACTCGATCTCGTAACCGGCCAGGAAGATCAGCATCGCGAGGCCGAGGTCGGCGAGCGTGTCGACGACCTCGTCGGGGTGGGCCCAGCCCAGGACCTGCGGGCCGATGAGGATGCCGAGGACGATCTCGAAGACGACCAGCGGGATGCGCAGCCGGCGCCCCGTGGCGTGTACGAGGAGTGGTGCCAGGACGGCGGCGGCCATGATCAGGACGAGAGTGCCCGGCTGGGTCATGACGCACCGCCCTCCGGGCCGGTCACGGAGTGACGACGGCGAGGTCGGGGCCGGGGGCACCTGGCAGACCGAGGAGTTCCGGCGGCTTCCCCGGGGCGCCGGTGATGCCGGGCAGCCGGTCGGGTGGCGTGGTCCCCAGGAGGACCGGACGCGGGGCCGCCTCGCCGGGGGTGATCCCGGTGTCGGGGACGGCTCCGACCGGGCCGGCGCCCCGGACGTGGGTGAGGAAGCCGTTGCGCAGCCGCAGGGCGACCGGGTCTCCGTCGGTGAGGCCGAAGCGGACGGCGATGTCCGCGTCCCGGCCGCGCGGCCCGTCCACGCGGCCGGCGGGGGAGTCGAACATGGTCCGAGTCATCGCATCTCCCTCGTGGACGGCACGCGGAGGCCCGCGGCGCGGCGGTCGCGCGGCCAGTGCCACTCTCGCGCGCGCGGACGGTCGGGACGAACGGGTGTACGCCGTCAGGGGGAAGGACCGCCGCGTCACGTCATCGGCCGCTTGCCCCTGCCGGGGCCGAGGAGCGCTCCGGCCGGCAGTCGAAGGAGCGCGTCCCTCGATCCGGTCCCGCGTCACCCGCCGAACCGGTCACCCAAGTGACCGCCGGCGTGAACGGGAGCGTTCCGCGTCCATGATCGCGTCGCTGCGGCACTTGGGCGGCCGCAGCCCTGCCGGGCACCCGCTGAGAACCCCGAGGACCGCCGTCCGCTTGAGCGGGTCAGGCGGGTCAGGCGTCGGCCTTGTCGGAGTGGTCGGCGGGACGTCGTCGCAGTTCCTCGTTGATGCGCCGGGCCTCTTCGAGTTGGTCTTCGAGGATGACGATGCGGCAGGCGGCTTCGACGGAGGTGCCCTGGTCGACCAGCTCGCGGGCGCGGGCGGCGACGCGCAGCTGGTAACGGGAGTAGCGGCGGTGACCGCCGTCGGAACGCAGGGGGGTGATCAGCCGGGCCTCGCCGATGGCCCGCAGGAAGGCGGGGGTGGTGCCGAGCATTTCCGCTGCTCGTCCCATGGTGTAGGCGGGGTAGTCGTCGTCGTCGATACGGTTGAGCGGATTGTCTGCGGTCACTGGCACCTCTGATCGGGGAACGCGTCGAGGGGCCTTGGTGCCGTACGGCACCAAGGCCCCGAGGGATTTGCAACACCATCTGCCGGCTTACTGCGATGCCGGCTTTCCGTTTCCGCACCAGCCCCTGTTCAGGGGCGGGCGGTCAAGGGATCGCGGATGAGTGACCGTGGGACCACCTTCCGTTCCGGGGCCTGCGGTACCCGGGAGAACCCTTCTCGCCCGGGCGATCCTGATGGCGTCCGCCTCCTTCTCTCTTCCTTACTGATGCACCTCTTGGTACTGCTGGTACTGCGTACTACCGGCGGCCCTGGTAAGCCGCCTGGCCCGGCAGCCAGCGGCGGGACCCTGGGAACCTCTGGCCCACGCCACTCCACCACCGTGCCGAACCACTGTCCTGCATGCGGGCAGTTCGTCTCTGCCGCGCCTCACTGACTTCCTGGCTACAACAAGACACTAACCTCAACGATGGCCGCATGTCTACATCAGTCACTATAGGTTTCACTCCAAACGGGTGACCGGTTCTCTGCATCCATGCCATCCGGTCAGGTGGGCAGGGGCGACGGCCGTGGTCGAGCGGACGCCGGTCGGTACCCGGTGCCGCCGCCCCGCAGCGGATCGCCCGGGAACCGGAGCGGATCACGGAGCGGATCGACGGTCTCCCGGCCCACGCGGAGGGCGAGCCACCGTGGCCCGCCGCACCGGCTCTCGGGTACGAGAACCGGCAGGAGACGCGGACGTGCGACCTCTCTCCCTCGGAGGTCTGCCGAGCCTGGAGGCCGGCCCGCGGGCGGACCTGGCCGTTTCTCCTCCGTCCCCGGTGACGGGCGGCACCGGACCCCCGGCGCCGCCGCCGGACCCGTGCCGTCAACGGCGGATCGACCAGCCGCGTTCGCTCAGGGCGGCGCTCAAGGCGGGGGCCGCCGCGGGGCTCACCATGAGCTGGACCAGGCCCGCCTGCCGGCCGGTCGCGTGGTCGATGCGGATGTCCTCGATGTTGACGCCGGCGCGCCCGGCGTCCGCGAAGATGCGGGCCAGTTCGCCCGGCTGGTCGCTGATGAGGACGGCGACCGTCTCATAGGCGGCGGGCGCCTCGCCGTGCTTGCCGGGCACCCTGAGCCGGCCCGTGTTGCCCCGGCGCAGGACGTCCTCGATGCCCGCCGCGCCGCCGCGCCGCTTGGCCTCGTCGGCGGACTGCAGGGCGCGCAGCGACTCGACGGTCTCCTCCAGGTCGGCCGCCACCCCCGCGAGCACCTCCGCGACGGGACCCGGGTTGGCGGAGAGGATCTCGACCCACATCCGCGGGTCGGACGCGGCGATCCGGGTGACGTCGCGGATGCCCTGGCCGCACAGCCGGACCACCGTCTCCTCGGCGGCCCGCAGCCGTGCGGCGACCATCGAGGAGATGAGCTGAGGCGTGTGCGAGACGAGGGCCACGGCCCGGTCGTGGGCGGCGGCGTCCATGATCACGGGCACGGCGCGGCAGAGCGCGACCAGTTCCAGGGCGAGGTTCAGCACCTCCGTGTCGGTGTCCGGCGTCGGGGTGAGCACCCAGGGCCGGCCCTCGAACAGATCGGCGCTCGCCGCGAGCGGGCCGGAGCTCTCCTTGCCCGCCATGGGATGGGTGCCGATGTACGAGCCGAGATCGAGCCCCAGGTCCTCCAGTTCGCGCCGGGGGCCGCCCTTGACGCTGGCGACATCGGCATACCCGCGCGCCGCCCCCGCGCGCATGGCCCCGGCCAGCACGGAGGCCGTGTGCGCGGGTGGCACGGCGACGAGCGCGAGGTCCACGGGGCCGAGGGGCGGCTCGTCGCTGCCGGCACCGAGGGCCGCCGCCGTCCGGGCGCGGTCCGGGTCGTGGTCGGCCAGATGGACGGTGACGCCGCGTCCGGCGAGCGTCAGTGCCGCGGAGGTACCGATCAGACCGGCTCCTATGACCAGGGCGGTCCTCATCGGGCGCCGTCCTCGTGCCGGGCCGCCGCGCGGCGGGGGAGGGCTGCGAGCCCCTCGTGCTGCTGCTCAGTGTTCACGTGCTCCATCCATGATCGGAGGGACCCTTCACCAAGACCGCGCCGGCCCGGACGGCGGGACCCGCGCACGTGGTGCCCACGCCGCGGCCCGCCCCGGTCCGGGAGCGGCGTCAGTCGTCCCAGTGCTCGAGAACCCGGCGGCGGATCCGCTCCGGATACGCCTGGGCGAAGGAACTGTGCGGGAGCCGGCCCTCGCCGGGGGCGGGCAGCAGCCCGTCGTGGAAGACGATCGGGCCGGACTGGGCGGCGCGCTCCTCGTGTGTGTAGCAGTTCAGCAGCGGGTGGACGAAGCCGTACCACGCCTCCGCCCGGTCCAGGGGGTGGATCCGGGTGGCCAGCGCCCACAGCAGGTCGGTGTCGTCGGCCGGGTCGACGTCGTCGTCCAGGACGAAGGTGGCCGCCGTGGCGCGGCCCGAGTGGGACTCGGAGAGCACCTTGCCGATCCGGTGCGTGAATTCGGCGGAGTCCACGCCGGGCAGCCGCTCCCGCCAGTCCCGCGGGACGGTGACCACCATCCAGTGGGACGCGGCGCGCAGCGGCGACCAGGCGGTGGTGACCGGCAGCCCGGCGGCGCGCAGCTCCGCGAGGACCTCGGCCGCCTGACCGACGCCCGTCACGGTGTGGAACTCGTCCACCGGCCGGCCCTCGGCCACCAGCGGCCAGATCGGGTCGTCGCGGTGGGTGATGGCCTCGACCGTGTACACCGGCTGCATCGACGTCTCGGTGGAGCCGTATCCGGCGAACTCGCCGAACGGCCCCTCCCGGGCGTCGCGGCCGACGGACAGGTGCCCTTCGATGACGATCTCCGCGCCCGCGGGCACGTCCAGGTCCACCGTCTCGCACCGCACGACGTCGACCGGCTCGCCGTGCAGCGCCCCGATGTAGCCGGCCTCGTCGGCCCCCGGCGGCAGCGGAACGCCGCCGACGAACGGGATGGCCGGGTCGCCGCCCTGGACCAGCGCGTAAGGCATCGGCTCGCCGATCTTCACCCACTCCGACCAGATCATGCCGATGTGCTGCGCCGGGATCACCAGGCCGGTCATGTGCTTGCCGTCGATCAGCATGATCCGGGCGATGGACCAGTTGGTCCACCGGCCGTCCGGCGTCCTGGCGACGATGATGCCCCAGGTGTTGGCGTAGGGCCCGCCGTCGAACTCGTGGACCCGCGGCACCGGGAAGCGGTCGAGGGTGGCGTCGTCGCCCAGCAGCGTGTTCTGCTTGCAGGGCGCGCTCTCCGGCGCGACCCGCCGAGGGGGCACGGGCTTTGCGTCGCGGGTGCGGGCCAGGTGGTCGACCAGTTCGGCGGCGGTGGTCCCGGCGGGCAGGCCGACGGACAGCGCGACCCGGGCCAGCGGCTTGCCGGGGGCGGAGCTGAGGGCGGCGGGTGCCCCGAGCAGTCGGAAGCCCGGCGCGACGCCCTCCACGTTCTCGAACAGCGGGGCCGGGGACTGTCGTTCGCAGGACAGGCGGCTGATCGCGGCGGCCTCCAGGTCGGCGCTCACCGGCCGGGTGACGCGGTGCAGGTCGCCGAGGGTCTCCAGCGCGTCGAGGTAGCCGCGCAGCTCGCCGAACCGGATCACCTGCCTGGTCGTGGGGTCGGTCATGAGCGGGCGCTCCTCTGTTTCGTGCCGTTGTGGCGTAGGGCGGGGACGTCGGCCGCGAGGCCCGCCCGGCCGGCCGGCGGCCGCGGGAAGCCGTCCCAGCGCCGGGCGCCGACGGCCTCGATCCCGAACTGGTCGAGAACTCGCATGACGATGTGGTCGACGACGTCGTCGACCGACTCCGGCCGGTTGTAGAAGGCGGGCATGGGCGGCACGATCGAGACGCCCATGCGGGCCAGTTCCAGCATGTTGGCCAGGTGGATCTCGTTGAGCGGCGTCTCCCGCGGCACCAGGACCATCCGGCGCCGCTCCTTGAGCGTCACGTCGGCGGCGCGGCCCAGCAGTCCGTCGGCGTACCCGGTCCGGATGCCGGCCAGCGTCTTCATGCTGCACGGGATGATCACCATGCCGTCGACGGGGAACGAGCCGGAGGAGATCGCCGCCCCCTGGTCGTCGGGCGAGTGGGTGACGTCGGCCAGCGCGGCCACCTCGCGGGCGCTCAGCCCGGTCTCCAGCTCCACCGTCGCGCGCGCCCAGCGGCTGAGCACCAGATGCGTCTCCACCCGCGGGTTCCCGCGCAACTCGGTGAGCAGTCGAACGCCCAGCGCCGCGCCGGTGGCGCCGGTCATTCCCACGATCAGCCGCATACTGCCCCCACCGCAATCTTCCGTGTACGGAATATCCTTGTACTGAATATACTGGTCGCCATGACGAACACAAGCCCTCGGCCGCGGCCACAACTGGAAGAGGCGCTGCCGCATCAGCTGCGCCGGGCCGGACAGGCGTGGACGGCGCTGTGGCAGCAGCGCCTGCCCGACCTGACCAGTCCTCAGTTCGCGGTGCTGCTCGCCCTGGACGACCACGGCAGCATGGACCAGTCCGCGTTGGGGGCCCTGGCCGCAGTCGACCGGTCCACGCTCACCGTCCTGCTGGACCGCCTGGAGGCGCGCGGCCTGGTGACCAAGGAGATGGACCCGGCGAACCGCAGGCGCCGCATCGTCGCCCTCACCGACGCCGGCCGCCGGCGTCTGGCCGAGGCGGTCGAAGAGGCTGCGCGACTGCACGCACGGGTGGAGGAACTGCTGGGCGAGAAGCGGACGGGGCAGCTGGTCGAGATGCTCCGTGTCCTGGGCGACATGCCGGAACCCACTTCCCCTCAATAGAGGGGTGGGCCCTCCGAGCCGGCGCTGGAAGTGTGATCAGCGAACCGACTGGCTCCGCCTGGGAGGGCTGACGCATGTACAGACCGGCAACCGCGCAAAGGCTTGCCGGCCGCCTTTCCGGTCCGGTGCTGAGGCCCGGGGACGAGGGATACGCGGCCGAGGTCGCCGGGTTCAACCGGGTCCTGCGGCACCGGCCCGCGATGGTCCTCGGCGCACAGGACGCCACGCAGGTGCGCAAGGCCGTCGCCTTCGCCGCCGAGACCGCACTGCCGACGGCGGTCCAGGCGACCGGCCACGGCCCCTCGCGTGTCACCGAGGGAACCGGGCTGCTCATCAGCACCCGCCGGATGACCGGCGTGACCGTCGACCCCGTGGCCCGGGTCGCCCGGGCCGAGGCCGGCGCGCGCTGGCGGCAGGTCGTCGACGCGGCGGCCGTCCACGGACTCGCTCCGCTCAACGGCTCCTCACCGCTGGTGGGGGTGGTCGGCTACACCCTGGGCGGCGGACTGGCGCTGCTGTCCCGCGCGTACGGCCTCGCCGCCGACCACGTCACCGCCGTGGAGATCGTCACCCCCGACGGACTGCCCCGCACCGCCACCGCGCGGCGGCACCCGGACCTCTTCTGGGCGCTGCGCGGCGGCAAGGGCAACTTCGGCGTGGTGACGGCCCTGGAGTTCGGGCTCGTGCCGGTCAGCCGGCTCTACGGCGGAGGCCTCTTCTTCCCCGGCGACAGCCTCGCCGAGGTGCTGCACGCCTGGCGGTCGTGGACGGAGACCGTGCCGGAGCGGACCGCCTCCTCGCTGGCGCTGCTGAGGATGCCCGACCAGGAGCCGATCCCGCCCTTCCTGCGGGGCGGGCTCGTGGTGCACGTCCGCGTCGCCCACCTCGGCCCGGGCGACGAGGGGGAGCGACTGGTCAGGCCCCTGCGAACCGTCGCCCCGACGCTCGTGGACACGCTGGGGGAGATGCCGTACACCCGCTTCGCGGACATCCACAACGACCCGGCCTCCCCCACCCCCTACGACGAACGCTCCGCCATGCTGCGCGAACTGGGCCCGGACGCGGTCGACGACCTGCTCCGCCTCGCCGGTCCCGGCAGCGGTTGCACGGACGTCATGGTCGAGCTCCGGCACATGGGCGGCGCGCTGGGCCGGCCGGTCGCGGTGCCGGGCGCGGCCGAGCACCGCGACGCCCTGTACTGCCTGACCACGCTGGCCCTGCCCGGCGGACGTCCGGGACACGTCGTGGACGGCATGGCGCACCGCGGAACGGGCCGCAGCCATCTCAACTTCCTCGCCGGGCCGGGGACCGCCCGGCTGGCCGACCGGGGCTACGCGCCCGCCGACTACGCGCGGCTGGGCGAGATCAAGGCCCGGTACGACCCGGAGAACCTCTTCCGGTTCAACCACACCATCCCGCCGCGCGTGCGGGCCGTGCGCACGCCCCGCGCGGAAAACCCCCGACCACACGAAGACGCCGACTCGGCACACCTCACGAATCCTGGAAGGGTTGACTCTCGATGACCACCAACAGCGCGGTGCAGGCCCCGCCGACAACCGCACCCGGTGCGGGCTTGACCGGGCTCAGGCTCGGAGCTCTCTTCGGCCCCGTGATCTTCGGCGTGACCGCCGCGGGCGTGGCGCTGCCCGACGTCGCCATGGAGATGGAGGTCCGCCCGGCGGTCGCCGGCTGGGTGCTCACGGCGCACGCCCTCGCGCTCGGCGTGGGCACCGCGTTCTTCGGGCGGCTCTCCGAGAAGTGGGGGGTGCGCAACACCCTTCTCACCGGCGCCCTGTTCCTCGCCGTGGGCGCGGTGCTGTGCCTGGTCGCCCAGGACTTCGGCACCCTGATCGCCGGCCGGTTCGTGCAGGCCGCGGGCTCCGGCGCCATGACCTCCAGCGCCCTCACACTCGCCTCGGGGGCGGCGCCCGAACTCCGGGCGAAGATCCTGGCCATCTTCGGCGCGTCCATGGCGCTGTTCTCCTCCACCGCCACCCTCATGGGCGGCATGGTGACGGACTGGCTGGACTGGCGGCTGACCCTGGTGCTGCCGGCGCTCTCGCTGCTGCTGGTGCCCTTCTGCCTGGAACTCGCGGCCTCCCGCCCCGGCTACGGCAAGGCAGTCGACGTGACCGGCGGCGTCCTGCTGGGCGCCGGTGCGACCTCGCTGCTGCTGCTCATCCAGGCCTCCTCCCTCGACCTCGGCACCCCGCTGGTGGTCGGGCTGGCGGTGGTCCTCGTGGTGTCGGTGGCCGGTCTGCTGAGGCAGCTCGGCAAGCGCCCCGACGGCTTCCTCCCGCGTGACCTGGCCACCGACCGCACCTTCCTGACCTCCGCGATGATCGGCGTGGGCGGCTACGCCGGGCTGTTCGCCGCGATGTACGCGGTGCCGCAGATCCTCACCGTGCAGTACGGCTGGGGCGTGTTCAAGATCGGCGCCTGGCTGCTGCCGGGAGCGGTCGTCGGTGCCGTGGCCGCCCGCGTGGCCAGCAAGCTCGCCGCCGGCAAGGGCGGCAGCCTGCTGCTCGCAGTGACCGCCGTGAGCTGCGCGGTGTTCCTCGGCATCGTCGGCCTCGTCGACGGCGGCATCGTCGTCATGCTCATCGGCACCTCCATGGGCATGGCGACGTTCGCCGCCACTCAGGTGCTCACCACCGCGGTGCTCTCCAGCCGCCTCGAGCCCGCTCGGCGCGGTGGCGCCATGGGCGTGCTCAACCTGCTGTTCTTCGTCGGCGGCGGTATCGGCTCGGCAGCGGCCGGAACCCTCTCCGAGCACATGGACCTCACCAGCGCGCTCGCCGTCGTCGCGGCGCTCCCGCTGCTGGCCGGTCTGATCGCCCTGACGCTCCCGTCCGCCCGGGCGCCGCAGGAAGCCTGACGCGTACGGCGCAGAGGCCAAACGCCCCTCCCCCTTGTTCGCTCCGTCGGAGAGCAGGGGGAGGGGCGTTGCCGTGCGGCGGTTCAGGAGACGGGGACGCCCGTGTCGCCGTCGTTCAGGTCCAGCCACAGGGACAGGATCCGGCGGAGCCCGTCGCGTTCCACGCGGAGCAGGTCGTTCTCCAGTCGCAGCTGCTCCATCAGGTCGCCGCCGACGGGGTTCGGCGAGGTCCGGGAGAGCAGCGCGACGCCGGCCGGACGGCCCTGGTGGCCCTGTGCGCGGGGGGAGGGCGGCGCCAGCAGGTCCGACGTGTGGGTGGCCGCCGAGGAGAGCCGTCCGACCAGGATCGACTGGTGCAGGACGTGCAGGTCACGCGCCGGCTCGATGCCGAGGTCCTCGGAGAACCGCATCCTGATGGTGCGGAAGGTCTCCAGCGCGTCCGCCTGACGGCCCGAGTGGTACAGCGCGAGCATCAGTTGGGCCCAGGCACGTTCCCGGAAGGGGTTCTCGGTGGCGAAACCGGTCAGATCGCCGATGATCTGCTGGTGACGCCCCAGCTTCAGTGCCACGTCGAAGTACTCCTCCTGGACGGTCAGCCGGTCCTCGTGGAGCTTGACGACGAGCGAGGCCAGCGCCGAGCTGTCGAGGCCGGCCACGACCGGTCCGCGCCACAGCTCGAGCGCGGACTTCAGCAGCCGGTCGGCGCGCTCCAGTTGGTTGTCCCGGACCATCGCCCGCCCCTGGGAGACCAGCCGCTCGAACGTGAACAGGTCCAGGGCGTCCTCGTCGTGGACGCTGATCCGGTAGCAGGAGGGGTGCGTCTCGATCACGCTGTCGCGCTCGCTTCCCCTGAGCAGGCGGCGAAGGCCGGAGACGCAGATGCGGATCTGCCCGTGGGCGGACGCGGGCGGCTTGTCGTCCCACATGGCATCGACGAGCCGGTCCAGGCTGACCATCTGATTCGGTTGGAGCAGCAGCGCCGCCAGTAACTTCTGTCGGCGGATCCCGCTTATTTCGATCGGTTCCCCGCCGTTTGTCACGAACAGCGGGCCAAGTATTCGAAAAGTGTAGTCAGCGCACATATCTATACCCCCGGTAGTGATGTGCGAGTGGTGACGCGTGGGCGCGTAAACGCCAGTTACTGTGCCAATGAAGTTGCCATCGGCATCAGTGAGAATGTCGATGGCAACTGTCGTCGGCGGCGCAAGAAGTCCGGCATGCCGGCTTGTTCCCGGTGCCCCCGGATAATTCTATTCGTATCGGTAGAACTTCGTGTGATCCAGCAGATCGGCCGGCGTCATCGTGTACCAGGGCGCGAGCTTCGTGTGCAGCGAGGGCACGTCCGGGTGTTCTTCCACCGGCAGGTACTGCGGAACGTCCGGGTGCTGCTTCTGCCAGATCGACCAGGCCTTGTCGAGGAAGCTGTGGTGCATGAAGAAGATGGGGTCGTTCGGCGACCCGATGTACAGCATGTGGCCGCCCACCCAGGTGTGGCCGGCGCCGTGCAGCTTGCCCAGGTTGGCCTCGTGGGGGAACTTCGCGTACCCCTCCAGGTGGTTGCGCAGGGACTGCGTCTCGGTGCCGTACCCCGAGGTGTAGTTGTAGGGCGGCGTGTCGTAGGTCGGGAGGGCGAGGGTGTCCTCCAACTCCTTCGTCGTCGGCAGGTCGGGGTTGGTGGTGCCGAAGTCGCGGACCAGGTAGTCCCGGTCGTCCGCGGTGTAGTTGCCGTTGAACGCCGGGTGCTCGTCGCCGACCGGTACCACGCTGACGTTGAGCTTCCAGCCGTTGCAGCGGGCGAACGGGCCGGTCATGACCATGCCGTCGCCGGGCCGGCCGTTGCCGCCCATGAAGTCGTCGGCCCACAGGGGCGAGTCGGGGCTCTGGTCCTTGGTCCAGTCCCAGTACGGGATGGTGACGGTGGGGTCGAACCGCTGCATCGCCCGCTCCAGGACCAGCAGGTACTGGCGGTGCCACGGGAACAGGCCCGGGCCCATGTGACCCCAGCGCTTGCCGACGCCGCCGTCCTTGTCCAGGTAGTCACCCGAGTTGATCTTTATGTGTATCCGGACCAGCTCGTCGTAGACGCCTGTCTCCTTGACCCGGAGCAGCGCGCGGATGAAGCGTCTCTTCTCCGTGGCGGTCATGTTGAGGTGGTTCTTGCGAACGGGAACCATGGGCTTCTTCCTTCTCGGTTCTCTCACGTCCGGGTCAGGCATGGTGGTGGCCGCCGGAGGGCAGCAGGTTCGCCCCACGCAGCTCGTCGACGGCCTGCCGGCCGGCGGCCAGCGGGGTGGGCTCGAACCGGTAGTGGCACATCGAGCTGAGGTAGGCGCCCTCGCCCATCTTCATCAGGTGCAGTTCGTTGCCGTCGATCCGCACCTTCTCGGTGCTCTTCGACACGGTGATCGTGCGGCCCTTGTACTGCTCGGTGTACAGGTCCTCCGGCTCTTCCCCGGCCGCCTGGGTGACGGCCGCGTCGTCGTTCGAGGCGGCCCAGTCGCTGCCCGCGTGGATGACGGCGGCGGGCGCCGCCGCGACCGCGACGGCGCCCGCCATGCCCTTCATCACGTCACGTCGTTTCACTGATGTCCTCCCGATAGGTAAACCACCGAACGGTGGTAATCGTCCCGGCCAGCTTCGCAATGGGATCTATCAGCGGTATATCGCGCCTACGGTGGCGAGATCAGACCTGCTGGGGGCGGGGCGCGATGTTGTGGTTGAATCGGAAAAGATTCTCCGGATCGACGCGGGCCTTGATCTCGGCCAGCCGGGCGAAAGTGGCCGGTTCATAGCCGCTTTCGGCGAGATTCGCGGTGTCGGGACTGGCCAGAAAGTTGAGATAGCGCCGCCCGGTGCCCCAGGCCGCCATGCCGTCCACGACGAGAGGGGGCCGGTTGTCGGGCAGCGAGAGGGTCGACAGCGCGAAGGCGGCGTCCCGGTGGTCGACGGCGTTGGGTGTCTTCGACGGCCGGCCGGCCGCGCCGCCCAGATGCCGCAGCTCCACGGCCAGGTCGATGCAGTCGGCGCTCGGGCCGGCCAGCTCCAGCAGCGCGCGCACGGCCGCCTCGTCCAGCTCGCGGAGCATCATCGACCGCTCGCTGTACGGGATCGGCTCGGTGGGGTCGTTGTGGATCTCTCCGCACCTCGTGTACGGCATGTCGGCCAGCGTGTCGACGACCAGCGGACCGGCGGCGCGCAGCGAACCGGCCAGCTTGTCGCCGTCCTCTGCCGAGCCCAGGTAGGCGATCCGGACGTGCACGGTCAGCCGGCCGCGCAGGAAGGGCGGGACCGCCTCGACGTCCGGCAGCCGCAGCAGCGCCAGCGAGGAGGTGAGTTCCTCGGGCACGGCCGCGGCCCACTCGCGCCAGGCGTGCAGCACGTCCGCGGCGGCCTCGCCGGCGAAGAACAGCCCGCCGCCGTACAGCCGCGACACCGGGACGAGGCCGAACTCGAGGGCGGTGACGACGCCGAAGTTGCCCTTGCCGCCGCGCACGGCCCAGAAGAGGTCGGTGTCCTGGTCGGCGGTGGCCCGGTGCGACCGGCCGTCGGGCGTGACGATCTCCAGGGCGGTGACGTGGTCGGCGGCGTAGCCGTACTTGCGGGCCATCAGCCCGAGCCCGCCGCCGAGCGTGTAGCCGATCACCCCGGTCAGCGGGGAAGAGCCGTTGAGCGGCGCCAGGCCGTGCTCGGCGGCCGCCTCGATCACCTCGAACCACTGCGTGCCGCCCTCGACCCGGGCCGTTCGCGCGGCCGGGTCGATACTGACGCCGCGCATCCCGCGGGTGCTGATCAGCAGTCCGCCGTCCGCCGCGGTCGACGGTCCGTGGCCGGTGGCCTGGACGGCGATCGGCATCCTGCGGGCGGCGGCGAAGGACACGGCCTCGCGCACGTCCTCGGCTCCCGCCACGACCGCCATCAGGTCCGGGGAGTGCTCGGTGATCTGGTTGAACCCGTCCAGTTCCGGGGCGAAGTCGTCGTCTCCCGGAAGCAGGACCCGGCCCCGGAGCAGTCCGGAGAGCTCCGCCGCGTACGGCTTCTCGATGCTCTTGCCTGTCGTCATCCTCAGTCCTCCCGGACCCGGTCGTTTGGCGGGACGGAAAGACTCTTTCAACCGCGAGGGCCGTGTCCCACCCCCCGTTTGAGGAGGATGTGGCGACCGGCCGCCGGGCAGGGCCCGGCGGCCTTCACCGTTACGGGAGGGAGGCGACCCCGTCGAGGATCCTGTGCCCCGCGGCCGTCTCGCCCCGCATCGCCGCGCCGAGCTCTTCCATGTCCTCGTGGACGAGCGCCTGGGGTCCGTCGCACAGTGCGGCCGCCGGGTCGGGGTGCACGTCGACGATGACCCCGTCGGCGCCGACGGCCAGCGCCGCCCGGGTCAGGGGAAGCACGAGGTCGCGCCGCCCGCCCGAGTGCGAGGGGTCGACGATGACGGGAAGGTGCGACAGCCGCTGGACGACGGGCACGGCGGAGATGTCCAGGGTGTTGCGGGTGGCCGTCTCGAACGTCCGGATGCCGCGTTCGCACAGCACGATGTCGAGGTTGCCGCGTTGCGCCACGTACTCGGCGGCCATCAGCCACTCCTCGATGGTCCCGGACATCCCCCGCTTGAGCATGACCGGCTTGCCCACGTCGCCGACGGCCTGCAGCAGCGCGAAGTTCTGCGCGTTGCGGGTGCCGATCTGCAGCATGTCGGCGTACGAGGCGACCAGTTCGACGTCGTGGGCGTCGACCACCTCGGTGACGACGGGCAGGCCGGTCTCGGCGCGCACGTCGGCGAGGATTCTCAGCCCGGCCTCTCCCAGGCCCTGGAACGCGTAGGGAGAGGTCCTGGGCTTGAAGGCACCGCCCCGCAGGATGGTCGCGCCGGCCGCCCGGCCCATCAGCGCCGCCCGCAGCGCCTGCTCCGGCGTCTCCACCGCGCAGGGCCCGGCGATCAGCGTCGGCGCGCCGGGACCGATCGGCGCCCCGCCCACCCGGACCACCGAGCGGTCGGGGTGGCTCTGCCTGCTGATCAGCTTGTACGGCACCGAGATGCGCACCACCTCGGCGACCCCGCGCAGGGCGCCGAGGCTGAGCGTCCCGAACTGCTCGATGTCGCCCACCAGTCCGACGACGGTACGGCTCGTCCCGCGGCTGACGAAGGCCTCGCCACCCGCCGACTCGACCCGCGCGACGACCGCGGCTAGGTCCGACGCCGTGGCCTGCGGCGCCATCACGATCACCATGTCTCAACCCCGGACAACGGCCTGCCCCCAGTCCTCGTCGGGCCCGAACAGCTTGCGTGGCTTCATGGCGTCCAGCTGCTCCGCGAGCAACGCGGTCGGCACCAGCGTGCCCCCGGGCACCGCCCCGGCCACACAGGGCACGTCGAGCTCCGCCTCGACGGACGCGGCGAGCGAAGCGGCGGCCTCTGCGCCGCCCGGACCGGACGCCTCGAACTCGACGACCAGGCGGTCCCGTTCGGCCCTGGCCCGCCAGAACAGCACGCCGTGGGAGGCGGGCAGCCGGTAGACCATCTCCTCCACCTGGATCTGCCCGAGACGCCGCCCGGCGACCGTGTAGCCCTGGCCGAGCCGGCCCATGACCCGCACGGTGGGGAGCTTCCACCCGCAGGGGCAGTCCTCGTACCGCAGTTCCACCAGGTCCTCGAGGTTGTAGCGCACCAGCGGCATCGCCTCGCGGTACAGCGGGGTGATGACCAGCTGCCCGGCGCCCTCGGCGGCGATCTCCCCGGTCTGCGGGTCGTAGATCTCCGGCAGTACCCGGTCGGCCCAGAAGTGCATCCGGCCGTACGGACAGTCACTGCCCAGCGGTCCGACCTCGGTGCAGCCGTACTCCTCGATCACCGGGGCGCCCCAGATCTCCTCGATCCGGCGGCGGCGCGCGTTGCTCATGGGTTCGCCCGCCACGTACAGCGCCCGCAGCGACTTGAAGGAGTCGGCGGAGCAGCCGGCGGCCTTGGCCGCCGCGACCCACAGCAGGCTCTCGCTCGGCGTCGACCAGGTCAGCGTCACCTCGAGGTCGCGCAGCACGCGCACGACCCGCGAATAGGGCACCGCGAGCGAGCGGCAGTCGCCGGGGACGACGGTCGCGCCGCTGCGCATGGCGGCCCAGTGGGCCATGTGCCCGGCGAGCACCAGCCCGTAGGGGATGCGCACCAGCATGGTGTCCTCGGGACCGAGCGGGACGGTCTTGCGGACGAATCGGTCGGCCAGGTCGGTCCACTCCGCCTCGGTGAAGTAGGCGGGGGTCGGGTTGCCGGTGCTGCCGCTGGACTCGTGGTAGGAGGCCAGGCGCTCCCTGGGCACGGCGAGCATGCCGAAGGGGTAGCTGTCGCGCAGGTCCGACTTCCCGGTCAGGCCCACCGTGGACAGCTCCTGCCCGGCCTCCAGACGCCCGGCGTAGAACGGCGAGCCGAGAGCGTGCCGCAGCGTCGGCTCGATCCGCTCCCGCTGGAGCGCCCGCAGTTCGTCGAAGGACTCCCAGTCGCCGATGGCCGGCAGTGTGCCGGCCGCCGGACCGGAGGCGGCCGCTTCGGCGTTCAGGGCGACGGTCACAGGTCCCCTCCCGCCCGAGCGGCCTCGGTGATGGCGCCAGAGGCGATCATCTCCACGACCGCGGCGATGTCGCCGTCCATCTGCCGGTCCGTGGCGGCGAAGGGGACCTCCTTGCGGATGCGCGCGTGCACGGCCCTGGTGCGGGGGCTCATCTCGTCGATCCCGCGCAGCTCGACGGCCTGACAGGCGGCGAGGAGATGGATGGCCGCGACCTCACGGGTCAGTTCGATCACGTTGCGCGCGTCGCGTGCCGCGATCGGGGCCATGCTGACCTTGTCCTGGTTGTGGGCTTCGGTGGAGCGGGAGAACGTGGAGGCCGGGCCCGCGTGCTTGAGCGCCTCGGCGGTGAGCGACGAGCTCGCGATCTGCATGCCCTTGAAGCCGTGCTGGAGCCCGGCCTCGGTGTCGTCGTCGTCCACCCGGGCGATCAGGTTCGGGGTGAGGCCGTTGTTGAACTTCTCGTCGACCAGGAGCGCGAGCTGCCGGTCGAGCAGGTCGGCGACGCCGGCGACGGCCGTCTTCAGCGAGTCCATCGCGGTGACGACGTGCCCGCCGTAGAAGTTGCCGCCGCTGTACACGGCGCCCGTGGAGGGGTCGAACAGCGGGTTGTCGCTGGAGGAGTTGATCTCCACCGTCATCCAGGTGCGGACCCAGTCGAGCATGTCCCGCAGCACGCCGTTGACGTGCGGCGCGCAGCGCAGTGAGTAACGGTCCTGGATGCTGCGCGCGAGCTTCTGGTAGTGCCGGCCGTCCAGCGGGACGTTCAGGTCGACGACCTGGTCGTATGTCATCGCCAGCGAGGAGCCGTCGAGCATCTCGTGGATGAACGCGGCGCTGGCGCCCTGGCCGCCGTGCGGCTTCTCGTTGTGGATGAACGGAGCGTAGTGGCCCCGGTTGCCGAGCATCCCCTCGCTGGCCAGCGCGGTGCAGATGTCGGCCACGTCGGCGAGTTCGGCCGCCGCCTCGGTGTTCAGGACGGCGAACGCCGCGCTGAAGGAGGTGCCGTTGATCAGCGCCAGCCCGTCCTTGGCCTCCAGCGTCACCGGTTCGAGGCCCAGCTCGGCCAGCACCTCCGCGGCCTGGCGGGTCTCGCCGCGGTGGCGCACCTTGCCCTGGCCGGTCAGGGCGTAGGCGAGGTAGCAGAGTGGGACGAGGTCACCACTGGCGCCGACCGAACCGCGCTCGGGGACGGTCGGCAGGATGTCGTGCCGGAGGAAGTCCAGCAGCAGGTCCACGACGGGGAGACTGACGCCGGAGTTGCCCCGGGCCAGGCAGTTGGCGCGGATCAGCACGGTGGCGCGCACGACCTCGTCGGAGGCCAGCGGGCCGGTTCCGTTCAGGTGGTAGCGGATCAGCTCGTTCTGCAGTCGCGCGGTCTTCTCCGGTGATATCTGCCGGTTGACGCTGTCACCGAAACCCGTCGTCACCCCGTAAATGGGCTTGCCGGTCGCGAGGATCTCCAGCTTCAGGTTCCGGGAGGCGTTCATCGCCCGCAACGCGTCCTCGGAGACCGCGAATTCCGAACCTTCGCGGGATGCGGCGGCCACGGTCTGGGCGATGCTCAGGCCGTGCCCGTCAATCTTCATGGTCGTCACTTTGTGGACACCTTTCTAGCCGGTTGCCCACGAGTCTTGACCGCTGATGTTTCCCGTCGATATCGGAAACCGGCCGCACGCGATACGCGGATGAGACACCGAAGATACGCGCCCTCTTCAGTGTTGATCCAAGACCGGCACGGAGAAATGAGGAACCCCCATGATCTCCAACGGCGCGTTCGGCAGGCGACTTCGCCTGCGGCGCCTCTACCGAAACGACTCCGAACGGCTGTTGATCGTGCCGCTGGACCATTCGGTGAGTCAGGGACCGATCACCGGCGGCGAGGGGATCGACGCACTCGTGGGCCGACTGGCCGTCAACCGGGTGGACGCGATCGTCCTGCACAAGGGCAGTCTCCGGCACGTCGATCCCGCCTGGTTCGGCAGCACCTCGCTCATCGTCCACCTGAGCGCCAGCACCGTGCACGCTCCCGACCCGGACGCCAAGTACCTGGTGGCCGGCGTCGAGGAGAGCCTGCGGCTGGGCGCGGACGCGGTGAGCGTCCACGTCAACGTGGGCTCGGACGGCGAGCAGCGGCAGATATCCGATCTGGCGGCGGTCGCCGAGGCCTGCGACCGCTGGAACGTACCGCTGCTGGCGATGATGTACCCCCGAGGCCCCAGGATCAGCGACCCGCACGACCCCGCGCTGGTGGCGCACGCGGTGACCCTGGCCGCCGATCTCGGTGCCGACCTGGTGAAGGCCCCGTACGTCGGCTCGGTGACGGAGATGAAGGAGATCGTCGCCCGCTCTCCCGTCCCGGTCATCACCGTCGGCGGTCCGCGCAACGACGACGAGGGCCAGGTCCTTGCCCACGTCAGCGAGGCGCTGAGCGCCGGCGTCGCGGGCGTGGCCATGGGCCGCAACGTTTTCGAGGCGCCCGATCCCGGCGTCATGGCCGCGAAGCTGGCCGACCTCATCCACAGTGAGTGATCTCTAGGAGCCCTGCACATGAAGCTCAGTTGGCTGGACATCCGAGGCGTCGACGAGGCGCGGGACGCCATCGTCCAAGAGGCGCTGCACCAGCGGATCGACGGCATCGTCGCGGCGGACCCGGCGTCCCTGGAGGGCCTGCCCCCGACCGTCACCAAGGTGCTGTTCCCCCGTGGCAAGACCCTCCCGGAGGACTTCGGCGAGGCCACCGTGGTCATCGTGGACCCCGACTTCCACAAAATCACCCCCGCCGAGCTGCGGCTCGCGCACCCGGGGCTGGAATTCGGCCGGTTCGTGGAGATCACCGACGCGAAGACGCTGGAGGACGCCTGTCAGTCGGCGCGCACCGAGCAGTGGAGCCTGCTGCTCTTCCGCGACCCGACCAAGATCCCGCTGGAGATCGTCATCGCGGCGTCCGCCGCCGCCCGGGGCAGCCTGATCACGGTGGCGGCCGACGTCGAGGAGGCCGAGATCATCTTCGGCGTGCTGGAGCACGGCTCCGACGGCGTCATGATGGCGCCCCGCAAGGTCGGCGACGCCACCGCTCTGAAGACCGTGGTCAACGCCGAGACCCCCGACCTGGCCCTGACCGAACTGGAGGTCGTCGGCACGGAGCACGTCGGCATGGGCGAGCGTGCCTGCGTCGACACCTGCACCTACTTCCGCGAGGACGAGGGCATCCTGGTCGGGTCGCACTCCAAGGGCATGATCCTCTGCGTCAGCGAGACACACCCGCTGCCGTACATGCCGACCCGCCCGTTCCGGGTGAACGCCGGCGCCATCCACTCGTACACGCTGTCCAAGGACGGCCGGACCAACTACCTCAGCGAGCTGAAGGCCGGCAGCAAGGTCGTGGCGTCCGACGTGGAGGGCCGCACCCGGCTCGTCACCGTCGGCCGGGTCAAGATCGAGACCAGGCCGCTGATCTCGGTGAACGCGGTCTCCGCCGACGGCCGCGAGGTCAATCTGATCCTCCAGGACGACTGGCACGTGCGGGTGCTCGGCCCGGGCGGCAAGGTCCTCAACAGCACCGAGCTCAAGCCCGGCGACAAGGTGCTCGGCTTCCTGCCGACGGAGGACCGGCACGTCGGCTACCCCCTCGACGAGTTCTGCCTCGAGACGTGACGTAGTGGACGCGCTCCTGTACGTCCCGGTCCGGGCCGGCGACCTCGATGGCGCGGTGGCCGTCGTGCGCACCGCCCGGCCGGGCGCCGGCCAGGAGCGGGTCGGCCTCGCCTTCACCGGCGAGGAACGGCTCCACGCCGCGCTGGGACCCACCCAGCGGTGGATCCGGTTGTCCCGGCCCGCACTCCTGGCGCTGCTCCGGCCACTGGGAATCGAGCACATCCGGCTCGACCCGCTGTACGTCGGACCGGAAATGCCGAGGATGCCGGAGGCGACCGGCCCGCCGGCCGTGGTCATCCGCGAGGACGGGCCCGTCCTGGCCGGTCCGCGGCGGTACGCGCAGTGGCTGCCGGACGAGGTGTGGTGACGGTCGGTTCCGGCCGCCGTCACCGGTCCGCAGCCGCCAAGTAGCGTACGGTGGTGGCAGGTTGGGACAGGCAAGGTTCACCTCATCATCCGCAGACCACCCCGGAACGGAGTGCCGGAGAGATGCCTACTGCGCCCGGTCGCGACGAACTCCTCTTACGTGCCGGACGTGCGGACAGCCCGCACACGCTGTTCAGCACGCTCGCGACGCAACTGCGCAGGGCGGTCCCGTACGACGCCGCCGTCTGGCGGGCCACCGACCCGGAGACCGGCATGATCACGTCGCCGATCTTCGCGGAGAACATCGAGGATCACAGCTGTGCCGTCTACTGGCAGTACGAGCTGTTCACGGAGAAGATCAACCTGTTCCGGGACCTCGCGCTGGCGCCGGTGCCGGTGGCCAGCCTGTGGGCGACCACGGAGGGCGAGCCCGAGCGCAGCTCCCTGTACCGGGGTTTTCTGGCGCCGCGCGGGGTGCACGACGAGTTGCGGGCCGTGCTGCGGGTGGACGGCCGCCCCCACGGGTACGTCTCCCTGTTCCGGGAGAAGGGGCGGCCCGAGTTCTCCACCGGGGAGCGCAGGTTCGTAGAGGACCTGGGCACGCCGGTCGCCCGCCTGATCAGGGCGTACGCCAAACAGCGCCCCGAACCCTCCGGCGCGGCTCTGACCGGCACCGGGCTGCTGCTGTTCGACGCCGAGGGAGCCCTCGTCTCGGTCAACGACGAAGCACGGCGCTATCTGGAGGAGATGCCGCAGGGCCCCGCATCGCTCACCGCGCTCGGTCTGCGCATACCCCTGTGGGTGCACGGCACCGCGATGCGGGCCAGGGCGATCGCCGAGGAGCGCGGCGGTGACACCGCGCGGATCAGGATGCGCACCCGCACCGGCCGCTGGCTCGTGTGCCACGCGTCCTGCCTGCGGGAGGCGGACGGACGCCTGGGCGTCTCCGCGGTGATCATCGAACGCGCCCCGGTCTCCGACGTCACGCCGCTCGTCGTGCAGGCCTACGAGCTGTCGGAACGGGAGCTCGAGGTCACCCAGCGGGTGGCGCGCGGCCTGTCGACCAGCGGGATCTCCGAGGAACTCCACCTGTCGCCGCACACCGTGCGCGACCACATCAAGGCGATCTTCGAAAAGCTCGGCGTGTCCAGCCGCGGCGAGTTGGTGGGCCGACTGTTCACCGAGTACTACCAGCCCATGGGCCCTTCCGCCACCGGCCGGCGGAGTTAGGCCCCGGTCCGCCGCCGCGGACCGGACCGGGCGCCGGACCCGGGCCCGGCGCGCCGAAGGAACCGGCACAACCCAAAGAAACCGACCGCGCTGCGGCCCCGCACGGGCCGCCGTCCGAGCGGCCGTGCCCGCGCGCGTCCACGGCCGTGCGCAGGGGCCGGCCTGTGCTCGGACCGGCCGCGGAGCAGCTACCAGGAAGTGACGATGCCGACCTCACCCATGCCGTACGGCGCCCCGCCGTATGCGCCGCCCTGGGCCGACGGCCCGGAATTCACCGTTCTGCTGGGCCCGGACTACTCGGGCAAGTCGTCGGTGCTGCGGCGTCTCGCCGACCGCGGTTCGTGGACGGTGGTCACCTGCGACCAGGAACCGCTCGACACGGACTACCCGTTGATCGGCCGAGCCCGCCGGGAACTGCTGTCCGAGGCCCTGAGGGCGCCGGCCGGACGCTACTCGCCCGACATCCTCCTCACCCTGGTGCAGCTGGCCGTGGTGCACATGCGCGACCGCGTGACCGGCGCACCGCCCGGACGGCCGGTGATCGTGGATTCCTATTACCTGAAGATCATGGCCAAGTGCGCGCTGCTCGGATACGCCAATCCGTCGCTGTTCTCCTGGTGGCGCTCGTTCCCGCAGCCCGACCGGGTCGTCTACCTCGACGTTCCGTCCGCCGTCGCCTGGGAACGCAGCGGGCGGGGAGCGGCGCTGAACCCGATGGAGCACTACGGCGACACGCCCACCGAGGAAGCGTTCACCCGGTTCCAGGACGATCTGCGCGACATGCTGCACACAGAGGTGGCGGGCATGAAGGTGACCACCCTCGAACACGGTTGCGGCATCGACCGCGCCGTCGACGCCGTCGTGCACGCGACGGGGCACCGGGCCGGTGTCTGACATGGCGGAAGAACTGTTCCCCGCCTACCGGGAAAGGGTGCTGGCCGAGCGGGACGGGCTGCGGAAGGCGCTCGGCGACGTGCGGGCGGCACAGGACGGCGCCCTGCGGCACTTGCTGACCGCGAACGCCGACACCGACTTCGGGCGCCGGCACGGATTCGCCCGCTGCCGGGGGGTCGACGACTTCCGCGCGGCCGTCCCCATCGCCGACTACGAGGACCTCGGACCGTGGATGGAGGCCGCCGCCGCCGGCCGGCCGAACGTGCTGAGCGCCGATCCCCCCGTGGTCTTCTTCAAGAGCAGCGGCAGCACCGGCGACAGCAAACGGATACCGGTCACCCGGGAGTTCATGCGGACCTGCTTCTTCCCTCCCTACTACGCCGCCTGGGCGAACATCGTCGAGCACCACCCGGAAGCCGTCCGCAGGCCCGATGCCACGCTCAACCTCAAGCACGACCCCGCGCCCGCTCCGGCCGCGACCCGCTCCGGCCACCCCCATCTCGGCGCCAGCCAGGTCGACTTCGGCCGGGCCTTCGGTGAGCGGCTGGCGGCGGAACCGGGCAGCCGCGCCCCCTGGAGCACCCTGCCGTCCTTCGTGGACCCGGCCGACCACCTCCAGCGCAGCTACGTACGGCTGCGCGCCGCCATGGCGCACGACGTGCGCTGCGTCATCGGCATCAACCCCGCCGCGGTGGCCGCGCTGCCCCATCAACTCGTGCAGTGGTGGCCGCGCCTGGTCAAGGACCTGCACGACGGCACGGTCGACGGCCACCCGGGACCCGCGCCCGACCCGGAGCGCGCCAGGCTCCTGGACGGGCTGGCCGATCGCGCCGGCGCCCCGCTGCCCGCCCATGTCTGGCCGCGCATGGAAGTGCTGTTCTGCTGGACCACCGGACTGGCCTCGCTCTACCTTCCCCGGCTGCGCGAGGCGTTCGGGCCCGGGGTGAGCGCGCTGCCCGCCCCCGCGGCGGCTTCGGAGGGCTTCGTCGCCGTGGCGCTGGACCGGCATCCCACCGCCGGCTCGCCCGCGGTCACCGGCGGGCTGCTGGAATTCGTCGACGCCGACGACGAACTGTCGCCCGGCAGCGACACGCTGCTCTGCGACGAACTGGTGCCGGGCGGCGAGTACCACGTCGTCCTCAGCCATGTCGGCGGCCTCTACCGGTACGCCCTCGGCGACGTCGTGCGTGTCGTGGACCGGGTCGCGGGCGTGCCCCGGCTCGAGTACGCCGGCCGGCGCACCCTGTCCGACGCCGCCGGTGAGCGGCTGCGCGAGGGGCACGTGGTCAGTGCGCTGCACGGCGCGACGGGTGCCACCGGCCTGGAGATCCGCAACGCCACCTGCCGGGTGACCGGGCGCCCCGCGCGGCCGGGCCCGCCGGAGCCCGGCGCGGACGGCCCGCAGCGGTACACCTTCGCCGTGGAACCTTTCGGCCGCTGGTCGCACGAGGAGACCCAGGCGTTCGCCCGGGCCCTGGACAGCGCGCTCGGCGGGCGGTCCGGTGGATACCGGGCGGCTCGCGCGAGCGCCCGCCTCGGCGCTCCCGACCTGCGCCGCGTCGCGCCCGGCGGCTTCGCCGCCGACTGGCAGGCCAGGGTCGCTCAGGGCACGCGGCCGGCCCAGGTGAAGGACCGGGTCTTCCAGAACGACGACGCCGCGTTGCGCCGGCTGCTCGACGCCTGAGCGGGCCCGCACCAGCCGGGCGCCGGCAGTACCGGCGGACGGTTCAGGCGGTCGTCGCCTCCCCGGCGTCCGGCACCCCTTCCCCTCTTCAAGGAGCATGCGTGGAAACACTCGACGCGGTCGCCAGGACCTCCCTCCTGACGGCGGCACTGCGGGCCCAGGAGAGCCGGCGCCCGGACCGGTTGTTCCGGGACCCGTTCGCCGCCCGGCTGGCCGGCGTCCTCGGCACCGACCTGTTCGGCCGGATCGGCGACGCCACCCGGCCGAACCGCACCGGCCCCGCGGAGCCCGTACCGAGCACGTTCGCCTACAACGCCATCAGGACCCGGTACTTCGACGACTTCCTGCTCGCCCGCGTCGCGGAGGCCGACCGCCCCCAGGTCGTGATCGCCGCGGCCGGCATGGACACCCGGGCCCACCGGCTGCCCTGGCCGCGCCCGGTCGACGTCTACGAACTCGACCGCGCGGACGTCCTCGCGGCCAAGGAGTCGGTGCTGCGCGCCGAGCCGCCGCCCCCTCGGGCGACCCGGCACCGGGTCGGTGCCGACCTGCTCGGCCCGGACTGGACCGCCGCGCTCACCGAGGCCGGCTACGACCCCGGCCGGCCCTCGATCTGGCTGCTCGAAGGATTCCTCTACTACCTCACGGAGGACCAGGTCGGCCAGGTGCTGTGCCGGGTGCGGGACGCCGCCGCGCCCGGCAGCACGGTCGCCGCTGACCTGGTCAGCGCGACTGCCCTCACCGCACCCGCCGTCGCGCCGCTGCTCGCCGTGTTCGAGACCTGGGGCTGCCCGTGGCTGTCCGGGCACGACGAGCCGGAGGCGCTCTTCGCCCGGTACGGCATCGAGGCGACGGTCCTGCAACCCGGCGAGCCCGGCGCCGACTTCGGCCGCTGGCCCGACCCGGTCCCCCCGCGGAACGCTCCCGGGGTCGGGCGCGTCTTCCTCGTCCACGGCCGGCGCCGGTGACCGCGCCCCGCACCAGGGTGCTGATCGCGCCGGTCACCGTCACCCCCACCAAGGCACTCGGACTCAGCCACCTCAAGGGGCTGCTGTGGGTGGACGTGATGTACCGCGCCACGCGGATGCTCGACGACCGCGACGTCGACTACCTCTACAGCAACACGGCCTTCAACGGCACCCGGCAGACCGCCGGCTTCTGGGAGTACCTCGACCGCGTCCACGGCGACGCCGATCCGAGCACGGTCACCGAGGACGAAGCGGGCCTGCTCTACACGGAGTTCCAGGCCCGAGCCGACCCGCCCGGCGACGCGGCCCTGCTGCCGTACGTCCGCGCCGTCGAGCAGACCGGCTGGACCCACCCGGTGAGCCGACGGCTGCTGGAGCTGTGGCGCGGCCACTTCGCCTGGCTGGGCATGCACGACCCGGGCCTCACCGCGACACGGCGGCCGGCGCTCGAGTTCGAGGAGACGGTCGAACGGCTCGCCAAGCACGGACTCTGCCTGGACACGCGCGACGACGGCGGCCCCGTCTACCTGGACGCCACCGCCCAGGGGCTGCCCCTGCGCCCCGCCACGTCCGCCACCGGCCGCCCCAACTACCTGGGCTGCGCCCTGCGCGATCTGCTGCCCGCGGTGGAGGAGTACGACGAGATCGTCCTGCTCCACGACCGCGAGCTGACGCAGGACTACGTCCTGCTGCAGAAACTCCTCGGTGCGCTCGGCGGCGCCCGTGCGCACCGGGTCTGCCTCGACCGGGTCCCGCTCGACGGCGCGGTGCGCTCCAGCCGTCACGGCGTCGCCCACGCGCACACCGTCGCGGGGCTGGCCGGCGCGCTGCGGGACCACGCGTCACCGGAGGCCGTCCGGCTCGGCATGAGGCTGTACTTCGTCGCCGGGCTCGGCAAGGGCCCGAACGGGCAGTCCTACCGCGAGGACCTCCTGCGCCAGACCGTCGAGCGCGCCGCCGCACTGCTCGCCCGCGAGGACCCGCCGTCCGCCCCGGAGGCCCCGGAGTTCGTACGCCGGCAGACCGGCGGGCGGCCGCACGTGGACCCCTACCGGCTCACCTCCGCGCTGCTGCGCAGGCACCAGCGGGTGCCGCTGCGCGCCGTGGCCTCCGCCGTCTACCTCTGACCGCCCGGCAGAAGGAGCGACGCCCATGTTCACCCAGCGGTACCTCCAGGAGCACGCCGAGCGCCGCGTCCACGGCCGGGCCCCGCACGCGGGCCCGGTGCCCGAGCCGGGCCGGACGGCCGTGACGGTCGTGCTGCGGCGCTTCGCGCCCACGACGTTCGCGCGCTCCGCGGTGCGCTACACCCTGAACCTGCCGGACACCCTGAGCGAGCCCTGGCTGCGCGCGTACACCCGCACGGTCTTCCTCTCCGGCAACCCCGACAACCTCCGTCCGCGATTCGCCTTCCACCACGTCAGCGCGGACGGCGCCATGGCGTGGACGCTGCCCGAGGACACCGGCGAAGCCCCGCCGCTGCGGCGCCTGCTGCGGCTCTTCCCCGCGGCCGCCCTGCCCTCGCTGCCCGCCCGGATCGAGATCCCGCCCCAGGCCGACGCCGGCCCGGACGCTCGCACGGTCCGGCTCGACGTCGTCACCACCCGGGTGTCCCTCGCCGACTACCTCGTGCACGTCCACCACACCCTGGCCGAGGCGGTCCTGAGCGGGCTGATCGGCGCGGGCACCGGGGTCGTGCTCCGGCACCTGCCCCGACTCGACCCGGCCGAGGGGCCCTACGCCATGCTGCGGGTCGTCCCCGACCGCGACGCGGCCGACGGCCGGCTGCGCGCCTGCGCGGGTGTCGCCGCGGCGGCCCCGGCGTCCGCTCACGGCTGACCGGCACCCTCGTCGACATCGCCGGCGATCACCCTCGGTTACTATGCTCACTTCATGCCCGAAGCCGGCGGCAGGGGAAGGACGGCCCTCGACGGACTGCCGGGGAGGCGGGAGGATCGGCATGGTGGCCGGCCTCGCCCGGATTCTCCCCAGGGCTGAGGACGAGCCGGTCCCTTTGTGCGGGACCGCAGGAGGGCGCCATGGGTTTCAAGGCCGACAGGGGCGACGGGATGGGAAAATGCTGAGGAGAGTCACTGCCACTCGCTATGTCGAGCCCCTGCATACCGGCGGCTCCGTCCCCGGCGTCGTCGAGGCCGACGACCTCGGCACCTACGTCGTGAAGTTCACCGGGTCCGCGCAGGGCCGCAAGGCGCTGGTCGCCGAGGTGATCGTCGGTGAGCTGGCCCGTGAGCTCGGGCTGCGCGTCCCCGAGCTGGTCCTCGTGCGCTTCGCCCCGTCCATCGCCGCCGGCGAACCGCACCAGGAGGTGCGGGACCTGCTGGACGCCAGCGCGGGACTCAACCTCGGCATGGACTACCTGTCGGGCGGCGCCGACTTCACGCCCGAGGTCGCGGAGGTGTTCCCGGTGGACCCGGGGGAGGCCGGCCGCGTCGTCTGGCTGGACGCCCTCACCGTGAACGTCGACCGCACGGTGCACAGCTCCAACCTGATGGTCTGGCCCACCCTCGGTATCGCCGCCCCGCGCCTGTGGCTCATCGACCACGGGGCGGCCCTCGTCTTCCACCACCGCTGGGGCGCCTCCCCGCCGGAGAAGGCGTACGACTTCCGCCACCACGCGCTCGGCCACTCCGCGCCCGACGTCCGGGCCGCCGACGCCGAGCTGGCGCCGAAGATGACGCGGGAGCTGCTGCACGAGGTGGTGGCGCGGGTGCCGGAGGTGTGGCTGACCCCAGAGGCCGGCTTCGGCACACCGGAGGAGGTCCGGGACGCCTACGTCGGCTACCTGCACGCCCGCGTCCGGGCCTCCCACGACTGGCTGCCCAGCGGCTTCCCGACCCGCGAGGAGCTCGCCGCCGAGAACGCGGCCCGTGCCGCGCGTACCCGGCGGGGACGTCCCGACTGGCTCAAGCGCGTACCCGACCTGCACGGCAAGCCGCCCGCGGAGCAGGACTGGTCCGTGCACCTGGGCTGACCCGGCCTACGTCGGCGCCCCCGGTGCTGTGCGGTACCGGGGGCGCGAACGGGCCTGCACCGAGTCGGGCGTCAGCCCTTGAGCTGCTCGTACGCCGGCAGGGTCAGGAAGTCGGCGTAGTCCTCGTCGAGGGAGACGGTGAGCAGCAGGTCGTGGGCCTGCTGCCAGTCGCCGGCGGCGAAGGCCTCGTCGCCGATCTCGGCGCGGATGTTCGCCAGCTCCTCGGCGGCGACCTTGCGGGCCAGCTCCGCGGTGACCTGCTCGCCGTTGTCGAGGACGACCTCCGCGTTGATCCACTGCCAGATCTGCGAGCGGGAGATCTCGGCGGTGGCCGCGTCCTCCATCAGGTTGAAGATGGCCACCGCGCCGAGGCCGCGCAGCCACGCCTCGATGTAGCGGATGCCCACCTGCACGGCGTTGACCAGACCCGCGTACGTCGGCTTGGCGTCCAGGGAGTCGATCGCGATCAGGTCGGCGGCCTTGACGTCGACGTCCTCGCGCAGGCGGTCCTTCTGGTTCGGCTTGTCGCCGAGGACCTTGTCGAAGGACTCCATGGCGATCGGGACCAGGTCGGGGTGGGCGACCCAGGAGCCGTCGAAGCCGTCGCCGGCCTCGCGGTCCTTGTCGGCGCGGACCTTCTCGAAGGCCACCTTGTTGACCTCGGCGTCCCGGCGGGACGGGATGAACGCCGCCATGCCGCCGATCGCGTGCGCGCCCCGCTTGTGGCAGGTGCGGACGAGGAGTTCGGTGTACGCCCGCATGAACGGGGCGGTCATCGTCACCGCGTTGCGGTCCGGGAGGACGAACTTCTCGCCGCCGTCACGGAAGTTCTTGACGATGGAGAAGAGGTAGTCCCAGCGGCCGGCGTTCAGACCGGAGGCGTGGTCGCGCAGTTCGTAGAGGATCTCCTCCATCTCGTACGCGGCCGTGATCGTCTCGATCAGGACGGTGGCGCGGACGGTCCCCTGCGGGATGCCGACGTAGTCCTGCGCGAAGACGAACACCTCGTTCCAGAGCCGGGCCTCCAGGTGCGACTCCGTCTTCGGGAGGTAGAAGTACGGCCCCTTGCCGAGGTCCAGCAGGCGCTGCGCGTTGTGGAAGAAGTACAGGCCGAAGTCGACCAGCGCGCCCGGCACCGGCCGGCCGTCGACCTGGAGGTGGCGCTCGTCGAGGTGCCAGCCGCGCGGGCGCATGACGACCGTCGCCAGCTCCTCGTCCGGGCGCAGGGCGTACGACTTGCCGGTGCGCTCGTCGGTGAAGTCGATGCTCCGGGTGTAGGCGGATGCCAGGTTGAGCTGGCCGAGGACGACGTTCTCCCAGGTCGGCGCGGAGGCGTCCTCGAAGTCGGCGAGCCAGACCTTTGCGCCCGAGTTGAGGGCGTTGATCGTCATCTTGCGGTCGGTGGGGCCGGTGATCTCGACCCGGCGGTCCTGCAGCGCGGCCGGAGCGGGGGCCACCTTCCAGGAGTCGTCCGCGCGGACGGCGGCGGTCTCCGGGAGGAAGTCGAGCGTGGAGGTGCGGGCGATCTCGGCGCGGCGCTCAGCACGGCGGGCGAGGAGCTCGTCACGCCGGGGCGTGAACCGCCGGTGCAGCTCGGCCACGAAGGCGAGCGCCGCATCGGTGAGGACCTCCTCCTGCCGGGGCAGGGGCTCGGCGTCGACGATGGCCAGCGTGGACGGCGCTGGTGCGGACATGAGCTGTCACTTCCTTCAGCGGTGGCACCGGGTGCCAACGAGCACGTATGGGGCATAGCGCACCCGTTGTGCGGTCGGGTGCTTCTGGTCAGTGGATAGTAGTTTCCTCATCGTGGAACTTCAATGGTTTGTTGATGTCGAGATTCTCTGAGTCGAGGGAAGGTGGCGCCCAGTGCCACGCTCCTCACTCAAGGTGGCGCAGGTCGGCCTCGGTGTCGATGTCGTACGGCCGCGCCACGTCCCCGCACTCCACGAGCGCGATCTCCGCCTCGTGGTCCCTCAGGTAGGCGCGTGCCCCCCGGTCGCCGGTGGCAGTCGCGGAGATTCCCGCCCAGTGTGCGGCGCCGAGGAGGACGGGATGTCCGCGCACGCCCGCGTACACCGCCGAGGCGAGCGACGATTCGTCCCGGTATCCGGCACGCACGCGTGTCATCGCCTCCGCGCCGATGCCGGGCTGGTCCACCAGCGAGACCAGTGCGGCCCGGGTGCCCGTCCCGGCCAGTGAACCGAGCCCGGCACGCAGTGACGACCCCATGCCCTGCTCCCAGCCGGGGTTGTCCACGACGACGCACCCGTCGAGCGTCGCCGTCGCCCGCGCGCGTACCTCCTCCGCCCGCGCTCCCAGTACGACGTGCACGCGGGCGCAACCGGCCGCGCGCAACGCCGTGATCGCGTGTTCGACGAGCGGATGTCCGCGGTGTTCGAGCAGCGCCTTGGGGCGTCCGCCCAGTCGCCGCCCGCCCCCGGCGGCGAGCAGCAGCCCCGCTACCTGGCCTTCGTTGTCGGTCATGCGTCCTGCATACCTGACCGCCCGCCGGACGCTCCGGCGTGCGCGGGGTTTAGGAAGACTGAAATTCGGTCCGCGCGGTGGCGCGTCCGGTACGAGGTGGCGTTTACTGGCCCGCGTCCCCGGCGCCCGACCCGCGTCAGGGGCGCTCGGCACGATCACCAGGTAGGGGCGCACAACGGGGTGCGAGGGGGTACGGCTGTGTTGCGGAGCTTGGGGCAGAGGCAAGTGACCGTCGGTGACGAGGACGTGAGGGTGGCGGCACTGCGGACCGCGGTGTCCCGGTTGCGCCGCCAACTCGCCCTGCTGCCTGCCGACTTCCCGGACCGGGCCATCGCGGAGGACGAACTCGCCGATCTCGCCGCGATGACGAGCCACGGTGTCCCCGAGGTGCCGCGGCTGCACCGGGCCCTGTTGCTGATAGCCGGCGCGATCGGCTCCGTCAGCGCCCTGTCCCGGGGGCTGACGGAGGTTCGTCACGCCGTGGAGCTGTTCGGCGACCCTCCGCGCCGCTGAGTCCCGCGCCACCGAGTCCCGCGCCGCGGGTGCGGGCGGCGCGGGTGCGGGCGGCGCGGGTGCCGGCTACGCGGCCGGGTTGCCGTTCGAGGTGAGCAGGGCTTCCGACAGCTCCGCCGCCACCTGCTGGAGCAGCGGCACCATCCGGTCGGTCGCGGCCTCCGTGACCCGGCCGGCCGGGCCGGAGATCGAGATGGCGGCCGCGGTGGGGGAGTTCGGCACGGAGACGGCCAGACAGCGGACACCGATCTCCTGCTCGTTGTCGTCGATCGCGTACCCCTGGCGCCGCACGTCCTCCAGTGCCGCGATGAAGCCGTCCGGCGTGGTGATCGTCTTCTCGGTCGCGGCCGGCATCCCGGTCCGGCCCAGCAGGGCCCGCACCTCGTCCGCGGGGAAGTCCGCGAGCAGCGCCTTGCCGACGCCGGTGGAGTGCGGCAGGACGCGTCGGCCGACCTCGGTGAACATGCGCATGGAGTGCTTGGACGGCACCTGGGCGACGTACACGATCTCGTCCCCGTCGAGCAGCGCCATGTTCGCCGTCTCGCCGGTCTCCTCGACCAGGCGGGCCAGGTGCGGGCGGGCCCAGGTGCCGAGCAGCCGGGCGGCGGACTCGCCGAGCCGGATCAGCCGAGGGCCGAGCGCGTAGCGGCGGTTGGGCTGCTGGCGTACGTATCCGCAGGCCACGAGCGTGCGCATCAGGCGGTGGATGGTCGGCAGCGGCAGCCCGCTGCTCGCGGAGAGCTCGCTGAGGCCGACCTCGCCGCCCGCGTCCGCCATCCGTTCGAGCAGGTCGAAGGCGCGCTCCAGGGACTGGACGCCGCCTGAGGCGGACCTGGCGGAGTCGGTGGTGCTGGCGCTGGACGTCGGCACGGCACGTTCCTTTCGAGGCTGGCGGGGAGAAAGAAGCGTACCCGGCGGCCGGTTGACTACCGGCTTGTACGTAGCTACGTTCTGCTTGCTGGAATTCTAATTCCGCTTTGTGGAAACGTCCAGGGTGGACCCGCTGGGCATGCCCGCACAAAGGGTGCCTCTTGACGGCGCGGAAGCGGGAATGAAGACTCCTTCAACAGAACGTTGAAATCAGCGGCAGAAAGTGAGGTCCGGGTGTCCGAAGCCGAACTGGTGCTGCGCTCGACGCGCGTCATCACTCCCGAGGGGATACGCGCCGCGTCGATCGCGGTGACCGGGGAGAAGATCACAGCCGTCCTGCCGTACGACGCCCCCGTCCCGGCGGGCGCCCGGTTGGAGGACGTCGGCGACCACGTCGTCCTGCCCGGCCTGGTCGACACCCACGTGCACGTGAACGACCCCGGCCGCACCGAGTGGGAGGGCTTCTGGACCGCCACCCGCGCCGCGGCGGCCGGCGGCATCACCACCCTCGTCGACATGCCGCTCAACTCCATCCCGCCGACCACGACGGTCGAGAACCTGCGCACCAAGCGCGAGGTCGCCGCCGACAAGGCGCACATCGACGTCGGCTTCTGGGGCGGTGCCCTGCCCGACAACGTCAAGCACCTGCGCCCGCTGCACGAGGCCGGGGTCTTCGGCTTCAAGGCCTTCCTGTCGCCGTCGGGCGTGGACGAGTTCCCGCACCTCGACCAGGAGCAGCTCGCCCGGTCCCTGGCGGAGATCGCGGCCTTCGACGGCCTGCTGATCGTGCACGCCGAGGACCCGCACCACCTGGCCGCGGCCCCGCAGCAGGGCGGCCCGGAGTACTCCCACTTCCTCGCCAGCCGTCCGCGCGACGCCGAGGACACCGCGATCGCCACCCTCCTCGCCCAGGCGAAGCGGCTCAACGCGCGCGTGCACGTGCTCCACCTGTCCTCCAGCGACGCCCTGCCGCTGATCGCCGACGCCCGCGCCGAGGGCGTACGGGTCACGGTCGAGACGTGCCCCCACTACCTCACCCTCACCGCCGAGGAAGTGCCGGACGGCGCGAGCGAGTTCAAGTGCTGCCCGCCCATCCGCGAAGCCGCCAACCAGGACCTGCTGTGGCAGGCGCTGGCGGACGGCACCATCGACTGCGTGGTCACCGACCACTCGCCGTCCACCGCCGACCTCAAGACCGACGACTTCGCCACCGCCTGGGGCGGCATCGCCGGCCTCCAGCTCAGCCTGCCGGCCATGTGGACCGCGGCCCGCGAGCGCGGTCTGGGCCTGGAGGACATCGTGCGCTGGATGTCGACGCACACGGCGCGCCAGGTGGGGCTCGACGGGCGCAAGGGCGCCATTGCGGCCGGCCACGACGCCGACCTCGCGGTCCTCGCCCCCGACGAGACCTTCACCGTCGACCCGGCCGCCCTCCAGCACCGCAACCGCGTCACCGCGTACGCGGGCAAGACCCTGTACGGGGTCGTGAAGTCCACCTGGCTGCGCGGACGGCGCGTCGTGGCGGACGGCGCGTTCACCGAGCCGAAGGGACGGCTCCTCACCCGGCCCTGACAGGTCCGGACCTCCTGAATCCAGATCATCCCGAACGACCCGGAAGGAACACCTGATCACCGTGACGGCCCAGCAGAATCCCTCGTTGGCCAGCTTCACCGGCGACGCGAACCCCTACGGAGGCGGCGACCCGTACGCGGACTACCGCACCGCCGACCTCCCCTTCACCCAGTACGCCAACCTTGCCGACCGGCAGCTCGGCGCGGGTGTCGTCGCCGCCAACGACGAGTTCTTCGCCCAGCGCGAGAACCTGCTGGTGCCCGAGCCCGCCGAGTTCGACCCCGAGCACTTCGGGCACAAGGGCAAGGTCATGGACGGCTGGGAGACCCGCCGGCGGCGCGGCGTCTCGGCCGAGCAGCCCTGGCCGACCGAGGACGACCACGACTGGGCGCTGATCCGCCTCGGCGCGCCCGGCGTGATCCGCGGCATCGTCGTCGACACCGCCCACTTCCGCGGCAACTACCCGCAGGCGGTCTCCGTCGAGGGCGCCTCGGTCGCCGGCTCCCCGTCGCCCGAGGAACTGCTCGCGCACGACGTGAAGTGGACGACCCTCGTCCCGCGTACCGCGGTCGGCGGCCACGCGGCCAACGGCTTCGCCGTCTCGGCCGAGCAGCGCTTCACCCACCTCCGGCTCAAGCAGCACCCGGACGGCGGCATCGCCCGTCTGCGCGTGTACGGCGAGGTCGTCCCGGACCCGGCCTGGCTCACGGCCCTCGGCACCTTCGACGTGGTCGCCCTGGAGAACGGCGGCCAGGTCGAGGACGCCTCCAACCTCTTCTACTCGCCGGCCACCAACACCATCCAGCCGGGCCGCTCCCGCAAGATGGACGACGGCTGGGAGACCCGCCGCCGCCGCGACCGGGGCAACGACTGGATCAGCTACCGGCTGGTGGACCGCTCCCGGATCCGCGCGGTCGAGATCGACACGGCGTACCTGAAGGGCAACTCGGCCGGCTGGGCGTCGGTGTCCGTGAAGGACGGTGAGGACGGCGAGTGGCGCGAGGTACTGCCGCGCACCCGGATGCAGCCCGACACCAACCACCGCTTCGTCCTGCCCGAGGCGGCCGTCGGCACCCACGCGCGCGTCGACATCTTCCCCGACGGCGGCATCTCCCGGCTGCGCCTGTTCGGCTCCCTGACCGAGGACGGCGCGACCCACCTGGCCGCCCGCCACCAGGAACTCGGCGGCTGACGCACGAACGGACCGGCCGCCCCACCGGAACGGGGCGGCCGGCCCTCCCGGACCCGCGGGGCGCACCGGCTGGACAGCACCGGTGCGCCCCGCGCGTGTACGCCGGCGAGCGCGTGTGACCTACGCCGCGTGCCCGCCGTCCACGGCGAACTCCGCGCCCGTGACGTACGAGGCACCGGCCAGGTACGCCACCGTCGACGCGACCTCGTCCGCCGTGCCGAAGCGGCCCAGCGCCGTCATGGCCGCCTGCCCGTCCGCGTAGGGACCGTCCGCCGGGTTCATGCCGGTGTCGATCGGCCCGGGGTGCACGATGTTCGCCGTGATCCCCCGCGGGCCCAACTCCCTGGCCAGGGCCTTGGTCAGCCCGATCAGCGCCGACTTGCTCGTCGCGTACAGCGTTCCGCCGGGACCGGGCACCCGCTGGGTCATGCAGGTGCCGATCGTGATGATCCGGCCGCCCTCGGACATGCGGGACGCGGCCGCCTGCGAGGTCAGGAAGACCCCGCGCACGTTCACCGCCAGCAGCCGGTCCACATCGGCGAGCGACAGGCCCTCCAGCGGGCCCAGCAGGCCGAGGCCCACGTTGTTGACCAGCACGTCGAGGCCGCCGCTGAGTGCCCGCGCCGCCCGCTCCACCACCCCGGCCGCCTCGTCGGCGTCGGCGGAGTCCGCCCGCAGGGCGACCGCCCGGCGCCCCAGCGCCTCGACGGCCCGTACGACGTCCTCCGCCGCGTCCTTGCCGTTCACGTAGGTGAGGGCCACGTCCGCGCCGTCCCGCGCGAGCCGCAGCGCGGTCGCCGCTCCGATGCCCCGGCTGCCGCCCGTCACCAGGGCGGTACGGCCGCTCAGCGGCGCCGAGGAGTGAGTAACCGATTCCGTGTTCGTGTTCATGGGTCCATCCCAGCGGGCCGGACCTCCGCACGCTGGCGGCGAACGGACGTCGACCTGACCGATGCGTCTCGGCCTCGGCGGAGTCCGGTCCGGTTCGTCGACGAGGGCGTCTCGGCTCGCTTCGCACCACGGTGAACTCGCCGAAAACACATACGACTTACCGGGAAACTCCACGACCTTGTCATTGACATGCCACTGTCTACGCGCGTCATCATGAGGTCATGCGATTCCCCCCACGCGCCGCTCGGCTCGGCGCGGCAGCCGCAGTCCTGTCCGCCCTCCTCGTGGGCGGCACCGTCTCCGCGACCACGGCGGGCGCCGCCCCCGCCTCGGTCGGCGACATCTGCTACAGCGACCTGCCCTCGCAGGCGCACGACACGCTCGACCTGATCGAGCAGGGCGGCCCCTACCCCTTCGAACAGGACGGGACCGTGTTCCAGAACCGGGAGGGCATCCTGCCCGGCCGGTCCACCGGCTACTACCACGAGTACACGGTGATCACCCCCGGCTCCGACACGCGTGGTGCCCGCCGGATCGTCACCGGTGAGGCGTCCCAGGAGGACTACTACACGGCCGACCACTACGCCTCGTTCGACCTCGTCGACCACGGCTGCTGACGGCCTCGTCGGCTTCGGCCGCCGATGGCTGCGGCCATCCGATCAGGGAGCGGTCCCAGGGCCGGGGGCGGTCCCGGCCCCGGGTTCACCCGGCTCTCCGGCTCTCGGCGGCGGCGAACAGCGCGCCGCCGAGAGCGAGCAGCACGACACTCGCGTAGACCTCGTAGCCGTCGAGGAGACCGATCCGCTGCACCAGGCCCCAGTTCCAGTCCGTGAACTCGTGGACCAGACCCGCCACACCCTGAATCACGGCGATCAGGCCCAGGAACTCCAGCAATTCCTTCATGCCCCCGACTCTCGCCCCGCGGTCCCCCCACACGCATCGGCCGCGGGGCGAGCCCTGCCCGACGGAAGACGCCGTCCTGCAGGTCGCGGGACCGTCGAAAGTCGACGGTCCCGCGACTTTGGTCGCTGATCCCGCTCTCCCCGCCGTACCGGCCGCCGTCGCTGCGTAGATTTGTCGACTGTGAACACCGACAAGCAGGCCACGACACCGCCCGCCTTCGCGAGGCGGCGGTGGGTGCTGCCGGCGGCGCTGGTCGAGGACCTGTACCCGGAAGCGCGGCGGCCCGGCGGCCGGCCCCGGCGGACCGCGCGGGACTGGTTCGTCGATTTCGCGTGTTTCCTGCTGGCGGTCGTCATCGGACTGCTGGCCGCCGACGTACTCCAGGACGAACCGAACCTGTCACCGGCCATGGAGGTCGCCGACCAGGTCATCGGCGCCCTGGCCTGCGCCGCCGTCTGGTTCCGGCGCCGGTGGCCGGTCGGGCTGGCGGTGGCCATGGTGCCCGTCTCCCTGGTCTCGGCCACCGCGGGAGGCGCCGTACTCGCCTCCCTGTTCACGCTCGCCGTGCACCGGCCCTTCCGGTACGTGGCCTGGACCGGCGGTGCGAGCTTCGCCCTGACGCCCCTGTACTACTGGATGCGCCCGGAACCCGGCCTGCCCTACCTGGCGTCGCTCGTCATCGCCCTGCTGCTCACCGTCGCGATCATCGGCTGGGGCCTGCTCGTCCGGTCCAAACGCCAGCTCCTGCTGAGCCTGCGGGACCGGGCCAGGCGCGCCGAGACGGAGGCGCGACTGCGTGCCGAACAGGCGCAACGACTGGCCCGGGAGGCCATCGCCCGCGAGATGCACGACGTCCTCGCGCACCGGCTGACGCTGCTCAGCGTGCACGCGGGCGCCCTGGAGTTCCGGCCCGACGCACCCCGCGAGGACGTGGCCCGGGCGGCCGGTGTCATCCGGGAAAGCGCACACGAGGCGCTCCAGGACCTGCGGGAGATCATCGGCGTCCTGCGGGCGGGGGAGGCCGACGAAGGGGGCCGGCCCCAGCCGACGCTGGCGGCACTCGACGCGCTGGTCGCCGAGTCCCGTCAGGCCGGCATGAAGGTCGCCCTCACGGGCCGTGTCACCGACCCCGCCGCGGTTCCGGCCTCCGTCGGCCGCACGGCATACCGCATCGCCCAGGAGGCCCTGACCAACGCGCGCAAGCACGCCCCCGGCACCGAGGTCGCCGTCTCCGTCACCGGCGCTCCGGGCGACGGTCTCGTCATGTCCGTGCGCAACGCCCCGCCCGAGGGCGAGGTACCCGACGTGCCCGGCTCCGGGCAGGGCCTGATCGGGCTGACCGAGCGCGCCACGCTCACGGGCGGCACCCTGGTCCACGGACCCACGCCGGAGGGCGGCTTCGAAGTGCGGGCGCGGCTGCCGTGGGGGTGACGCGGGGCCCGCGACCGGACGGCCGTCGCCACAGCCGCCGCAGCGGCCAAGTCGACGACCGGCAACCATGATTACGTATGGGCCATGACTGCGATCAGACTGCTCCTCGTCGACGACGACCCGCTGGTGCGGGCCGGGCTGTCCTTCATGCTGGGCGGTACCGAAGACGTCGAGATCGTCGGTGAGGCCGCCGACGGCGACGAGGTGGAGGCGCTCGTCGACCGCACTCACCCCGACGTCGTCCTGATGGATATCCGGATGCCGGTGGTGGACGGTCTGACGGCCACCGAGCGGCTGCGGGGCCGCGCGGACGCCCCGCAGGTCGTCGTGCTCACCACCTTCCACGCCGACGAGCAGGTGCTGCGCGCCCTGCGCGCGGGCGCCGCCGGGTTCGTCCTCAAGGACACCCCGCCCGCGGAGATCCTCGACGCCGTGCGCAGGGTCGCGGCCGGCGACCCCGTCCTGTCGCCCGCCGTGACCCGGCGGCTGATGGAGCACGCGGCCGGTACCGCCGCCGACACCAGGCGCGCAAGCGCGCGTACGCGCGTCGCCGCCCTCAACGACCGCGAACGCGAGGTCGCCGTCGCGGTCGGCCGGGGCATGGCCAACGCCGCCATCGCGGCGCGGCTGTTCATGAGCGTCGCCACCGTCAAGACGCACGTCTCCCGCATCCTGGCCAAGCTCGACCTCGACAACCGGGTCCAGGTAGCTCTGCTCGTCTACGACGCGGGGCTGCTGGACGAAGCCGGGGAGGACGGGGAGGACGGGCAGGACGGGGAAAACGGGCGCGGGTGAGCGGGGGCCGGTGCTTCCCCGTTCACCCGGCCACGGACGCCGCGGCACCCGCGATCTCCGCGAGCCGCACGGGTCTGCGCTCACGCCGGGAGAGCTCGCAGGCCTCGGCGATCCGCAGGGCCCGCAGCGCCTCGCGCCCGTCGCACGGGTTGGCCCGCTCGCCGCGCACGACCTCCACGAAGGTGGTCAGCTCGGCCTCGTAGGCGGGACCGAAGCGTTCCACGAAGCCGGTCCACGGCTTGTCCGCGGCCGGTGGCCCGGTCGGCTCCGTGGAGGCGATCGGCGTACGGTCGTCCAGACCCACGACGATCTGGTCCAGTTCCCCGGCCAGTTCCATGCGCACGTCGTACCCCGCCCCGTTCAGCCGCGTCGCGGTCACCGTGGCCAGCGTGCCGTCGTCCAGCGTGAGCAAGGCCGCGCCCGTGTCGACGTCGTCAGCCGCCCGGAACATCGGCGGCCCGGCGTCGGACCCGGCCGCGTACACGTCGGCGACCTCCCGGCCGGTCACCCAGCGCAGGACGTCGAAGTCGTGGATCAGCGTGTCCCGGTAGAGCCCGCCGGACTGCGGCAGGTAGGCGGCCGGCGGCGGCGCCTGGTCGCTGGTCACCGCCCGCACGGTGTGCAGCCGGCCGAGCCGACCGGACCGTACCGCCTCACGGGCCCCGGTGTAGCCGGCGTCGAAGCGGCGCTGGAACCCCATCTGAAGGATCGTCCCCGCGGTCTCCACCTCGTCGATCGCCTGGAGCGTGCCGGGCAGGTCCAGCGCGATGGGCTTCTCGCAGAAGACCGGCAGCCCCGAGCGGGCCGCCCGGCCGATCAGTTCGGCGTGGGCCGGTGTCGCCGTGGTGATGACCACGGCGTCCACACCCCACCGGAAGATCTCGTCCACTCCCGGAGCCGCCGTCTCACCCAGCCGGTGGGCCAGGTCCTGAGCCCGTGGGAGGTCGGCGTCCGTGAGGATCAGGGACCCGACGTCGCGATGGCGGCTGAGCGTGTTGGCGTGCACGGTGCCGATGCGGCCCGTACCGATGACCCCGATGCGCATGGAATCAAAGTGGGCTCACAGCCCTCGCGCTGTCAATGCGTATGTCCGGACAATCGAACTACACAACTTCCCGTCAACAGTGCACGGAGCTACGCTCGCCCCGTGCCGAAACCAGAAGTGGACCCGACCGTGTCGCTGGACCTCAGCGTGGATCGCAGCAGCCCCGTGCCGCTGTACTTCCAGCTGTCGCAGCAGCTCGAGGCGGCGATCGAGCACGGCGCGCTGACCCCCGGCAGCCTGCTCGGCAACGAGATCGAGCTCGCCGCGCGGCTCGGCCTGTCCCGGCCCACGGTCCGCCAGGCCATCCAGTCGCTGGTCGACAAAGGCCTGCTCGTGCGCCGCCGGGGAGTCGGCACCCAGGTCGTGCACAGCAAGGTCAAACGCCCGCTCGAGCTCAGCAGCCTCTACGACGACCTGGAGGCGGCGGGGCAGCGCCCGGCCACGAAGGTCCTGGTGAACACCGTCGTCCCCGCCACCGCCGGGATCGCCGCCGCACTCGGCGTCGCCGAGGAGAGCGACGTGCACCGGGTGGAGCGGCTGCGGCTGACCCACGGGGAGCCGATGGCGTATCTCTGCAACTACCTGCCGCCGGGTCTCTTCGACCTGGACACCGGGCAACTGGAGGCCACCGGCCTGTACCGGCTGATGCGCGCCGCCGGGATCACCCTGCACAGCGCCCGCCAGTGCATCGGCGCCCGCGCCGCCACCGTCGGCGAGGCCGAGCGGCTCGGCGAGGCCGAGGGCGCGCCCCTGCTCACCATGGAGCGCACGACGTTCGACGACACGGGACGCGCGGTCGAGTTCGGCACGCACAGCTACCGGCCGTCCCGCTACTCCTTCGAGTTCCAGTTGCTCGTACGGTCCTGACCTGCGCCGACCGCCGGCCCGGGCGCCGTGTCGTCAGCCGTGCCGATCGCCGGGCCACGCGCGGTGCGCTTCGCCGTGCGGGGCCGTCCCAATGTCCGGACAATGTGACCGACGTCTGCTCCCCGGCGCCGAGTGATCGAGTGCCATGTCGGACAATGGGGCGTTTGGGGTTTCGAGAACCCGGCCGGGTTCCCGCGGAACCCCGGCACGCACAGCACGGCACAGCAAGAAGGGCACGGCCTCGTGGCACGGTTTCGGACATGGGTGGGCATAGCGCTGGCAGGGGCACTGTCGGTGTCCCTGGCCGGGTGCAGCAGTACGGGCGGCAAGCGCGCCGAGGACGCCCGCAAGGCCGCGTCGGCGCAGGGGAAGGCGGCGGTGAACACGCCCCGCTGGACCTTCGCGATGATCACTCACTCGGGAGATGGCGACTCGTTCTGGGACATCGTCCAGAGCGGCGCCGAGCAGGCCGCGCTGAAGGACAACATCAACTTCCTGTACTCCCAGGACGACGAGGCCCAGCAGCAGGCGCAGCTCGTGAACGCGGCCATCGACAAGAAGGTCGACGGGATCATCGTCACGCTCGCCAAGCCCGCCGCCATGAAGTCCGCCCTGGCCCGTGCCCGGAAAGCCGGCATCCCCGTGATCACCGTGAACTCCGGCTCCGAGGAGTCCAAGGAGTTCGGCGCCCTCACGCACATCGGCCAGGACGAGACGATCGCCGGCGAGGCGGTCGGCGAGGAACTGAACGAGCGGGGGCGCGAGCAGGCGATCTGCGTGCTGCACGAGCAGGGCAACGTCGGTCACGAGCAGCGCTGCGACGGCGTCGAGAAGACCTTCGACGGCAGGGTCCAGCGGCTCTACGTCAACGGCACCAGCATGCCGGACGTGCAGTCCGCCATCGAGGCCAAGCTCCAGACCGACAAGTCGGTCGACGCGGTGGTCACCCTCGGCGCCCCCTACGCCGACACCGCCGTGAAGGCCAAGCAGGGCGCGGGCAGCGACGCCGAGATCGACACCTTCGACCTCAACGCCAAGGTGGCCGCCGGACTGGAGGACGGAACCCTCGGCTTCGCCGTCGACCAGCAGCCCTACCTCCAGGGCTACGAGGCGGTCGACCTGCTGTGGCTGTACAAGTACAACGCCGACGTCCTCGGCGGCGGCCGGCCGGTGCTCACCGGGCCGCAGATCATCACCAAGGAGGACGCCGCGGAGCTGGCCGACTACACGAAGCGGGGCACTCGATGAGCGCCATCACGGAGGCCCGGTCCGACGAAAGGATTCTGCAGATCTCGCCGCTGCGGAAACTGCTGGGCCGCCCGGAGCTCGGCTCCGTCGTCGGCGCGATCGCCGTCTTCGTCTTCTTCGCGTTCTTCGCCGACAGCTTCCTGCGCGCCACGAGCCTCAGCACGGTCCTCTACGCCGCCTCGACGATCGGCATCATGGCGGTGCCGGTGGCGCTGCTGATGATCGGCGGCGAGTTCGACCTGTCCGCGGGCGTCATGGTCACCTCGTCGGCCCTGGTCTCGTCGATGTTCAGCTACCAGATGACCGCCAACGTCTGGGTCGGCGTCGGCGTCTCCCTGCTGGTCACCCTGGCGATCGGGGCCTTCAACGGCTTCATGCTCACCCGCACCAAGCTCCCCAGCTTCATCATCACGCTCGGCACCTTCCTGATGCTGACGGGCCTGAACCTGGGCTTCACCAAGCTGATCGACGGCACCGTCTCCACGAAGACGATCGCGGACATGGAGGGCTTCCCCTCCGCCCGCGAGGTCTTCGCCTCCACGCTCACCGTCGGCGGCGTCGGCTTCAAGGTCACCATCCTGTGGTGGCTCGCCCTGGTCGCCGTCGCCAGCTGGATCCTGCTGCGCACCCGCGCCGGCAACTGGATCTTCGCGGTCGGCGGCAACCAGGACGCCGCCCGCGCGGTGGGCGTACCGGTCACGAAGACCAAGATCGGCCTCTACATGGGCGTGGGACTCGGCGCCTGGATCGCGGGCCAGCACCTGCTCTTCTCCTACGACGTCGTCCAGTCCGGCGAGGGCGTGGGCAACGAGCTGATCTACATCATCGCGGCCGTCATCGGCGGCTGCCTGATCACCGGCGGCTACGGCAGCGCCGTCGGCTCGGCGGTCGGCGCGTTCATCTTCGGCATGACCAGCAAGGGCATCGTCTTCGCCGAGTGGAACCCCGACTGGTTCAAGTTCTTCCTCGGAGCGATGCTGCTCCTCGCGACCCTGCTCAACGCCTGGGTCCGCAAGCGCGCGGAGGCCACCAAGTGACGCAGACCGAAGGCGGTACGCCGGGCAGCCGCACGGCGCTCGTGGAGCTGGCCGACGTCAGCAAGAACTACGGGAACGTCCGGGCCCTGGAAGGGGTCTCGCTCGAGGTGCACGCGGGCGAGATCACCTGCGTGCTCGGCGACAACGGCGCCGGCAAGTCGACACTCATCAAGATCATCGCCGGGCTGCACCAGCACGACGGCGGCACCCTGAACCTCGACGGCGAGGAGACCCGCCTCTCCTCCCCGCGCGAGGCCCTGGACCGCGGCATCGCCACCGTCTACCAGGACCTGGCCGTCGTCCCCCTCATGCCGGTCTGGCGCAACTTCTTCCTCGGCTCCGAACCACGCAAGGGCGTCGCCCCGTTCAAGCGCATGGACGTCGACCGCATGCGCCGTACCACCCGTGCGGAACTCCTCCGCATGGGCATCGACCTGCGCGACGTCGACCAGCCCATCGGCACCCTCTCCGGTGGTGAGCGCCAGTGCGTGGCGATCGCCCGCGCGGTGCACTTCGGCGCGAAGGTGCTGGTGCTCGACGAGCCGACGGCGGCACTGGGTGTGAAGCAGTCGGGAGTCGTCCTGAAGTACGTCGCGGCGGCACGGGACCAGGGCCTGGGCGTCGTCCTGATCACCCACAACCCGCACCACGCGTACCTGGTGGGAGACAGGTTCGTCCTGCTGAAGCGCGGCACGATGGTGGGCAACAGCACCCGTGACGAAGTCACCCTGGACGAGCTGACCCGGCAGATGGCCGGTGGCACGGAACTGGATGATCTGCGCCATGAACTGGAACGCCGCTAGCGGCAGGGGACCGGGCCGGTCCGCGGCTCCGCCGCGTGGGCGCGAGCGACCACGCCCCACCCGCTCGCGGCCGCCGACCGTTCCCGCCACCCTGTCCCATTCGGCACCCGGCACAGCCGTGCGGCACAATCGCACCCGATGAGCACCTACCGCGACTTCACCGCGCCCATCGGCTCCCGCCGCGCCCCGGTCCTGCGCACCGTGGGCACGAGGGAACGCCGCTCGCACCTCACGGCACCCCGCGTGCCGACGGTCGGCATCGACATCGGCGGCACGAAAGTCATGGCGGGCGTCGTGGACGCCGACGGCAACATCCTGGAGAAGCTCCGCACGGAGACGCCGGACAAGTCCAAGAGTCCCAAGGTCGTCGAGGACACCATCGTCGAGCTGGTGCTGGACCTCTCCGACCGGCACGACGTGCACGCCGTCGGCATCGGCGCGGCCGGCTGGGTCGACGCCGACCGCAACCGGGTGCTGTTCGCACCCCACCTGTCCTGGCGCAACGAACCCCTGCGCGACCGCATCGCCGGCCGTCTCGCCGTGCCCGTCCTGGTGGACAACGACGCCAACACCGCCGCCTGGGCCGAGTGGCGCTTCGGCGCCGGCCGCGGCGAGGACCACCTGGTCATGATCACGCTCGGCACCGGCATCGGCGGCGCGATCCTGGAGGACGGCCAGGTCAAGCGCGGCAAGTACGGGGTCGCCGGAGAGTTCGGCCACATGCAGGTCGTCCCCGGCGGCCACCGCTGCCCGTGCGGCAACCGCGGCTGCTGGGAGCAGTACAGCTCCGGCAACGCCCTGGTCCGGGAGGCCCGCGAGCTGGCCGCCGCCGACTCGCCGGTGGCGTACGGGATCATCGAGCACGTCAAGGGCAGCATCGGCGACATCACCGGCCCGATGATCACCGAGCTGGCCCGCGACGGCGACGCCATGTGCATCGAGCTGCTCCAGGACATCGGCCAGTGGCTCGGCGTCGGCATCGCGAACCTCGCGGCAGCCCTCGACCCGTCCTGCTTCGTGATCGGCGGCGGGGTCAGCGCCGCCGACGACCTGCTGATCGGCCCCGCACGCGACGCCTTCAAGCGCCAGCTCACCGGCCGCGGCTACCGCCCCGAGGCCCGCATCGTCCGCGCCCAGCTGGGGCCGGAGGCCGGCATGGTGGGTGCCGCCGACCTGTCCCGGCTGGTCGCCCGCAGGTTCCGCCGCGCCAAGCGGCGCCGGGTGGAGCGCTACGAGCGCTACGAGCGGTACGCGGAGGCCCGCCGCACGTCCCGGGAGTCGCTGTGACGGGCCCCCTGCCCCATCAGGCCGGGCCCCCGGACGAGCCCCGGCCCGAGGCCGAGGACCGCCGGCACATGATCCGCCGCCGGTCGCTCACCCTGCTCATCATCGTGCTGCTCATCGGTGTCCCGGCCGGCTACCTCATGATCTCCGCCAACCAGAGCCGGGACAGCGGCAGGGAGAAGGAGGCGAAGTACGCGGCGACCGGCATGACCGAGGGCTGGCCCTCCAAACTGCAGCGCCGCATCTACGAGGTGCCCGTCCCGGTCCCGTCCGAAGAGGTCGCGTACTACGAGACGAACAACTGGAAGACCAGTCGCCTCTACGTCCAGTTCGAGACCACCGGCGCCGGTCTGGACGCCTTCCTGGCGGGTCTGGGCGTGGACCGGGACGCACTGGAGAGCGGCAAGATCGCCATCAGTGACCGCGCCCGGCAGGTCACCGGCTGGGAGTTCGGCGGGCCCGGCTCCTGGTACGGCCTCGTCAACGAGCAGCGGAACCCGGCGCCCACCCAGGATGTCGTCGTGAACATGGAAGATCCGGACTTCCCGATGGTGTACGTCGTCTCGCGCACGGTTCCCTGACCGGGGCCGTGCGCCGACGGGGGCCGTGCGCCGGCAGGCCCGTGTGCCGACCAGGCCCGGCAGACCGCCGGGGCCGATTGTCAGACCCCGCCCTTAGAGTCGAAGACATCTGATCCGGCACACGGGCGGGAGGTGACAGGACGTATGAGCGACATGGCCGTGGTGGACACGATGACCGCGGGGCGAGCGGGGGAGCGGGACGCGGCGGGTCAGCCCCGGGAGCCCGTCCCGTCCGTCCCCGTCCGGCTCGCCGCCGTCTTCCTGCCCGCGCCGCTCCCGCGCGACGGGCGGATCGCCTTCTGGGACCCCGACGGCGGGCCCGTCGACACCGCCGCCCCCGAGCACGGTGCCACCCCTGAGCACGGTGCCGCCCCTGAGCACGGTGCCGCCCCTGAGTACGGTGCCACCGTCGCGCCGCCGGACGGCGGGGCCGCTGCCGCCTGGTCTCCCGAGGAAGGGGCTGGGGCTCCCGCCCCCACGTCGCCGGACGACGGGGCTGTTGCCGCCTGGCGCCCGGGTGGCACACCCGCCGTCTTCCCACCCGGGGGCGTGCCGGCGGCCTCCTCCCCCGGGGGCATGGCAGCCGCGTCGTCTTCCGGGGCCGGCGCGAGGCCCGCCGGGCCCACGGAACTCACCGTCGTGCGGCGGCACGGCGCCGGGGTGCGGCGCCGGGCGACGCCCGCGTTGTCGCTCCCGCTCGTCGAGGCGCTGCCCCTCCTGGTGCGCGCCCGGCACGACCCGGCCGCTCACCCGGCCACCGCCTGCTGGGGCGCCGCGGCCCTGCACGCCCTGCGGCTCGCCGCGCGCGGCCGGCTGCTGCCGGGCCTGACGACGACCGGACACGACGCCTGGCGGGCCGGCCCGCTGGACCCCGACGACATCGCGCACCTGCGGGCGGTGGCCGCCGCGCTGCCCCCGGAGGGCCACGCGGTCCCACTGGACGGCACCGGCCCGATCCGGCTGCCGGAACCGGAAGCGCTCGTCCGCGCCTTCCTGGACGCGGTCGCCGACACCCTGCCCCGCACCCCGGCCGCGCCCCACGCCTCGGGCCGGCCCTTCGCCGCACGCGGGGCCCAGCGACTGCCCGACGCACACGACTGGGCCGCGGAGGTCGCCGCCGGCATGGACGCGGGCGTGCGGATCTCGCTCCGCCTGGATCTGTCGGCGTACGACCTGTTCGACGGGGACGACGAGGGCGACGGCGGCGTCCGGAGCGCGGGGGCGGCCGTCGTCCAGGTGCACAGTCTCGCCGATCCCACGCTCGTGGCCGATGCGGCGGACCTGTGGTCGGGAGCGGCCGACGCGGCGTTCGGACCACGCGCCCGCGTGGACGCCGCCCTGGCGGTGCGGCGCGCGGCGCGGATCTGGCCGCCGCTCGACCGGCTCACCGAGCAGGACGTGCCCGACGTCCTGAGCCTGTCCGAGGAGGAGGTCGTCGACCTGCTGGGCGTGGCGGCCGGCCGGCTCTCCGCCGCCGGGGTAGCCGTGCACTGGCCCCGCGACCTGGCCCAGGACCTCACCGCGACGGCGGTGATCCGGCCCGCGCCCGGCTCCGCGACCGACGGCACCGGCTTCTTCGAGAGCGAGGATCTCCTCCGGTTCCGCTGGCAGCTGGCGATCGGCGGCGACCCCCTCACCGAGGCCGAGATGGACACCCTCGCGGAGGCTCACCGTCCGGTCGTCCGGCTGCGCGACAGGTGGGTGCTGGTCGATCCCGCCCTGGTCCGCCGCGCCCGTAAGCGCGACCTGGGCCTGCTCGACCCGGTCGACGCCCTGTCCGCCGCGCTGACCGGCACCGCGGAGGCCGACGGTGAGACGGTCGACGTGGTACCGGTCGGCGCGCTGGCCGCCCTGCGCGACCGGCTCACGGCCGGTGTCCGCCCCGCCGAACCGCCGTCCGGCCTGCGCGCCACCCTCCGCGACTACCAGTTGCGAGGCCTGGCCTGGCTCGACCTCATGACCTCCCTCGGCCTCGGCGGTTGCCTCGCCGACGACATGGGCCTCGGCAAGACGGTCACCGTCATCGCCCTGCACCTCAAGCGGGCCCGCACCGCACCGACGCTGGTGGTCTGCCCCGCCTCCCTGCTGGGCAACTGGCAGCGGGAGATCACCCGGTTCGCGCCCGGCGTCCCCGTCCGCCGCTTTCACGGCCCCGACCGCACACTGGACGACCTGACCGGCGGCTTCGTCCTCACCACGTACGGCACGATGCGGTCCGCCGCGGCGACTCTGGCCGAGCGGCCCTGGGGCATGGTCGTCGCGGACGAGGCACAGCACGTCAAGAATCCGTACTCGGCGACGGCCAAGGCGCTGCGCACGATCCCGTCCCCCGCGCGCGTGGCGCTGACCGGCACACCGGTGGAGAACAACCTCTCCGAGCTGTGGGCGCTGCTCGACTGGACCACCCCCGGGCTTCTCGGCCCCCTGAAGTCCTTCCGCGCCCGGCACGCCCGCGCGGTGGAGAACGGCGAGGACGAGGAAGCGGTGGCGCGCCTCGCCGGTCTGATCCGGCCCTTCCTGCTCCGCCGCAAGAAGTCCGACCCGGGCATCGTCCCGGAGCTGCCGCCGAAGACCGAGACGGACCACCCCGTCCCGCTCACCCGCGAACAGGCCGCGCTGTACGAGGCGGTGGTGCGCGAGTCGATGCTCGCCATCGAGTCGGCCGAGGGCATGGGCCGCCGCGGTCTGGTGCTCAAGCTCCTGACCTCGCTCAAGCAGATCTGCGACCACCCCGCGCTGTTCCTGAAGGAGGAACACCCGGCCGGCGGCGCCGACCGGCTGACCGCCCGTTCCGGCAAACTCGCCCTGCTGGACGAGCTCTTGGACACGCTGCTCGCGGAGGACGGATCGGCGCTCGTCTTCACGCAGTACGTCGGCATGGCCCGCCTCATCACCTCCCACCTGACCGCCCGCGCGGTCCCGGTCGACCTGCTGCACGGCGGTACGCCGGTGCCGGAACGCGAGCGCATGGTGGACCGCTTCCAGAGCGGAGCGAGCCCCGTTCTCGTCCTCTCCCTGAAGGCCGCCGGCACCGGCCTGAACCTCACCCGCGCCGGCCACGTCGTGCACTTCGACCGCTGGTGGAATCCGGCGGTCGAGGAACAGGCCACCGACCGCGCCTACCGCATCGGCCAGACCCAGCCGGTCCAGGTCCACCGGCTCATCACCGAGGGCACGGTCGAGGACCGCATCGCCGAGATGCTCGAGTCCAAGCGGGCCCTGGCCGACGCCGTCCTCGGCTCCGGCGAGGCGGCCCTCACCGAACTGACGGTCCGTGAACTGTCCGACCTGGTGTCCCTGCGGAGGCCGTCATGACTCCCCGGCCCGCCGACGAGGCCCGCCGCGCCTTGCGCGAGGCTCGCGAGCGCGATGAGGGAGCGCCGGACGCCCCCGCCGAAGCGGACGCCGGAGCGGGCGCGGGCACGACCGACCGCGCCCAGCCGGTGCCGGAGCAAGGCCACGACCAGCAACAGGATCAGCACCGGCACGAGCACGGGCACGGGCACGAGCACGGGCACCACGACGATGACCATGACCAGTGCCAGGACCAGGACCAGGACCCGAGCCAGGACCCGAGCCGGGACCGGCGGCCGGAGGCGCACACCGGGCGGTCCCGCCCGGGGGACGTCGCACGCGCGGCCCTGCGGAGCGCGCGGACCGCACGACACCCGGGGGAGGACGGCGGAACGGGCGCGGCGACGGGGGAGACGGGAGAGGAAGCGGACGGGCCCGAAGAGGTGACTCGCCCTCGCCCTGCCGGGCCGGTCCCCGGCGAGACGACCGCCCCTGCTCCGACGCCCTCTTCCCCCGACGCGCCCGCGGAACGCCCCGGCTCCGCGCGCGGCAGTGACACCCGCCCGGGGGATGTGGCGCGTGAGGCGTTGCGGGCGGCTCGTCGGCAGGCGACGGCGGACACCGCGGCCAAGGGAGCGGAGGGCACGCGGCGGCCGTCCCGCCCGGACCGCCGTCCGCAGGGAAGCGCCGGGCCGCGCACCGCCGACGCCCGCGCCCGCGCGGTACGGGACTTCGCCGCGGACGCGTTCCGGCTGCCCCCGGAGGCGGACACCGACGGAGAGTCCCCCACCGCTGAGGCTCCCGCCCCCCGGTCCACTCCCGCGTCCACTCCCGTGTCCTCTCGGGCCGCGCATCCAGAGGGCCCCGCCGAAGCCTCGGCGTCAGCCGCCGGTGAGCCGTGGCTCCGGCCCACGTCGTCGCACGGGCCACCGCCGCCACGGCCGCAGGAGGAACCGCGACCGGAGCGGGTCCCGGCGGCGCCGGGCCGAGTGCTCCACCCGGTGGCACCCGGCCAGGGGTCTCCCACACCGCCCGCGAACCCTCGTACCCCTCGCTCGATGGCCGCCCCGGGCCGTGACGGCGAGCTCCGTCGTACCTTCCCCGCCCTCCCGCCCCGGGCGGCGAACGAGGGCCTTGCCGGGACCTGGTGGGGAAACGCGTGGGTGACCGCGTTGGAGGAGGGCGCCCTGGACGCCGCGCGGCTGGCGCGAGGGCGTGGATACGCCGAACGCGGACACGTCGACGCCATCACCGTGACGCCCGGCCTGGTCCTCGCCTACGTGCAGGGCGGCCGGCCCCGGCCGTACCGAGTGCAGGTGCGGCTGCGCACGCTCGACGACGCCGGCTGGGAGCGGTTCCTGGACGCCGCCGTCGAGCGGCCGGGGCACATCGCCGCCCTCCTCGACAAGGAACTGCCCCACTCCCTGGCCGACTGCGGTGTTCCCCTGCTTCCCGGCCCCGGCGACCTCGTCCCGCAGTGCAGTTGCCCCGACTCCGGGCACCCGTGCAAGCATGCCGCCGCCCTCTGCTACCAGACGGCACGGCTGCTCGACGCCGACCCCTTCGTGCTGCTCCTGCTGCGCGGCCGGGGCGAACGCGAGCTGCTCGACGCCCTGTCCCGGCTCAACGCGGCCCGCGCCGCCCGCGCCGCCCAGGACCGCGGACCGGCGCCCCTGCCCGGTGTCCGGGCGGGCGAGGCACTGGCCGCGCGCGCCCTGCCGCCCCTCCCGGCGCCGCTGCCCCCGCCCCCGCATCCGGAACAGCCCCCGGCCTACCCGGCGGCACCCGGCGGCCCCGACCCCTTCGCGCTGGACCAGCTGGCGACCGATGCCGCCGCCCGCGCCCACGCCCTGCTCACCACCGGCCGTGACCCGGTCGGCGGGCTGACACTGTGGCAGGACGCCGTCCGCCTGGCAGCGGCCCGCCCCGGTTCCGGCCTCACGGCCGGCAGTCGTGCTCTGTACGCGTCCCTCGCCGGTGCCGCCGGGCGGGGTACGACGGACCTGGCGCGCGCGGTGGCCGCCTGGCGCCAGGGCGGCCCGGAGGGCCTCGACGTCCTGGAGGATCCCTGGGATCCGCCGGCCGGCCGCTTCGACCGCGCACGCCCGCTTCTGCTCGCCGCCGACCTCCCCGCCTTTCGCCCCTGGCGCAACCGCCTCACCCACCCCGAGGGGCACACACAACTCCGCCTCGGCCGCACGGGCCTGTGGTACGCCTACGAGTCCGAACCAGGCCACGACGACTGGTGGCCCCGAGGGACCCCCGACCTCGACCCGGTCGGGGCCCTCACCGGCCTGGGCACGCCCGCGGACCAGTGACGCGGTCGGCCGCTGCGGGCCGGACGCTGAGCGACGTACGGCTGAGCAGGCGCGGCCGGGAGCCGAAGCGTCGAACACCTCCGGAGCGAACGCCGGGTCCGCCCGGCGGGGAGGACCGGCCGGCGGAGCCTCGGCCGAGCGGACGGCGGACCGAGCGGACGGCGGGCCGAGCGGACGGCGGGCCGAGCGGACGGCGGGCCGAGCGGACGGCGGACCGAGCGGACGGCGGACCGGCCGGATCGCCGGGGGAAAGGGTCTACGTGCAGGTCCCGGGGAGCCGCCTGAGCCGCCGGTCTCGAGGGATTGTCACTGTCACCCCGGTGGCAGGTGCAGCTGCCAGCGGAGTTCGTCGTTGCGGCGCTCGCCGGTGCAGGTGAGGCCCGCCCGGGCGGCGGCCCGGGCGGAGGCGTGGTTGTCCGGGTGAATGTCGGCCACGACGGTGTCGACGCCTTGGTCCCGGAGCCAGGCGATCACTCCCAGGCCCGCCTCCCTGCCGATGCCCCGGCCCTGCCAGGGCCGCCCTGTCACCAGGGAGATGACCGCGGTCACGCCATGGTCGGAACGTGTGACGATCGCCTGCACGAAGCCCGTGAGACAGTCGGCCTCGCGGAGGTGGACGACCCAGTTGCACCACGAGACCGCCGGATCCGGTGAACCGGCGACCAGGTACTCGTAGCGGGTTCGCATGACCTCCGCCGTGGGCGGCGCGCCGGCGAAGAACTCGAACAGATCCGGGTCGGCCAGTACTCCGGCCATCTCGGACGCGTGTTCCACCCGAAGCGGCAGGAGCACGAGTCGGTCGGTGTGGATCGGTTCGATCGCTGGGTCTCCCACTGGTCCTCCTGTCCTCCTGTCGGCCGGGGACGGGAACGTCCCGTTCGCGCGCGTGTCCTTTCCCGCGGCGTTCCGCCCCGCCCGGACGGGGCCCGGCGGGGCGGAAACACCTGACGTCCAGCGGTTGTGGTCAGCTGATCGTGCCGCTGCCCTCGGTGCCGAGGCCGGTCACCGTGTCACAGCAGCACCCCAGGTCGTGCAGACGGTCGGCCTCCAGCATCTCGGTCGGTTCCAGCAGCTGCAGGTCGTTGACGTTGTCCGACATCGCGTTCACCTCTCTGTTGTGGGTTCTTGCGTCGTACGGACGGCACGCGGGGGGCTCGGCGCCGCCAGCGTGAAGTCGTCCGTCATCCACCACCGCTCACCTCCGTGGCGGAGGCGATGCAGGAATCCGATCGGTCCGGCCATCCCCAGGTTGTAGCTGTGGTTGGGTTCGGTGTCGGATTCCGCCACGACGACCAAGCGGTTCTCGCGCAGTGCGCAGAAGCGCCACAGCGCCGTGACGTGTTCCGCGGCCCAGTCCCGGTAGTGGTCCTCTCCGGTGGCGGCCGCCATGTCCAGCAGGAACTCCCCGTTGCCGGCGAGCCCATGACAGTGTGTGTGGCCCAGCAGCCATTTCCGCTGGCGCGCGCTGACGGCGGCCCGGTGGGCGGCCTCCCGGAAACGCTCGTCCCCGGTGGCCCGCCAGAGCCGGATCAGGAAGGTGCCGATTCCAGGAGCGCCGTTGCACCACCAACACGAGATGTGGGCGCGCTCGTCCGCGTCGCCCTCCGGGTCCGCCACCGACCAGCTGATGCCGGCACCGTCCTCGCGGGCCGAGGCGAGCAGCGACTCTCCGCCGCGCACCGCCGAGTCGAGGAGGTCCGCCCGGTCCAGCTCCCGTGCCGCGGCCAGTAAGAAGGCGCCGATGCCCGCGAGCCCGTGTGCGAAACCGTAGTCGCTGGCGTCGGTCGTCGTACGCAAGGCCTCGGGGTCCAGCCATCTGCGGCCCCGCGAGGTGCGGGCGTCGAGCAAGGAGGTGACGCACCGCTCCGCCCGGTCGCGGAACTCCTCGTCTCCGGTGCGGCGCCACAGGTGCAACTGGGCGAATCCGTTGCCCGCCAGCCCGTGGGTGATGTCGGCTTGGTGCCAGACCGTGGGCAGGCCCTTGGCGCGCCGCGCACTCCGCTGCCGGATCTCCTCCTCGCCGAGGGCGTCGGCGGCTTCGTACATGGCCCAGTACGTGCCCGCGCGACCGAAGTACAGGCCGGGGAGCTGCCGCGGCTCCCGGTCGGTGCGCCGGTCCAGCCAGGTCAGTGCGGTGCGCAGGGCGTCGACCAGCCGCTGCCCGCCGTGCCCGGTGAGTGCCCCGCGGCGGAGCACCTCCAGCGTCCCGCCGACACCCGCCTGAACGGCAAAGGGGTCGAAGCGCTGCCCGCCGATCGCCGGAACGGACCAGGGCGCGTGCTCGGACGACGGGTCCAGGGCGGTGACGAGCTGGTCCCAGCCGTCGGTGAGCAGCCGGTCGGCGTCGGCCCCCACACGGGGCAGCCGTCCCGCGGCCGCCGGTTCCGGGAACGGAGCGTGCAGGGCGTCCCGTACTTCGGCCGGTGCGGGCCGCTGCTCGGGGTCCTCCCGCATGAGTCCGGTGATCAGCGGGGCGAGAACGGCGAGCGCCGGGCTGTCCGCGGAGGCCGCCTCCACCAACTGCCGGACTCGCTCGTCGTGGGGACGTGGTGACACGGCCCGCGTGGTCCCCGGGCGGTCCGCGGGCAGGAGGGGAGCGAAGCCGGTACACAGGTGGAAGAGCGTCGCACCGAGGCCGTAGAGGTCGGCAGCCGTGGTGGCCGGGGAGGTCCGGTCCGAACCGATGAAGACCTCGGGCGCCGTGAACCCGGGAGTACCCACACTGATCACCGGCTCCTCGACCGCCGCCACGAACTCGGTGTCGATCAGCAGCAGGTCTCCCTCCGGGGTGACCATCACGTTGCTGGGGGCGAAGTCCCGGATCACCAGACCCTTGTCGTGTACGGCCGCGACCAGTTCCACCAGGCGCCGGGCCGTCGGCAGCACCTGCTCGGGAGCCAGGGTCCGGCCGGGTTCCCTGTGGACCCGGTCCCGCGCCCACCTGTACAGGGTCGTGCCGGGCACCTCCTCCTCGGCGAGGAAGACGTGCCCCTGGTACTCGAAGAGATCCACCGGCCGGACCGCGATGCCCAACGGCTCCAGCGCGGTCAGCGTCCGGTATTCGTTGCGGAGGTAGTCGCGTGCGTCGGTGCCGTCCGGCCTCGCGTCGATGTAGGGGCGCGCCTCCTTCACCACCGTCTTGCGGTCACCGTCCTGCTGGTCGAACGCGCGGTAGACACCGCCCCTGTTCGAGTGCCGGATGGCCTCGCGCACCAGGAAGCGACCGCCCAGGAGGACGGGGGAGGGGGCACTGCCGCCGGCGGCGGTCCCGCCGCGGGGCGCGCGCTTCGCGTCGCCCGCCTTGAACGGCAGGGTGGCCCACGGTGGGGGTGAGAACCAGGCGTTGCGCCTGTCGGGGGTCCAGCCGCCGTCGGGGGCGACGAGGACGGGGACGTAGAAACCGTCGTCCTCCAGCCGGGGCGGCAGGCCGCCGAAGCCTCCGTAGCGGTAGTGCACGACGCTGTGCGGCCGGTAGGCACGATCGGAGAGGACGGCGGGCCCTTCCAGGCCCTCGGTCGCCTCGTGCAGGGCATCGAGCAGCCGGACGAACTGGGCGTCGTCGTCCGGATAGACGGTGATGAACTTGCCCCCGGAGCCACGGTCCACGCGGAGGGAAAGGAGGCTCCGCAGGCGGCTCGGGCTGTGGGCGAACTTGAAGGCGACCCGCTCCCGCAGAAGCAGCCGGGCAGCGGCCGTCAGCACCCGTTCCGCGGATCGCGGGGTTGCCGACAGATGGATCTTCCAGCCCTGAACACGGAGTCCGGTACCGGGTGGGGTCACCACGCACCACAGGTCACGGATGTCGGTCCGCCACCCTTCATCCGGCACCAACTCGTCGCGGAGGGCGGCGAGTATGCCTCGATAGGCGTGGTCGTCACCGTCCGGGTGGCCGAGGGGGGCCATGTCCATTCCGCACCTCTCCATTCGTCCGATGTGTCGAGGCGTGCGACGAGGTAGTGGTCGGACACCGGGTGCGGAGGAGGCGAAGGAGTCCACGTCGGCGATGACCGCCGCGTTTCCACCCGCTCGACGCATCCGGCACTGCTTGGATGGAGAATCCGTGTGCTTGCGGCTCCGGAGCTGTCACGCCATCGGTCGGCTTTCCGGAGAGCGTGTTCATACTGGCGTCACCGGATATCCGGTGCGTATCCGGGTGTTATCCGGTACGCCCTTGCGCGCGGCCGCCAGGATCAGCCGTCTCGTAGCGTCCTGACGACCGCGATGGCCTGATCCGGCAAGGCGATGGGACGGCCCCAGTAGTCGTAGATGCCGCCGCGGGCGCGGTTTCGTGCACGACGAGCTCAGCCCGGGGCGATCTCACGGCGTAGCCGCCGCTCCGTCTGTGCTGCGGTCTCCATACTCACGCTGACCATCGGCGAGACTCCTCGACTCGTAAGCCGTGACCCCACCCGGGAATCACCGTGCGATTGCCTCCCGCTCCGGAACACCGGCCCCGGACGGCGCAACCGTCGTCGCAACGCCCGCGCCGTCAGGACACGGCAGCGATCGAGCGGCCCGCCCAGTCCGGAGCCGGTTCGGTCAGCTCCGTGAAACGGCGCCGGACCGCGTCCGGGAACTCGGCGGCCCGGCCCGCCCGTTGGTCGACGTGGACCGCGAGCAGCTCGGTCGTCGCCACCGGAGCCGCGTCCGGCGTCGGCTCCGACTCCGGTCCGGACACCACGTACATCTCGTGCACGAAGCGCGCCTTGCGCGCTGCCGCTCCCAGCACCCGCGTACGGATGGCCAGATGGGCGGCCTCGGGCACGTCCTGGAGGAAGCGGACGTGGGACTCGACCGTGTAGAGGGAGCAGCCCGTGGACTCGCGGTAGGCGGAGTCCAAGCCCGTCTCGATCATCAGCGTGTCCGTGGCGTGACCGAACACGAGGACGTAGAAGGCCTCGCTCATATGGCCGTTGTAGTCGATCCACTCCGGGCGGACCGTGCTGTGGAACAAAGGCCGCCGCGTCATCGGGAGCCCTCCTCGCGGCCCAGACGGCCGGTGGCGCGCAGCACTTCGACGACACCCCGGTCGCGTTCGGCCACCAGCTCCGCGATGGAGCGGCCGCCCGCCGCCTCGTCACAGCCCGCCACCACGGCGTCGTACAACTCCTTGTCCAGCTCCGGCGCTTCGAGGCGTGTCCACGGCGACTTCAGGGACGGGCCGAAGTGGTCCAGCATGTGCGCCATACCGCCCTCGCCGCCCGCGAGCGCGAACGTCAGCATCGGCCCCATCACCGCCCAGCGCAGCCCGGGCCCCTCGGTGATCGACAGGTCGATGTCCCGGACCGTCGCCTCGCCGTTCGCGACCATGTGCAGCGCCTCGCGCCACAGGGCCTCCTGGAGGCGGTTCGCGATGAAGCCCGGCACCTCGTCGTCCATGGTGATGACGGACTTGCCCGCGACCTCGTAGAAGCGGGAGGCCCAGGTGACCGCCGTCGCGTCGGTGCGCTCGCCGCCGGCGACCTCGACGAGCGGGATGAGATACGGCGGGTTGAACGGGTGGCCGACGACCAGGCGAGAGGGGTCTGCGGCCGTCGTCTGCATCTCGGTCATCGGATAGCCGGAGGTGGAGGAGGCGATGACGACGCCGGGCGGTGTCGCCGCGTCCAGGCGGGCCAGCAGATCGCGCTTGAGGCCGAGCTTCTCGGGAGCGCTCTCCTGTACGAACTCGGCGTCGGCCACGGCCTGTTCGAGGGTGTCGGTCACGGTGAGCCGGTCGGTCGACGCGCCTTCGGCCAGGCCGAGCACGGTGAGCGTCGGCCACGCCGCGTCGACCAGGCGGCGCAGCTTCTGGCCGGCGTCGGGTGCCGGATCCCAGGCGGTCACGTCGTAGCCGCGCGCCAGGAAGTGGGCGACCCAGCCGCCGCCGATGACTCCGGCGCCGACGCAGGCGACGCGGCGGACGTTCTCCGGTGCGGTGATCTCCGGCGCGGCGGTCTGCGGTGACGACGCCTTCGGGGACGTCGGCTCGGGTGCGGTCGGCTCGGGTGAGGTCATGAGAGGGATCCTTCGTCGTCGAGGCGGACTACTTGCGCGGCTTGAGGCCGAGAGTGGCGCGGGCCTCGTCCGGTGTCGCGACGCGCGCGCCGATCGACTCGGTGAGGGTCACGGCCCGCTCGACGAGCTGGGCGTTGGTTGCCTTGTTGCCCTTGCCGAGGTACAGGTTGTCCTCCAGGCCCACGCGGACGTGGCCGCCGAGCAGGATCGACTGCGCGACCCACGGCATCTGCATCCGGCCGAGCGCGAAACTCGCCCAACGTGCACCGTCCGGAAGCATGTTGACCATCGACTGGAGCACTCCGGGGTCCGCGGGCGCGCCCCACGGGATGCCCATGCACAGCTGGAACACGGTCGGGTCGTCGAGCAGGCCCTCGGCGAGCAACTGCTTGGCGAACCAGAGCTGACCCGTGTCGAAGATCTCCAGCTCCGGCCGCACACCCAGCTCCTGGACGCGTCGCGCGCCCGCGCGCAGCATGTCGGGCGTCGAGACGTAGAGGTTCGAGCCGTCGCCGAAGTTGAGCGAGCCGCAGTCGAGCGTGCAGATGTCGGGAAGCAGGTCCTCGACGTGCGGAAGGCGCTCCAGACCGCTGACGAGGTCGGTGCCCGGGAGGTGGGCGAGCGGGTCGTCCGGGTCGATGACGAGATCGCCGCCCATGCCGGCGGTGAGGTTGATGACGACGTCGGTGCCGGTCTCCTTGATGCGCTCGACGACCTCGCGGTACAGCTTCGGGTCGCGAGACGGATCGCCGGTCTCAGGGTCGCGTACATGGATGTGGACGACGGCCGCTCCGGCGGCGGCCGCCTCCACGGCGTTCCTGGCTATCTGCTCCGGGGTGACGGGCACGTGAGGGCTCTTGCGGACGGTGTCGCCGGCGCCTGTGAGCGCGCAGGTGATGATGACGTTCTCGGTCATGGGCATGCGGGGGCCTCCCGAAGTATTGCCGCTCCGGCGATGGCGGAGCGGGGCGCGGGGCGCGGGGCAGGGTGCGGGGCCACCATGGCTACGGGGCCACCATGGCTACGGGGCTACGGGGCTACGGGGCTACGGGGCTACGGGGCTACGGGGCTACGGGGCTACGGGGCTTACGGGGTTACGGAGCTGTGGCTACGGAGCTGTGGGGCTACGGGGCCAGGATGGTGTGGGTGACGTGGGTGGTCAGTGCCGCGTGCATCGCGTCCGCGGCACTGGCGGACGACGGCCCGCTCACCGAGAGGACGTGCGTCGCCAGGCCGTCGATCAGGGCCGTCAGCGTCAGTGCCGCCGCCCGCGGATCGACCTCCGCGCGGAACACGCCTTGTGCGACACCTCGGCGGACGACGTCGGCGACCGTCTCCCGCCACTGCCGGTAGTACTCGGAATGCAGCCGGCCCACCGCCGTGGAGCGTGCGGCCTCGGCCCACAGGTCGAGCCACACCGCCCACTGGCGGCGCTGCTGCGCGGTGCGCGGTGTCTGCAGCGCGATGAGCTGGCGCAGCTCCGCCGCCGCGTCGTCCGCCTCGGCGAGACGGGCGGCACGGCGCGCGGTGTCCTCGTCCATGCACCAGCGCACGGCCGCCTCCAGGAGTTCGGCGCGGCCCGGGAAGTGGTAGTGGATCGCGGCGCTGCTGGTGGCGCAGGCGCGGGCGATGTCGGCGACCCGCACCGCGTGGAAACCGTGCTCCGCGATCAGCCGGACCGTCTCGCGGACGATCTGCAGCGGTCGCCCGCCCTCGACGGGAGCGGCCGGCGCCGAGTCCCTCTCGCGGGGTCGGGCGCCGAGCAGCCAGCCCGCGTCGACCCGGCCCTCGTCGGCGATCCGCGCCAGTTCCGCGGCCGTGAAGCGGCGGGTGCCGCTCAGCGAACGCGAGAGCTTGGACGGATCCATGACGACACGGCGCGCGAACTCGCGCTGGCTGACGCCCGCGGCCGCGATGACCTCGCGGACACGGGCGGCGGCGGTCGGTGCGCCTTCGGGGACATCGTCGGTTTCCACAGGGCACGACCTTAGAGGTGCGTTGCGGAAAACTCAACACACTCGGCGAGTGAAGGTACTGGTTAGAGGATGATTGAGATCACTGACTGGCGTGTCAGTCAGAAGCGGACCACGGATATCAGTCGTCGTACGACAGGCCGTGCCCGGAGCGGAAGAGGACCTTGGCCGGGTCGTCGGCCCGCTGGATGGGTACGGGCAGCTTGCCGCGCGGCTCGACCCGGCCTGCGATCACCCGGGCGGCGGCGCGCAGTTCGACCTCGGTCCAGCAGTAGGAGACCAGTGAGGCCGGGACGTCGCGGAGGTGGGCGATGTCGTAGGGGTTGCGCACCGCGAGGTGGACGACGGGGACGCCCGTCGCGAGCAGCCGGGACACCAGGGTGCGCTGGGTGCTGGTGGCGCCGACGTTGTCGGTGGTGACCACCACCGCGTCCCGTCCCCGTGCGGCGGCCACGGCCTCGTCGATCTTCGCCGGGTCGGGCGTCCGGCCGGTGGCGAGGTGGGTGGTGCGGTAGCCCAGTTCGTCGAACGCCTTGGCCAGCTCGGGCACCGTGGTGCGGGTGTCGTCGGTCGGGAAGGCCGGGCTGGCGCCGACCACGAGCAGGTTCCGCTGCCCGCGGCGCAGCGGGAGCGCATCGTCCTCGTTGACCAGCAGGGTGGTGGTGCGCTCGGCGATCCGGGCGGCGGCGAGCCGGTGCCTGCGGGCGCCGACGACCCGGTCGACCTCCTTCGGGGAGACGTAGGGGCTGCCGCTGAGCAGCCCGACCTTGTCCTTGATCCGCAGGATGCGCAGGACCGATTCCTCGAGTCGGTCTTCGGTGATCTCTCCGCTGCGGACGGCGGCCAGGACGCCGTGGTAGGCGACGTCGATGTCCGGCGGGAACAGCAGTTGGTCGGCGCCGGCCTTGAGGGCGAGGACGGGCACGCGGTCGTCGCCGTACTTGGTGCGCACACCCTGCATGTTGAGGGCGTCGGTGACGATCACGCCCTCGAAGCCGAGTTCGTCGCGCAGCACGCCCTGGAGGATCGCGGGCGACAGGGTGGCCGGTTCGTTGCTGGGGTCGAGCGCCGGGACCTGGAGGTGCGCGGTCATGATCGAGTCGACGCCGGCGGCGATCGCGGCCTTGAAGGGCGGGGCGTCGACGCGGTCCCACTCCTCGCGGGTGTGGGTGATCACGGGCAGTCCGGTGTGGCTGTCCTCCCCGGTGTCCCCGTGGCCCGGGAAGTGCTTGGCACAGGCCACGACGCCGGCCTGCTGATAACCCGCCACCTGGGCGGCCACCATGCGACCCACCTCGCGGGCGTCGGCGCCGAAGGAGCGGATGTTGATGATGGGGTTGGCCGGATTCACGTTGACGTCGGCGACCGGGGCGAAGTTCTGGTGGATGCCCAGGGCGGCGAGCTCGGTGCCCGAGATCCGTCCGGCGGTGCGCGCGTCGGAGCGCGAGCCGCCCGCGCCGAGCGCCATCGCCCCCGGCAGCTGGGTGGCGCCGCTGCCGATGCGGACGTTGGCCCCGTGCTCCTGGTCGATGGAGATCAGGGACGGGATGGGAGTCGGCAGGGCGAGCGAGGCCCGCTGCACACCGTTCGTCAAGTCCGCTGTCTGGCGGGGATCCTGGATGTTGTTCGCCCAGCCGGAGAAGTAGATGACACCGCCGATGTGGTACTTGGCGATGAGCTCGGCCACGGTACGGACGCCGAGTTCCCTGGAGTTGCGTTCCTGGTCGAACTGGCTGGGTGAAGTCGCCGACGTACCGTAGAAGTACGGCACGAACAGCTGGCCGATCTTCGCCTCGATGCTCATCTTGGAGATGATCTTCTTGAGGCGGTGGTCGCGACGGTGCGCGACCGCGGGGGTGGCCGCCGCGCCCACGGCGCCCGTCGCGCCGGCGGCGACCACGGTCGCGGAGGCGAGAACGGTCCGTCTGGACAGACTCCGGTCCTGCATGCGGACATGCTCCTTCCAGCCTTGCCCAGCAAGGGAATTGAAGGAAAACGCGAAGGGCTTCGAACAGCGGGTAACGTAGCCCGCCTTTCACGGGCAGGGCAATAGGTCTAGACAAGCGTGTCAATCATCTTCCCGTCCGTGCGAAATGGTGGTGCGCGTCTGCCCGGACCACCGATACGCGCACGGTGCCGCAGGGCATCCTCCGAACACGATTGGCCCCGCTCCCTTTGCCCCGGACGATGTGGGTACCCAGGGTGGGAACATCGGGTGGTGAAAGGAGCGACCATGACATCCCTCTCCGCGGTGCGCGGGCGGTGTGCTCTTGTCACAGGTGCGCTCGTCCTGGCCATGACCGCGAGCGGATGCGGTGGGGACGACGAGTTCTCCCTGCCGGACTGGGAGGCGCCGGGCCAGAACGGCCGTGTCGGCGATCTGATGATCCGGTACGCGCACGTGGCTGAACCGCAGGACGGTCCGTGGCAGCCCGGAGACGACGTCCCCGCCTACGTGTGGCTCTACAACAAGGGCGACGAGGCCGACAAGCTCGTGGGCGCCGAGACGCCGGCCGCGGCCTCGGTGGACTTGGTGGACTCCGACGGCAAGGTGCTGACCGGCGGGGTCGACCTCCCGGTGGGCCGGCTCGTCCAACTGGAGCGGGACAGGACGCACCTGGTGCTGCGCGACGTGAACCGGCAGATCAGGGGCGGCGACTTCATGAAGTTCACCATGCGGTTCGAGAAGGCCGGCACGACCACCTTCAACATTCAGGCACAGGTGCCCGCCTACGAGGAAAGCCCCTCGCCGACCGGGTGAACCGCTCGTGCCGCCGCTCGTGCCGCCGCTCGTGCCGCCGACCGGGTGAACCGCTCGTGCCGCCGGCCGTGCCGCCGGCCGTGGTGTCATGGGCGTTGTTCACCGGCCAGGGGCCCGCTGTCCAGCTCCGGACTGTCACGCCGGAGCGTGCATTGCCCGGCGGCTCGTGAACCGGGCGGCGCGCACTCGTTCGCCGTTTCCCTCGGGCGACCCTTGCGGCCGCTGAGCGGCGTACGGGCCCCGCGGCTGCCTTGCCGCCGGTGCGCGGCATGCGACCCGGTACCGGCAGCCCGGCGCCCTTGAGGCGTCGGCCACCCGCCGCGGCCCTTCCCAGGTGGCGCGGACGGGCACGGGCACCACCATCGGGTGGTCCTTCAGCCGCGTGGCTCTTCGGGGAGGAACGTCACCTGCGGGGCGCCCGTGCGCGGATGGGTGGCGACCTCCGCCGCCACTCCGTAGACCTCGGCCAGGAGCCGCGGGGTGAGTATCTCGGCCGGCGGGCCGGAGGCGGTGACCTCGCCGGCGTGCAGGACGTAGAGGCGGTCGCAGTAGTAGGCGGCCAGGTTGAGATCGTGCAGGGCGAGCAGCACGGTCGTGGGCAGACGGCGCAGGGTGCCGAGCACCGACAGTTGGTGGCGGACGTCGAGGTGGTTGGTGGGTTCGTCGAGGACGAGGAGGGTGGGCCGTTGGGCGAGGGCGCGGGCGATGAGGACGCGCTGGCGTTCGCCGCCGGAGAGCCGGTCGAAGGGGCGGTCGGCCAGGTGGACGGCGTCGACCGCCAGGAGCGCGGAGTCGATGAGCCCGGCGTCCTCGGGGGTGTCGCCGGCGAGGAGCCGTTTGTGCGGGGTGCGGCCCATGGCGACGACCTCCCGGACGGCGAGATCGAAGTCGGCCGCCGAGTCCTGGACCACCGCGGCCACGGTGCGGGCCAGTTGCCGCACCGGCAATGACCAGGCGTCGCCTCCGTCGACCCGGACCTGACCGGCGTCCGGGCGCAGGACACGGTAGACGGTGCGCAGGAGGCTGGACTTGCCGCTGCCGTTGGGACCGACGAGGCCGATGGTCTCGCCCGGGCGGGCGGTCAGGGACACGTCGCGCACCAGGTGGCGCGCTCCGGCGGTGAGCGTGACGCCGTCGACGCTCAGTTCGGTCGCGGTCATGCCACTCCTCGGTCGGTGCCGCGCCGGGCGTCCCGGCGCATCAGCCACAGGAAGAACGGCCCGCCGCACAGGGCCGTGAGCACGCCGACGGGTATCTCCGTCGGCGCGGCGATCGTCCGTGCGGCGATGTCCGCCCAGATGAGGAAGACCGCTCCGCCGAGTGCCGCCGTCGGCAGGACCCGGCGGTGGTCGCCGCCGACGAACAGGCGCACGATGTGGGGCATCATCAGGCCGACGAAGCCGATCGGTCCGGCCGCCGCGACCAGTACGCCGGTGACGAGGGAGAGCAGGACGAACAGGCGGGCGCGGAAGCGGGCCACGTCCAGTCCCATGGTGGTGGCCGCCTCCTCGCCGGCCAGCAGCAGGTTCAGGTTGCGCGCCTGGGCCATGAGGACGCCGACGCCGAGCAGCAGGGCCGCGCCCGGCAGCCACAGGGTGCCCCAGTTGACCCCGCCGAGGCCGCCGAGGGTCCAGGCGAGGACCGCGCGGGCCTCGTTGCCCCGGTCGGTGGTGAGCAGCAGCAGATTGAGCACCGCGGTGAGCACCGCCGCGATCGCCACTCCGGACAGCACGAGCCGCGACGAGGTGATGCGTCCGCCGGTGCGCGCGGTGGCGTACACGAGCAGGAGCGCGCCCAGGGCGCCCACGAAGGCGGCCACCGACAGGGAGACCGGCCCGAAGAGGGTGACCCCGAAGACGATCACGGCGACCGCGCCGAGGGACGCCCCCGAGGAGACGCCAAGCAGGTACGGCTCTGCGAGCGGGTTGCGCACCAGGGCCTGTAGCGCGGTGCCGACCACCGCCAGGCCGGCGCCGGTGACCGCACCGAGCAGTACCCGCGGCGCCCGCACGTCCACCACGATGGTCTCCCGGGCCCGCGACCAGCCGGGCTCCTGCCAGTCGGCACCCAGCGCGTGCGTCACGATGCCCCACACCTCGCCGGGCGGCACCCGGACGGAGCCGATCGCGAGGCCCGCCGTGGCGGAGACGACGAGCAGGGTGGTGAGTACGAGCAGCGTGACCGCCAACCCCGTACGGCCCGCCCCTGGCTCGGTCGTCTTCCACCGTTGAGCCGTCCGTTCGGTGGACGTGTCGGTGGCGGCCTGGGTCACCGGAAGCTCTCGGGGTGCAGTCCGCGGGCCAGGTCGTCGACCGCGTAGGCCGAGCGGATTCCTACCAGGGTGGCGGTCAGCGGCAGGACGACGAACCGCTTGTTCCTGACGGCGGGCACGTCGGCGAGCGCGGGTTGGGAGAGCAGGAACCTCTTCTTCTCCTCGACGCTTCCGGCGCCCGCGTAGTCGTAGATGGCGATGACCTCCGGCCTGCGCTCGACGACTTGCTCCCAGGAGACGTCGCCGAAGACGTCGTCGAGGTCGGCGAAGACGTTCTCGCCGCCGGCCAGCCGGATCAGCTCGGTGCCCAGGCTCTTGCCGCCCGCGGTGAACGCGCTCTTGTCGCCGCTGTCGTAGAGGAAGACGGGCACCTCTGGCTCGCCCGCGACCTCGGCGGCGGCCTTGCCGACGCGGTCCTCGAGGTCGGTGACCAGCCTGTCGGCCCGGTCCGGGACACCGAAGATCCTGCCGATGGCGCGGATCTCGTCGTAGGTGTCCCGCATCGTCACCCGCTTCTCGCCGCAGTACTCGCGGTTGAGGTAGGTGTCGATGCCGGCGTCGGCGAACGCCTTGCGGGACCGGCCCTCGTTCTCGGCGAAGGCGCTGCCGTAACCGCCGTAGACGAGATCGGGTTCGGCGTCCAGGACCGTCTCGAACGACGGTTCCTTCTCCGCCAGCTCGGGGATCGCCTCGTAGTCCTTCTTCAGCTCGGGCAGGACGGCGGAGTCGGGGAAGGCCGTGCCGGCCATCCGGTCCTTCAGGCCGAGGGCGAGCATGAGTTCCGCCGGGTGCTGGTGGATGGTGACCACCCGTGACGGCGGCCTGTCGTACGTCGTCCTCACGCCGCAGTTGTCGATGGTGACCGGGAAGCCGGTGGGCACGGCCGTGGTGGCCTTCGCGTCCCCGCCGCCCTCGTCGGACGGACCGCAGCCGGTGGTCAGCAGTACTGACGAAAGAGCCATGGCGGCGGCCGTGGCACGAAGGAACCCGCGCGTGCGGGCAGGGGTGAACAGCTGGGACACGTGAAGCCTCCTGGAGTCCGCGCTCCTCGGATCGGGCCCGCGACGGACCAGTGTCCTGACTCCCGGATCGACGTTCCCTCCGCCTTCCCGCGCGGGGCGCAGTGGCGTGTCGGAGGGGCGCTCCCCGGTCACAGTGGCGGGACCGTGCCGGATTCGCACCGGCTTCCTGTCTCCCGTCGCGGCGATGACCAGGTGATCCTACGTTTCCCCGAGCCGACGGCGAAAGGGCGTGCGGACCCGGCCGCACGCCCCGAGCCTCCCGCACGCCTCGCGGACAGCCTGGTACGGGGGTGGCAGCGCACTCTTCTGCGGCTGGCCCGCCCGGCCCGTCGGCCCGCGACGGCCCCCTCACGCCCAGGAGTCGGACCGAAGGCCGGTACCGGGCGGGCGGTGCGGCGTCCCGGGGTGGGATGATGGCCGACGACAAGGCGACGGCGGAACGAGGAAGCCGGTGCGAATCCGGCGCGGTCCCGCCACTGTGATCGGCGAGCGAGTCCCGACAGGCCACTGCCCGGCAACGGGTGGGAAGGCAGGGACGAGCATTGACCCGAGAGCCAGGAGACTCACGCGGTCGCTACCTCGACGGACCACCGGGGCGGATCTCCCCGGAGAGAGGGACGGCACCGCATGCCCGCAACGCCGGCCGGACGAACGACGGACGACACGAGGGCCGCAACGGCCACCGCCCCGGTGCCGTGCCGCATCGTCGTGTGCCGCGACTGCTGCTGCGGCAGCCCCAAAGTGACCGGCGTCGACCACACGGCCCAGACCGAGCGCCTGCGCGCCGCGGCACCGGTACGCGTCTCCGACTGCCTCGACGTCTGCGACCAGGCCAACGTCATCGTCGTACAGCCCTCCGCCGAAGGCCGCGCCGCCGGTGCCCGGCCCGTCTGGCTGGGGCTCGTCAACGACCCGGACGCGACCGAGGACATCGCCGCGTGGGCACGCGCGGGCGGGCCGGGCGTGGCACCCCTGCCGGACATTCTCGACCTGTACGCCATCACGCCGCCGCGACGGCGTACGGCCCCCTGACCGTACGGACGGAGAGCCGGAGGCAGGACGGGAACCGGGCACGACCGCCGGTGCCTCAGCCGCGTCCGTCACCCCCGCCCCGCATGAACGGGGCCGGCCTCGGCGGCCTCTTCGCCCCCCACCGGCGTTGTCGACGAGGCCCCGCCGCATCGCCCTGGACCAGGCGCGCCCGGCCCGGCTCCTGGCGCCGCTCGCCGGCGTACGCGTGGTGGAGCCGCCGTACGAGGCCGTGCCGTCGCGGGAGGCCATGTGGTGGCACCCGTGCACACCCACGACGCGGCCCACACCCGGCTGCGTGAGACCGCCGCCCGCGTCGGCGGGCGGACGGCCGATGAGCCCGAGGGGCCGGCGGGTGGTCCGCGCACGGGAAAGAACTGCCGCCGCTCAGCGGCGCGGACCGCGCGCCCGACGTCAATCCGGTGGAACGCGAGGTGACGTGCCGCGCGGTGCACTACCGTCTCGCATGTCGAACACGGTGACGAACGGGGGCGGTTGGATGTTGGCGGAGGGTATGGCCGCGCTGGCCGCCGCCGGAGGCGCGGCGGTCGTCCAAGCGGCCGGGACCAGCGCCTGGCAGGGCCTGCAGCAGTCGGTCGCGCGGTGGTTCGCCCGGGGCGACGGGGAGCGTGAGCGCGTCGAGCTGGAACGGCTCGACCATAGTGCGGCCGCGCTGGAAGCCGTACCGGACGACGAACGGGCCGGCGTGCGCAGCGGCCAGCAAGGCGCCTGGCAGGCCCGCTTCGAGCAGGCGTTGGAGAATCTGAGCGCCTCCGAGCGCGAGGAGGCCGCCGAGATCCTGCGGGCCCTGCTGCAGACACACGCCCCGGCGGACGGAGCGGAGGCGCCCGCCGACGGCCCGACGATCCGCGGCAACGTGGACATCCGGGCCGATCACGGTTCCGCGGCGGCGGTGCAGATGCGTGACGTCACCGTCGGAACCCCTCCGCAGCCGGGTCCGCAGCAGGGCTGAGCGGGCTCGGAGGCGGTCAGGCCCCGCACGTCACGGCAGACATGGTCGTCTCGGCCACCACTGGAGGATTCGCGGTCGGGCACGCCGACAGCATCACGTACTACGCTTCCGCGCCGGAGCCCGGGGACGGTCACCGCGCCGTGCGGACGAGCGGCCCCGGGCACCGGCTCGGCTCGTACCTGAGAGCCGTCCGGTCGGCAGCCGATCAACTTCCGCACCCCGGGCTGGCACCGGAGCTCGACGCGCCGTCACTGGCCGATGTCTACGTGCCGCGGCGCACCTCGCTCCGGGCCGCGCGGGCTCCCGCGGCCGCCGAACACGTCTTCACCGGCGACGGACCGATCCGGGTCCTGCTGGCCGGACCGGGCCACGGCAAGTCGACGCTGCTGCGGCAGCACCTGCTGTCCGCCTCCCGGCACCTGCTGACGACGGAGGCGGACCCCGCCTCCCCGGCACCCGCCTTCCCGGTGCTGGTCCGCGCCGGCGACCTGGTGGGTGCGCCCCTGCTGGCGCCCGCCCTGGCGCACGCGGTGACCGAGGAGTACGGTCCCTTCGGGCTGCGCGAGGTGTTGACCGAGGACTTCTTCCGCCGCCCTCCGCGTCTCGGCGCGCGGTGGCTGGTGATGGTCGACGGCCTTGACGAGGTGCCCGACCGGACGGCCCGGGTGTCCCTCCTCGACCGCCTCGCCCGCGAAGCCGTGCAGACGGACACGCCCTACCGGTTCCTCGTCGCGACCCGCCCCCTGCCCGGCGGCGAACTCGACCGGCTGCCCCGCGCCGCCGACCACTTCACGCTGGAGCCCTTCACGGACGACGACGTGCGCACCTACGCGCACAGACGTCTGCGCGCTCTGCCCGACGCCGACCGTCACGTCCGGGCGTTCCTGCACGGTGTCCGCCGGACCCGGCTGGAGGAACTGGCCCGCATCCCTCTGATGACCGCCATGCTGTGCCATCTGTACGAGGCCGACACCGATCGCCCCCTGCCCGACGGCCGGGCCGGAGTCTTCCGGTCCTTCGTCGAACTGCTCTACGAGGAGAACGTCCACAAGGGCGTCAGCGACCTGCACGACCGTGCCATCCACACCCTGGTCAGCCGCTATCAGGTCCCGGAGGACCGTCGCACCGTCCAGCAGGCCGCGGAGCGCGCCCGGGAACACCTGCCGGTCCTCATCGATCATCTGGCCCACGAAAGGATCAGCGGGAACCGGGCCCCGGCCACCGCGATCCTCACCGCGCACCCGCACGCCCGACGACCGGACAAGGTCAAATCACCGCTGTGGGACGCGCTGCTGGCCTCGCTGCTGCGCTCCTGCGGCCTGTTGGCCGGCCAGGGCGGCGACGTCGAGTTCCTGCACCGCACACTCCTGGAGTACCACGCCGCGCGGCACGCCACCCGCGACCCCCAGGCCCGCAGGCTGCTCTTCGACCGGCTGTTCCCCGCCCAGCGGCTGCGCGACAGACTGCGCCGGGCGAGCCGCCGTACGTCCGGCATCCAGCCCCTGGACCCGCTGGGCCTGGAGCCGTCCTACCTGGGCTTCCTCCTCGACGCGTTGCTGGCCTCGGAGGCGCCTCTGGCAACGGCCACGCTGCGGGCCCTGGAGGACCTGTTCGGATCCGCCGAGATCACCGGATACCACTTGCTCAAGGCGCAACTCCAGCTCGGCAGCAGCCTCCCGCGGCAGAAGGCCGCACAGTGGCTGACCGGGTACGCGAACCGCCCCACGGTGGACGACCGCAGCCGGGTGGAGGCCGCCTGGTACCTCGCTGAGCTGGAGGGCCACCTCGACGACGGCGCGCGGCTGCTCACCCGTCTCGCCGGTGACGGCGCGCTGGGACTGGACCACCGCGGCTGGGCCGCCGAGATCCTGGCCGGGCTGGAGGGCCACGAGACGGCCGGGGCCACGCTGCTCCTCCGGCTCATCGAGGACCTGGCACCGAACCCGTACAGCGTTCTCGGCGCCGCCCGGGTGCTGGCCCGGCTCGGCAGTCACAGCTCGCTCGGGGTGCGGCTGCTCACCGAGTGCGCCATGGATCCCGGGAGCGAGGACCACCTCCGCTGTATGGCGGCCCACTGGCTCACCGGGCTGGACGGGCACCGCGAGTCCGGTGCCGCGCTGCTGCTCGGCCTCGCCCAGTACGGCTCCGTCACCGCTGCCCGGTACCTCGCCGAGCTGGACCAGCCTCACCGGGAGGACGGAGTGGGCCTGCTCACCGCGTTCGCGGGAGACAGCGGCACGACACCGGATGACCGGGCAGCGGCTGCCCTGGCACTGGCCGGGGTGGCCGGCTGCCGGGATCGCGCCGCCCGCCTGCTCACCGAGCTGGCCCGGGAGTCGCCGCCCGGAAGCCACTCCCATCTGACGGCCGCCGAGAGACTGGCCGAGGTGGACGCGGAAGCCGCCGCGGAACTGGTCCTGCCCGTCGTGACCGGCCGTGGTCGCCATCTGAGCTGCCGGCTGGGCGCGCTCCGGCTCCTGGCCCGCTCCACCACCCACCAGGGCGAGGCCGCTGGACCACTCGCCGGCATCGCGGCCGACACGGCCACGGAGGCACACCACCGCGTGGACGCCGCCGTGGCGCTGGCCGAGCTGGAGGGGCACCGCGAGGAAGCGGCCGTCCTGCTCCTCGGCATCGCCCGGGACGGCGGCGTCCCGGTATGGGACCGGATCACCGCGGCGTCCAATCTGGCCGAGCGCGGAGAAGAACGCTCGGCCGAACTCCTTTCGGCCTTCGCCGCGGACCCCACGGCTCCCGCGGACGCCAGAGCCGTCGCCGCGCGCTCCCTGGCCATGCTGGACGGCCACCGCGCCGCGGGCCTGCGGCTCCTGGCCGCGTTGGCCGACGACCCCCGGGCCGACAAGGCGCAGCGGACCAACGCCGCGACCACGCTGACGACTCTCGACCTGTACCGGGTCCGTTGACGCCTGCCTCGACGAGCCCCTCGGCGCGCCAGAAGGCAGGGGCGGGCGCGGACGCAACGCGGGGGTCGTGAAGGAGGACGCCCCGCCGCTCCGTCTCACCCCGGCAACGGTCTGCGCCAGGGGCGGAATAAGCCCCTCCCTGATCATTTTCGTGATCATTTGTGGCTAGTTCGGCCCTCACGCCACCACCCCGTGTGGCGGCTACATTCACCCCCGACCGGACACACCCGACCAGGGGGGAACAGGCAACGATGCACACCACAGGATCCGTCAGCCGAATCGGCAGATCACTCGTGGCGGGGGGCACCCCCGCAACCCCCCCCCCCCCCCCCCCCCCCCCCCCCCCCCCCCCCCCCCCCCCCCCCCCCCCCCCCCCCCCCCCCCCTCCCCCCCCCCCCCCCCCCCCCCCCCCCCCCCCCCCCCTCCCCCCCCCCCCCCCTTCCCCCCCCCCCCCCCACCCCCTCCCCCCCCCCCCCCCCGCGGAGCGCTCAGGCGCCGTCCTCGCCGGAGCGGCGGCGCGAGAGGTGGTAGGCCGCTCCCACGGAGCCGGCGATGAGCGCGGCGCCCAGCCCGATCTCCTTCAGGTCGAACCCGGCGACGCTGCCGCCCTCGCCGGCGTGCACGCCTTTGGAGGGGTGGCGGGGTTCGTGAGTGGGGTGGTCGGAGTGGCCGCCCGCGATGGTCAGGTCCACGGTCCCGGTCCTGCCGTCACAGGCGAACGTCACCTGGTAGACGGCCCCGCGTCTGGCGTCCCGGTCGACCTGGGCCGTCGCCGACGACTGGTGCCTGGGGATGGTGACCGTGTCGAACACCGCCGACGACACGGTGACGCGTCCCCGGCAGCCGTCGGCACCGCGGCCCACCCCCAGCGTGACCTCGCCACCCGGCGCGACCGTGGCGGGGTGGATGGTGAAGCCGAACGTCGAACCGCTTCCCCCCACGGCAGCCCCGGCCGGTACGCAGGCGGAGAGGGCGGCGACGCCCAGCAGTGCGACCGAGGCGACGAGTATCGCGCGCATGGTGAATCCTCCGGGTCCCCGAGGCGCAGCGGCGGACCTGTTCCGCTCGCGCCAGAAATGCACCTCGATGTCCGAAACGCTAGGAAGTCGTGCGCGTCGGCGCGATCGCAGTCGCGCGAATGGGGCAAGTGTGTGGGCCGCTCAGGGGACGGTGACGGTGTGTCGGGCGTCCCCCGGCGGCCTCCCGGTGCAGGTGCCGCCGGGGGAGCCCGTACGGACTCGCCCGCGGGGGAGACTCAGTCCTTCGCCTCAGGGAAGAGGCTCAGGAACGGGTCCGTCGACGCCGCCACGCCGCGACTGAACGGTGCGTCGAAGTCCCAGATCAGGAAGAGCAGGAAGGCGATCAGCGCCGAGAACAGCCCGGCGAGGATCAGCTCGCGTGCCGTACGCCGGATCTGCAGCGCGAAGACCATGCCGACCGTGACGACGCCTCCTGTGACGAGCCCGAACCACACCACACCCGGCATGGTCGCCCCGGTCGACTCCGCCCGGGCGATGCGGGCCTGGTCCGCCGCCGTCACCTGGTCGACGAGCGGCTGGTACGCCTGTGCCTCGAAGTCCGTCCTCGGCTCGTAGTCGGTGACGTCCGCGCGGACGCGGTCGAGGAGTTCGGTGCCGCGTTCGGTCACCTCGCCGCGGTCGGCCATGACCTTCCACTCGGTGGTGACGACGTGTCCGACATAGGCGTTGACATCCTCCCGGATGCGGTCACGGATGTCGGGCGGATAGACCCGGACGCGTTCCGAGATCTCGTGCAGCGCGACCGCCTCCGCCTGCACGTGGTCCTGGGCGGCGCTGCGTGCCTCCCAGACACCGGCGATGGCCAGGCCCAGGACGATGGCGTACACCACCCCGATCCACATCGTCATGTACTCGATGACGTCCGGCGTCTCGGTGATGTCCTCGTCGTCGGACGCCCTGCGGTGCCGTACGAGGGTGATGATGACGACCACGACACAGGCGGCCAGCATCGCGAGGGTGAGAACAAGCCATTCCGGCAAGGGGGGCTCCAGGAGATCAGCGCGCACGGAGCGCGGCGACGGCGACCACCGCGGGCACCGTGATGAGCAGGACGAAGACGAGCGGCGACGTCGCCCCGCGCGAGGACCGCTGCTGGGGCCGGGCGGCGCGGTAGCGCGGGTAGTGCACCGGGCTCAGTGACGGCCGGGGCGTGGGCGTGGCCGACGACGGGGCGGGCGCGGGAAGCGCGGGACGGACCGGTGCCGGCGTGGGACTCGGTGTCGGGGCGGGGCTCGGTGTCGGTGTCGGTGTCGGTGTGGGCCGGGCCGGCGCCGGGGGCGGTGGAGACGACGGCTCGGGCTTGGGGGCGGGCGGCGTCGGCCGTGGAGGCTTCGGCGAGGGAGGTGGCGGGGAAGTGGGCTCCGGTGATGGTGGAGGTGTCGGCGTCGGGGTGGGAGTGGGCGTCGGTGAGGGCTCGGGGCACGGCGGGAAGGTGGGCCAGGAGTCGCTCCCGGCGACCGCGACCGCATCGGTGCCGCCCGGTCCGGTGGACGCGTACGCACAGGCGTCGGCCTGTGCCGGGCCGGTCGGTGCGCCGACGAGGGCGAACGTCAACGTCACCAGGGCCAACAGCCGCCCGGCGGCGGCGGATCGGGTCGGTTCGGGTTCATGCACGACGCAGATCATGAAGCCTGCCGGGTCGGGCCGGGCCCGATTACCGGACGATTGACCCGAAGGAGGGACATGTCCCGACCAGTGGTTTGACCAGCCCGCACCGCCTGCGCCCGGGCTCGCACCCGCGTACGAGGGGGGTGGGGGAAAGAAATCCGCGGCACCGTTGAACACAACCGGCTGCGCCATGCGTACCCAGTGTCGTGCGGCGGCGCAGTGGCCGCCCCAACACCTTCGCGATGATCGGGGATTGACGATGAAGACCTCCTGGCGGAGCGCCTCACTCGTGGCGAGCGCTGCGGTGGTGCTGGCGCTGACGACGGCGTGCGGCCAGGACGGCGGCGCCACCGGCAGCCAGAACGTCGGCGCCACGGCCGCTCCCGGCGACGTCGGCAACATCGGTACGGGCGCCGGCGACGGACTCGGGGCCGGCACGGGCGGGGCGCAGGCGTCGGCGAGCCCCCCGGAGTCCGCGGGCAAGCTGTCCGTCGCCACCAACGCGGAGATCGGCGAGCTGGTGACCGACGGAGCGGGCCGCACCCTCTACCGCTTCGACGCGGACACCGCCAAGCCGTCCAAGACGACGTGCGAGAACGACTGCGCCACCGCCTGGCCGCCCGTGGCCGCCGACGACGCCCTCGCCGGCGAGGGCATGGACAAGGACCTGCTCGGCGAGGTCACCCGTCCCGACGGCACCAAGCAGCTGACGATCGGCGGCTGGCCGGCGTACCGCTACGCCAAGGACACCGCGGCCGGTGACGTCAAGGGCCAGGGCGTCGGCGGCAAGTGGTACGCGCTGGCCGCGGACGGCAAGAAGGCCAAGGCCGAGGAGGCGGCCGGGCTGTCCACCCGCGACGACCCGAAGCTCGGCGAGATCGTCGTCGACAAGAACGGCATGACCGTCTACCGCTTCATGAAGGACGAGGCCTGGCCGAAGCCGGTGTCGGCCTGTACCGGCGCCTGCCTGGAGAAGTGGCCGGTCGTCGCGCCCGTGGAGCCCAACGACACCGAGGGCGTCGTGAAGGAGGACCTGATGACCTTCACCCGGCCGGACGGGGCCGAGCAGCAGACCGTCGACTGCTGGCCGATCTACACCTTCGCCGGCGACAAGAAGGCCGGCGACACCAACGGTCAGGGAGTCGGCGGCACCTGGTATGCCGTCGCCCCCGACGGAAAGCCGGTCGGCGCGCCGAAGAAGAAGTAGCGACCTCCCGCCCGCTCGTCCTCGGCGCGCGACCCGTGGGCCGTCCCCTCCGTACCCAGGCGGAGGGGACGGCCCCGTTCGCGCGCTTTGGTGTGCCTTGGCAGGAGGCACGTGCCGCAGGCAGTGACCGGGAACGGACGGTCAATTTCCGTTTGGGCTCGCCCGTTTGGCGGGCGATCAGTAGCCTCAGCTCGAACACCGGATCGCCAATGCCTTGGAGAGCTAGATGGAGCGTCCCGCCTGGGCCCCGCGCAGCATCGACATCTCGGTGCCCAGCGTGTCCCGGATCTACGACTTCTACCTGGGCGGTTCGCACAACTTCGAGGTCGACCGGGAAGCGGCCCGCAAGGCCATGGAGTTCATGCCGGGCCTGCCCAAGATCATGCAGGCGAACCGGGCGTTCATGCGCCGCGCCGTGCGCTTCGCGGCCGAGGAGGGCATCGACCAGTTCCTGGACATCGGCTCCGGGATCCCCACCTTCGGCAACGTCCACGAGGTGGCCGGACGCAGCCGCCCCGGTGCCCGCGTCGTCTACGTCGACCACGACCCGGTCGCGGTCGCGCACAGCCAGGCCGTCCTGACGGGCAACGACGACGCGGACGTCGTGGCCGCCGACCTCCTCAAGCCCCGGGAGATCCTCGCCAGCCCTCAGGTGGGGCGGCTGATCGACCTGAATCGGCCGGTGGCCCTGCTGTTGGTTGCCATACTGCACTTCGTGGAAGACGCGGACGACCCTCACGCGGCGGTGGCCGAGCTGACCGACGCGCTCGCGCCCGGCAGCCTGCTCGTCCTCACGCACGCCTCGTACGAGGGAATCCCGCTGCCCGCCGAGCGGGCCGGGGGCGCGGTGGACGTGTACGAGAACATCCGCAATCCGCTGATCATGCGTTCGCGCGAGGAGATCGCGCGGTTCTTCGAGGGGTACGACATGGTGGAGCCCGGACTGGTTCCGATGCCGCGCTGGCGGCCCGAGGAGGCGCCGGAGGACGAGGATCCGTACGCGTTCTCCGGGTTCGCCGGCGTGGGGCGTACGGCGTGACCGCGGAGCCGGGCGGGCCGGAGGACAGACTGCGCCGGTTCGCGACGATCTGGAGCCGGGCGGTGTTCCCGGTGACCTCGACGTCGGCGACCCGGCCGGAGTTCGAGGAGCAACTGCTGCCGCTGGCCCGTCGGCTGAGCGAGGCGCTGCGGGCGCGTGGGTTCGACGCGGACGAGGCCAGGGCGGTCGGTGCCGCGCTCGTCGACTCCCACTGCACCGACCCCGAGGCGCTCACCCGGACGCTGGACTGCGTCGACGCCTACCTCGTGCTCTACTGCGGCGAGGACGGCGACCCCGAGGCCATGCGGGCCCGTTCCGCGCGGATGCAGCACGCCATGGCGGCCGGATTCGCCGCGGCGCTGCGTGCCCGTACCCTCGCCGAACAGGAGGCCATCGCGCAGGCCGCCCTGAAGGCGCAGGGCGTGGTCGCCCAGGCGCTGCACGCCAGCGAGGCCCGCTTCCGCGCGGTCTTCGAGGGCGCCGCCATAGGCATCGGCATCGCCGACCTGGACGGCAACGTGCTCCAGGTGAACGGAGCCCTGATGCGTATGTTCGGCATCGCCGACCCGACGCTGCGCGGCCGCAACGTCAGGGAGTGGTCGCACCCCGACGACGCGCCCCAGACCTGGCGGCTCTACGACGAGCTGGTACGCGGCGAGCGCGAGGCCTATCACCTGGAGAAGGCCTTCTACCGCCCCGACGGAACGGTCCTGTGGACCAACCTGACCGTATCCCTGCTGCGCGACGCCGACGGCGTCCCGCAGTACCAGCTCGCGCTGATGGAGGACACCACCGAACGCCGGCTGCTGAACCTGCGGCTGCGCTACGAGGCCACGCACGACGCGCTCACCGGTCTGCCCAACCGCAGCTTCTTCTTCGAACGCCTGGAGAAGGCGCTGAACGCGGGCCCGGGCCAGCGCTTCGGCCTGTGCTACCTGGACCTCGACGGCTTCAAGACCGTCAACGACAGCCTCGGCCACGCGGCCGGCGACCGGCTGCTCGTGGAGGTCGCCGACCGCCTGCAGTCCTGCGCCACCGTGCCCGGCGAGATGGTGGCCCGGCTCGGCGGCGACGAGTTCGTCGCGCTGACCACCGGCCCGGGCACCCGGCACGAGGTCGACGAACTCGCCGGGCGCATCATGAACGCGCTGCTCGCCCCGATCAGCGTCGACGGCCGTGAGCTGACCGTGCGCGGCAGCATCGGCATCGTCGAGGGCCCCGCGGGGGAGCGCAGCCCGGCGGAGGTGTTGCGCAGCGCCGACATCACCATGTACCGGGCCAAGTCGGCGGGCGGCAACCGCTACGAGCTGGCCGACCCGGAGGCCGACGCCCGCGTCATCACCCGGCACGGCCTGACGACCGCGCTGCCGGCGGCCCTGGAGCGGGGCGAGTTCTTCATCGAGTACCAGCCGCTGGTGCACCTCGGCGACGGCAGCGTGCGCGGTGCCGAGGCCCTGGTGCGCTGGCTGCATCCGCAGCACGGCGTCCTCGGCCCGGACCGGTTCATCCCGCTCGCCGAGCACACCGGACTGATCGTGCCGCTGGGCCGCTGGGTGCTGGAGCAGTCGGTGCGCCAGGCCCGCGCCTGGCGGGAGCGGTACGGCGAGACGACCGCCGCCGGCCCGCTGCGCATCAACGTCAACCTCTCACCCTGCCAGCTCACCCACCCCGGCCTGGTCCAGGACACCGTCGACATCCTGGAGCGGACCGGGGTCGCGCCCGACGCGCTGTGCCTGGAGGTCACGGAGTCGGCGCTGATCGGCGCGGACGACGACCTGCTCAAGCCGTTGCGCCGGCTGGCCGAGATGGGCGTCGACATCGCCCTGGACGACTTCGGTACCGGCTACTCCAACCTCGCCAACCTGCGCCGCCTCCCGGTGAGCGTGCTCAAGCTGGACCGCTCCTTCACCCAGAGCATGCAGCAGTTCCCGGCCGACCCCGTCGACCTCAAGATCGTCGAGGGTATCGTCGCCCTGGCCCACAGCCTGGACCTCACGGTCACCGTGGAGGGCGTGGAGACCGGCGCCCAGGCCGAGCAACTGCGCATACTCGGCTGCGACACCGCCCAGGGCTGGTACTACGCCCGCCCGGGCCCACCGGAACGCCTGCACGAACTGGCCCTGGTGGACGCGACGGCGTAGGGAACACGACGATGTGAGAAGGGTGCGGGCAACGCCCTGAAGGGGCGCGGGGCTGTTTCAACGTGCGGCTCCGCCGCGTGGGCGCGCTCAGCCACAGATCACCCACACTCCCGAGCGAACACCGCACCCTTACGACGCGACCGGGCCCTGCCCGCACTCCCGGAGGGTCACCGCTCAAGCAGCATCCGCTGCAACTCCCGAGCCGCCCGGGGCGGAGCCACATCGCTGCGATGGGCGAGCGCGATCGTCCGGTACAGCCCCGGCCGGGCCAACGGAGTGACCCGCAGCCCCCGCCCCGACCGGGCCGCCACCATCCGGGGGACCACGGCCATCCCCAGCCCCGCCCGCACAAACCCCAGCACCGCGTCCATCTCCCCGCCCTCGACCGCGAAGTCCGGCTCGAAGCCCTCTGCACGGCACGCGGCCACGGTCAGTTCCCGCAGGTCGTACCCGTGCCGGAACATCACCAGGCGCTCGCCCTCCAAGTCGGCGACGCGCACCGCCCGCCGCCCGCCGCCCGGCCGGGGCGACTCCGGGGACGACACCACCACCAGATCCTCCCGCAGCAGCTCCACCGTGGTCAGCGCCGGGGACGCCGGCGGCAGCGGCAGTACGACCAGGGCGAGGTCGAGTGCGCCGCGTGCCAGCTCCCGGACGAGGTCGTGGGAGCCGCCCTCCTCGATCAGCAGCCGGACGCCCGGATAGCGGTCGTGGAAGGCGCGCAGCACGTCGGGGAGGAGACCGGTGCACAGGCTGGGGGTGGCGCCCAGCCGCACTCGGCCGCGGCGCAGCTGCACCAGCTCCAGCACCTCGTGCCGGGCGGTGTCCGCGTCGGCCAGGATGCGCCGGGCCAGCGGCAGCAGCGCCTCCCCGGCGTCGGTGAGCGTGATGTTGCCCCGCGCCCGCAGGAACAGATCGGCGCCCAGTTCCCGCTCCAGCGACTTGATCTGCTGGGACAGTGACGGCTGGGCCACGTGGACCGTCTCCGCGGCCCGGGTGAAGTGCCGCGTCTCGGCGACCGCGACGAAGTACTGGAGCTGCTGCAACTGCATAACCGCGAGCATACGCCGCCGATAGGAACAGCCTATGGAATCGAGGAAGACCATGTCTTGGACCGATGGGCCCTTCGCCCCGTAGCGTCCTGTGACATGGCTCTGGCAACGCGGACGGACCGACGGCCGTCCATGGCGCGCACCGTGTGGGACTCGACCGTCGGCAAGAAGACTGTGATGGCGATCAGCGGACTCGTCATGCTGCTCTACCTGGTCGCCCACATGATCGGGAACCTGAAGATCTTCTTCGGGCCGAGCGAGTTCAACCACTACGCCCACTGGCTGCGCACGGTCGGCGAACCGTTCATGCACTACGAGTGGACGCTCTGGCTGATCCGCGTCGTGCTGGTCGTCGCCGTCGTCGCCCACGCCGTCTCCGCATACCAGCTCAGCCGCCGCGACATCAAGGCGCGGCCCAGCAAGTACGTGCACAAGAAGCCGCGCTCCAGCTACGCGACGCGCACCATGCGCTGGGGCGGGATCATCCTGGCCCTGTTCATCGTCTGGCACGTCCTGGACCTGACCACCGGTACCGTGCACCCCGGCGGCTTCGAGACGGGCAAGCCCTACCAGAACGTCGTGGACACCTTCTCCACCTGGTACGGCAACGTCGTCTACATCGTCGCCGTGCTCGCCGTCGGCATGCACATCCGGCACGGCTTCTGGAGCGCCGCCCAGACCCTCGGCGCCGGCAGCCGCACCCGCGACCGCGCCCTCAAGACCGTCGCCAACGTCCTCGCGCTGCTGCTCACGGTCGGCTTCGTCGCCGTACCCGTGGGCGTCATGACCGGAGTGGTGAGCTGACATGACAACCTACGCCGACTACACGACCGGAGCGCCGGTCGCCGACACCAAGGCCCCCACCGGACCCGTCAACGAGCGCTGGGACACCCGCCGCTTCGAGGCCAAGCTGGTCAACCCCGCCAACCGGCGGCGGCAGACGGTCATCGTCGTCGGAACCGGACTCGCGGGCGGCTCCGCCGGGGCGACGCTCGCCGAACAGGGCTACCGCGTCGTCCAGTTCTGCTACCAGGACTCCCCGCGCCGGGCCCACTCGATCGCCGCGCAGGGCGGCATCAACGCCGCGAAGAACTACCGCAACGACGGCGACTCCGTCCACCGCCTGTTCTACGACACCGTCAAGGGCGGCGACTTCCGCTCCCGCGAGTCCAACGTGCACCGCCTCGCCCAGATCTCGGTCGAGATCATCGACCAGTGCGTGGCCCAGGGCGTGCCGTTCGCCCGCGAGTACGGCGGCCTGCTCGACACCCGCTCCTTCGGCGGCGTCCAGGTCTCCCGTACGTTCTACGCCCGGGGCCAGACGGGCCAGCAGCTGCTGCTCGGCGCCTACCAGGCGCTCAGCCGGCAGATCGCGGCCGGCAACGTCGAGATGCACCCGCGCACCGAGATGCTGGACCTGATCGTCGTGGACGGGCGGGCGCGCGGCATCGTCGCCCGGGACCTGATCACCGGGAAGATCGACACGTACTTCGCCGACGCCGTGGTCCTGGCGAGCGGCGGCTACGGCAACGTCTTCTACCTCTCCACCAACGCCATGAACTCCAACGCGACCGCCGTGTGGCGGGCGCACCGGCGCGGCGCCTACTTCGCCAACCCCTGCTTCACACAGATCCACCCCACCTGCATCCCGCGCACCGGCGACCACCAGTCCAAGCTGACGCTGATGAGCGAGTCGCTGCGCAACGACGGCCGGATCTGGGTGCCGAAGGCCAAGGGCGACGACCGGCCGCCGAACCAGATCCCCGAGGACGAGCGCGACTACTACCTGGAACGCGTCTACCCGTCCTTCGGCAACCTGGTGCCCCGCGACATCGCCTCCCGCGCCGCGAAGAACGTCTGCGACGAGGGCAGGGGAGTGGGCCCCGGCGGCCAGGGCGTGTACCTGGACTTCGCCGACGCGATCGAGCGCATGGGCCGTAAGGCGGTCGAGGCCAAGTACGGCAACCTCTTCGACATGTACCAGCGGATCACCGACGAGGACCCGTACCAGGTACCCATGCGGATCTACCCCGCCGTGCACTACACGATGGGCGGCCTGTGGGTCGACTACGACCTCCAGACCACCGTCCCCGGCCTGTTCGCGATCGGCGAGGCGAACTTCTCCGACCACGGCGCCAACCGGCTCGGCGCCTCCGCGCTGATGCAGGGCCTGGCCGACGGCTACTTCGTCCTGCCGGCCACGATCAACGACTACCTCGCCCGCAACCCGCACAAGGACGAGGTCGACGACGGCCACCCGGTGGTGCGGGAGGTGCTGGCCGAGACCGAGGACCGGCTCAACCTGCTCCTCTCCGTGGACGGCGACCGCACCCCGGACTCCTTCCACCGCGAACTCGGCGAGCTGATGTGGGAGTTCTGCGGCATGGCCCGCACCGACACCGGCCTGCGCAAGGCCCTGGAGCGCATCCCGCAGATCCGCGAGGAGTTCTGGCGGCGCATCAAGGTCCCGGGCACCGGCGAGGAGTTCAACCAGTCGCTGGAGAAGGCCAACCGCGTCGTCGACTACCTGGAGCTCGCCGAGCTGATGTGCCTCGACGCGCTGCACCGGGCCGAGTCCTGCGGCGGCCACTTCCGCGAGGAGTCCCAGACCCCCGACGGCGAGGCGGCCCGCAGGGACGACGAGTTCGGGTACGCCGCCGCCTGGGAGTTCGCGGGCACCGGCGAGGCGCCCACCCTGCACAAGGAAGACCTGGTCTTCGAGTACGTCCACCCCACTCAGCGGAGCTACGCATGAAGCTCACCCTGCGCGTCTGGCGGCAGAAGAACGCCGACGCCGACGGCGCCATGTCCACGTACGAGGTGGACGGCATCTCCCGCGACATGTCCTTCCTGGAGATGCTCGACACCCTCAACGAGGAGCTCATCCTCGAGGGCGAGGACCCGGTCGCCTTCGACCACGACTGCCGCGAGGGCATCTGCGGCGCCTGCTCGCTGGTCATCAACGGCGACGCCCACGGCCCCGAGCGCACCACCACCTGCCAGTTGCACATGCGGTCCTTCCAGGACGGCGACACCATCGACATCGAGCCCTGGCGGGCGTCCGCATTCCCGGTGGTGAAGGACCTGGTCGTCGACCGCTCGGCCTTCGACCGGATCATCCAGGCCGGCGGCTACATCACCGCGCCCACGGGCGCCGCGCCGGAGGCCCACGCGACCCCGGTGCCGAAGCCGGACGCCGACTTCGCATTCGAGCACGCGGAGTGCATCGGCTGCGGTGCCTGCGTCGCGGCCTGCCCGAACGGTGCGGCGATGCTGTTCACCTCCGCGAAGGTCAACCACCTGGGTGTCCTGCCGCAGGGGGCGCCCGAGCGGGAGACCCGGGTGCTGGACATGGTGGCGCAGATGGACGACGAGGGCTTCGGCGGCTGCACCCTCGCCGGCGAGTGCGCGACCGCCTGTCCGAAGGGCATCCCGCTCTTCTCCATCACCAGCATGAACAAGGAGTGGCTGCGGGCCACGCGCAAGGCGGCCAAGCGCTAGAGGGTGGCGCACAGCCCCACGGAACGTTCGCCGAAAAGGTGCGGACGGACGGGGCCGGGAGAGGTGCTCCTTCCGGCCCCGTCTCGCCTTCGCCCCTGGCATTCAGCAGCCGCACATCCACTTTCCCGGCCCAGGTCACGCACCGGCCAACCGGCAGCGGAAGAACAGGGGCGGCGGACCGTACACCGTCGGTCCGCCGTCGCCGCCCCGGCCCGTGACCAGGAGAGTGCCATGACCGGCGTACTGACCGCAGACCGTCCCTCCAAGCCCGCCGCACCCCGCCGCTACACCGTCGCGCTGGCCCGCGACGAGGAGGACGTGCGGGCCGCGCAGCGGCTGCGGCACGACGTCTTCGCGGGGGAGATGGGCGCGCTGCTGGCGAGCCCGCAGCCCGGACACGACGTCGACCCCTTCGACGCCTACTGCGACCACCTGCTGGTACGGGAGGAGACGACCGGGCAGGTCGTCGGGACCTACCGGCTGCTGCCGCCGGAGCGCGCGGCGGTCGCCGGGCGGCTGTACGCGGAGAGCGAGTTCGACCTCGCCGCGCTGGACGCGGTCCGCCCCGGCCTGGTCGAGGTCGGCCGTTCCTGCGTGCACCCCGACCACCGCGACGGCGCCGTCATCGGGCTCATCTGGGCCGGAATAGCCCGCTACATGACCGACCGGGGCCACGAGTGGCTGGCGGGCTGCTGCTCGATCCCGCTCGCCGACGGCGGCACCCTCGCCGCCGGCACCTGGGACCGGGTGCGGACCAAGCACCTGGCGCCCGAGGAGTACCGGGTACGGCCGCTGCTCCCGTGGACCCCGCCCGCCGCGGCCCCGGCCGGCCGCACCGAACTGCCGGCTCTGCTGCGCGGCTACCTCCGCCTCGGCGCCTGGGTCTGCGGACAGCCGGCGCACGACGTGGACTTCGGCGTGGCCGACCTGTACGTGCTGCTGCCGATGAGCCGGGTCGACCCGCGCTACCTGCGGCACTTCCTCTCCCTCGTCCCGGCCTGATGAGCGCCTGGCTGCCCGCCGCGCCCTGCACCCCCGGCACGTGCGTGGAGCCGTCCCGGGCGGCGGCCGCCGCACCGCGCGCCGTGCTGCGGCTGGTCGCGGTCGCGCTGCTGCTCCTGGCCGGTGTCGCGATGGTGCTGACGCCGCTCGGCAGACGGGCCCCCGACGCCGTGGTGCGGCGCTGGTGCCGCTGGATCGTGCGGGCCGCCGGCGTCCGCGTCCGCGTCACGGGCGCCGCCGCGCCCGCCGGCGGGCTGCTCCTCGTCGCCAACCACGTCTCCTGGCTCGACATCCCGCTGCTCGCCGCCGTACGCCCCGCGCGGATGCTGGCCAAGAGCGAGATCCGGTGCTGGCCGGTGGCGGGAGGGCTCGCCGCGCGTGGAGGGGTGCTGTTCATCGAACGGGGCCGGCTGCGGGCCCTGCCGGACACGGTCGCCGTGATCGCGCGCGCCCTGCGCGAGGGTGCCGCGGTCGCCGCCTTCCCCGAGGGCAGCACCTGGTGCGGACGCGCCCAGGGGCCCTTCCGCCGGGCCGTATTCCAGGCCGCCCTGGACGCCGGGGCGCCGGTCCAGCCGGTCGACATCCGGTACCGGGCCGGGGGACGGGCGGTGAGCACGGCGCCCGCGTTCGTCGGGGAGGACACCCTGCTCGCCTCCTTGTGGCGCGTGGCGTCGGCGCGCGGGCTGACCGCGGAGGTGGTGGTGCGGCCGGTCATCGGGCCGGGCGGACACGTCGACCGACGCTCGCTCGCGCACGCCGCCCAGGGGAAAGCACCTTCGAAAAGTATGTGGCATTTGTGACGTATGGTCCGTTTTCGTGCGTCTGATGCGGACATTCGGAAGGCAGGCACTCCGGAAGGAGGGTGATGCCAGATGATCACCCGTGAAGAGATCGCCAACGTCCTGGACCATCCGGTCTACGACGGTGACGGGAACAAGATCGGCGACGCCAAGCACGTCTTCTTCGACGACATGACCGGCCGCCCCGAGTGGGTGAGCGTGAAGACGGGAATGCTCGGCTCCAACGAGTCCTTCGTGCCCATCCGCGACGCCGCGCTGGTGCAGGACCACCTCGAGGTCCCCTACCGCAAGGACATGGTCAAGGGCGCGCCCAGCGTCGACGTCGACGCGGGCGGACATCTGTCGGAGACCGAGGAACACCGGCTCTACGACTACTACGGCATCAACTGGGACAGCGTGCTCTCCGAGGCCGAGCGGACCGACGACGGACGCTGGGCGGCGGGACCGGGCCCGGCCGGAACCGCAGAAGCGGCCGGTGCGGCTGGAGCCGCCGGAGCCGCTGGAGCCGCCGGAGCGGCCGGAACGGCGGGCGGCACGGCCGGCACGGCGGGTGGCACGGCCGGCGAACAGCTCGCGCCGGACCGGACGGGCATGCGCGGCGACGACGCCATGACCCGCTCGGAGGAGCAGATGCACGTCGGCGTCGAACGGCGCGAGAGCGGCCGGGCCCGGCTGCGCAAGTACGTGGTCACGGAGGAGGTCCAGCAGACCGTTCCGGTGACCCACGAGGAAGTGCGGGTGGAGCGCGAACCCATCACGGACGCCAACCGCGGCGAGGCGCTCTCCGGTCCGGAGATCAGCGAGGACGAGCACGAGGTCACCCTGCACGAGGAACGCCCCGTCGTGGAGACCGAGACGGTGCCGGTGGAGCGCGTCCGGATGACCACCGAGGAGCACACCGAGAACGAGACCGTGCGGGGCCGGGTCCGCAAGGAGCGGATCGAGGCCGAGACGGAGGAGTACGCCGAGGACGACACGCGGAGGGGGCGCGAGTACACCGAGGGCGACACGCGGAGGGGGCGCGAGTAGCCGTTCCCGGCTCAGGAGGGCCCGCGCCGGTGGAGCGCCTTCACCGGCGCGTCCCGCCGCCCAGCGCCCGGGCCAGATACCCGGCGGTGGCACTCCCGCTCGCCCGTGCCACCTCGGCGGGCGGCCCCGCGGCGACGATCCGGCCGCCGGCCTCGCCGCCGCCCGGCCCCAGGTCGATCACCCGGTCGGCGCCCGCCACCACGGCCATGTCGTGCTCGACGACGACCACCGTGTGCCCGGCCTCCACCAGACCGTGCAACTGGCGCATCAGCACCTCGACGTCCGCAGGATGCAGACCGGTCGTCGGCTCGTCGAGGAGGTACAGGGTGTGTCCGCGGCGCCCCCGCTGCAACTCGCTCGCCAGCTTGACGCGCTGCGCCTCGCCGCCGGACAGCTCGGTCGCCGGCTGGCCGAGCCGCAGATAGCCCAGACCGACGTCGAGCAGCGCGGCCAGGCTGCGCGACACCGCCGGCGTGTCCGTGTCCGCGAAGAACCGCGCCGCCTGCTCCACCGTCAGGTCCAGCACCTCGGCGATGTTCCGTTCCCGGTACGCCACTTCGAGCGTCTCGGGGTTGTAGCGCGCTCCGCCGCAGTCGGGGCACGGCGCGTACGTACTCGGCAGGAACAGCAGCTCGACGCTGACGAACCCCTCGCCCTGGCAGGTCTCGCACCGCCCACCGGACACGTTGAAGGAGAAGCGGCCGACGCCGTAACCCCTCTCGCGTGCCTCTTCGGTGGCCGCGAAGACCTTGCGTACGACGTCGAACAGGCCCGTGTACGTGGCCAGGTTGGAGCGCGGGGTACGTCCGATCGGCCGCTGGTCGACGCAGACCAGCCGGCCCACCCCCGGCAGATCCTGGGTGATCTCACCGATGAGCGTCGACTTCCCGGAACCGGACACGCCCGTCACGGCGGTCAGCGCACCGAGCGGGAACTCGGCCGTCACTCCGCGCAGGTTGTGCCGGGTGACCGGTCCGACCGTCACCGTGCCGCGAGGGATCCGGACCGCACGGGCGGGGGCGGGGGAGCGGCCGAAGAGGTGGCGGGCCGTCGCCGACTCCGTGACCTCGGCCAGCCCGGCGACGGGGCCGCTGTACAGCACCCGGCCGCCGTGCTCGCCGGCCCGCGGGCCGACGTCCACGATCCAGTCGGCGCCGCGCATCACGCCGAGGTGGTGCTCCACCACGAACACCGAGTTGCCGGCCGCCTTGAGCCGCGCCAGCACCGTCAGCAACGCCTCGGTGTCCGCCGGGTGCAGTCCCGCGGACGGTTCGTCCAGGACGTAGACGACCCCGAACAGCCCGGAGCGCAGCTGCGTCGCCAGCCGCAGCCGCTGCAACTCGCCCGCGGAAAGAGTGGGCGTCGGACGGTCGAGGCTCAGGTAGCCGAGCCCCAGCTCGACGACGGGCCCGATCCGCGACGTGAGGTCCCCGGTGAGCACCCGTGCCGTCTCGCCGCCCGTCGGCAGCGCCTCCGCGAGTTCCGTGAGCGGCAGTGCGGCCAGCTCGGCGATGGTCCGGCCGCCGACGGTCACCGCCAGGGCCTGAGGCCGCAGCCTGCCGCCCCCGCAGACCGGGCAGGGCGCACCGGTGAGGAAGCGCTCCGCCCTCGCCCGCAGCGTCGGGCTCTTCGAGTCCGAGAACGTCTTCATCACATACCGTCGGGCGCTCATGTACGTGCCCTGGTAGGGCCGCTGGATGCGTCCCGCGTCCCGCACGGGGTGCACCGTGACCACCGGCTGCTCGTCCGTGAACAGGATCCACTCCCGCTGCTCGGCCGGCAGCTCGCGCCAGGGCCGGTCCACGTCGTACCCCAGCGCGTCGAGGACGTCCCGCAGGTTCTTGCCCTGCCAGGCACCCGGCCAGGCCGGGACGGCGCCGTCCCGGATCGACAGGGACGGGTCCGGGACCAGCAGCTCCTCGGTCGTACGGTGCACCCGGCCGAGCCCGTGGCACTCCGGGCACGCCCCCGCCGCCGTGTTCGGAGAGAAGGCGTCGGAGTCGAGCCGCGGCGCGCCCGGCGGGTAGTCACCGGCGCGGGAGAACAGCATGCGCAGGGAGTTGGAGAGGTTGGTGACCGTGCCGACCGAGGAGCGGGACGTGGGGGCCGAGCGGCGCTGCTGCAGCGACACGGCGGGCGGCAGCCCGGTGATCTCACCGACCTTCGGGGCGCCGACCTGGTGGATCAGCCTGCGGGCGTACGGTGCGACCGACTCGAAGTAGCGCCGCTGCGCCTCCGCGTAGACCGTCCCGAACGCGAGTGACGACTTCCCCGAGCCCGACACGCCGGTGAACACGGCCACCACGTCCCGGGGGATGTCCACGTCCACGCTCTTGAGGTTGTGCTCGCGGGCGTCGCGCACCCGGACGTACGGGTCGTGGGGGCTGTGCATCGCGGGAACTCCGTACGGTCTTCGGCAACGGCCGGTGGGACAAACCCCGCGATTCTATGCCGGAGCGGTGGACGCCCCGGCGCCGACGACGCGGGCGAGCCGTCCGTAGGAGTCCAGCAGCGCCTCGCGGTCGTACGCGCTCGTGGTCACCAGTACCTCCTGCGCGCCCGTGTCCTCGAGGAGCGATTCCAGCTCGTCGGCCACCTGTTCCTCGGTACCCGCGATGTGGCCGGTGAGGCCGGCGTCGTACAGCTCGCGTTCCTTGGTGGTCATCGTCCGGGTCTCGACCTCCTCGGCCGGGGGCAGGGGAGGGAAGGAGCCCCGGGTGCGGGCGTGGGTCATGGACCAGGCCTCCGGGACCAGGAGCCGCCGGGCCGCCTCGGGGGTGGCGGCCACGGCGACGGTGCCGGAGACGACGACATACGGCTCCCGGTTCCACCCGGAGGGGCGGAAGGCGGCGCGGTAGCGGTCGATGCCGCGGCGCATGCGGTCGCGGTCGCGCAGGTCCCCGATGACCATCGGCAGGCCCGCCCGGGCGGCGACGGCCGCGCCCTCGCCCATGGCCAGCACGAACGGCGGCACGGTCAGCCCCTCCGCGGGGCGGGCGTGCACTCCGGTCGGGGAGGTGCCCAGGAACCAGCCCAGCAGCTCCGCCAGTTGAGCGTCGAAGTCCTCGGCGTCGTCCTTGTCCCGGCCCAGTGCCCTGCGTACGCCGCCGGTGAAGCCGACCGAGCGGCCGAGCCCCATGTCGATCCGGCCGGGGAAGAGGGACTCCAGCACGCCGAACTGCTCGGCGACGACCAGGGGCCGGTGGTTGGGCAGCATCACACCGCCGGTGCCGACCCGGATACGCCGGGTGGCGCCGGCCACGGCGGCGGCCAGCACGGTGGGCGCCGAGCCGGCCACCCCGGGGACGCCGTGGTGCTCCGACACCCAGAACCGGTGGTAGCCGAGCCGCTCGGCCTCCCGCGCCAGCTCCACGGTGTCGTGCAGCGCCTGGCCGGCGGTGTGGCCCTCGCGAATGCGGGAGCGGTCGAGGACGGAGAACCGGGTGGTCGCGATCACTGAACTCACAAGGTCTTCAACGTCCCGGCGGCGTCAGGATTCCCGGCACGGCGTTCTAGGGTGGGCGGGTGACCGACAGCAGGAAGCCCGCGGTGGCCGTGTTCGACCTGGACAACACCCTCGCCGACACCGCGCACCGGCAGCGGTTCCTGGAGCGCCGGCCGCGTGACTGGGACGCCTTCTTCGCCGCCGCCCCGCACGATCCGCCGCTCGCGGAGGGCATCGCGCTGGTGCGGAAGAGCGCCGAGGAATGCGAGGTCGTCTATCTGACCGGGCGGCCGGAGCGCTGCCGGCGCGACACGCTCGACTGGCTGACCGCGCACGGCCTGCCCGAGGGGCCCGTGCACATGCGCGCCGACGCCGACCGACGGCCCGCCCGCCGGACCAAGCTGGAGATCCTGCGGCGGCTCGCCCGCGCCCACGAGGTCCGGGTCTTCGTGGACGACGACGAACTGGTGTGCGACGACGCCGAGCGGGCCGGGTTCACCGTCGTCCGGGCACGCTGGGCGGCCCGGTCGGCCGAGCTGCGGGTGGCGCAGGAGCGTGAGGGGCGTACCTGACCGTCCCGGTGAGCCCCCGGGGACCGTCAGTCCGACTCCTCCAGGCGGAAGCCGAGCTTCAGGCCGACCTGCCAGTGCGCGACCTGCCCTTCCTCGATCTGGCCGCGGACCTGGGTCACCTCGAACCAGTCCAGTTTGCGCAGGGTCTGCGAGGCGCGGGCGATGCCGTTGCGGACGGCCTGGTCGACGCCGTCGGGCGAGGTGCCGACGATCTCGGTGACCCGGTAGGTGTGGTTCGACATGCGGGTGCTCCCTTCCGCGGGGCGGCGGTGTGTCGTCCGTCACTCCACCGTGCCCCAAGGAGCGACGGAGCGCGAGGCGTCGGGGGCCCGGCAGGGTAACCGCCCGTCACCCCTTGACCTCCGCATTGGTCCATACCAAGATTCCAGACACCCACCCGTTCGAGCCTCGGGCTCGTCCCCCCACGTCGGGTCTCCTTTCGCGTGCGCAGGACCTCCCTGTCCGCTCCGCCCCCCTGTCCGTCAGACAGAAGGACCCCTCGTGAGACGTCGCCCACTCGCCCTTGTCTGTGTGTCCGCCTCCCTGCTCAGCGGCTGCGGCCTCATGTCGCAGGAGGACGGCGGCGAGCGGCGCACCGTCACCGTGTGGCTGATGAAGGACAGCGCCTCGCAGGACTTCCTGCGCCGCTTCACCGAGGATTTCGAGCGGGCGAACCCCGGTCTCGATCTCGACATCCGGATCCAGAAGTGGACCGGGATCGGCGACAAGGTGCAGACCGCGCTGAAGGCCGACGGCACGGACGGCCCCGACGTCATCGAGGTGGGCAACACCCAGGTACCGCAGTACGCGGAGGGCGGCCGGCTGCAGGACCTCACGCTGGAGTCGATGCGGGACTGGGGCATCCGCGACTGGCTGCCGGGCCTCGCCGAACCGGGCCAGTGGATGTCCCAGCAGTTCGGCATCCCCTGGTACGCCGCCAACCGCGTGGTCATCTACCGCAAGGACCTGTTCGAGCAGGCCGGCATCACCGGGCCGCCCCGCACCCGCGAGGAGTGGATCACCGCCACCGAGAAGCTCGACTCGGGTGGTGACCAGGGCATCTACCTGGCCGGACAGGACTGGTACACACTCTCCGGCTTCATCTGGGACGAGGGTGGCGAGCTGGCCGCACAGGAGGGCGGTACCTGGACGGGCGCCCTGGACTCGGAGGCCGCCCTGCGCGGCATGGACTTCTACCGCGAGCTGCAGGCCCTGGGCGACGGCCCGCTGGACGCCGACGAGGAGCACCCGCCACAGGCAGGCGTGTTCGCGAAGGGGCAGGTCGCGCAGATCATCGCGGTCCCGGGGCTCGCGCGGTCCATCGTGCGCGAGAACCCCGGACTCGAGGGAAGGCTGGGCTTCTTCCCCGTGCCCGGCAAGAAGGCCGACAAGCCGGGCGCCGTCTTCACCGGCGGCTCCGACCTCGTGGTCCCGAAGAACAGCGACGAACACGACGGCGCCCTCGCCGTGGTCGAGGCGCTCGTGGGCACCAAGTGGAACACCGACCTGGCCCGCACCATGAACTACGTCCCGAACAAGAAGTCGCTCGCCAAGGCCGTCGCCGGCGAGGAGGGCGTCGCCGCCATGGCGGCGGGCGCCGCGCAGGGCCGGGCGACCCCCGGAACGCCCCGGTGGGGCGCGGTCGAGGCGGACAACCCGATCAAGGAGTACATGACGAAGGTGCTCACCGGGGGCGATGCGGAGTCGGAGGCCGCCAAGGCCTCCGACCGCATCACCGAACTGCTGGACCTCGACGGGCGCTGAACGCGCCGCCGCGGCAGCGCACCGGGCTCACCGCACGGCGCTCACCGCACGGCGCTCACCGCACGGCGCTCATCGGGCCATGCTCAACGAGCCACGCTCAGCGACAGCGCGAAACGGTCCTCGCCGTCCGTCCACCAGTGGGACAGCTCGAGACCGGCCGCGGCCAGTTCGGCCCGCACGCCCTCCCGCCGGAACTTCGCGGAGACCTCGGTGCGCAGTTCCTCCCCGTCCGCGAAGTCCACCGCCAGGTCGAGCGCCTGGACCTTGACCGTCTGCGCGGCCCGTGAGCGCAGCCGCATCTCGATCCACTCGCTGTCGGCGTTCCACACCGCCACGTGCTCGAAGGCCGCGGGCGCGAAGTCGGCCGCCAGCTCCCGGTTGATGACGGACAGCACGTTCTTGTTGAACGCGGCCGTCACCCCGGCCGCGTCGTCGTACGCCCGGACCAGCACCCGCTCGTCCTTGACCAGGTCCGTGCCCAGCAGCAGGGCGTCGCCCGGGGAGAGCAGGGCGCGGACGGTGGCCAGGAACGCGGCGCGCTCACCGGGCAGCAGGTTGCCGATCGTGCCGCCGAGGAACGCCACCAGCCGGGGACCCGGCGTCTCGGGCAGTGTCAGCCCTCCCGTGAAGTCGGCGATCAGGGCGTGCACCTGGAGGTCCGGCCGCTCGGCGACGAGCGCCTGACCGGCCTGGGTCAGGGCGCTCTCGCTGACGTCGACCGGGACATAACCGCGCAGACCGGTCAGCGCGTCGAGCAGGAACCGCGTCTTCTCCGAGGATCCGGAGCCCAGCTCCACCAGGGTGCGGGCGCCGGTCGCCGCGGCGATCTCGCCGGCCCGGTCGACGAGGATCTCCCGCTCGGCCCGGGTCGGGTAGTACTCGGGCAGCGCGGTGATCTCCTCGAACAGCTCGCTGCCCCGCGCGTCGTAGAACCACTTGGGCGGCAGCCACTTGGGCGTATTCGTCAGGCCCGCCAGGACGTCGGCGCGCAGGGCCGCCTCCGTGGCGTCCTCGGGCAGCGTGCGGGTGAGACGGAACGGGCTCACGTGCGGGGCTCCTTCGGGGAGACGAAAGCGTCTGTGAGGGCGTTGTCGCCCGGATCCTTGAGCGGAGTGAGCAGCACGTCCGTGCGGCTCACGGCGAGCAGGGTGCGGTCCGGGACCTCCTGCCAGCGAGGGTCGTCGTCGTACGGCTCCGAGGCCACGACCGTGCCGCCGTCGGGACGGCTCAGGTACCACAGGGTGTCGCCCCAGGTGGTGGCCGTGATGGTGTCGCCGCTGGTGAGCAGCAGATTGAGCCGGGAGGCGGGGGACGCCGCCGCGACCTCCAGCACCGTCTCGGCGAGCGCCCGGCCCTCGTCGTCCCCGGCGCGCAGCCGGGCCAGCACCAGCGCCCACACCAGCGCCGAGTCGTTGCGGGCCTCCAGCGACAGCAGTTCCCGGGGCGGCAGCGCCCCGGCCACTCGCGCCAGCGAGCCCGGCCAGCCCGCCACGGCTCCGTTGTGGCTGAACAGCCAGGTCCCCGAGGCGAACGGCGCCGCCGCGGCCTCCGCGTCCGCGCCCGAGAGCGTCGCGTCCCGCACGGCGGCGAGCAGGGCGCCGGTCCGCACCACGCGGGCCAGGTCGGCGAAGGACTGGTCGGCCCAGATCGGCCCGGCCCGCCGGTACCGCGCCGGCACCGGGTCCCCGTCGGCGTACCAGCCGACGCCGAACCCGTCGGCGTTGACCGTCCCGTAGCGCTGGTGCCTGGGTGCCCAGGACTGCCGGTACAGGCCGTGCGGCGGCGCCACGAGAAGCCGGCCGAGGGTCTCCTCGGGACCCACGTACGCGAGGTGACGGCACATCAGCGGGCCTCCGGCGTCCGGGCGGTGCGGAACCCGGAGAAGATCTGCCGCCGGATCGGATAGTCCCAGTTGCGGAACGTGCCCCGGCAGGCCACCGCGTCCACGGCGAAGGAACCACCGCGCAGCACCTTGTACTCGGGCCCGAAGAACACCTCCGAGTACTCCTTGTACGGAAAGGCCCGGAAGCCGGGGTACGGGGCGAAGTCGCTCGACGTCCACTCCCAGACGTCGCCGATCAGCTGCCGGACCCCGAGCGGCGACTCACCGGCCGGGTAGCTGCCGGCGGGCGCCGGGCGCAGATGCCGCTGGCCGAGGTTGGCGTGCTCCGGACCCGGGTCGGCGTCCCCCCACGGATAGCGGGCCGAGCGGTCCGCGGCCGGATCGTACCTGGCCGCCTTCTCCCACTCGGCCTCGGTGGGCAGCCGCCGCCCGGCCCAGCGGGCGTACGCGTCCGCCTCGTACCAGCACACGTGCACCACCGGCTCGTCGGACGGCACCACTTCGGTGACCCCGAAGCGGCGCCGCAGCCACTGCCCGCCGTCGCGGCGCCAGAACAGCGGGGCGGTGATGGAGTGCCGGCGGATGTGGTCCCAGCCCTGAGGGGACCACCAGCGCGGGTCGTCGTAGCCGCCGTCGTCGATGAACGCCCGGTACGCGCCGTTGGTCACCGGCGTGGTGTCGAGGTAGAAGGGCGCCACCTCGCGCCGGTGCGCGGGGCGTTCGTTGTCCAGGGCCCACGGCTCGGTCGACGTCCCCATCGCGAACGGGCCGCCGGGCACCAGGACCTCCGCCGGGCCGGTGTACAGCGGTACGGGGTCCGGGTCCGGGGCGGTCAGGGCCTGCGGGCCCTTGCGGAGCTGATGGGTGATCAGCATGGTCTCGTCGTGCTGCTGCTCGTGCTGGGCGATCATCCCGAAGGCGAAGCCCGCCTCCGTCAGCCGCGTCCCGTGGAACGCGGTGCCCTCCAGCACGTCCAGCGCCCGTCCGCGTACGTCGGCGGCGTACCGGCGGGCCTCGGCGGGGGACAGCAGGGGCAGCTTGGGCCGCTCGGCGCGCGGATGCTCGAAGGCGTCGTAGAGGCTGTCGATCTCGGGCCGTATCGCCTCGTGCCCGGCGACGGCGCGCAGCAGCCACTGCTCCTCCTGGTTGCCTATGTGCGCCAGGTCCCACACCAACGGGGACATGAGCGGCGACACCTGGGAGGTCAGGTCGGGGCCCTCCACGCAGCTGGTCAGCAGCGTCGTGCGGTTCCGGGCCGTGACGAGCGTGGCCAGGGCCCGCTCGCGCAGGGTCTCGGCGTCGGCGGCGGGGCCGCCGGCGGTGGTGGTGTCGGTGGCGGTCTCCATGGCGGGGTCGGTCATGGGCGGGTCTCCCTCCCGTGCGGGCCACGGCTCGCGCCGTCCGGCATGTCCAGCAGGTCGTCGGCGGGGCAGCGGCCCCTGAGGACGTAGTCCTCCAGGTGCGCCGCGACGGCGGCCCTCACCTCGGCGGTGGCGCCGAGCCGGGGCAGGGCGGCGAGCGCCGCGGTGAAGCACGTGACGGCCGCCTCGCGCAGTTCCGGATCGGTGAGTGCGTCGCGGGCGGCGCTCCGGTACAGCGGGTTGTGCGGGGCGGGCAGACCGAGCGTGCGCTCGGCGAGCGGCTTCACGGCCCGGTAGGCGGTCTCGGTGGCCTCCGGGTCCTCGAACAGCGCCGCCGTCACGGCGAGCGGCACCATCCAGCCGTCGTCCCCGGGCTGCGCGTCGATCATGCGCAGCTCCAGGTGGCCGCGCGGTCTGACCGGCGGGAACAGCGTGGTGAGGTGGTAGTCGAGATCCTCCGGGGACGGCGGTCTCGGGGCCCCGCCCCGGGTCCACTCCCGGAAGGTCATGCCCTCGGGCACGTCCCAGGGCCCGCCGTCGCCGCGGACGCACATCACCGGGGCGTCCAGGACGTGCCGGGTCCAGGCGCCGCGCGGGTCGGCGTCCAGCGGGGGGCCGCCCGCCCGGCCGGCGCCGATCTGCGTCCACCGCAGCTGCCGGGTGGACCGCCAGCCGGTGGGCCGGCCGCCGGCCAGCGGGGAATTGGCGAACGCGGCCAGCAGCACCGCCCCCAGCTGGTGCGCGAGCCACCAGCGGCGTACGTGACCGAGGGGGCCGGGCTCCTCGTACCCGGCGTCCAGACACACCTGCACGGAGGCCGACGTGCACATCATGAAGCGGCCCGCGGGGCCGGTGCGGTCGAGGCAGGCCTCCATGGCGTCGTAGCGCGGCTGCCGCAGGAAGCGGCGGGGCGCGTGCCAGGGGTCGTGGCCGAGGCCGACGAGGGCGAGACCGTCCTCGCGCAGCACCGCGCGGACGGCGGCGAGGTCGGCGGAGACGGTACCGATGCACTCCGTCAGGGAGGCGGCGGGGAGCGAACTCAGCTCCAGCTGGCCGCCGGGTTCGACGGTCAGCGCCGACCTGAGGGGCACGGTCCGCAGTGCGGCGTAGACCGCTTCGAGCCGTTCGGGTGACACGGGGAGCCGCGGCGCGCGCAGCTCGTGGACGAGCCATTCCACTTCGACACCGAGGAGTCTCGGTGGGCCGGTCTTGAAGCAGATGCCGTGGACCAGCGCCTCGACCTCGGCTTCGGTGACAGTGGTGCGTGGCCGGATACAGCCACTTACCGCATCGGACATGTCGGGATCCTCCTGAGATTCCATCCATGCCGCCGACCCTTTCGCGGCGGGCCGGGTCGGCACACTCGTCCCACCCAAGACCCTCGTGCCGCTCCGCACAAGGGTGCATTACGGGACGTTCCTACTCGGTAATCTTCGTGACCCGTCCATTCCCAGGGGCTTTCCCCTTCGTTCGCCGGTCGGGAAACTCCGTTGCGCCGCATCACCAGCATCGCCCAGGATTCCTGCATGAGCACGACGGGGGAGGCCGCGCGGCGCGCGGTCACGGCGTCCACGGGGGTGGCGCCGTGAGCGCGCGCCTGCGGGGCATCGCACAGCAGACGGAACAGATCGTGGCGGCGGGGTCCTACCGCGCGCCGGACGGGCGCACGGCGCCGATCGCCGCGGCGGTCGAGGCGGCACGGGCCGGTACCCGCATGTAGGGACCGGGGCCGGTCGAGCCGGGCCCCCTGCGCCGAGGTGCGGACGGTCTTCGAGGTCACCGGCGAGAGCAGGTCTTCGGCGTCTTCGGGAAAAGCGCTCACGGCCGTACGGGGCGCGGACGAGCGGTCCGGCCGTAGGCGCACGCCGCCGAGTGGCAACGTCCGCCCGGAGCGACAAGCATGCAGCCAGGAACACCGAGCGGGCGACACCAGGCCTGGCCGGCCGGGCTGACCGGCGACGCGCGAGACCGGGTGGCAGGCTGATCACCGCGTCCCCGGCCCCGACCGGGCCCTGGCCCCCGGCCGCCGACCGCACGAGCCAGAAAGCCGACCTCATGATCGACCAGCTCACCGTGAGCGTCCTGGGCACCGGAATCATGGGTGCCGCGATGGCCCGCAACCTCGCCCGCGCCGGGCACACCGTCCGGGTCTGGAACCGCAGCCGGGACAAGGCCGAACCACTGGCAGGCGACGGCGCGCACGTCGCCGCCCGCCCCGAGGAGGCGGTGCGGGGCGCCGACGTCGTCCTCACCATGCTCTACGACGGGCCGGCCGCCCTCGACGTCATGCGGCAGGCCGCCCCCGGCCTGCGGCCCGGCACCGCGTGGGTCCAGTCGACCACCGCCGGGGTCGACGCGGTCGCCGACCTGGCCGCCTTCGCCCAGGAACACGGCCTCGTCTTCTTCGACGCCCCCGTCCTCGGCACCCGCGAGCCCGCCGAGGCCGGTCAGCTGCTGGTGCTGGCCGCCGGCCCGGCCGAAGCACGGGACGCGGTGGCGCCCGTCCTGGACACCGTCGGCTCCCGCACGGTGTGGACCGGCGAGGACGGCGCCGCCGGCAGCGCCACCCGGCTGAAGCTGGTGGCCAACAGCTGGGTCCTCGCCGTCACCAACGCGACGGGTGAGGTCCTGGCGCTCGCCAAGGCGCTGGGCGTGGACCCGGACGGCTTCTTCGACGCCATCGCGGGCGGTCCGCTCGACATGGGATACCTGCGCGCCAAGGCCGGCATGATCCTTGACGGCACGCTGGCGCCGGCCCAGTTCACGGTCACCACAGCCGTGAAGGACGCCCGGCTCATCGTCGAGGCCGGCGAGGCGAACGGCGTCCGTCTGGACGTTGCCGCCGCCGGCGCCGAACGCCTGTCGCGCGCCGCCGCGCAGGGGCACGGCGACGAGGACATGGCGGCGGCGTACTTCGCCAGTTTCGAGGAGAAGCCGTACGACTGAGCTCATCCGGGGTACCGGGTGAGCGGAACGGCCGGAACGACCGGAACGCCGACGCGGTCCCGGCACACATCAAGATCATCGGTACCCGCCAGAATCAGGAGTCCGTATGCCGAAGCCGCCGCTGCCGCCCGAGGCCGTCGAACTGCTGCGCCGACCCAACCCGTGCGTCATGGCCACTCTCCGCTCCGACGGCGCGCCCGTGTCCACGCCCACCTGGTACCTGTGGGAGGACGACGGCCGGGTTCTGATCAACTTCGACGAGGGCCGGGTACGTCTGGGGCACGTGCGCCGGGACCCGCGCGTGACCCTCACCGTCCTCGCGGGCGACGACTGGTACACCCACGTCACTCTCATCGGCCGCGTCACCGAGACCCGCGACGACGAGGGACTCACCGGCATCGACCGCCTCTCCAGGCACTACACGGGCAACCCGTACCCGAACCGGGCCCGGGCCCGGGTCAGCGCGTGGGTCGAGGTCGAGCGCTGGCACGGCTGGGGTGCGATGAAGGACAGCGATCAGGCGTCCACCTGAGAAACAACCACGATCCCAGCCGACAGCCGACAGCCGACAGCCGACAGCCGACAGCCGACAGCCGACAGCCGACAGCCGAGCGCTAGTCCGTGCGCCCGGTGGGGGGGCCACGGTGACGCCGAGGCCGATCACTGCCGACCGCCGGCCCCGCCGACCGCGGACATCCGGCGCGGGGAACGCGCGAACCAGTCGCGTGTGGGGGCCGCGAGCAGCCCCCACACGCTGTCGCAGGCCACCAGCGCGATGGCGTTGAAGACTTCCCGGAAAGTGCGGCGACGACCGGCGCGCCCCACCGCCCCACCGGCGGATTTCGCCGGGTGTCGACACCCCGGCTCACCTCGTCTAAGATCCGCGGCGCGGCATCGCGTGTCGGTCACCGTCCGGGTGAGGCATGGAGGCGCCGCGGAGATGCCCGTGGAGGCATTCACCCGTGTCAGTCGAGTTCAACCACACCATCGTTCTCTCCCGGGACCGGGAGAAGTCCGCTCGTTTCCTCGCCGGAATCCTGGGGCTGGAGGTCGGCGAGCCGACCGGAATGTTCCTGCCCGTGACGACCGCCAACGGCGTCACCCTCGATTTCGCCACCGCCGACATCGACATCCCGGCGCAGCACTACGCGTTCCTCGTCTGCGAGGACGAGTTCGACGCGATCCTCGCCCGGCTCGTCGAGGACGGAATTCCCATCCAGGCCGACCCGCACGGTCGGCACCCGGGCCGGATCAACCGCAGCGACGGTGGACGGGGCGTGTACTTCGCAGACCCGTCCGGGCACGGCATGGAGGCCTTCACCCGCCCCTACGGCAGCGACCCGTCCTCGCCGCTGAACGGTGTCACGGAGGACGTGCCCGGGGCACGCTGACCGGACGTCGGCGCACCGTTGTCAGACCCCCTCCGCATACTGGTGGCCTCAGGCAGCCGGACGTGAGGAGGGGGTGGCCGTGCGGACGGTGTACAGCGGTGAACTGCACGTCGGCTACGGGCAGTTCCACGTGGACAGCAGGCGGGACCGGGACACCCCGGGACCGTCGCCGGCCTGCGCCGGGCAGAGCAACGGACTGTGCGGCGCGGCCGTACCCGGATATCTCCTCCTCGTCACGGGTCTGCACACCGGCCGCGTCGGTCTGACCGTCGAGGTGCACGGAGCGGCGCCGCCCCTCGACGACGGCTGGGAGGACGTGGTGGAGGCGTCCTTCCGGCCGGCTTCCGCCTCGACGGTCGTCCTGCCGTGGGGCGACGGCCCCCTGTGCGCGCTGGACCTGCTCCCGGCCGACCACCGGGTGCGCTACTGCGGGCGCGGCATGGACCGCGGCAGGGAGGAAGAGCTCGCCGTACTCCGAGGCGGCGCGCCGGTCGACCACTACCTGCTGCAGTTCTGGCCGGCCCCGCCCGCCGAGGACCTCGTCGTCCGGCAGACCTCGCGCAGCGCCGCCTACTGGCACCGGCACGCCCGCAGCCTGACGCCGCCCGCCACGCCGGAGGAGCGGGCCGTGGCCGAGTGCCGCCGACGGGAGGGGCGGCGAGCGGCCGAGCGTGCCGCGCGGGAGCGGGCGGAGACCCTGTCCTGGGGAGGACGACTGCCCAGCCGCCGCCTGCGCGAGGCCGGCGGCAACGCACGGGGACTGGTCCCGCTGGACCGGGACCTGCTCGACGCCGTCGACGCGGTGTGTCCGGCGACGCAGCGGAGTATCGCCCGCTGGGCCGCTCGTCGCGCCTTCGCCGTGGCGGGGCTGGACGACGTCGACTGGGTCGCGCCCGCGCTGGCGGCGCTGGACCGCGGGGAGCGCCTGCCGGCGCCGTTCGACGACACCCAGCGGGCCTGGGACCGGTTCTTCGCCGACGCCCGCGTCCGCCACACCGCGGTGGACTCGCCGGACGGGTGCCACGACAACCTGCTGCGACAGGCGATGGCCATGCCCGCACTGCTCGCCGCGGCCCAACCGGACCCGCTGTGCGCCGCCCTCGACGCCCTCTTCGCCGCCGCGGTCACCTACGGCACCGACCACCCCGTCCTGTTCGCGCAGGCCCGCCGTCAGTTCCCCACGCTGAGGCGGAAGACCCCGACGGCCTAGGACGTCACGTGGCGCCGGGGCAGCAGCAGCGGGGTCGCCAGGACGAGTACGCCCGCGCCCGCGATCGCCGTACGCGGACCGGTCAGACCGGCCAGGAGGCCCCACACCGCGGTCAGGGCCGCGATCGCCAGTTTGCCGCTGACCGACCAGGCGGTCAGGGTACGGGCGACCCGGTCCGCCGGGGTCAGTTCGAGCCGACGCGTGGCGAACACCGGGTTGAACACGCCCATGCAGGTGATCAGCCCGAACTCGACGGCCATCACGAGGACCAGCCCCGTGGTACCGGGCCGGACGAAGGCCAGCCCGACGGGCCAGCACACGCGCAGCACCCCGCTGGTGACCAGCACCCGGTGCTGCCCGAAGCGCGTCACGAGCGTGCCGGCCAGCCGGGAGCCGATCAGTCCGCCGGCGCACGGCACCGCGAAGGCCAGTCCGTACTGCCAGGGCGCGAACCCCAGATCGCCCAGCATGAGGACGGCGAGCAGCGGTGCGGTCGCCATGATCAGACCGTTGACCAGGACGGTGTTGAGGAAGAGCGGACGCAGACCTGGCGAGGCCAGGACGTACCGCCAGCCGTCCAGCAGGTCACCGGCCCGCAGCCGGGGCGCGTCGGCATGCTTCGGGCGCGGCTCCCCGCCGCCGATCGCCCGGATCCCCAGCGCCGACAGCAGGTAGCTGACCGCGTCGACCGCCACCGTCACCACCGGGCCGAAGACGCCGATCGCGGCACCGCCGACCGGGGGGCCGAGCAACGTCGCGGTCCAGGTCGTCGCCTCGAACCGGCCGTTCGCGGCCAGCAGGTCCGGTGGCCGTACCAGTGCCTTCAGACAGGAACCGGCGGCTGCCCTGAACGTGATGTCCGCCGCGGCGACGACGACCGACACGACCAGCAAGTGGGCGAAGCCGAGCCGGTCGAACGCGAACGCGAGCGGCACACTCAGCAGCACCGCGCACCGGACCAGGTCCATCGCGACCATGACCGGCCGCTCGCGCCGGAACTCCACCCACGGCCCCAGGGGCACCGCCACCAGCGCCCCCACCGCGAGACCGGCCGCCGAGAGCGCCGCCACCCGCGCCGTTCCGGCGTCCAGCACCACGACCGCGATCAGCGGAAAGGCGTCGAACGCGAGTCTCGTACCGAACGTGCTGACGGAGTAGGCGGCCCACAGCCACCCGAACCGCCGCCCCAGCGACCCGCTGTTCACGATGCCCGACTCCGTCACGCCGCCATCCAAGCGAGTGGCCGTCCCCGGGATCAAACAACTGGTCGGAGGGCACGCACAACCGCCCGTTGTACGCCGGTCCGCCGACGCCCGCCCCCACCGGCCCTACCGCGTCAGCAGTTTCCGCAGCGCCCCGGCGACCTCACCGGGCGCCTCCTCCGCCATGAAGTGGCCGCAGTCGACGGTGTCGTGCCGCAGGTCCGGGGCCCAGGCCCGCCACAGCGCGACGGCGTCGTAGCCGAGGGCGGCGCCCCAGTCCTGCTGGAGGACGGTCACGGGCATCCGCAGCCGGTTCCCGTGGTCGCGGTCGGCCCGGTCGTGGGCGACGTCGATGCCGGCCGAGGCGCGGTAGTCGGCCACGATGGACGGCACCGCCTCGCGGGACGCCTTGAGGTAGGCGGCGCGTACGTCGGCGGGCAGGGCGTCCGGATCCCGCGTCCAGACGTCGAGGAAGTGACCGAAGAACGCGTCCGGCGCGGCGCCGATCAACCGCTCGGGCAGTCCGGGCGGCTGCGCCATCAGGTACAGGTGGAAGCCCACCGCCGCCGTGGTGCCGTGCAGGACGTCCCACATGTCGAGGGTCGGCAGCACGTCCAGCGCGGCCAGGTGCGTCACCGCGTCCGGGTGGTCGAGCCCGGCCCGCACCGCGACGAGGGCGCCCCGGTCGTGCCCGGCCAGCGCGAACCGCTCGTGCCCGAGCGCCCGGGCCAGGGCGACCACGTCGGCGGCCATGGTCCGCTTGGCGTAGGCGGTGCCGTCCGGGTCGGCCGGCTTGTCGCTGTCTCCGTAGCCGCGCAGGTCGGGGCAGATGACGGTGTGGTCGGCCGCGAGGTCGGCGGCGACGTGCCGCCACATCAGATGGGTCTGCGGAAAGCCGTGCAGCAGCACGATCGGGCTGCCGGAGCCGCCGACGGCCGCGTTCAGGGCGATGCCGTCGGCGACCGTCACGCGGTCGTAGGCGAAGCCCGGAAGGGTCGGTGTCATGCTTGTCGTACCTTTCTGATCACATCGGGTCTGCTCGATCAGGCCTGCCACATCAGGCCTGCCACATCAGGCCACATCAGGCCTGTCACATCAGGTCTGCTCGATCAGGCCTGTTCAGATGGGGTCTGTTCGGATCGGGTCTGTTCGCGTCGCTGATGACGCCTTCGAGCCTGCCGGGCCCGAATCAGCAACCGATCAGCACGCGTACCGTGGTGTGCGCACGAGCGAGGGCGGATCGGAGCGGACGGAACATGGAAGCGGTCACGTTCGGTGTGCTCGGACCGGTCACGGCCGAACGTGCCGGCGACGCGCTGGCCCTCAAGGGCCCCCGGCACCGCGCCGTACTGGCCCGCCTCCTGCTGGCCCGGCGCCGGGTCGTCCCGCTCACCCGCCTGGTCGAGGACCTGTGGGACGCACCGCCACCGCGGGCCGTGGGCGCGCTGCGCACCTTCGTCGGCGATCTGCGCCGGGCCCTGGAACCCGGCCGCCCGCCGCGGGCCCCGGCCCGGCTGCTGGTCACCGAAGGACCCGGGTACGCCCTGCGCGCGGCGCCGGACGCCGTGGACGCGTGGCGCTTCGAGGCGGCCGTCGCGGAGGCCGACCGGCTGCCGGCCACGCAGGCCCCGGACCGGCTCCGGACGGCGCTGGAGGAGTGGCGGGGCCCCGCCTACGCCGAGTTCGGCGGGGAGGAGTGGGCCCGCGGCGAGCGTTCCCGGCTCACCGAACTGCGGCTGCGTGCCGTCGAACGGCGCGCGGAACTGCTCGTGGAACTGGGCCGGGCCGCCGAGGCGGTCCCCGACCTGGACGCCCACCTGACCGAGCACCCCTGGCGCGAGGAGGCCTGGCGGCTGCTCGCCCTCGCCCTGTACCGGACCGGACGCCAGGCGGACGCCCTCGCCGTGCTGCGCCGCGCCCGCGCCCTGCTCGCCGGACACCTGGGCGTCGACCCCGGGCCCCGGCTGCGCCGCCTGGAGGCCGGCATCCTCGCCCAGGACCCGGACCTGGACCCGCCCGACGAACCGGCGGAGGCGGCGGCCCGGCTGTGGGCCCGGGCCACCGAGGCGTACGACCGCACGGTCGCCGCCGGTGCCCACGCCCGGCTGGAGTCGACCGTGGGCCTGCTGCGCACCCTCGCGGTCACCGGCGGCGGCGGACTGGAGGCCGCCCGGGAGCACCGTATGGCGGCGGTCGCGGCGGCGGAGGAGACCGGCGACGCGGACCTGACGGCCCGGGTGATCGGCGCCTACGACGTCCCCGCCAACTGGACGCGCAGCGACGACCCCGAACGGGCCCGGCGCCTCGTCGCGGCGGCCGAACGCACGCTCGCCGCGCTGCCGGACGACACCACCGCCGACTCGGCACGCTGCCGTCTGCTGGCCACCGTCGCCGTGGAATCCCGGGGTGTCCGGTCCCCGCGCGGGCCGCGGGCGGCGGACGAGGCCGAGCGGATCGCCCGCCGCCTGGACGACCCCGCACTGCTGGCCTTCGCCCTCAACGGCGTCTTCATGCAGTCCTGCACCTCCGCCGGACTGGCCCCGCGCCGCGACGCGACCGGCGCCGAACTCGTCGCGCTCGCCGACCGGCACGGCCTGGTCAACTACGCCGTCCTCGGCCACCTGATCCGGCTCCAGGCACGCTCGGCCCTCGCCGACTTCGCCGCCGCCGACGAGCACGCCGCCGCCGTCGACCGCCTGGCCGAACGGCACGAACGGCCGCTCGTGGCCGTCTTCACCGAGTGGTACCGAGCCCTGCGCCGGGCCGCCACCGGCAGCCCGTACGACAGTGCCGAGGCCGCCTACCGGTCGGCCGCCGCGCGGCTCGACGGCGCCGGGATGCCGGGCCTGCAACGCGGACTGCTGCCCCTCGCCCTGCTCGGCCTGCGCCTGGCCCACGGACGTCCGGCGGAGGTGGACCCGCGCGCGGACTGGGGGCCGTACCGCCCCTGGGCCGAACCGTTCGACCTCCTCGCAGACGGCCGCGCCACCGAGGCCCGGACCGCGCTGAGGGCTCTTCCGGAGCCGCCGCCCGACCTCCTGTACGAAGCCCTGTGCTGCGCCGAGGCCGCGCTCGCCCTCGAACTCGGCGACCGCACCTCCCTGGAGCGTACGTACGGACGGCTGCTGCCCGCGTCCGGTGAACTCGCGGGCGCGGGCAGCGGGTTGCTCACCTTCGGACCGGTCGGCGACTGGCTCGCCGCCATCAGCCGGGCACTCGGTCCCGACGGCGGCCGGCCGGAGTAGGGAGCCCTGGGCGGCACGCGGGTCAGGGCCGGTACACCCGGCCACGGTGCGAGACCTCCGGCCGGGGCGTCCGGCTGCTCGACGTGTGCCGAGGCCGGCGGGACCGGGGCGGCTCGCAGGCTCCTCGTCCGGGGCCGGCGCGGTGGGGCCGTACACCCAGGCCGCGTAGCCGTAGCCGTAGCAGTCCCGTTCGTGCGGGGTGGCGTGCGCCGGAGGCGCTGTTCGCCCGCCAGGTGCCGCATCGCGGGTCGGCTGGTCCGACGGGCATGGTATTCCGCGCCCTCGGACCTGGCGGCGGAGCGCCGACCCGCCCGGCAGGACACCTGCCGGGCGGGTTGCCCGGGCGCCCGCCGGGTACCCGGCGGGCATGAAGTGGCAACAGGTGCAGGACGGTCCGTCCGCGGTGTACGTGGTGGTGCTCGACCCGGGTGACGACGCGGTCGCCGAACTCACCGCCTTCGCCCGTGACCGCTCCCTCGGCGCGTCCCAGGTGACCGCCGTGGGCGCCTTCTCGGAGGCGGTCGTCGGCTGGTTCGACCGGCGGGCCAGGGACTACCGGCAGATCCCGGTGGAGGAGCAGTGCGAGGTGCTGTCCCTGATCGGGGACATCGCCGTCGCCGACGACGGGCCGACCCCGCACCTGCACGCCGTACTGGGCCTGTCCGACGGCTCCACCCGCGGCGGCCACCTGCTGTCCGGCCGGGTCTGGCCGACGCTGGAGGTCGTCGTCCGGGACAGCCCGGCCGAACTGGCCAAGACCCACCGCCCCGACATCGGGCTGGCCCTGATCGACCTCGGCTGAGCCGGCCGCCGGACAGCGGTTTACCGGCCCGGGTGCGGGCTACGCGGCCCGCACGGAACCGAGCACCGACACTCCGGGAGGCGCGACCATGACACGGCGCATCCGAGACGTGATGTCACCCGCCGCGGTGGCCGTCGAGCCCATGACCACGGTGGCGCGGGCGGCACGGCTGATGCGCGAGGAGGACATCGGCGACGTCCTGGTGACCTACGACTGCGATTTGTTCGGCCTGCTCACCGACCGCGACATAGTGCTCCGGAGCGTCGCCGACGGCCGCGGCCCCGACGACACCACGGTCGGCTCGGTGTGCACACCCCCGCCGGTCGTCACCCTCGCCCCCGACGACACCACCGACCGCGCGGCCGAGCTGATGCGACGTCACGCGGTCCGGCGGCTCCCGGTCGTCGAGCACGGCGGCGTTCCGGTCGGCGTGGTCACCCTCGGTGACCTCGCGGCCGCCGACGACCCGCACTCCGCCCTGGCGGACATCGGCAAGGCCGCTCCCGACCACTAGGTGCCCGGAGCACCTACGTCCCCGGTCACCTACGTCCCCGGCCACCGGCGTCCCCGGTCACCGGCGTCTCCGACCGCTACGGAGGAACGGCATGAGCGACCGACGCCGCCCCGACGGGGCCACGGAAGGCACTCCACGCGAGCGGTCCGGCAGGATCGGCCGGCGCTTCCCGCGCACCGGCACCGAACCGGTCACCGCACAGAGCCCGCTGCGGCTGCGGCTGCTGCTGTCGGCGGTCTTCCTGCCGCTCTTCGTCGCCGGGGCCGCGTTCTTCGGCGTGTGGGCCGCGGACACCGGTCCCGGCGACAGCCCCGGACGCGGCGACCTGGTGGCCCTCGCCGCCGTGTGCGCGGCGTTCGTCCTGTTGGCGGCGGCGGACCTGATGGTCGTTACCGGCCGGCTGCGGCGGGAACGGGACACCAGGGAACGGGGCGCCCCCGCCCCGCACTGACCCGGAACTCCACACGGGGACGGAGGAAATGACATGGCACCCCCGGCACCAACCCCAACCCCAACCCCCTCCGAGGGTTTCGGGGAGGACCGCCGGGCCCCCGCCCGCACCGCGCGGCTGCGGAACCGGATCCCGGAGCCCGACGAGGAACCGGACCTGCTCGGCCAGTACCTGACCCAGATCGGCGCCACCCCGCTGCTGACCGCCGAGGACGAGGTGAGCCTGGCCCGGCGCATCGAGGCCGGTGTCCGGGCCATGGAGGAACTGGAGGCGGCCGACACCGGCGAGCCCGCCCCGACGCCCGGGCAGCGCCGGGCACTGGAGGAGACCGTCCACGACGGCCAGGCCGCCAAGGACCACATGGTGCGGGCCAACCTGCGGCTCGTGGTGTCGATGGCCAAACGCCACGCCCACCGCGGACTGCCCCTCCTGGACGTCATCCAGGAAGGCAACCTCGGACTGATCCGGGCCGTCGAGAAGTTCGACCACACCAAGGGCTTCAAGTTCTCCACGTACGCCACCTGGTGGATCCGCCAGGCCATCGAGCGGGGCCTGGCGACGCACGCGCGCACGGTACGGCTTCCGGTGCACGTCGTGGAGCAGTTGCAGAAGCTCGCCAAGGTCGAACGGAAACTCCGGGGAACCCTCGACCGCGAGCCGACCGCCGAGGAGGTGGCGGCCGAGAGCGGCATCGACGGGGACAAGGTCGTCTGGCTGCGCCGCGTCGGACGGGACGCCGTCAGTCTGGACACCCCGGTCGACGAGACCGGCGAGACCGTCGTCGGCGACCTCATCCCCGACACCGAGGTGCTCCAGGCCCCCGAGGTCGCCGAGTTCCAGGCCCTCGCGGCCGAACTGCGGGAGGCCGTCGGCACCCTCGCGCCCCGCGAGGCCCTGATCCTCAGCCTGCGCTACGGCCTGCACGACGGCCGCCCGCGCACCCTGCACCAGGTGGCCCAGCACGTGGGACTGACCCGGGAACGCGTCCGCCAGCTCGAGAAGGCCTCCCTCGACCACCTCCGCGCCCCCGAGACCCGGGACCGCCTGCTGGACTGGGCGAGCTGAGACCCGGGACGCCAGGGCCCGTCCGGCGCCCGTCCGCTCGACAGCGCTCACGCGCGGGCACCCCATCGCCCCAATCGCCCGCCAACCACCCCATCGCCCCAATCGCCCCGCCAACCGCGCCGATCAGGCACCGCACCTTCTTGCGGGTCTGATCGACCGGCTGGGGTCTGATGGCTGCGGCCTGATCCACCGGACCGGGCTCGGGCCATCCACCGGACCGGGCTCGGACCACCACCGGGCCACCACCGGCCCGGCTTCAGACGCGCAGCCGGGCCCCCTGCCGCAGCAGCTCGTGCTGGACCATCCGGTAGGGCAGCCCGCGCGGACCGCGCCCGTGCCGGACGGTCAGCGCCGCGCACACGCCGGCCGCCTGGCCGGTCGCCATGGCGATGGGCATGACCCGGTACGAGGAGTGCGCCACGTGCGTCCCGGAGATGCAGCGCCCGGCAACCAGCAGCCGCTCGGTGCCCCGGGGCACCAGACAGCGCAGCGGGATGTCGTAGAAGCTGCCCTGCGGCACCCGCTTCAGGATGGTGCCGGAACCGCGCGGGTTGTGGATGTCGACCGGATAGGCACCGTGCGCGACCACGTCCGGGAAGGTGCGCGCGGCCAGGATGTCGTGGCCGGTGAGCTGGTAGTCGCCGAGCACCCGCCGGCTCTCCCGTACACCGATGTGCGTGCCGCTCTGCACCACGTACGCCTCCTCGAAACCCGGCACGCGGGTGCGCAGGAAGCGGTCGATCTGGGAGAGCTGGCGCCGGGCGGTGTACTCGGCTCGGGTCAGGTCCCACACGCTGGTGCCGAGTACTCGGTTGACCCGGGTGCTGTTGACGGCGATCTCCCGCGGGTGCGGGGTCGCGAAGAAGAGGATGTCCTCGCGCGGCAGCCGGAGTTCGCCGTTCGCCCGGGCCTCCTCGATCAGGTCCCACAGGCCGTGCACGCCCCGCCACTGGTCGGGGTGCTCGCGCACGTAGTCGGCGAAGTCCGGCCGCGCGAAGTCCGCGACACGGAACATCAGCGTCATGGGCTGCACCAGCCCGTCCTCGGGCCGGCCGATCTCGTACGGCGCCCCGCAGGACGTCGCCACGTCACCGTCGCCCGTCCCGTCCACGACCACCCCGGCGTCGATCACCACGGGGCCCGACTTCGTCTCGAACACCACCCGCCAGCCGGAGCCGTCGTCGAGGGGCAGCGCGCCGGAGGCGAAGGAGTGGAACAGCATCCGCACCCCCGACTCGTCCATCATCTCGAGCAGGGAGAGTTTGAAGAGTTCCGGGTCGAAGGGGACCGTGTACCCGGTTTTCGGAGAGGGCGGCAGACAGCCCCCGCGCCCCATCAGCCGGTCGAGGAGCTGCCACAGCACGCCCGCGACCACGGGTTCGCCCTCGCCGTGGTCGGTGGGCAGCAGCCGCGAGGTGTCCCCGGCCTCGGTGAACGCGGCCTGCTTGTGCTCGTTGTGGAACGACATCAGCGGCATCACCAGCGCCACGGTCGCGTTGCCGCCGAGGAACCCGTACCGCTCCACCAGCACGACGTCCGCCCCGGCGTCGGCGGCGCCCACCGCGGCGGCGAACCCGGCGGGACCCCCGCCCACCACGAGGACGTCGCACCGGCCCCCGTGCCGGGCCGGCCGCGGGGGCAGGGTGACCGTGCGGGATTCGCGGGGCTCTTCCAGGATCGGCATCGCTCTCCTCGGGGGTTCCTCGGGGGTCCTCGGGCTCGGCGTCAGGCGTGCAGCGGTCGCGGCTCCCCGGTGTACGGTTCGCGCCCCGCGGCCCGCACCCGCGGCCCGTCGCCGATCTCGCCGATCTCGCCGCCCTCACCGCTCTCGCCGCTCTCGCCGATCTCGTCCAGCAGCGAGCCGCAGCGCACGCAGGTCTCCCGGGCCGCCGCGGACAGCTCCCGGATCCGCGACCGGAAGTCCTCCCGGCGCTGGGGATACTCGTCCCACAACCGGTCCACCTCGGCCAGCAGCAGCCCGGCCTGCTCCCGCGCCACGCCGACCAGGGCCGGGGCGCCCAGCCGGCGCGCGAAGTCGAAGACCTTGCCGGAGTAGGGCAACGGCAGCACGGGCACGCCGGTGAGCGCCGCGAAGATCACGAAGTGCAGCCGCATGCCGACGGCCACGTCCAGATGACGCATGAAGCCGAGGACCTGCCCAGGGCTGTAGTCACCGTGCAGGATCCGCCCCTTGTCCGGGGCGGTCATGTGGGACAGCACGGCGTGCGCGTGCCGTACGTCGTGCCGCTCCATGGGCAGGAACACCACGTGCGCGTCCAGCCGCCGCACCAGGAAGTCCGCGACGTCGGCGAGCAGTGCGTGGTAGTCGCCCTCGTCGAGCTTCTCGGCGGCCCGGCCCGGTTCGCGCACCGACATCCCCACGAGCCGGGCGCCGGAGGGGATGCCCTCGTCGCGCATCATGGGCCCGGTGAACGGTTCCGGCCCCAGCAGCAGGGCAGGGTCGGCGGTGACGGCGACCTCCCGCTCCAGACCGACCTCCTCCAGCACCAGCCGGGACTCCTCGTCCCGCACCACGACGTCGTCCATGTCCGCCAGCACGGTCCGCACCGCCTCCCGGTCCTCGGCATCCGTCAGCGGTCCGGCGCCGACGGCATAGGCGAAGGTGGGCACGTCACGGGTCTGGGCGGCGCGCACCAGCCGCAGATAGCGCCGTGCCTCGCCGTCGTAGAGGATGCCGCCGCCGCCCAGCACCAGCAGGTCCAGGCCGGGCAGCACGTCAAGGACGTGGTTGCGGCTGACCCCCTCCCAGGGCACCACCTCGTCGGCGTCGGGGTGGTGGGCACGGGTGTGCTCCGCGTTCCGGCTCAGGACGACCAGGTGCGCGTCGGGCCGCTGGGCCCGCAGACAGCTCAGGACGCAGGTCAGGATCGCCTCGTCGCCGATGTTGAAGCCGCCGTACGAACCCAGCACGCCGATGCGCGGGCCCGGGCGGGCGGGGTGCGGATGAGCGGGGGCAGTGGTCATCCGGGGCTCCCGTCACGTCGGATTCGGCCGGCCCGCCGGCCACTGTGCGCAGGCCGCGCACGGTGCCGGGTTGCCTGGGCCGCTCTGCGGAAACACCCTGACCAAGAAACCTGTACCTGTACCTGTACCTGTACGTGGTCCTGTTCCTCCATCTGTCACAGGAGCATCAGTGAACGTCTCCCTCAGCGGCTGGCTGCTGACCGTCGGGGGCCTGTGCGTCCTCGTCGCCGCCGACTTCTTCATCGGTCGCAAGCCGCACGACGTGTCGGTCCGGGAGGCCGGGATCTGGACGGCCGTGTGGGTGGTCCTCGCCTGTCTGTTCGGATTGGGTGTACTCGTCTTCGCCGGTGGCGCCCCCGCCGGCGAGTTCTTCGCCGGCTACATCACCGAGAAGTCCCTCAGCGTCGACAACCTCTTCGTCTTCGTCCTGATCATGGGGAAGTTCGCGGTGCCCTCCCAGTACCAGCAGCGCGTGCTGATGGTCGGCGTCATCGTGGCCCTGGTGCTGCGCGCCGCGTTCATCGCGGCCGGCGCGGCGATCATCTCCGCCTTCTCCTGGGTCTTCTACATCTTCGGCGCCTTCCTGATCTGGACCGCCTGGAAACTCATCCAGGACGCCCGCAAGGGTGGGCACGAAAAGGAGTACGAGGAGAACAAGCTGCTGAAGTCGATCGAACGCCGCTTCGGCGTCGCCGACCGCTATCACGGCACCAAGCTGTGGATCGAGGAGAACGGCAAGCGGGTGATGACCCCGATGCTGGTCGTCATGCTCGCCATCGGCAGCACCGACGTCCTGTTCGCCCTGGACTCCATCCCCGCCATCTACGGTCTGACGCAGGACCCGTACATCGTGTTCACGGCCAACGCGTTCGCCCTGATGGGCCTGCGCCAGCTGTACTTCCTCATCGGCGGCCTGCTGAGGAAGCTGGTCCACCTCTCGTACGGTCTGTCGGTGATCCTGGGCTTCATCGGCGTCAAGCTGGTGCTGCACGCCCTGCACGAGTCCGGGGTCCACGTCCCCGAGATCGGCATCCCCTTCTCACTCGGCTTCATCGTGCTCGTCCTCGCGGTCACCACGGCGACGAGCCTGTGGGCCGCGAGGAAGCAGGGGCCGGAGGAGAAGGGGCGGGGCGCCTGACGAGGCCTGCTCGCGTGACGAAGGCCTACCGCAGGCGGGCGGGTCAGCAGCGGGCCGGGGAGGGCTTGCCGCGCGAGACGACGCGGGTGCCGTGTTCGTCGACGACGCGGGCTTGGAGGGAACCGCAGGCGCACCGTGTCCACAGGGTGCCGCCCGCCGCCGTCGGGTGCGCGGACACCACCTGGAAGGGCTCGGCACCGTCGGGCCACCCGCAGTGCGGGCAGACGACACCGGTCGTGCTGGGCATGGCGACTCCTCGTCCGTCGGTGGTCATGTGCGTGAGTGGTACGTCGAAGGCCGGCGCGTGACGTGTGATCGGCCGTCGCGCCACAGTCAGGGTGCGGCCACGGATCCGTTCACGTCCAGGTTGACTTTACGGACTCCACCGTGAAGCGTGCACTTCATGATTGACCTGCGCAGGCTGCACGTCCTCAGGGCCGTCTCCCACTACGGCACGGTCACCGCGGCGGCCCGCGCCCTGCACTTCACGCCGTCCGCCGCCTCGCAGCAGATCCGCCAGCTCGCCCGCGACCTGGGCGTCGACCTGCTGGAGCCGCAGGGCCGCGGCGTCCGGCTCACCCCGGCCGCGGAGAGCCTGCTCGCGCACGCCGACGCCATCGAGGCTCGCTGGGACGAGGCCGAGCTCGACCTGCGGGCGGGGGAGGGGGCGCCCGCCGGGCCGCTGCGGGTGACGGGGTTCCCGGTGGCCGTCTCCGTGCTGCTGGCGCCGATGGCCGCGCGGCTGCGCGAGCGGCATCCGCGGCTGTCGGTGCGGATCCGGGAGGTCGAGGTGGCGGAGGGCTTCGATCTGCTCTTCGAGGGGGAGGCCGATCTGGCCGTCGTGGAGGCGACCCCGTCCAACCCGCCGTCGGCCGACGCGCGCTTCGACCAGCGACCGCTCCTCGACGATCCGTTCGACCTGGTCGTCCCCGAGGGCCACCCGCTGGCCGGACGATACGGGGCCGGTTTCCCCGAGGGAGCGGGCCCCGCGGAGGGGGCCGATCTCGCCGACGCCGCCGGCGAGCCGTGGATCGCACCGGTGCCGGAGAGCCCCTGCCGTCCGCACGTGATGTCGGCGTGCGGTGCCGCCGGCTTCACTCCCGACGTGGTCCATCACGCGCTCGACTGGAACGTCACCGCCCATCTGGTCGCGCATGGGCTGGGTGTCGCGCTGATACCCCGGCTCGCCCAACTGACCCCGCAGCTGCCGATCGTCCGGGTGTCCTGTGCCAACCGGCCGCACCGCAAGCTGCTGACCTGCACCCGGCGCGGCGGTCACCGGCGTCCGGCGGTCGCGGCCGCGCTGGAGGAACTGCACACGCTGGCCGCGACGGCGGTCATATGACGTAGGCGACATACGCCGGCACCACGTCGGCACGTGCATCGGTAGACACCCCGGGTGCACGCGCCGGGTGCACGCGCCGGGTGCACGCGCCGGGTACACGCGTACGGGACCGGAGCTCGGGCGAGCTCCGGTCCCGTACGCGTGCAGGGCGAGGTTCAGGCGGCGACGGCCTCGTCGGCGTGGCCGTGCAGCCGGGCGACGACCTCGGTCAGCTGGGCGGCGACCTCGGCGTCGTCGGCCGGGTGGGTCTCGGCGAAACGGGTCACCGAACCGGGGATGGACAGCTTGAGGTCCTCGATCACCTTTCCGCCGGCGATACCCACGGCCTTGCGGGTGTCGTCCTGCGCCCACACGCCGCCGTACTGGCCGAAGGCGGTGCCGACGACGGCGACGGGCTTGCCGGCGAAGGCACCCGCGCCGAACGGACGGGACAGCCAGTCGATGGCGTTCTTCAGGACGGCGGGGATGGTGCCGTTGTACTCCGGCGAGAAGAGCAGGAAGGCGTCGGAGGCCTGGGCGGCCTCGCGCAGCTTCGCCGCGGCGGCCGGGACGCTGCCCTCGACGTCGATGTCCTCGTTGTAGAAGGGGATCTCGGCCAGCCCCTCGAACAGCTGCACCTCGGCGCCCTCCGGCGCGAACTTGGCGGCCGCCTCGGCGAGCTGGCGGTTGTGCGAACCGGCACGAAGGCTGCCGACGAGTGCAAGGATGCGGACAGACATGAGTACTCCCACTGATGGAGCAGCCGCCCGCGGGGGCAGACGCTGCTGAAACACTGCCGTAATCAATCCGGACCGGGGTCCGCTTAATTTCTAGCACCTCAAACGGACCGCGGTCCAGTTTTCTTCCCGATGCTTTACCCTGGCTTCATGTCCGCCGCCGCTCTGCCGCCCTTCCCGAAGCCCCAGGAGACCGACGGTCCACCCGATCTGCTGCAACTCGGCACGGGGATCGAGGAGGAGGAGCCCTGCCTGCGCGCCGACGCCGCGCGCAACCGGGCCCGGCTGCTCGAGGCCGCCGCCAGGCTGGTCGCCGAGCACGGCGCGGCCGGCGTCACGATGGAGGCGGTGGCCGCGGCGGCCTCGGTGGGCAAAGGCACGGTCTTCCGCCGCTTCGGCGACCGCACCGGCCTGCTCATGGCACTCCTCGACCACTCCGAGAAGAAGTTCCAGGCCGCGCTCCTCGGCGGGCCGCCGCCCCTGGGTCCCGGGGCGCCGCCCGTCGAGCGGCTGCGCGCCTTCGGCTGTACGATGCTGCGCCGATCCATCGACGAACTGGACCTGCAACTGGCCGCCGAGCCGAGCGCGGAACGCCGCTACACCGCCGCGCCGCGCCGCTTCCTGCGCGGCCACGTCGCCCTGCTGCTGCGGCAGGCGGTCCCGGACGGGGACAGTGAGCTCCTCTCCCACACGCTCCTGGCGTACCTCGACGCCGCCCTGGTCCATCACCTCACCAAACAGTGCGGGGTGCCCCCGGCGCGGCTCCAGGCGGGCTGGCTCGACCTCGTCGCGCGCGTGACCCGCACCGAACGCCCGGACTGACCCGCGCCCCCTGCGCCGACGGGGTGCGACCTCGCGCCGACGGGGTGGGAACCCGAGCTCACGGGCGTGGGATTTCGTCCGATCCGGACGGCGTCGCCCCGCTCGCCGTCCCGTACCCGGCTTCTGCCAAGATGCCGTACGTCATGGTGCAGATACCGAAACCGCCCGCCCCCGAGGCCCTCGCACCGCGCTCCGTTCCCACGAGCGCCGATGTGGCCCGCCTGGCCGGCGTCTCGCGCGCGACCGTCTCCTACGTCCTGAACAACACCAGCGCCGTCCGGATCAGCGAGCCCACCCGCCGCCGCGTCCACGAGGCCGCCCGGGAACTCGGATACGTCCCGCACGCCGCGGCCCGCTCCCTGCGCGCCGGACACAGCCGTACGGTGCTGATGCCCGCGCCGTCCTTCCCCGTCGGCCCCCTCTACAGCCGATTCCTCGGCGAACTCCAGTGGGCCCTCGGCCGCCTCGACTACACCGTCGTGCAGTACGGCACCGTGGGCCGGCACGACGACGAGGCGGCCCGGGCCTGGGCCGAACTGCGCCCGGTCGCCGTCCTGGTACCCGGCTCGGGTCTCGGCCCGCGGGGCGTGAACCTCCTCAAGCGTTCGGGCGCCCGGGCGGTCGTCACCCTCGGCCCGGAGGCCGTCGAGGGTGCGCACGCACTGCTCATGGACCACGAGACCGTCGGCCATACCGCGGCCCGCCACCTCCACGACCGCGGACGCCGCAGGATCGGCGTCGTCGTGCCCACGGAGAGCGGGCTGGAGGTGTTCTCGGCGCCGCGCCTGACCGGCGCCCGCCGCGCCGTGCGCGGGACCGAAGCCACCGTCACCGAACTGCCCCTCGCCTACGAGGAGCGGGACGCCGCCCGGCTGGCCGCCCGCTGGGGCTCCCTCGGCCTGGACGCCGTGTTCACGTACAACGACGAGTACGCGATGCTGCTGATGCGGGCGCTGCAGGACGAGGGCCTCGGCATCCCGGGCGACGCGGCCGTGATCGGCGCCGACGACCTGATGCTGGGCCGGCTGCTCCGGCCCCGGCTGAGCACCGTCCGCCTGGAACTGCCCTCCGGCCGCGACCTGGCCGCCCTGATCGACCGCGCGGTCCACGACCCCGGCGCCGCGCCCGAGCACCACGAGGTGCTGGGCGCGGCGGTGGTCCACCGCGAGTCGAGCTGACCGGCGGCCGGCTTCCTTCCCCGCTACTGCTCCCCTGCTACTGCCCGTCCTGCCCGGCCTGCCCCTCCGTCTGCGCCTGCTGCTCGGCGACGGCCTTGCGGACCTCGTCCATGTCCAGCTTCCGGGCCTGGCCGATGACGTCCGTCAGGGCTTCCTCGGGCAGCGCGCCCGGCTGCGCGAAAACGGCCACCTGTTCCCGGACGATCATCAGCGTCGGAATCGACTGGATGCCGAAGGCCTGCGCCAGCTCGGGCTGCGCCTCCGTGTCCACCTTGCCGAACACGAGGTCGGGGTTGGCCTCGGCCGCCTTCTCGTAGACCGGGGCGAACTGCTTGCACGGACCGCACCACGACGCCCAGAAGTCGATCAGGACGAACTCGTTGTCCGTGACCGTCTGGTCGAAGTTCTCCTTGGTGAGCTCCACGGTGCTGGTCATGACGTGATCCCTCTTCCTGGGTTCGGGGCGTAAGCCGTCGGCACAACACTGCCGACCTGGTGGGTATTCCGCGCACGTACCCATGTGGCCACGTCGCACACCACCCACCAGACTGACCCCATGACGCAATCGGATTCCATCGCGTACGACGTCGTCGTGATCGGCGCGGGCCCCGTGGGGGAGAACGTCGCCGACCGCACCCGCGCGGCCGGGCTGTCCACCGCGATCGTGGAGAGCGAACTGGTCGGCGGCGAATGCTCCTACTGGGCGTGCATGCCCAGCAAGGCCCTGCTGCGCCCGGTCATCGCCCGCGCGGACGCCCGCCGCCTGCCCGGTCTGAACCGGTCGGTGCGCGAGCCCCTCGACACCCCGGCGGTCCTCGCCCGCCGCGACGAGTACACCTCCCACTGGAAGGACGACGGCCAGGTCCAGTGGGTGGAGGGCATCGGGGCCGACCTGTTCCGCGGCCGGGGACGGCTCGCCGGGCCGCGCACGGTGGAGGTGGCCGCGCCCGACGGCACCCGCCGGGTACTGACCGCCCGGCACGCCGTAGCCGTCTGTACCGGCAGCGCCGCCGCCCTCCCCGACCTGCCCGGACTCGCCGAGGTGCGCCCCTGGACCAGCCGCGAGGCCACCAGCGCCGAGCGCGCGCCGGGCAGGCTGATCGTGGTCGGCGGCGGAGTCGTCGCCGTGGAGATGGCCACGGCCTGGCAGGCTCTCGGCTCCCGGGTGACGATGCTGGTCCGCGGCGACGGCGGCCTGCTCGCCCGGATGGAACCGTTCGCCGGTGAACTGGTCGCCGAGGCGCTCACCGACGCCGGCGTCGACATCCGCACCGGCACCTCCGTCGAGTCCGTCACCCGGGAGGGCGGCACCGTCGTCGCCGTCACCGACACCGGTGACCGCCTCGAGGCCGACGAGATCCTCTTCGCCACGGGCCGGGCCCCCCGCACCGACGACATCGGCCTGGACACCGTCGGACTGGAGCCGGGCTCCTGGCTCCCCGTCGACGACAGCCTCCGAGTGGACGGGCACGACTGGCTCTACGCCGTCGGTGACGTCAACCACCGCGCCCTGCTCACCCACCAGGGCAAGTACCAGGCCCGCATCGCGGGCGCCGCCATCGCCGCCCGGGCCTCCGGCGTACCGAATCCGGACTCCGGCCCGTGGGGCGCGCACGCCGCGACCGCCGACCACGACGCCGTGCCCCAGGTGGTGTTCACCGACCCCGAGGCGGCGTCCGTCGGCCTGACCCTGGCCGAGGCCGAGCAGGCCGGCCACCGCGTCCGCGCAGTCGACGTCGACCTCGCCACGGTGGCCGGCGCGAGCCTGTACGGCGACGGCTACAAGGGCCGCGCCCGTATGGTCGTCGACCTGGAGGACGAGATCGTCCGCGGCGTCACCTTCGTCGGCCCCGGCATCGGCGAGATGATCCACTCCGCGACCGTCGCCGTCGCCGGCCAGGTCCCGATCGGCCGCCTGTGGCACGCGGTCCCGTCGTACCCGACGATCAGCGAGGTATGGCTGAGGCTGCTGGAGTCATACCGGGACAACTGACCGCCACCCGCACAAGTCCCCGTGCCGCTGCCGCTGCCGCTGCCGCTGCCCGTGCCGCTGGGGCGCCGCGGGTGGCGCGCAGCGGCACCCCGCAACGCCGGGCTGCGCCCACCCGCGCCGAACCCCTGCGGCCAATCAGCCCGCCGATCCCGCCGATCCCGTCGGCCCCACCGGCCCTGGCAGTTCGAACCCCAGCCCCGCCGCAGCTCGCTCAGGCGTCACCTGCCCCCACAACTCCGCCATCGCCCGATTCGACGCCAGCGACCGCAGTTCGGCCCGGTCCAGGTACAACATGCCGTCCAGGTGATCCGTCTCGTGCTGCACGATCCGCGCCGGCCACCCGGCGAACACCTCGTCCACCACCCGCCCGTGCTCGTCCCGGGCCACCAACCGCACCTCGGAGTGCCGAGCCACCACCGCCTGCCACCCCGGCACACTCAGACAGCCCTCGAAGAACGCGGCGCGCCCGGCGTCCACGGCCTCGTACGACGGATTGACCAGCACCCGGAACGGTTGCGGCACCCGCCCGCGCGCCACCCGCACCTCGTCCGGCACCGGTGCCGGGTCCTCGATCACCGCGATCCTGAGTCCCACCCCCACCTGCGGCGCGGCCAGGCCGACACCCGGCGCCGCGTGCATGGTGAGGCGCAGCGCCTCGATGAACCGTGCCAGCAGTGATGGCTCCAACTGCCCGTCGAAGGGCTCGGCGACGCGCCGCAGTACCGGATCGCCGGCCTCGACGATCGGCAACGGCCCGTCGGAGGCGAGCAGTTCCTCGACCCGCTCGGCAAGGGGCGCACGACCACTCGGAGTTCCCATCGCGCCAGGATGTCACGGCGTACGGCACCCACCGGCCGGCCCCGACGGTGTGAGGCAGGCCACGTTCAGCGCCGGGAACCCGGCGCGCTCCCGCGCCGACCACTGGGACCACCCCGTCCCCACGACGTCCACGGAGCGCCCCACAGATGACCACCACGTCCCCGACCCCAACGGACGAGGCCCCCAAGCCGTCGACCTCGCCGCCTGCGCCCGGCAGATGGTCCGTACTCCGCCCGCTCGTCCTGCGCCTGCACTTCTACGCGGGGCTGTTCGTCGCACCCTTCCTGCTGGTCGCGGCGGCCACCGGCTTCCTCTACGCCGCATCGTTCCAGGCCGAGAAGCTGGTCTACGCACACGAGCTGACCGTCCCCGACGTGGGTGACCGCAAGCTTCCGGTCTCCGAGCAGGTCGCGGCCGCCCGGCAGGCCCATCCCGAGGGCACGGTGTCGGCCGTACGCCCCTCGCCCGGGGCCGATGCCACCACCAGGGTGCTCCTGTCCGGCGTCCGGGGCGTCGACCCGGACCACACGCTCGCGGTCTTCGTCGACCCGTACACCGCGCAGGTGCGCGGCGCCCTCGAACAGTACGGATCGACCGGCGCGCTGCCGCTGCGCACCTGGATCGACGAGTTCCACCGGGACCTGCACCTGGGCGAAACGGGCCGCCTGTACAGCGAGTTCGCCGCCAGCTGGCTGTGGGTGATCGCGGGTGGCGGCCTGGTGCTGTGGTTCTCCCGCCGCCGGGCACGCCGCAAGCTGCGCGGCACCGGCGGCCGACGCCGCACCCTCGGCCTGCACGGCACGGTCGGCGCATGGGCCGCGGCCGGGTTCGTCTTCCTTTCGGCGACCGGCCTGACCTGGTCGACCTACGCCGGGGCGAACATCGAGGAACTGCGCGTCTCGCTCGGCCAGACCACACCGTCCGTGTCGGCCTCGGCAGCCGGGGGCGGCGAGCACGCGGGCCACGGCACGGCGGCGGGCACCGGCGCGGACGCCGCGCACGGGGCCGGCCTCGACGAGGTCCTGGCCGCCGCGCGCGTCGAGGGCCTGGGCGACCCCGTGGAGATCGTCCCGCCCGCGGACGCGTCCTCCGCCTACGTCGTCAAGCAGGTGCAGCGCAGCTGGCCCGAGAAGCAGGACTCGGTCGCCGTGGACCCGGCGACGGGCGAGGTGACCGACGTACTCCGCTTCGCCGACTACCCGGTTCTCGCCAAGCTCAGCCGCTGGGGCATCGACCTGCACACCGGCAGCCTGTTCGGTCTGCCCAACCAGATCGTCCTGATGCTGCTGGCCGCCTCCCTAATCCTGCTCATCGTCTGGGGCTACCGCATGTGGTGGCAGCGTGGCCGGGGTTCCGCGTTCGGCCGCCCGATCCCGCGCGGCGCGTGGCAGCAGGTGCCGCCGCCGCTCCTCGTCCCGCTGCTCGCGGCCGTCGCCGTCCTCGGCTACTTCGTGCCGCTGCTCGGCATCCCACTGGCCGCGTTCGTCGCGGCCGACGTCGTACTCGGCGAGATCGCCCACCGGCGGGGGCGGCGGACGTACGCCGGCGCCACGGCGAAGCGGTGACTCGCGGCGGCCGGCCGGGCGGGCGGTGAGGGACGGCGGGCGGGCGGTGAGTACGGTGCCGTACGCACCGCTCCCCGCGTCCTCGTGTCGTCGCCGCTCAGCGGCCGGCGAAGTCGCCCGCCAGCGCGGAGGCGATGCGCAGCTGAGCGTCGGCCTCCTCCTGCCGCCCCTGCCGTTCGAGGGTGCGTCCGAGCATCAGCCGGGCGTACTGCTCGACGGGGTCGCGCTCGACGACGATCCGCAGCTCGGCCTCCGCGCGCCGCAGTTGGGCCGAGTGGTAGTAGGCGCGCGCCAGCAGCAGCCGCGGCCCGGTCTGGTCGGGCACCTCCCCGACCAGCCCGCTCAGGACGCGTGCCGCGGCGGCGTAGTCCCTGGCGTCGAAGAACATCCGCGCGCGCTCCCAGCGCTCCGCCGGCGTTCCGTGGTCGTAGTACGTCGTGTCCACTCGTGACCTCCCTCGGTCTGCCGCAACCACGCCGCATGGTTGAAAATTCCACCATCGCGGGGAGGGTGTGCCGGAGGGAGCCGAATCCGTCCCGCCACGGTGACGGTCGAAGGAGGGTCTGACGCGGGGGCCCGTCCGGGGCTAGGTTGGGCGGCATGAGCAATCTTGATCGCGAGGCGGTTCCCAGCCTGTGCGGCGGCCGCGGCTTCGTGGTGCCGGAGCCCGTGCGGGAACTCCTCAGCCCTCGCCACGTCAAGCTCGGCGAGTCCACCGAGGTCCGCCGGCTGCTGCCCAACCTGGGCCGGCGCATGGTCGGCGCCTGGTGTTTCGTCGATCACTACGGTCCCGACGACATCGCCGACGAGCCCGGCATGCAGGTGCCGCCGCATCCCCACATGGGCCTGCAGACGGTCAGCTGGCTGCACGAGGGCGAGGTGCTGCACCGCGACTCCACGGGCAGCCTGCAGACCATCCGCCCGCGCCAGCTGGGCCTGATGACCTCGGGCCGCGCGATCAGCCACTCCGAGGAGAGCCCGCGGTCGCACGCCCGCCACCTGCACGGCGCGCAGCTGTGGGTCGCCCTGCCGGACGGCCACCGCCACACCGACCCGCACTTCGAGTTCCACGCCGAGCTGCCCCGCGTCACCGCCCCCGGCCTGACGGCCACCCTGCTGCTCGGCACCCTCGACGGCGCCACCTCGCCGGGAACGACGTACACCCCCATCGTCGGTGCCGACCTGACCCTCGCCGGCGGCACGGACGTACGCCTCCCACTGGAACGGGACTTCGAGTACGCCGTCCTGTCCATGGCCGGCGAAGCCCACGTCGACGGCGTGCCGCTGGTCCCGGGCTCGATGCTCTACCTCGGCTGCGGCCGAGACGAACTGCCTCTGCGCGCCGACTCGGACGCGGCCCTGATGCTTCTCGGCGGCGAGCCGTTCGAGGAGGAGCTGATCATGTTCTGGAACTGGATCGGGCGCTCCCAGGACGAGATCGTCCAGGCCCGCCGGGACTGGATGGAAGGGACACGGTTCGGGGAGGTCAAGGGGTACGACGGGGCTCCGCTGCCCGCCCCCGAGCTGCCGGCGGTGCCGCTCAAGCCACGGGGTAGAGCCCGCTGACCTGCGGGGAACGCCTGAGACTTGGCTGCTGGTGAGCGGGGGGGGGCAGATGGCGGCTCCGTACCGCGATCCCTGGCGGGAGGGCGACTCGGCGGATCGCGGGACCAACGAGCTCGTGCATGGTTAGCACTGGTGCGTCGGGTCCTTGATCGTTGATCATGGTCTGTGTGGTGGGGAACCGGGCACGTGCAGCGATCATCCGAAGCCAGCGGATCACGGGCCTGACGCCCGACGTGATTGCTGAACTCGTCGCCGAGGTTGGCCCGTTGTGGCATGAGCGACACCAGGCCGTCCTGACCGCACGGCCCCGGAGGCGAGCCGTGGGCGCCCGGGGCAAAAGCCTACCGGCTCGCGTTCTGTCTCTGGGTGAACGGCGACGAGGACAAGGCCATCGCCCTCGCGGAGGACGAATACCGCACGCACGCCAACCACTTCGGGTAGGGAAGCCGCGGCCGGCTCCTCGGCATGTGCCACCTGACGGCGGGCCGTACGCGGGGAGGACTCCAGGAGTTCGAGGCCATGTCCGCCCTCACCACCCGCCACACCCGGGAGCTGGCCGGTCTCTACGTCGGCGAGGAGCGCTGGGCCGAGGTCGCCACCCTGCTGGAGAAGGTCCTCAAGGGCTACCGGCAGGGCGAGAGCAGGTTCCTCGTCGACCAGTACGACGTCTTCCGCGTCCGCTGGACGCTCGCGCTCGCGTACTGGCGGGAGGGGCGCTACGACGACGTGCAGGAGCAGCTCGCCGCCTTCCGCGGCTACGAACCGCTCTTCGACCGCGACCCGGACTTGCGCAGGACCGCTGGCCAGGCGACCGCGATCCTCAACTACCTGGAACGCCACCCGCCCGCGGACGAGCTCGCCGACGCGACCCTGGAGGACATCGCCGGCCTCGTCGAGGACGACTGGCGCTACCAAGGCCTGCTCTACAAGGGCCCCCGCTTCGACGGCACCGGCTGGGGCGCGGCCTCCGGCTCGTAGCAGGAAATACGTCGCGGACCGGGACGGATGCGGGGTTCCCAAGATCCCGGCGATCACACCGCCGGGGTCCCGCTATCCCTTTCGGCCGTAGTCGGTGGTGACGGAGGGTGTGGTCAGCCCAGGAGGATGCGGTGGCGGAGGAGAGGGAAGCTCGCGCGGCCGTACATCTGGTGTTTGATCAGTTTGGTTTTGTTGTTGACGCCTTCGGTGCCGCCGTTGCGTCGTCTGCGAGGCGGGGCCCGGTGACTCCCACGGGAGCGTGACGTGCCGCGGCACCGGCCTGCGGCCTGCTTGGCCTCACCCAAGGCCGACCGACGAGTTCGTGCCGCTGGCCGGTCCCGGGGTCCCGGCCACCCGGCCTCCGGTTCGGCAGTATGCGAGGTTCGGCCCGTCGACGACCACGAGGAGGCGCCGGTTCGGCCCGACCCGGTCAGTGGCCGTGGAGCCGGAGCCACTGCGGTCGGTGGGAGGCCGACCGGCGGTGTCCCGCCGTCTGGCCCGCCGTGCTGCTGCCGTCCTCGCCTTCCAAACGGCCGGCCAGTTCGTCGCGCTCGGCGGTGGCCCGCCTGGCGGTGTCACGGTCCCGGCGGTGCTTCTTGCTGCGGTGGCGCGCCAGCGCCGTTCCGGCCAGCAGCATCCACATCCCCAAGCCGAAGATCAGGGTCAGCGCGATACCGCCGAGGAACGCCCCGAGCGTGCTGATCGTGAACGGCTCGCTCCCCAGCAGGGACACCGTGTAGTCCGGACCGCCGGACAGATTGTCCGCGATCAGCAGCCCCGCGAAGGCGGCGGCGCCCGCCATGAGCAGGAGACCCAGCAACAGCATGGTTCTCACCTCGTCACACGTCGATGTACTCCGCACGGGTTGCCAGCGAGAAAGGGGCAAAACGTATGTGTCCTCCATGCGGCGCCGGTGATCTCAGCGGTGCCGCCGGCCTGGACGACCTGGACGGTCGTGGGCCGACGCCGGTCCGGAACCCCCAGTCGACGCGTTCCGGAACGGGGGTGAGTAGCCGCGGTCGAGCTGCCGTCGGCCGTGGGACCGTCCAGGCGGGTTCGGGGGCGGGGTCCGGCGTCACGAGGGCCCTTCGGTGCCGGTCGTACGGACGGGGTCAGGGGCGCAGGCCGTAGCACCGGTAGGACGGATCGAGCTCGTGGACATCGACCCTCGACCACCCGGCGGTGAGGAGTTCCACGTCGGAGGCATCGCACTCCCAGGGCCTGAGAGCTCCCCGGGAGGGGTCGTGTACGGAGGTGCCCACCCAGAAGACGCCGCCGGGTGCGAGGGACCGCGTACGCGGGAGAGGAAGCCGGGTTTGTCGGCGGCCCAGCGGTAGACGAGACGGCAGGTGATGACGGCGAAAGCCGGGTGGGGGAGACGAGCGGCGTCCTCGGTGTCGAAGTCGAAGACCCGGATGTCGGCCGAGGGATGCCGAGTGCGGGCGGAAGCCACGGCGGTGGGGGCGCAGTCGACACCGACCGCCCGGTAGCCGAGCGCGGTGAGGTGCGCGGTGAGTGCGCCTTCGCCGCAGCCGATGTCCAGCGCGGGGCGGCCGCCTCCGTTGCCCAGGTGCCGGCCCAGTGCCTCGGTCTCGGCCGAGTCGATGGACCGGTAGCGCCTGCCCCGCTGCCACACCGGTTCCCAGTAGGAGGCGGCGCCGCGGGCCGGGTACGGCGCTGCGGTGGGGCTCATCGCCAGGGGGCCTTCTCGTCGTTTCCGCGCACCGGCACCGGCTCCTCTGCTGCGCTGTGTGGTTCACGAACGGTTCGAGGCGGTGACCGGAAGGCCGGGATAACTTTCAGAGTCGTGCCGAAATCGCCGGTCCGCAAGGTGATATCGCGCCGCTGATCGCGTTTGCGGGAATGTCGGTTCCGGCCGAGCGGACAGCGGACGCCACCGGTGCCCGAGTTCCATGCGGGCGCCGGTGGGTCGGCTCGACGGGTGTCAGGCGCCGAGGTCGTACAGGACGAACTCCTCCCAGGAGCCGGTGATGTCGGCGGAGCGGGCGCGCAGCGCGTACTGGAGCGAACCGGTGTAGCCGTTCTCCATGGTGACGAAGAGTCCGTTCAGCGTGGACTGGAGCGCCCAGCGCTCCAGGTCCTCGTTGTAGTAAACGAAGAACCGCTCCCAGCCGCCCACGCTCGTGGAGCGGGCCCGTAGGACGTTCCGCGCGCTGCCGGTGAAGTTCTTCTCCACCGCCACGTAGCGGTTGTTGGCCAGGGACCTCAGGGCGTACGTCTGGGTGGCTTCGTCCCACTCGAAGGCGAAGCTTTCCCAGGAGCCGCCGAACTCGGCCGAACGAGCCCGCAGGACCCCGGTGTTGGGGGCGGCGTAGTTCACCTCGGTGGCCACGAAGCGGCCGTTGCGAGCCGACTGCATCGCCAGCGGATCGGGCTCCGCGGCCGCTGCGAGGGAGCCGTCCTGGGCGGCCGGCGGAGCCTGCCGGGCGTCCGCCTCCCCGGTGATGCGCGCCAGATCGCTCGCGTCCACCGCCTCCCATCCGGCGGGCACGGCGGCCGGCCCGTCGGCCCCCGGGGCGGCTCCGGCCGCGGGAGCGGCCAGAGCGGAGGTCGCCAGCAGGGCGCTCAGGGACAGAAGCGCGGAGGTCATGCGTCTCACGGGGATTCCTCAGCTTTCGTGGAAACGAATGCCGGGGGTGGCGAGGCAACGGACCCGTGGCGGATTCCTGACGAGCTCTCGAGATTCTCGAGGCAGGAACAGCACCTGCCGTTTTCTCATTTTCTCCGCGCCCCCCGACAACTGCCGTCGGCGCCCCTCCCCGGGCGCGTCGGCAGCCGCTGCGCCAACTCGGCGAAGCGGTTTCAGCATAGTGACGTGACGTGTGTTTCGGCAGTGATCCGGCGTTGATTCGGCGAAAGTTGAACGGAATCACGCTGCATTACGGATTCCGTGGTTTCCCGTTAATTCCGGTGATGCTTCTCGTTACCGTCGCGGCCACTGGGCGGGCGCCGCGCCGTCACCGGCCCCTGCGGGTGATGCCGTCGACGACGAATCCGATCCCGATGCCGAGCATCCAGGTGTCCTTCGCCAGAGCCGTGCCCTCCTGGGTCGGGCGCAGGCTGCCCTCCTCGCGCATGCCGGGCGTGCGCAGGTACAGACCCACCAGCCCGGCGGAGAACGCGGTCAGGCCGACGCCCGCCACGGCCGTCGGCACGACCGGCAGGAGCAGCGCGGCGCCGAGCGCCGTCTCACCGGCGGAAAGCAGCCGGGCGAAGGTACCGGGCTGCAGCCTGCCCAGGAACGGATAGGTGTTCTTCGCCATTCCGTGCAGCATGGCGGCGGTCTGCTCATCGGCCCCGCGCTTCGACAGTCCGGAGTTGAGAATGAAAGCCCCGGTGGCCAGTCGTGGGGCGACATGCCTGAGCTCGACGGGCAGACGCATGAGAACTCCTAGCGGCGATTCCTGGAGACGCGTGTCAGCCTATGGCGGGCCACGGCGCACCGCAGGGCGGGAAAGGAACGACTGCGCCGTTCGTGGCACGGCCCGCCTCGCCGCGTACGCCCGGGTCGGTACATGGGGTTACTCCCGTCGCCGGACGTCTTCACGGCCGCCGCCCGGCAGCGTGGACGGGGTGAAACTCAGCCGTCCCGCACGCCGGGCCTCCCTCGTCGTCCATGTCGTCGCCTCCGCCGGCTGGCTCGGGCTCTCGCTCGGCCTCCTGGCGCTCGGGGCCACCGCCGCCACCACCGCGTCCGTGGGGACCGTGGAGGCCAGTGTCCGAGGCATGAAGCTCTTCGCCGACTGGCTCCTGCTCCCGCTCGCCGTCCTGACCCTGTCGAGCGGTGTGGTGCTGGCCCTGGGCACGCCGTGGGGGCTGGCCAGGCACCGGTGGGTGTTCACGAAGTTCTGGCTGACGCTGGCCACGACGACCGCCACGGTCTTCGCGCTGCGCCCGGGCGTGAACTCGGCCGTCGCCGCGGTCGCCGCGGGCGGGCCGCTGCCCGACGCGGGCGACGTGCTGTTCGGGCCGGTCGTCTCGCTGTCCGCCTACGTCTTCATGACGGTGATCTCACTCCTCAAGCCCTGGGGGCCGACGCGGCGTGGCCGCAGGCTGCGAGGAGCGGCCGGGTCCGGCGGGCGCGGCCACCGGACCAGTACGGCCGGAGTGTGAACGCGTCGGGTGCGGCCGGCATCCGGCCCGGCCCCGCCCGCTCCGGTCAAGGTGACACGCGGTGTCGTCCCTGCCCGACGGGTTCTCGCAGACCCGCCCGCAGACCCGCCCGCCGACCCGCCCGCAGACCCGCCCGCCGACCCGCCCGCAGACCCGCCCGCCGGCCAGGACCGAGGCGTCGGGCGTGGGCCGGGCCGCCGGTCGTTCACGGCTGCGGGCGGACGGTGAGCATCTGCTGCGCGTGCCCGACGGGGCCGTCCACGTCGTGCAGCACGGTGCTGGTGATGCCCTGACCCGTGGGACCGAAGACGACGGTGGTGTCCAGGCCGGTCCACCGGCCGCGCGGCGCGCGGTGCAGGTGCAGGGTCAGGTCGACGTTCGGGAACATCCACTCCGCCGGCGACCGCCGTACCGCGATGCCGTTGGCCGTGTCGACCAGCGCGACGTAGGACGCCAGCGGGCTCGCCGCCTCCCCGGCGACCAGGTCGAGCCCGGTGGAGACCCAGGCGGTGGTGCGGCCCGGCCGGGGCGGGGCGAGCGGGCGCACGTCCAGCGAGGCGATGTATCCGCCCGGCCACTCGGAGGCCATCGGCCAGGACGCGAGCGTCTCCGGCGCGGTGAGCCGGTCGGCGCCGCCACCGGCGACGGCGCTGGTGTCCACGTCGGCCAGCAGCCAGGCCCTGGCCCGCGCCACGGACCGGTCCGCGATGAGTACGGTCGCCTCCACCAGTTCGATGGTGCGTCCCGGCCGGATGGTCTCCACCCGTATCTCGCACTCGTCCAGTGCCGGCCGGCCGAGGATGTCGAAGCCGATGCGGCTCACTGACATGCTCGCACCGGCACGTCCGGCCAGGTGGCGGTCGACGGCGTGGACGATCAGGCCCCCGAGCGGACTGAAGTGCTGCTCGTCCGCGCTCCATGCCCCGCCGGCGTGAACGGTGGGCTTGTAGCGGTGCTCGTCGATGCGCTCGTAGTAGCTGTCCGGGTTCGCTGTGCCGCTGTTCGACGACCTGTTGTTCGGGGGACTGCTGTTCAACGGACTGCTCCCGGAGCGACGGTGGTGACGAGGGGAAGCCCCGGACGGCGGCGCCGGGGCCGCGGCCAGGATAGTTCGGCGGCGGGCGGCGGAGCCGGCGCCCCCGGAGGGGGCCCGGCCGGCCCGGCCGACGCGCGGCGCCGACGGGTCCCGCCCGAGTGGTGCGACCTCCGTGAGGGGCTCAGGCTGTTGAGGAGGCGGAAGGAGCGTGCATGGCGAGCGACGGGCACGGCCGGGAACCGGACGTCCTCGTGGTCGGGGGCGGCCTCGCCGGGCTGGCCTGCGCCTTCGGTCTCACCCGTGCCGGCCTGCGCGTCACGCTCCACGAGGCCTCCGACGAGGTCGGCGGGCGCATGCGCACGGACCGCCGGGACGGCTTTCTCCTGGACCGCGGCTTCCAGGTCTTCAACACCGCCTATCCGCAGGTCCGGCGGCTGCTGCCGCTGCGAAGGCTGCGCCTGCGGCCGTTCACGCCCGGTGTACTGGCCCACACGCCGTCCGGTGTCGCGCGTCTCACCGACCCGACCCGGCGCCCGCGCGAGGCCGGCGGTCTGCTGCCGGGCCGGGCCCCGGGAGCCCGCGACCTCATGGCACTGGCCGGCCTCACCGTCAAGGACGTACTGGCCCCCACCGCCCTGCTCGAACGAGGCCGGGACCGGACCACCGCCCAGGCCCTGGCGCGCGGCGGGCTGTCCCGCGACGCGGTGGACGACCTGCTGCGCCCTTTCCTGGCGGGCGTTTTCCTGGAAGCGGAACTGGAGACGTCGGCCCGCTTCTTCCACCTCGTGTGGCGCAGCATGGCCCGCGGCACCCTCTGCCTCCCGGCCCAGGGGATCGGCAGTGTGCCGCGGCTCCTGGCCGCCCGGCTCCCGGAGGGCACGGTACGGCTGGACTCGCCCGTCCGCAGCCTCACCGACGGGGGTGTGCTGCTCCAGGACGGCAGCGAGCGAGGCGCCGGCGCCGTGGTCGTGGCCACCGGCGCGGCCGCCGCGGCACGCCTGCTGCCGGGGCTCGACGTGCCGCCCGGCCGGACCGTCACCACCTACTACCACGCCACCGGGCGCTCACCGTTGCCCGAGCCGACCCTCGTGGTCGACAGCACGCTCGCCGTCCTCAACACCTGCGTGCTCACCGAGGTCAGCCCCACCTACGCCCCGCCGGGCACCGCGCTGGTCTCCACGTCGGTACTGGGCGCGGACGCGCCGGACGGTGAGAGCGCCGTCCGGCGGCGTGCGGCGGTGCTGTACGGCACCGACACGGCCGACTGGCAACCGGTCGCCACGTACACCGTCGAGGGCGCCCTTCCGGCGATGCGTCCCCCGTGGCCGTTGAACCGCGACACCCGCTGGGCCGAGGGGCGCTACGTGTGCGGGGACCACCGCGCCACCGGATCGGTCCAGGGGGCCCTGGCCTCCGGCAGCCGGGCGGCACGGGACGTCCTGGCGGACCTGCGGGACGGAACGCGCCCGAAGGACGCGCTTGCGGCGTACCACCAGGAAGACGGCTTCCGAACCTGACCCGTTCCCCGGTCTCCGCGAACGACCGGCAGACGAAGGAGTACCGAGATGGCGAAGAACCGCGACGAGCGCGACGATCCGAAGAAGGGCGACAGGGTCGCCTGGAACACCCACGGCACCCGGACCGAGGGGAAGGTGGAGAAGAAGATCACCGAGCGGACCGAGGCCGCGGGCCGCACGGTGGACGCGTCCCCGGAAGAACCGCAGTACCAGGTCCGCAGCGAGAAGTCGGGCAAGTCCGCGGTGCACAAGCCGTCCGCGCTGAAGAAGAGGAAGTGAACCGGCGTGGACGGCGAGGAGCGCGAGGAGACCTGGGACGGATTCCACGAACTGGTCAACATGACGCCGACCGAACTGGAGAAGTGGCTGGCCTTGGACCGGTCGCGGGACGTCGGACAGCACAAGGACGGGGGAGAGTCCACCGGGCACGCGTCCGGGCGGAGGATCGTCGGCATTCTGCGGACGAAGAAGGGCGACCTCTCGGACGACGACTACCAGCACATGCGCAAGGTCGTCGGCTACGTCCGCCGGCACCTGGCCCAGCGTCCCTCGGGCGATGTGCGGGACACCCGCTGGCGGTACTCGCTCATGAACTGGGGACACGACCCGCTGGCATGACGCCGTTCTCACGGACACCGCCACGCGTACCGATCCGCATTCGGTCCCGTACACGGAAAGGAACCGCCACGGTATGGAAGATCCGCACCGGCGCCCCGGAGGCCTCGGCGATCAGACGGTGGAAGCGCTCGGGTCCCTGTCGAAGGCGCTGGAGACGACCGAGCGAGCCCGTGGGCACCTGTTCTCCTTCCACCAGCTCACCGGCACGGCGGACCTCCAACTGGACCGCGCCGTGGCACTGCTGCGCGAGGCGGGCCACGCGGAGTGGGCGGAACGCGTGGAGAGGGAGATCGTCGGGCGCAACGTCATCCCGGGCCACTGGACGTTCCAGATCGTCGAGGCCTACGACCGGACGTACTACCAGGCGTTCCGGGACCTGGAGCGCGAGGCGGTGGAGCAACTGGCCGAGGGCCGCGACCATCTGTACGAGGCGGAGATGAAGGAAGCCCGCCGGACCCGCGACCACCCGGACCACACGGCCCGCCCCGACAGCCCCGACACCCGCACACCGAACAGCCCCTTCGACTGACGGCCGCCCGCGCCCGGGTAGCGCGCGCCGGGTTGAACGTGCCTGGGTTGGTGTACGTGCCTGGGGTGTACGCGCCTGGGTTTTGCGCGGCCCGCTCCGGCCCGGCAGCCGCCACGGCTCGGGCACGGCCACGGCCCGTCCGTCCTCGCAGGCCCGTCCCTCCAGCCCCCGCACCCGCCGCCCGCCGCCCGCCGCCCGCCGCCCGCCGCCCGCCGCCGGTCGTGCCGGCTGCTGTCTCAGGAAGCGGGGGCATCGTGAACCGGTCCGGGCACGGGGCCCCGTGCGGCGGCGCGGCCGATGTTGCGGGCCATGCCGCCGAACACCACGGAGTGGAAGGGCCACACGCTCCACCAGTAGGCGTGGCCCGCCAGCCCGTGCGGATGGAACAGGGCCCGCTGGCGGTACCGCGTCCGGCCCGCGTCGTCCGTCTCGGCGTACATCTCCAGCCACGCCAGTCCCGGCAGACGCATTTCCGCGCGCAGCCGGAGCAGACGGCCGGGAACGATCTCTTCCACCCGCCAGAAGTCGAGCGAGTCGCCGGCCCGCAGCCGGGCGGCGTCCCGGCGCCCGCGGCGCAGGCCGACGCCGCCCGCCAGCCGGTCCAGCCGGCCTCGTACCGCCCAGGCGAGCGGGAAGGAGTACCAGCCGTTGTCGCCGCCGACCCCCTCGATGACCCGCCACAGCGCGTCCGGCGGAGCGTCGACGGTCAGGGTGCGGTGGTCGGTGTAGAGGCTGCCGCCGGCCCAGTCGGGATCGGTGGGCAGCGGGTCACTGGGTGCGCCGGGCACGGAGGCGGACGACCAGCGGGTGGTGACCCGCGCCTCCCGTACGCGTCGCAGGGCCAGCCGGACGGCGTCGTCGAAGCCGAGCGGACAGCCCGGCGGGGCGGGCACGTACCGGACGATGTCGTTCTCGCGGCACACCACCTCGTGCCGCAACGACTCGGTCAGCGGGCGCGCGATGGCCGCGGGCACCGGGGTGACCAGGCCGACCCAGTGGCTGGACAGGCCGGGCGTGAGCATCGGCACGGGCAGGATCAGCCGCCGCGGCAGCTCGGCGATCCCGGCGTACCGGACCATCATGTCCCGGTAGGTGAGGATGTCCGGCCCGCCGACGTCGAAGGTGCGGGAGACGTCGGCCGGCATGCGCGCGCTCCCGACGAGGGCGCGCAGCACGTCCCGGACGGCGACCGGCTGGATGCGGGTGTGGACCCAGCTCGGCGTGACCATCACCGGCAGGCGCTCGGTGAGGTAGCGCAGCATCTCGAAGGAGGCCGACCCCGAGCCGATGACGACCGCGGCGCGCAGCACGGTCGTGGGCACGCCGGAGGCCAGCAGGACGCGGCCGACCTCCGCGCGGGAGCGCAGGTGCGGCGACAGGTCCAGCTCCGGCACACCCGGCGGTGTCAGGCCGCCGAGGTAGACGATGCGCCGCACTCCCGCCGCCTTGGCCCGTTCCGCGAAGACGCGCGCCGCCCGCCGGTCGGTCTCCTCGAAGTCCCCGCCGCCGCCCAGCGCGTGCACGAGGTAGTAGGCCACGTCGACGCCCTCCATCGCCGCGGCCACCGAGTCGGCGTCCGTGACGTCTCCGCGTACCACTTCCGCCTCCCCGGCCCAGGGGTGGTCGCGCAGCTTGTGCGGCGAGCGGGCCAGGCACCGCACCCGGTGCCCGGCGGCGAGGAGTTCCGGCACGAGCCGGCCGCCGATGTACCCCGTGGCACCGGTGACCAGACAGCGCAGTCCCGCCCCGTCTCTTCCGTCATCACGGTCACGGTCGTTGTCGTTGGCGCTGTCGCCGTCACCGCTCACGCGGCCGTGTACTTCGTTCATGGGGCAGGCTCCGTCTCGCACGGGAGGTCGTCGCGGTGATCACTTCCCGCTCGCCGGTCGCGGTGGATGCGCGACGGACCAGGTTGACCCTTCTATACGCTGATCACGTGGCGACAGCGAACCAGCGCGGACAGCACGCGCACGAGCGGGAAACCGGAGCCGGGGGCGAGGCGGGTGACCTGCACTCCCTCGCCGCGCAGCTCCGGAGGATGAACGGCGAGATCAACCGCCTCGTGCACGACTTCGCCGGCACACACGGACTGCACGCCACCGACGTCCAGGCACTCGCCGCGATCCTGGACGCGGCGGAGCCCATGACACCGGGGCGGCTGCGCGAGCACCTGGGGCTCACCTCGGGCGCGGTGACGGCGTGCGTGGACCGGCTGGAGCGTGCGGGGCACGTGCGCCGGGTCCGGGAGAGCGCCGACCGCCGGGTCGTCCATCTGCACTATGTGCCCGATGCCCGGGCGGCGGCCAGGACGTACTTCCGTCCCCTGGCCGAAGCGGCCTCGGCCACCTGCTCCCGCTTCGACGGCAGTGAACTGGCGGTCGTGGTCCGCTTCCTGACGGCGATGAACGAGGACCTGCGGCTGGCGCGGTCGGACGGCCGCTGATCTCCTGGCGCTCGGCGCAGCAGAGGGGGACACGTCGGGGGGGAGAAGCCGGTGTGTCACGATGGCAAACTAACTTGATCATTGAGATTGTTCATGAACGAGTGAGCTGGCAATCGAGCGATCGAGTGACTTCCAGTGCCGCTGAAGACCAGGAGACCCGAAGGCCGATGTCCATCCCCTCCCGACGAGCCCGCTGGCTCATCCCCGTCGTCCTGCTCCTGGTCTGGCTCGGCATCGGCGGGGCGCTCGGCCCGTACGCCGGGAAGCTCGGCGAGGTCGCCACCAACGACCAGAGCGCTTTCCTGCCCCGCAGTGCCGAGTCCACCCGGGTCGTCGACGCGCAGAAGGCCTTCCAGCAGGACGAGACCCTGCCCGTGATCGTCGTGTGGACCGCCGACGGCGGCGGTGCCGTCACCGAGCACCGGGCGGCGGCCACCCGGTCGGTCGCGGGTCTCGAAGGGCAGCCCGGAATCGTCGGCCCCGCGACGCCCGCCCTGCCCTCCGACGACGGCGAGGCCCTCCAAGCCGTCGTCCAGGTCGAACCCGACCTCGGCGACCGCCTGCCCGACGTCCTGGAGCACATCCGAGACGTCGCCGGGCAGGTCTCCGGAACCCGCGCGCAACTCGCCGGACCGGCCGCCACCCAGGCCGATCTCTCGGACGCCTTCTCGGGCATCGACGGGCTGCTGCTCGGCGTCGCACTGGTCACGGTGCTGGTGATCCTGCTGCTCGTCTACCGCAGCGTCCTGCTGCCCCTGGGCATCATCCTGGGCGCCGTCTTCGCACTGGCCCTTGCCTGCGCGATCGTCTACGCGCTCGCCGGCCGCGACGTCGTACGCGTCGACGGGCAGGTACAGGGCATCCTCTCCATCCTGGTGATCGGCGCCGCCACCGACTACGCACTCCTGCTCACCGCCCGCTTCCGTGAGGAACTCGCCCGGCATCCGGACCGGTTCGGCGCCATGCGTGCCGCACTGCGCGCGTCCTGGGGAGCCGTGGTCGCGAGCGCCGCGACCGTCGCCCTGGGCCTGCTGGCGCTGCTGCTCAGCGACCTGACCAACAACCGCGCGCTCGGACCCGTCGGTGCCATCGGCATCGTCTGTGCCGTACTGAGCACACTTACCTTCCTGCCGGCCGTCCTGGTCCTGCTCGGCCGCGCCGCCTACTGGCCGGCCAAGCCCGCCCGGACCGGCGGCCCGGAGGCCGGGCACCGCCTGTGGCACCGCATCGCCGAACGCGTGGACCGGGCCCCGCGCCGCATCTGGGCGGTCTCCCTCGCCGCGCTGCTGGCCTGCGCCGCCTTCGCGCCGACCCTCACGTCCAAGGGCGTGCCGCTGGACGAGATCTTCGTGAACGACGCTCCGTCCGTCACCGCCCAGCAGACCCTCGCGCGGCACTTCCCGGGCGGCTCCGGCAACCCTGCCGTGATCATCGCGGACGCCGACCGGGCGGACCCCGTCCTCGCGGCGGCCCGCGCCACCCGCGGTGTCGCCTCCGCCGCCGTGACGACCGGGTCCGGACGTCCCGGCGACGGCGCTCCGAAGGTGATCGACGGGCGCGTGCGGATCGACGCGACGCTCCAGGCGCCGGCGGACAGCGACGCCGCCAAGGGCACGGTGGCACGGCTCAGGTCGGCCGTCCACGACGTGCCCGGCGCGGACGCCCTCGTCGGCGGCTACACGGCCCAGCAGTACGACACCCAGCGCACCGCCGAACACGACCGCACGCTCATCGTGCCGGTGGTCCTCGCCATCATCCTGGTCATCCTGACCGTCCTGCTGCGCTCGCTGCTGATGCCGGTGCTGCTGGTGGCGACCGTGGCGCTCAACTTCGTGGCCACCCTCGGCGTCTCGGCGCTCGTCTTCACCCATGTGTTCGGCTTCAGCGGTACCGACGCGTCCGTCCCGTTGTACGGGTTCGTGTTCCTGGTCGCCCTCGGCGTGGACTACAACATCTTCCTCATGTCCCGGGTACGGCAGGAGTCGCTGGACCACGGGGTGCGGGAGGGCATCCTGCGGGGGCTGACCGCCACCGGTGGCGTGATCACCTCGGCCGGTGTCGTCCTCGCCGCCACCTTCGCCGCCCTCGGGGTGATCCCGCTGGCCTTCCTGGTGCAGATCGCCTTCATCGTGGCCTTCGGCGTCCTTCTGGACACGCTCGTCGTGCGCTCACTGCTGGTCCCGGCACTGGCCCGCGACATCGGTGCCGTCGCGTGGTGGCCCGGACGCCTCGGTCGCCGGTCACCGGACGGGGCGCCGGAGTCCGCCGCCGCACGCCCGGGAAGCGGCGACTGACTCCGCGTGCTCACCCGCGGGTGCGGTCGTCCTCGGCCGGTGCGAGGGGGCGCACCGTGCCGAGGAAGCGCCGGACGGCGATCTCGATGACCACCCGCTCCGGGTTGGCGCGGGGCTGCCGGTAGCGGGCCGCGTACCGGGCCTCCGCGTCGCGGACCGCCTCGGCGTCGTCCCGCACGGTCGCCACGCCCTCCAGGGTGGACCAGCGTCTGCCGTCCACCTGGCTGACGGCGACGACGGGACGTTCGGCGCGCCGGACGTTGCGCGCCTTCGCGGTGCCCCCGCTCGTGATGACGCGTGCCGTACGGGTGGCGTGGTCGTACGTCACCCCGACCGGGACCAGGTGCGGGGTCCCGTCGGCGCGCGGGGTCGACAGGAAGCACACCCGGCGCTCCTGCCAGAAACTCACGAACTCCGCGTCCGCGCCCGTGGGGTGCCGTTCCTCGGTGTTCATCGGATCTCCTTGCGTGAGCTGCGGGTGTGCCCGACCGGGACGGCATCGCCGGAGCCTCGCCCGGTCCGCGCGGTCGCGGCAGCCCCGGAGGCGTCCGGTGTCTTCGCCCCGGGCCGGCGACCAGGACGGCGGGGCCGCGCCTGGGCCCACAGCACGACGGCACCGCTCCCGTAGGGCACCCGCTCCCGTACGGCACCCGCTCCCGTACGGTGCACGGCGGCGGTCAGCGCCTCCGCCGGGAGGTCGCCGACCAGCATACGACGCACATTCGCTGCGAGTCGCCCGCCCTCCAGCTCCCCGCACCGCAGCGCCGTGTCCTCGGCCTCGCCTTCCACGGCGACCTGACGCACGCACGGATCGCCCGGCTGACCGGGTGGCCCTTCGGCACGGCGCGGAGCCTCCGTGACCTGCGTCCCGGAGGCTCCCTCGCGGCACCGCCGCAAGAGCGGTGCGAGCCATCGAGGAGGCTGACGCAAAAGGGCGGAAGGAACCCGCCAGTGGGTGACACCGGCCCGCCGAACGGGAAACCGTGTCCCGTAGGTCCGCGCGCACCGCCGACGGGACGGAGTACAGGCCATGGCCACCACGACAGGTGAGACCCGAGCGGCCACGACGGCACCGAGCAGCGTCCGGCTGCCCGGCATCGTCCTCGGCGTCGGACTCGGCGGCTTCGTCGACGGCATCCTGCTCCACCAGCTCCTCCAGTGGCACCACATGCTCACCAGCACCAACGACGACCGCATCGGCGTGAAGTACTACAACCCGAACACCGTCTCCGGGCTGGAGATGAACACCGTGTGGGACGGCATCTTCCACGCCGTGTGCTGGATCGCCGTCCTGCTCGGCCTGGCGCTCCTGTACTCCCGGGTCACACACAACCGGCGCGCGGTGTGGGCGTCACGGGTGCTGTGGGGCTGGATCCTGGCCGGGTGGGGCCTGTTCAACCTGGTCGAAGGCGTTCTCGACCACCACGTCCTGGGCATCCACCACGTGTACGCAGGCCCGCACCAGGCATGGTGGGACGCCGGTTTCCTCGTCCTCGGAGCCCTCTTCCTGATCGGTGGCCACCTGCTCCAGCGCGGTGGACGACCGTTCGATCCCGACGCCCCCCGCGGCACCGCAGGGGCCGAAGGCCGGGTCTGATGGACGGCACGCAAGGGAGCTCACACGCCGGCACGGGCGACGGCACACACGACGGCACGCGCCCCGCGCACCCCCACGGCCCCGGCGACGGTCCCGGCAGCGGCGACGGCGTACTCGAGGCGGCACCCACCCTGCTGGTCCTGACGATCCTCCTCGCCGCGACCGTCGGCTACCTGCTCGCCGTACGCCGGTCCCGTCGCCGCAACCCGGTCCAGGGCTGGAGCGGTTGGCGGTCGGCATCGTTCCTCGGCGGGCTGGCGCTCCTGGCCGTCGCCCTGCTGCCCCCACTGGGGCCGGCCGCCCACACCGACTTCCGGGGACACATGGCCCAGCACATGCTGATCGGCATGTACGCCCCACTGGCACTCGTGCTGGCCGCGCCGGTCACACTGGCGCTGCGCACCCTGCCACCGGCCGGCGCCCGCCGGGTGACCACCCTGCTGCACAGCCGTCCCGCGCGGCTGGTCACCCACCCCGCCGTGGCGCTCGTGCTGAGCACCGGCACCCTGGGACTGCTGTACTTCACCCCGCTCTACGGCGCGGCGATGAGCCACCCCGCGGGACACTGGCTGATGAACGTCCACTTCCTGGTCTCCGGGTGCCTCTTCGCCCACGCCGTCGCCGGCCCCGATCCGGCGCCCGCGCGGCCCGGCGTTCCGGCCCGGCTGGTGTACCTGGGCGTCGCGATCGCCGCCCACGCCCTGATCGCCCAGGCGATGTACGGCGGGTTCTTCGTGCACATCCACGCGCCCGTCGACCAGGTCCGGCAGGGTGCGGAGATCATGTACTACGCCGGGGACGTCGCCGAACTCCTGCTCGCCGCGGCACTGGTGGCCACCTGGCGGCCCGAGCGCCGCAGCCGGCGCCCGGGGGCCGTCCCGGGAGCCGTCCCGGCGAGCCCGGCCTCAGGCGGCGTCCCGGTCGGATGAGCGCTGTCCGGCCCGTCCGCCGTGTTCGGCGGGTCCCCGGCGTGCGGCCGGCTTCCGCTTCCGGGCCGGCGGGGCCCCGCCGGCCCGGCCGCCCGGAACGAGACGCAGGTGTCGGCGCCGGGCGTGCCGGGCCGGGGCCGGGTCGCCGAAGAGCCGGTCCTCCAGGTACGTCATGGTGAACAGCAGCAGCCCCAGTCCGGGCAGCAGCAGGACGGCAACGGTAACCACGCCGCAGATCCCCCTCCGCTGTGGATGACTCCCTTCCGGGTGCCCTGGCCCGCGCCGGTGATGGGCCGGTACCGGGTGAAGACTGGGCAACCTTCGGACATAAGGGGTGAATGGCGGAGACGCGACGACCGCGCCGGGCGTCATGTTCGAGCCGTCCGTGGGTAGGCGGGCCCGACGGCAGAGACGAAACCCCCGACGAACGGAGCACTCGAGCCGATGTCGCACACCTCCCCGCCCATCGGCCCGGCCGCCGATCCGCAGCTGGCGGTCTCGTGGTCGGACTGGATCGGCGACCACACCGCGGCCCTGATCGGGATACCGCTGCGCATCGCGCTCATCGTCGTCGTCCTGCTGGTGGTGCGTGTGGTGGCCAAGCGGGCCATCACCCGGGTCGTCCAGCGCGTGCTGGAACCGTCGGCGGGCGAGTCCGAGCGCAGCCGGCCCCGGCGGCCGGGGCGCGGAGCCGCCGTGCTGCACCGCGACCGGTCCCGGGCGCGGCAACGCCGTGAACAGCGGGCCCGCACGATCGGCTCGGTGCTCAGCAGCGCGGTCACCATCGTGCTGTTCATGGTCGGCGTGGCCATGGTGCTCGACCAGGTCGGCATCGCACTGGGACCGCTGCTGGCCAGTGCCGGAGTGGTGGGCCTGGCGATCGGTTTCGGCGCGCAGAGTCTGGTCGCCGACTACCTGTCAGGCCTGCTGATCATGGTGGAGGACCAGTACGGCGTCGGCGACTCGGTCGACCTCGGGGAGGCCGTCGGTGAGGTGGAGCACGTCGGCCTGCGGCTGACGCACGTACGCGACCTCAACGGCGGCCTGTGGCACATCCGCAACGGCGAGATCCTGCGGGTCCGCAACGACAGCCAGGAATGGGCGCGCGCCGTCCTGGACGTCGCCGTGGCCTACGACGCGAACCTCGACACCGTCTACCGCGTGCTGGAGGAGGCCGGCCGCGCCCTGCGCCGGGACCCGGACTTCGGGGACCTCCTGCTCGAGGACCCCGCGGTGTGGGGCGTGCAGTCCCTGGACGCCGACGGCGTGCTCGTGCGCCTCGCGGTCAAGACCGTGCCGCTCCAGCAGTGGGGCGTCACCCGCGAGCTGCGCCGCCGGGTCAAGGGCGCCCTGGACGAGGCGGGCATCGACATCCCCTTCCCGCAGCGGACGGTATGGGTGCGCACCGACGCCCCGGACTCCGTGCCCGGCGCCCTCACGCGCTGACTCGCGGGGCGCGCAGGAGCCGATCCGGGGCGCGCAGGAGTCGCTCACGGGGCGGGGGAGTGGCGATCTTTGCCGGAACGGCAAAGAACTTTGTCACTCCGGCTCCGGCCGGTGCAGCCTGCACATGAGCAGGCGGGCGGCCGTCGCGCGACCTGCCGAGCAGACGACCCCGTCCGTCCCAGGAGGCACCATGACCGACACCCCCGCCCCGCCCCCCGCCGCGGAGTTCTGGGAAGCCCGCTACCGCGACACCGACCGCGTCTGGAGCGGTCGCCCCAACGACCTGCTGGTCCGCGAGGCGAGCGACCTCGCTCCCGGCACCGCGCTGGACCTCGGCTGCGGCGAAGGGGCTGACGCCGTGTGGCTGGCCGCACGCGGCTGGCGGGTCACCGGCGTGGACATCTCCGGCACCGCGCTGGAACGCGCCGCCGGGCACGCCGCCGACGCGGGGATCGGTGACCGCGTCACCTGGGAACGCCACGAGCTGGGCCGGTCGTTCCCCGAGGGTTCCTTCGACCTGGTGAGCGCCCACTACCTCCAGTCCCCGGTCGCGCTCGACCAGCAGACCGTCCTGCGGGACGCCACCCGCGCCGTGGCGGACGGCGGCACCCTGCTGCTCGTCCTGCACGCCGGCTGGCCCTCCTGGCAGACCGAACCGCCCTTCGACGCCGTCTTCCCCACCCTGGACGGGATCCTCGCCGAACTCGCCCTCCCGGACGGCGAGTGGAGCGTCGAGACCAAGGAGACCGTCCGCCGGCCGAGCGCCTCGCCCGAGGGTGTCGAAGGCTTCCGCGAGGACCACGTCTGGCGCCTGCGGCGGCTGTGACGGCACCGGTGTCCTCCGGCACCGGTACGCGTCCGGTACCGGTACGTGTCCGGTACCGGTTCTCGTCCGGCGCCGCCGTCCCCCGTTTCCCGCGGGGGAGGCCGGGGCACCGGAGGCCGGGGGAGCGGCTCGCGCCGCCGGTCCATCCCACCGCCTCCGCCTACCCGGTCGGCGCGCGGGTGCGGCACGCGGAGTGGGGGCGACGGCACGGTGCTGAGCGAGGACGGCGACCGCATCACCGTACTGTTCGACCGGGCCGGCTACCGCACCCTGTCCCTGGAGGCCCTGGCCGGCCGCGACGACCTGCTCACGGTGCTGTCGCGAGAGGGTGACGGCGTGTCACCCGCGTGACGCGTCCCGCTCCGCCGGGGACGGACCCGCCGGGCCTGCCCTCCGCCGCCTCCGCCGCCTCCGCCGCGCGGTGCCCCGCCCAGGCCCGTTCGCGCGGCTCCTGGTGCGTGGTGGCCGCCGTCGTCGGCAACGGCGTGGAACCCGTCCGGGTGCGAAGACCGGCACTGAGCGGCACCTCGCCCCCCGCCCGAGCCGAGGTCGCCGGTCTGCCGGGACCGCGCCTCCGACACTCGCCGCATCAGCGCCTCGATCGCCCATGACGACGACCGGACGGAGGAGGGCCTGCGGGCGAGACGATCAGCCCGTGTCCGCCGGGCGGACGCCGCCGCCCCGTCGGTCCGGACGCCGCGCGTGGTGCGCATCGCACAGAAGATGCCGGTTTCAACGGAAATGTTGAAGAAGTTACCTCCTGAGAATTTTGAGAAGAGAGGCATGCTTTGTGACTTCCCGGACACCTGTGGTGTGAAGGCCTTTGGCTACCAGAGGGAGATGGTGAAATGCCTTCCAAGGACAAGGTGCTCGAGGAAGTCCGCACCGAGAACATCGACATCGAAGCGGTACTCGACCCCGCCGAGCCCGACGGAGTCTTCCGCGACAGCCGCGAGTGCGCCGCGCTCGCCCTCCAGTCCGGAGGTACCACCCTGCTGCTCTCGCCGCCGACCCCGCGCCCGAAGAAGGGTTGACGGACCGACGGGAGCAGTGAGATGGAGCAGTCGAGCACGTCAGCCCTTCTCCAGGGAACGGTGCTGGAACTCGCTTCCGACGTGGTCTCCGCTCTTCGGAGCGGAGACCACGTGCGAGCGGGGAGCACCATGTCCCAGGACGGTGCGGGCGAAGGTGTCGTACGTGCGGCGGTACGGGTTCTGGGCGCCGACGCGCTCTTGCCCACCGCCCTCCTGCGCCTTCCGCCCGACCCCGGACAACTCGCCGTGTTCAAGGACGCCGTGGCGGCCCATCCGCCGCGCGCCGACGCGGCCCCCGCCGTCGTGTGGAGCCACTGGGCCATGGCCCGTGCCCTGCGCCGGCTCGAACAACCCCTGACCGCCCCGCTCGCCGACGATCCGGGCGCCGAACCCGACGCCGGCTGGCTCGACGACGCGAGTTGGCAGCTCCTGACCCACCAGCTCGCCGTACTCGCCCCGCTCGCGCTGCCCGGCGAGGAGTGCGCGGTGACCCGTGCGGCCCGGCGCCGCCCGGTGGACGTCGCCCGCGGCTTCGTACGGGCGGTACGCCGCCGTGACTGGCAGCAGGCGGCCGGCGCCGGTCGCTGGCTCACCCTCCTGGACGGGGTGCCGGACACCCTCGGCCTGGAGACCGGACTCGACTTCGTACGGCTCATGGGCGGCAGCGACCCGCGGGTGGCCCTGCAACTGGAGGCGGCGCGGCTGATGCCCGCCGGAGTGCTCCTGTGACCGTCCGGGAGGTCGAGGAGGCCGCCCTGGCCTGGGTGTGGACCCACCGCGACCGGTTCGCCCTCGGCGACGACGCGCTGGCGGCCGACGGCCAGGTGAACCGCACCTGGAAGCCACTGGGCGAACTGGCCCAGGTCTGCGCGTCCGTCGCCGCCCGCACCCCGCCGTCGGACCCGCTGCACCCCCGCGTGTCCGGCCTGCTGGACTTCGCCTGGCAGCAGACCCGCCGGGGCGAACTCTTCCTGTTGATGCAGTCGCTCGAGCCCTTCGCCACCTACCCGCTGGAGGTCTACGCGGCCTTCGCCTCGGCCGGTCACCGGCACACCGGGTACGAGGCCTCCGCGGCCGTGGTGGCCCGGACCCGCGGCTGGCGGCTGACCGAGCAGTACCCCACCCGGCGGCTCGGCGTCATCGAGGCCGAACGACGCAGCGGCCTGATCCCCCACGACCGGGCGCCCAAGGCGCTGGGCCGCACCTGGCTGGGCGGCCTGCCGGAGCCCTGGACCTTCGAACGCGCGGCCGGTTACGCCCTCACCCACGTCGTCTTCCACCTCACCGAATGGGGGCGCACCCCCCAGGGAGTGCCGCCGGACCTGGCGGACTACCTCCTGCACTGGCTGCCGCCCTGGCTCGACACCTGCCTGGAGGCCCGGATGTGGGACCTGAGCTGCGAGTTGCTGGCGGTGGCGGCGAGCGTGCCGCGCCCCCCGGAGCCGGCCGTCCTGGAGGACGCCTGGCAGCGCGTCGAGGAGGCACAGCACGCGTCCGGCGCGATCCCCGAGGAGGGTGTCATCCAGGATGCCGCCGGGTCCGCCGACGGCTCGGATGCGGGCTCGGATCCCTACGCCTTCACCGACTGCTACCACTCCACGCTGATGGCCGCGTTCGCGGCGGCCCTCACCACCGCACGGCTGAGGGACGTGGACCACGCCGGACAAGGAGCGCCGGGATGACGGACACCCGCCTGATCCACCGCGTCGGAGTCGGTGCCCTGGAGTGGCTGTGGGCCCACCGCGACGGCTTCCGGCTGGAGCCGGACGTGGACCCCGAGATCGGCTTCCTGGAACGCTTCAAGCCCATCGGCGAACTCGCCCTGATCTGCAAGGTGCTCTTCCGCGAGGGCGTCGCCGGGTCCCGGCAGGCCCAACTGGCCCGCCAACTGCTCGACCACACCTGGCGCGAAACCCTGGACGGCGGCCGCATGCTGCTGCGCGGGCAGCGCCTCGAGCCGTTCTCACCCGTCCCCTTCGAGGTGTACCTCCCGTTCAGGGAACTGGGCTACAGCCAGCCCGAGGTGGAGCGGGCCACGGTGCTCAACCACCGGCTGGACAGCTGGACGCGGTTCCCCGTGACACCGACCCGGCGTCTGGGCCTGTCCGCCTTCCAGCGCCGCTTCGGGCTCGCGGCCAGGCCGCCCGAGGCCGACCTGGTGGGCACCACCTGGCTGGCCGGCACCCCCGAACCGTGGACGGTGGAGGGCCACACCGCCTACGACATCACCCACACCGTCTTCCACCTCACCGACTGGGGCGAGAGGTCCGACGGCCTGCCGCCGGCCATCGCCGACTACCTCGCCACCTGGCTCCCGGTCTGGATCGACGACTGGCTCGACCTCGAACGCTGGGACCTGCTCGGCGAGCTCCTCGTCGTCGACGCCTGCCTGCCCCGGCCCACCCTCGACGAGGCCGCCTGGCGGGGCTTCGCCGCCGCGCAGCAGCCGGACGGCGCCATGCCCGCCGTCCGGACGATGCCCGAGGGCGACCCCGAGGAGGTGTTCGACATCGTCTACCACCCGACGCTGGTCGCCGCCTTCGCCTCGCTGCTCGCCACCTCCCGCGCCCTCGCCGAACTGGCGCACACCGGCTCATGACGGGCCGCGCCGCGCCCTGGCCGGGCGAACCCGCCACCGGCCAGGAGGGCACCCCGCCGCGGTACGCACGCTCCGTACCCGCCGACGAGGCGGCCCTGCGCGAACGGCTCGCCGACGCCGTCCACGCGTCCGACGCGCCCGACGTCGTCTTCGCCGTCCACCGGAACGGCCGGCGCACCCTGCACACCGGCGGCACCGCCCCGCCCCCCGCCGTCCCCCGCGAGGACCTGCGCTACGAGATCGGGTCGGCCTCCAAGACCTTCACGGGACTGCTCCTGACCCGGCTGATCCGGAACGGCGCGCTCACCGGGGGCGAACCGGCCGCCGCCTGTCTGGACCCCGCCCGGCCGGCCGGTCCCGACCCCGTGACGCTCGCCCACCTCATCACCCACACGTCGGGACTGCCCGCCCTGCCGGCCGACTTCGTCCCCCGCGGCCTGCCCGCCTGGCGCACCAATCCCTACGCCCGCTACCCGGCCGAGCGGCTGACCGGAACCTTCCTGCGGCACCGCCCCAGGCACCGCCCCGGAACCCGCTGGCACTACTCCAACTACGGCGTCTCCGTACTCGGGCACGCCGTCGCCGCGGCCACCGGCACGGCATGGGAGGACCTGCTCACCGCGTACGTCCTGCGCCCGCTCGGGCTGAGCGGTACGGCCCTGCGCGCGGAGGACCGGAAGACCGACGCCACGGGGCACCGCAAGGACGGCCGCACCCCCGTCCCCGCCTTCGACGCGGGCGGCTTCCAGGCCGCCGGGGCCGTCCGGTCCACCCCGCACGACCTGCTCGCCTTCCTCGAGGCCCACCTGGACCCGGCCGGCTCCCCGGCCGCCGGCGCGCTGCGCGCGGTACGCGTGCCGGTACTCAGGCGCGGACTGGGGCACCGGCACGTGCACACCGTGGCGTGGTTCCGGCACCCCACCGACGGCGGGCCGATGTACTTCCACAGCGGCGCCACCCTCGGCCAGCAGGCGTTCCTGGGCTTCCGGCCCGACACCGGCACGGCCCTGGCCGCGGTGTGCACCCGGCGCTTCCGGGCCCGCGACCCGTTCATCGCCACCGCCTACGCGTTCCTCGCCGGGGAATGACGAAGGCGCGGGGGCGCCCCCAACGGCGGCCCCCCGCCACCACCCCCCCGAGGCGGCTCCCCACCCCTCAAAAACAATTCCACCGAGCCAGAGTCTTCTCCCACAACCCAACACCCCTA
>NZ_JBVHVP010000008.1:0-11785 GCF_055564775.1 Streptomyces sp. NPDC028991 | reverse complement strand
TCCTTCCCCCCCCCCCCCCCCCCCCCCCCCCCCCCCCCCCTCCCACAAGAACCACCCCCCCCCCCCCCCCCCCCCCCCCCCCCCCCCCCCCCCCCGACGCCGCCATGCGGCGGCTCACCGTCCGTCAGACACGCTGCCACAGGGCCGGCGTGCTCTCCGGCGACCAGACACCCTGCGCCTGGTGGTTCTGCAGGCACCGGTACCGCAGGCCCGCGTGGGACACCGTGGCCCCCACCTCGTAGACCCGGCCCGCCGCCCAGGCGTCCGCCGCCGCGTTGTCCTGCGGGGCGGGCGTCCCCGCCGAGGCGGAGGTGGTCTTCAGAGTGAGGCCGAAGTCGCTGAGCAGCGGATTGATCGGCTGGTAGAAGGTGGTCCCGCCGTTCGCGCAGTCACCGGAGCCACCGGAGGTGGTGCCCTGTGCCTGGGTGCCCGCGACGAACGGGCCGCCGGAGTCCCCGGGCTCGGCGCACACCGTCGTCTCGGTCAGCCCGTCGACGGTGCCCTGCGGATAGCTGACGCTCGTGTCGTGCTGCCGGACCGTGCCGCAGTGCCATCCGGTGGTGGAGCCGGAACGGCACACCGACGCGCCCACGAGCGCCTCCACCGAGCCGGCGATCTGCACCTTCTCACCGTCCTGGGCCTTGACGTCGGGGGTGGCGGTCCAGTCGGCGTTGACACCCACCCACGCCATGTCCTTGCCCGGGAAGGTAGAAGCCTGGAAGGTGCCCTGGTCGGCCTCGTTGAACCCGGTGGTGGTGGCGCCCGGGGCGCCGCAGTGACCCGCCGTGGCGAAGCCCTGCTGGTCGTCCTTGGTGACGGAGAACCCGATCGAGCAGCGGGCCTGGCCGTCGATGTAGTAGGCGTCGCCGCCGACGAGGTCCTCCAGCACCCGCGGCCGGTCCGGCGAGACGCGGACGCCCACGCCCTGGTCCTCGACCCCGGCGGCCTTGACGAAGGCCGCCGCCGCCGATGCCCCGGTCGCCTGCACCACGACCCGGTTGGCCTTGACGTCGACGTACCAGACCGGAGTCTCGGGGGTCTGGGTGCGGACGGCGGCGGCGTCCAGCTTCTCCTTGACCGCGCGGAGCTCGGCCAGCCCCTTCTCGACGACCGCGGCCCTGGCGCCCTGGGCCTCGATGGCGGCGGTGTCCGCGGCGTCGGTGGTGGCGACGGTCAGCTCGGCCGAGGTCGCTCCGCTGACCCAGGCCCCGGCGAAGCGGTCGCCCAGCGTGTTGCGCAGCATGCCCGCCCGGGTGCCCGCCTCCGCCTCGTTGACCAGCCGGGCCGACACCTGTTGCGGCGTCAGCTTCAGGTCGCGCTCCATCGCGCGCACCACCTGCGCCGACGGCTCGCCGGCGGCGAGTGTCCGGGCGGTGGCGGGCAGCGGCCCCGGGGCGGGCGGCGGCGCGGCCGACGCGGCCGAGGGAAGTGCGGTCAGGACCAGGGCGCCGAGCGCGGTCAGGGCGGCGCGGCGGCTGCGCGCGGCATGTCTGCCGACCATGCGATGTGCCTCCTTCGAGGGCTGTGCGAGACAGCGGGGATCGGTGAGCGACCGTGGGTTACGGTGCGACTGCGGCGAAGTCACAGTCCTTGCCGGGAAGATCCGCGGCGATGCCGGGCGCGGGCGACTTTCGCGCTATGGGGGACGCGGTGGGTGGCAAGTGCAGTACGCGGACGCGCACCCCGGTCCGGGTTCAGGCGGGATTCAGGCCCGGGGCGCCCGCCTCGGTGACGAAGGACGCGGCCGTGCCGATGGGAGCGCCTGGCGTGCTGACCGCGGAGACCGTGCGGAAGTCGAGGCGGGCGGCCTGGCGGTCGAGTTCGGCCCGGACGTAGCCGCGCCGGCCGTCGTAGAACTTCATGTGCGGGTTGGCCCGCATGTACAGGTCCCAGTTGGCGGGCTGCGCCACGCCGTCCCGGCCGCTGGCCACCGAGGTGCAGGTGACCTCCGTGCCGACGGTGGCGGACGCCGGGTCGTCGAAGTCCTCCTTGACGTCGAGGGCGTAGCCCACGTGCACGTCGCCGGTGAGGATCAGCCAGTTCTCGACCCCGGCGGCCTTGGCCCCGGCGACGACCCGGGCGCGCGAGGCGCGGTAACCGTCCCAGGCGTCCATCGAGAGCGCGGCGTCGGCGGTCACGTCGAACTTGCGCTGCGAGAAGCAGACCTGCTGGGGCATCACGTTCCACAGCGCGGCCGAGCTCTGCCAGCCGTCGAGCAGCCACTGCTCCTGCGCGGCACCGGTGATGGTGCGTGCCGGATCGTCCGACTCGGGCCCCGGGGGGTGCGGACGGTCGTCGTAGGCCTGGTCGGAGCGGTACTGCCGGGTGTCGAGGATGTCGAACTGGGCGAGCGTGCCCCAGTGCAGCCGGCGGTACAGCTGCGCGTCCGGCCCCTGCGGCAGCTGTGCGGCGCGCAGCGGCTGGTTCTCCCAGAACGCGCGGTAGGCGGCCGCCCGCCGCAGCAGGAACTCCTCCGGCGGGATGCCGTTCTCGGGGATGCTGCCGGCGTAGTTGTTCTCGGTCTCGTGGTCGTCCCAGGTGACCACGAAGGGGTGCGCGGCGTGGGCCGCCCGGAGGTCCTCGTCGCTCTTGTAGAGCGAGTAGCGCAGCCGGTAGTCCGCGAGGGTCATCGTCTCGCGGTTGAACACGTCCGGCAGTACGACGTCGGTGTAGCGGCGCTCCCCGCCCTCCGAGTTCACCGCGTACTCGTACAGGTAGTCGCCGAGGTGGAAGACCACGTCGACGTCGTCCTCGGCGAGGTGCCGGTGCACCGTGTAGTAGCCGTCCTGGTATGCCTGGCAGGCGACGGCCGCCAGTTTCAGCGTCGACGCGGTACCGCCCGCCGCCGGAGCGGTCCGGGTGCGGCCCGCGGGGCTGAGCCAGGCACCGGCCCGGAAGCGGTAGTAGTACACCGTGCCGGGTGTCAGGCCCTTCACGTCGACGTGCACGCTGTGGTTGTACTCGGCGTGGGCGTCGGCGGTGCCCCGGAACAGGACGGCCGCGAAGTACTCGTCGAGCGCCACCTCCCATTCGACCGTGACCCGCTCCGTGCCCATCCCGCCGTCCTCCAGGAACGGCTCCGGCGCCAGCCGGGTCCACAGCAGTACCGAGTCCGGCAGGGGGTCGCCGGAGGCGACGCCGAGGGTGAACGGATCACTGCTGATCCGGGCGGTCCGCAGGGGTGCGGCGACGGCGCCGCGGGCCGGCAGGTTGGTGGAGAAGGCGAGCGCGGCGGCGGCCGCGGTGACGGTGAGGAAACGCCGGCGGCCCAGGTGCCGGGCGGCTGCGCCCATGACGGCGTCGTGCGGGGAGTAGGCGTGCTCGGCCAGTCGGCTGTGACGGCCCGTGGGCGCCATCTGGTGTCCTCTCGTACGGGGCGGGCGGTCCGTGGGCGAGCGGCACGGGGAACCGGGTGGGCCCCTGGGCGGTCGCCCCACGCACGCCGGCACGGGGTACTCGCGTCGGGGCGAGCCGGTGTGCGCCGTCCGTGCCCGGGCCCCGTCGCGCGGTGGCGCCGACCCGCGATGCGCGGACCCCGCATGCTAAGCAGACAAAACATCCGAAATCGGCAGGACTTGCGGAGTGATCACACAGGAGGAGGTACGGAGGACGAGCGGAGGGACCGCGCGCGTGTGGGCGCCGATCGTCCGGGGCACCCGGGACGGACGGGAAGCGGGCATACGGGTGAGGAAGGCGGCGGGCCGAGCCGATGGCCAGGACACGGCGCTACGACGTGGCGGCCTCCGGCCGCTGGTGGGACGGGGAGGACGGCCGCTGGCTGCCGGCCGGCGAGGTGCACGCGTGGGAGCAGGGCATGAACCAGACCGTGTGCGGTCTGTCCCTCCACCGCTCGCGGCTGTCCCGGTTCGCGGCCGTCACCTGGACCGACGTGCTGCCCGAGTCCGGCGGCGCGGCCGACGCCGTCCGCCGGGTCTGCCCCCGCTGCGCCGCCGCGGCCGGTCGCCGGGGCGCGGACGCCCGGCCCGGCTGGCGGCGCACCAACCCGCGGCCGTAGGGCCGGTCGGCGGGTCCGGCCCGGGGCGTGGGGGCCCGCCGCCTACGACGGCAGGGGCGAGCGGCTGACGCGGATCTTGGACTGGCCGTGCGGCCGCTTCTCCCAGTCCTCCATGAACCGGGCGTGCAGACTGTGCTGGGCGGCCAGTGTCAGCAGGGTGTCCGTACGGTAGTAGAAGTCCTCGCCGAGCACCTGGTGTTCGGTGCCCTCCGTGCGGTCGAAGGTGAAGTCGAAGAACCCGGTGTCGGTCAGGACGCGGCCGACGTGCGCCAGGCACTCGTCGATGACGCTCAGCGGCGAGTGCGAGAAGACGCTGTGCGCGTGGACGACGTCGAAGTGGCCGTCGGGCAGGAACTCCAGTCTGAGGTCCCCGGTGATGGTCAGGTGGGGCAGCTTCGCCTGGAGCCCGCGCTCGGTCAGGGTCTTCTTCGCGGCGATCAGGATGTCCGGCGAGATGTCGATGCCGTAGTAGTGCCCGGTGTCCAGGTGGTCGATGAAGCGCCAGCCGCCGCGCAGGTTGCCGCAGCCGATGTCGAGCATGCGGTGCTCGGGGCGCAGCCCGTGCTCGACCAGGTACTCGAACTGCATCTGTCCGAGCGCCAGCCACCGGTCGTGGGTCCGGCTGCCCACCGCGGCCTCGGGGTTGCGGCGGGTGTCGGAGGCCATCACGGCCCGGTAGTAGCCGACGTGGTCCGGATGCCTGATCCGCAGCCAGGCGTCCCGGCCGGCCCGGCGGACGTAGGGGCCCACGCGCTCGGGGTGGCGCAGCGCGTACCCGATCTTGTGCGTGAGCGCGGCGCGGTTGCCGCGCAGCTTCTTCGGGGACTTGGCGTCCTCGGGCATGAGTGGATCGACCTCCGTGTGAGGGGGGGACGGTGAGGAGGGTGCCGCAGAGGGTGCCAGACCCGGCGGCGCGGCGACAGGACCGCGGCGACGGTGAGTCCGAGGGCGGGGCCATCGGGGAGGGCCGCGTCGGTCCCCCTGGTACGGCCCGTGGTGACCGGGCGGGCTCGCCTCGTGGCAGCGGGCGGTGCGGCCGTGCCGGGTCATGCACTCCTTCGGCTCGCGCCCGGACGGGTGGGGTGCTCCACCCGGGCGCCCGCAGGAGCGTAACCGGGTCGCAGGTCTGCTCCAGGCCGACACACATACACCGTCCGCGGCCGGCCGGCCGGCCGGCCGGACGAGCCGCACGGCCCCGGTGGCGGCTGTCCCTGGCGGCGGCTGTGTGCGGAGGTCGAACACGGCGGCGGTATTGGACTGTCAGTCCAGACATTGGACGTGTAATCTAAAACCCCTCGAACCCTTCGAAGCCGAATGAGGAGGCCGCTGGTGAGCGAACCGGCTCTGGACGCCGAACGGGACGCCGTCCTCGCCGCGCTGCGCCCCGTCGTCGACGGAATCGCGGCGACCTTCGGCCCGGTCTGCGAAGTGGTGCTGCACGACTACCGGCAGCCCGACCGGTCGGTCGTGTCCGTCGCCGGCTCGGTGACCGGGCGGACGGTGGGCGGCGCGATGAGCGAGATCGGCCTGCGTGTGCTGGCCCGCGGCGACGAGGCGCGGGACGAGCTGAACTACGTCACGCGGACGGGTGACGGCACCCTGCTGAAGTCCTCCACGATGGTGCTGCGCGACTCCACGGGCGCGGTGTTCGGCGCCCTGTGCGTCAACCTCGACGTCACCGCCGTCGACCGGGCCCATGCCCTGCTCGGCGCCCTCGCCGGAGCCGCGGGCACCCCCGCCGACCCACCGGCGACCACCTTCGGCGACGACATCGACGCCGTGGTCGACGCCATCGTGGACGCCCACCCGCTGCGGGACAGGAGCTGGGCGGCGCTGGAGCGCGCACAGCGCCTGGAGCTCTTCCGCGACCTGGACGGGCGCGGCGTGTTCGCCGTACGCCGCTCGGTCGAGCAGGTCGCCGCCCGGCTCGGCATCTCCCGGGCCTCCGCCTACAACTACCTCTCCCAGGCCCGCAGCGCGGCCGCCCCGGCCGCCGGCTCCGACTCCGCTGGAGGACACGCGTGACGACCACCACCCCGCCGGTCACCCTCGACGACGTCCGCTCCGCCGCCGCCCGCCTCCGGGGCGTCGCGCACCGCACCCCGGTGCTGCGCTCGCGCACCCTGGACGCCCTGGCCGGCGCCGAGATCTTCCTCAAGTGCGAGAACCACCAGCGCGTGGGCGCCTTCAAGTTCCGCGGCGCCTACAACGCGGCCTCCCGCCTCACCCCGGAGCAGCTCTCCCGGGGCATCGCCGCCTACTCGTCCGGGAACCACGCCCAGGCGGTCGCCCTCGCCGCCCGTGAGCTGGGCACCAGCGCCGTGATCGTCATGCCCGAGGACGCGCCGCCCGCCAAGCGGGCGGCCACCGCCGGTTACGGCGCCGAGATCGTCACCTACGACCGCTACACCGGCGACCGCGTCGCCGTCGCCGAGGCACTGGCCGCCGAACGCGGGCTGAGCCTGATCCCGCCGTACGAGCACCCGCACGTCATCGCCGGACAGGGCACCGCCGCCCTCGAACTCGTCGAGGAGGCCGGGCGGCTGGACGCCCTGATCACCCCGGTCGGCGGCGGCGGGCTGATCGCCGGGAGCGCCACCGCGGTCAAGGGCCTGCACGCCGGCACCCGGGTGATCGGCGTCGAACCGGAGGCCGGCGACGACACCAAGCGGTCCCTGGAGGCGGGCCGGCGCGTCACCGTCCCGGTACCGCGCACCATCGCCGACGGCCAGGCCCTGCACACCCCCGGCGAGCTGACCTTCTCCCTCAACCGGCGGCTGCTCGACGGGGTCGTGCTGGTCACCGACGACGAGATCCGGGACGCGATGCGCTTCGCCTTCGAGCGGCTGAAGACCGTTCTGGAACCGAGCGGCGCCACCCCGCTGGCCGCCCTCCTCACCGGCCGCGCCGGCCCGCTGCCCCGCCGGGTCGGCGTGATCCTCTCCGGCGGCAACGTGGACGCGGCCCGCTTCGCCGAACTCTGCGGCGCACCCCGCTGACCACGCGCCCGCCCCGGATGGCGCCGCCGGTTTGACAGGCGGACGATGGGATGGTGGGGGCAGGGAAAGGAGGAGCGTCATGCTCGACATCAAGACGCTCGACAAGCCGGACGAGCGGCGCGATTTCCCCCGGGGACACATCGAGGCCGTGCACATGGAGGGCCTCGACTTCGCCGTGGCCACCTTCGAGCCGGGCTGGCGCTGGTCGGAGTCCGTGGCACCGCTCGCGGGCACCGACAGCTGCCAGGTCCACCACAACGGCTACGTCGTCCAGGGCCGCATGCACATCCGCATGGACGACGGCGCCGAGAGCGAGGTGGGCCCCGGCGACGTCTTCGTCTGCTCCCCCGGGCACGACGCCTGGGTCGTGGGCGACGAACCGTGCGTGGCCCACGACTTCGCGGGCGGTATGGCCAGGGAGTACGCCAAGACCGACTAGCGTCACGGCGAAGAGCGGGAGGCACGGCGGAGGGGGAGGAGGCAGCTGCCTCCTCCCCCTCGCCGTACCCTTCGCTCACACGGCCGCCGCCACCGCCCCGACCGCCGGCGTGCGCAGCACCCGCAGTGCCGTCCCCAGGCTCGTCCCCAGCGTCACCGCCGCCGACACCGACACCATGGCGAGCCAGACCCCGAGGAACTGGTCCGGCAGCACCGCGTCGGAGCGCACGACCGTGAACGGCACCACCCCGGCCAGCGCGGCCACCGTGCCGAAGAACACCCCCGTGACCGTCAGGATCACGCCCTCGGCGCCGACCACGCCCAGCACCTGCCCGGGCGTCGCCCCCGCCAGCCGCTGCTGCCCGAACTCGCGGGAGCGGTACACCGTCGCCGCGTACAGCGAGTTGACCAGCATCACGCAGACGAACACCGCGATGACGCCGACCACCGTGAGGTTGAGCGTCTCCAGGTTCTTGGCGTCGACCGACTTGACCAGACCGGAGGCCCTCACCGCGTCGCTCTCCACCGCCTGCATGGTGACCGTCGCCGTCGACACCGCGGTGAACAGGATCAGCGACACCAGGATCCCGGCGAGGTGACCGGCCCGCTCGCGCAGATTGCGCACGGCCAGCCAGCCGCTCGCGCCGCTCAGCGGCAGCCGGTCGAGCACGCCCCTCAGCAGCCGCGGCGACAGCAGCGCGAAGCCGACGGACAGCAGGATCGCCCCATAGGCCGGTGGTGCCATCAGGGCCTCGTCCGTCGCCGGGAGGAGGAAGGTGGCACAGGTACCCGCGGCACCGGTGGCGAGCGCGGCACAGACCAGGAAACGCTTGGCGCCGGCCCGTTCCCGGCTGCCCCGCGTCACCCGCCGCACCGCCAGGAACGCGGCGCCCGCCGACGCGAGCAAGGTGATGTTCACGCCGCTCGTCAGCGCGATCGGGCCGAAGGAGTGGTCGACGGACCGTGCCACCTGGCCGCCGTCCCGGAACATGTCCAGCAGCGCCCGTCCACCGAGCATCGCCGGACCGATCGCCAGCGCCGCGCCCACCAGGGCCACGGCCACCGCCTCACCCACGACCATCCGCCCGATCTGTGCGGGAGTCGCCCCCGAGCAGCGCAGCAGCTCCAACTCGGCGGTCCGCTGACGGACGTTGACCGTCAGGGTCGAGGCGACCGCGAAGAACACCAGCAGGGTTCCGTAGCCGCCCACGACACCCGCCGCCGTGCCCAGCGTCTCCGAGCTGACCGGATCCACGCCGTCCTGTCCGGCCGTGTCGTGCATCGAGTTGAACATCATGACGATCGCCGCGCCCAGGAAGGCGGACAGCAGCGTCGCGAGGAACCGTCCGGGGCGTCGCCGGATCGACCGCAGGGCCAGTACGAACATCACTCACACCCCCGCCGGCACGTCGTCGCCCAGGTGCGCCAGCCGCTCCGCGACCGCGTCCGGAGTCGGGGCGTCCATCCGCCCCGCCGGCCGGCCGTCGGCGAGGAAGACGACCGAGTCGGCGTAGGAGGCGGCCACCGGGTCGTGCGTCACCATCACCACGGTCCGGCTGTGCACCCGCACCGCCTCCCGCAGCAGCAGCAGCACCTGGCGCGCGCTGCGCGTGTCCAGCGCGCCCGTCGGCTCGTCCGCGAAGATCACCCGCGGCTCGGTGACCAGGGCCCGGGCGATCGCCACCCGCTGCCGCTGACCGCCGGAGAGCTGGTCGGGACGGTGGCCGAGCCGGTCCCCGAGACCGACGGAGGCCAGGATCTCCCGGGCCCGCTTCCGGTCGACGCGGCGGCCGGCGAGCTTGAGCGGCAGCACCGTGTTCTGCGCCACTGTCAGCGTCTCCAGCAGGTTGTACTGCTGGAACACGAACCCGACCCGGCCGCGCCGGAACCTCGTCAGCTCCGCCTCACCGCTCCCCGTCAGCTCCGTGCCGTCGACGCACACGATGCCGCCGTCCGGCCGGTCCAGACCCGCCGCACACTGCAACAGCGTGGACTTGCCCGAGCCCGACGGTCCCATCACCGCGGTGAACGTGCCGCGCCCCAGGCTCAGCGTCACCCCGTCCAGCGCGGTCACGGCGTTCTCGGCGGTGCCGTAGGTCCTGGTCACCTTGACGAGCCGGAGTGCCTCGGGGGCGGGTCCCTGGTCGTGGTGGCCTCGTGTGCCGGTGCGAAACATCGTCATCACCTTTCGTGCGGCACGCCCTGTGCGTGTGCCTCGCCGACGACGCTACGGAGCCGGGGGCCGGGCCACACTGGGCGCAGAACCCGTATCGGGGGTGTACTCGGTGACACCCCGGCAGGCATGCGCCACGATGATCGCCATGACCGACGGAATAGCGTGGCTCGCCCGGCCACAGAGCATCGCCTACGACGGCTACAGCGTGGTGATGTCCCGCGAACTCGCCTCCGAGGAGCTGGTCTCGCGCATCACCCGGACCGCGCTCGGGCCGCGGCGCACGGCCCACGGCATCGGGGAACTCACCCACACCCAGGTCCATGACGTGCTGGAGGGGTTCTACGGTGAGGCCCCCCACGAAGGTCTCGCTCTGCGGCACGGAGAGTGCGGCGAGTGGTCGTTCGCCGTCAAGTGCGGGGGCCGGCCGGGCGAGTTCGACGCCGAGCCCCCGCTCTCACGCGGCGGCGCCCACGTCTTCGAGCTGGAGTACGACGAGCAGAACGCCAAACCGGTACCGCCGTACTTCGCGTACGGCCACGACGGGCGTGTCATGTGCGCCTTCAACCTGCATCTGGACGGCTCGTGGAGCCCCCAGGGCGTCATCGGGGATCCGGAGGTGGCCCCCCGCGTCGAGGGGGAGCTGACGGCCGCGGGGCTGCCCGGCCACGACCTGGAGCGGCGCACCGCGCACCGGACCTCGTTGGAGGTACTGGAGCGCCTCTTCGGACTGTCGCTGCCCCGGGAGCGGATCGTCACGGGGACGCTGCCCGCGGTCGTCCTGAGGACCGGCTGACCTCGTGGACGGACCTCTCGCTCATCCCTCCACCAGCACCACCTCCAGCGTGCGCGGACCGTGCACCCCCTCGACCCGGTCCAGCTCGATGTCACTGGTCGCCGACGGACCGGAGATCCAGGTCAGCGGGCGCGCCGGGTCCAGGCGTCCGAGGGCCTGGGGGACGGAGGAGACCACCTGGTCGGGCACCCGTACGACGCAGATGTGGTGGTCGGGGACGAGGGTGATGCGGCGTCGGCCCTGGTCGGGGGAGCCGTCCAGGACGATGGTGCCGGTCTCGGCGACGGCGACGGCGCAGCCCGTGACCACGCTGTCGACCCGGTCGAGCTCGTGCGGGGTGTTCGCCGCGCGGTCGTGGACGCGGGTCGCGTCGACGGCCGCCAGCCAGCCCAGCGGCAGCCCCGGCGGGACCACCACGCTCCCCGAACCGCGTTCGGCCACAAGACGCGCCAGCAGGTCGGGCAACCCCCCGTCCGTGCACCGGTGCACGATCGCCCGGTAGTCCGCCAGGTTCTCGGCGAGCAGTTCCACCGTCCGGGCGACGGTCCGCCGACCGTGCTCGCGCAGATAGTCCCGGGGGACGGCCCGCTCGTACGGCGGGTCGCCGTCCGGCACGTCCGCGAGGGCGCGCCGCACCCGGCCCAGGACGCGTTCCCTGCTGCTCATTCGCCCCCGTCCTTCCCGCCGTGGGTGCGCTGCCACCAGTCCCGGAACGGCTCCGCGGGCACTTCCGGAAGGTCCCGGCTGCCGCTCCACGCGCGGCCCGGCCCCGGAAGGGTGCGCGGATGGAGGCGGCGGGTGCGGGAGGCGAGGCGCTGGCCGGTCCGCAGGGCGCCCGGGTGTGTGAACGCCCACTGTGCCGCGCGCATCGCCGCCCGCTCGGCGGCGTGCCCCTTCGCCGGTTTCAGGACGACCTTGTTGCCGTGCCGGACGGCCGGCCCGCCCTGCACCACCCGTTCCCGCAGGTGGACGAGTACCTCGGGGATGTCGATGGCGACCGGGCAGACCTCGTAGCAGGCGCCGCACAGTGTGGACGCGTACGGGAGGGAGGCGTCGATCTCGCTGTCCGTGCCCCGCAGCTGGGGGCTGAGGATGGCGCCGATGGGGCCCGGGTACACCGAGCCGTAGGCGTGTCCGCCGGCCCGTTCGTAGACCGGGCAGACGTTCAGGCACGCCGAGCAGCGGATGCAGCGCAGCGCCTGGCGGCCGACCTCGTCGGCGAGGGTGTCGGTGCGGCCGTTGTCCAGCAGGACCAGGTGGAAGGCGCGCGGGCCGTCGCCGTCGGTGGTGCCCGTCCACATCGTGGTGTAGGGGTTCATCCGCTCGGCGGTGGAGGAGCGGGGCAGGAGCTGGAGGAAGACCTC
>NZ_JBVHVP010000007.1:133007-324280 GCF_055564775.1 Streptomyces sp. NPDC028991 | reverse complement strand
TTTTGGCACGCTGTTGAGTTCTCAAGGAACGGACGCTTCCTTTGTACTCACCCGAGAGACTCTCTCAGGCTTTCCTCCGGGCGCTTCCCTTCGGTGTTTCCAACACTATCAGGCTTTCCCGGTGCTTCTGACCACCGTCCTGCGGGCATGCAGGAGGCGATCCAGCGATAGGATCTGATGAGTTGAGTGCTGCCGGGGCGAGGACGCCATGCTCCGCATCGCTCAACCTCAGGCAGGAGTAACGACTGTACACGGAGTCGCGGAACGGGTGCAAATCCGTGAGGACTGTGGTCTAGACCTCTAATCGGAACACTCATGCGGAACCGGTACTTCCTATGACATACCCTGCTGCACAGTGCGCCGTCCGGGACAGGCAGTGACGGCCCGTATACATCTCCGCCCCTGGGAGGCTTCCCATGACCACCGTCTCGTCCCCGCTCGCCGGACGTGCCATCGGACTGGCAGCAGTACCCGATCCCGTCTTCTCCGGGGCCATGGTCGGCCCGGGTACCGCCATCGACCCCGTACGGGAGCCTTCCGAGGCGGTCGCCCCGGTGGACGGGGTCATCGTCTCTCTGCACCCGCACGCCTTCGTCGTGGTCGACGAGAGCGGGCACGGCGTACTGACTCATCTCGGCATCGACACCGTGCAGCTCAACGGCGAGGGTTTCGAGCTGCTGGTGAACAAGGGCGACACGGTCGTGCGCGGGCAGGGCGTGGTGCGCTGGGACCCGGTCGCCGTAGAGGCCGCGGGCAAGTCGCCGGTCTGTCCGGTCGTGGCCCTCGAGGCGACGGCCGAGGCTCTCACCGACCTCTGTGAGGACGGCGAGGTGAAGGCCGGCGAGAGTCTCTTCCTCTGGAAGTGACGTCGGCGCCGTCGTGTGACGGCTGGCAGGACAACCACCGCGGCGGCGGGACCCGCCGCATTATCGGGACGGGTGAGATGGAGACAACGCTGCGAGGCGTCGGTGTGAGCCACGGAGTGGCGATCGGCGAGGTTCGGCACATGGGGACGGCGGTGCTCGAGCCGCCGGCCAAGCAGATTCCGGCCGAGGACGCGGAGCGCGAGCAGGGGCGTGCCCGTAAGGCGGTGGAGGCTGTGGCGGCCGATCTGATGGCGCGCGGCAACCTGGCGGGGGGCGAGGCCCAGGCGGTACTCGAGGCTCAGGCCATGATGGCGCAGGACCCCGAGCTGATGGCCGACGTGGAGCGGAGGATCGCCGTCGGCAGCACGGCCGAGCGCGCGGTGTACGACGCCTTCGCCGCGTACCGCGCCCTGCTGGCCGGTGCGGGTGAGTACCTGGCCGGCCGCGTGGCCGACCTCGACGACGTGCGGAATCGTATCGTCGCCCGTCTGCTCGGGGTTCCGATGCCGGGCGTTCCGGACAGCGACGAGCCGTACGTTCTCATCGCGCGGGATCTGGCTCCCGCCGACACCGCCCTGCTGGACCCGACGCTGGTCCTCGGCTTCGTCACCGAGGAGGGTGGGCCGACCAGTCACAGCGCGATCCTCGCGCGGGCGCTCGGCGTACCGGCCGTGGTGGCGCTTCCGGGCGCCGGTGAGCTTCCCGAGGGCACGGTCGTCGCCGTGGACGGCAGCACCGGCGAGATCTTCGTGAACCCGAGCGAGGAGAAGAAGGGGCAGCTGGAGGCGGAGGCCGCCGAGCGCAAGGCGGCGCTGGCCGCGTCGACGGGGCCGGGTGCGACCTCGGACGGTCACAAGGTCCCACTGCTCGCGAACATCGGGGGTCCCGCGGACGTGCCCGCGGCGGTCCAGGCGGGGGCGGAGGGCGTCGGTCTCTTCCGTACCGAGTTCCTCTTCCTCGACGACAGCGAGAACGCGCCGTCGGAGGAGAAGCAGGTCTCCGCCTACCGGCAGGTGCTGGAGGCGTTCCCCGAGGGCCGGGTCGTCGTGCGTGTGCTGGACGCGGGCGCGGACAAGCCGCTGGACTTCCTGACGCCGGGCGACGAGCCGAACCCGGCGCTGGGCGTGCGCGGGCTGCGGACTCTGCTCGACCACCCGGAGGTGCTGCGTACGCAGCTGACGGCGCTGGCGAAGGCATCGGAGGGGCTGCCGGTCTACCTCGAGGTGATGGCCCCGATGGTGGCGGACCGGGCCGATGCCAAGGCGTTCGCGGACGCATGTCGGGAGGCCGGGCTGCGGGCGAAGTTCGGCGCGATGGTGGAGATCCCGTCGGCCGCGCTGCGGGCGCGCTCGGTGCTGCAGGAGGTCGAATTCCTGTCGCTGGGGACGAACGACCTCGCGCAGTACACCTTCGCCGCCGACCGTCAGGTGGGCGCGGTGTCCCGGCTGCAGGACCCGTGGCAGCCGGCACTGCTCGATCTGGTCGCGCTGTCCGCCGAGGCTGCGAAGGCCGAGGGCAAGAGCTGTGGTGTCTGCGGTGAGGCCGCGTCGGACCCGCTGCTGGCGTGTGTGCTGACCGGTCTGGGTGTCACCTCCCTCTCCATGGGTGCGGCGTCGCTTCCCTATGTCCGGGCGACGCTGGCGAAGTTCACGCTGGCACAGTGCGAGCGTGCCGCGGCGGCCGCCCGGGCCGCGGACAGTGCCGAGGAGGCGCGGAACGCCGCTCAGGCGGTGCTGTCCGGCGAGTAGGACGGTACGACCGGGCGGGGTTTCCGTCCGTCGTTGCGGTGCGGGGCGTTCCATCTTCGGGTGGGGCGCCCCGCACGCGTTCAGTGGTGGTGTCCCGGTGGCAGGTGGTCGTCTCCGAGGTCGGGCGGCGCGCAGTAGTCGACGTTGGATTCAGGGGAGATGAGGTCGCCTGACTCGGCGTCGGTGCAGTAGGCGTCGAAGACTTCACCGGCGGTGAGGGGTTCGAGGCCGTATCCCCGCAGGCGCCAGCCGTGGATGCGGTCGGCCCGGCCCGGGGCGCTGACCCGCATGACCAGGCCGCCGGGGCTGTGGGTGACGAGGCCGAGGGCCAGGACGCTGGTGAATTCCAGCGCCTCGGCCTCGTCGACGTGCGGGGCGCCGTCGATGTCCTCGTCCGCGTGCAGGACGGAGACGAGGGCTTCCGGAGTGCCCGAGACGCTGCAGACCAGGTGCCGGTCTCCCGGTGGGGCCGTTTCGAGGATGCGGAGGAGGAGACGCGTGGCCCGGGTAAAGGCGGCTCGGCCGAGGTCCTCGCCGCAGGTGGCGCAGCTGCCCAGGCGGGCGAGCAGGCTGGACGCGTACTCCCGGGTGGCCTGGCGGACGGCCTCGTCGACGAGGGCCGGGAGGAGGTCGGCGAGAGGCTGGCCCTCGTACGGGACGGTGGGTCCGCCGGCGGCGAGCTCGGCGGTGAACCGGGAACGGCTGGCGGGGGCGTCGGGGTCGAGGCCGGCGGCGGAGCAGAAGTCGGCGTACTCCTCCGGGTCGAAGAGGGCGACCGTGGTGTGGGTGCCCTGGGACGCGCGTGTCCTGAGCAGGGCCTCCACTTGGTGGAGGTAGGCGGCGTGGTCGTCGAAGGTGAAGGTGCGGTAGCGCCGCATGGCGCGGAAGTCGTGTTCGTCGGTGAGCAGTCCGATGGTGCCGGCGATTTCCCGGCGCAGGACGCGTCGCGTGGTCTGGTCGGTGTGCGCCATGTTTCCCCCTGTGCGCAGTCGATCAATGCTCACTCACAGTAACCGGTGGCACTGACAACGGCGGCGGGGCGGGCGCCGCGGGCCGGCCGCCATTCGTGGCGGCCGGCGCGTTGAGGGCCAGGTCAGGTGCGTTTGCGGGCGAGGTCCTCGTAGAAGTGGAGCAGGTCGAGGTCGTCGATGGAGCCGGGGTTGACGGCCTTCTCCAGCGGAGTGCCCTGGAGGAGGCGCTTGACCGGGACCTCGATGCGCTTGCCGGTCAGGGTGTGCGGGATGCCGGGCACTTCGATGACCTCGTCGGGGACGTGGCGTGGGGAGAGCTGTTCGCGGATGGTCCGCTTGATGCGGGACAGGAGGGTCTCGTCGAGGACGGCTCCGGGGGCCAGATGCACGAACAGGGGCATCCAGTAGCCGCCGTCCGGCTGTTCGACGCCGATGACGAGGGATTCCCTGATCTCCGGCAGCCGCTCGACGGCCTCGTAGATGTCGGCCGAGCCCATGCGGACGCCCTGCCGGTTGAGGGTGGAGTCGGAACGGCCGTGGATGACGACGGATCCTCGGGAGGTGAGGGTGATCCAGTCGCCGTGCCGCCAGACGCCGGGGTAGGTGTCGAAGTAGCTGTCGTGGTAGCGGCTGCCGTCGGGGTCGTTCCAGAAGCGGATCGGCATCGAGGGCATGGGGTTGGTGACGACGAGTTCGCCGACCTCGTCGGTCAGGGGGGTGCCGCCCGGGTCCCAGGACTGCAGGTCGGTGCCCAGGCCGGGGGCCTGGAGTTCACCGATGTACACCGGGAGGGTGGGGACCGCGCCCGCGAAGCAGGAGCACACGTCGGTGCCGCCGCTGACGGAGGCGATCCACAGGTCCGCCCCGCTCTGCGCGAATTCGTCGTGCAGCCAGCGGAACCCGTCGGGCGGAAGCGGGGAACCCGTGGTGGCGACGCACTGCACCCGGGAGAGGTCGTGGTCGCGGGCGGGGTGCACGCCGGCCTTGCGGCAGGCCATCACGTAGGCGGCGGAGGTGCCGAAGAGGGTGGCACCGGTGCGTTCGGCGATACGCCACTGGGCACCGGTGTCCGGGTGGCCCGGGCTGCCGTCGTAGAGGACGATCGTGGTGCCGGTGAGCAGGCCGGAGACGAGGAAGTTCCACATCATCCAGCCGGTCGACGTGTACCAGAAGAAGCGGTCCTCGGGGCCGAGGTCGCAGTGCAGGCCGAGCTGTTTGAGGTGCTCGACTAGGATGCCGCCCTGGGACTGGACGATGGCCTTGGGCAGGCCGGTGGTGCCGGAGGAGTAGAGCACCCACAGGGGGTGGTCGAAGGGCACCTGCTCGAAGACGGGGTCCGTGTCGGCGGACGTCAGCGTCGCCCATTCCAGCGCGCCCTCGGGGGCCCCGGTGCCGAGGAGCGGGATGTGGATGACGGCGCGCAGGGTGGGCAGTTCGCGGCGCAGTTCGGCGACGGTGTCGCGGCGGTCGTGTTCCTTGCCGCCGTAGCGGTAGCCGTCGACGGTGAACAGGACGACGGGTTCGACCTGCTGGAAGCGGTCGAGAACGCTGCGGGCGCCGAAGTCGGGGGCGCAGGAGGTCCAGACGCCGCCCACGGCGGCGGTGGCGAGGAAGGCGACCACGGCCTGCGGAATGTTCGGGAGGTAGCCGCTGACGCGGTCGCCGGGGCGTACGCCGAGGGCGCGCAGTTCGGCGGCGAGCGAGCCGACCTGGCGGCGCAGCTCGGCCCAGGTGACGGGGCTCGGTTCGTGGGCCTCGTCGACGTACAGGAGGGCCGGTTGGTCCGCGCGGGTGGCCGCCGCGCGCAGGGCGTGCTCGGCGTAGTTGAGGGTGGCGCCGGGGAACCACTGGGCGCCGGGCATCGAGCGGTCGCCCAGTACGCGCGTGCAGGGGGTCGAGAAGCGGACGTCGAACCATTCGGTGACGGCTTCCCAGAAGGTTTCCGGCTCGTCGACGGACCAGCGGTGCAGGGCGGCGTATCCGCCCTCGGCCGGGGCACCGTGGTGCTCGGCGGCCCAGGTCTGGAACCTGGTGATCCGGGCCTGGTCGATGCGCTGCGGATCTGGCTGCCAGAGCGGCTGGGGGTTCACGGTCGACATGGGCGGCTCCCGGACTGTGCGCGTCGTGTGCGTCCTCCGCGCACGGGCTGGGGTGTGCGCGTGACGCGGCTGACACGGACGATGCCATGTGATCGTCTTCTGCACCAGGGCGCGCCCCACATAGTCGGTGTCGTGAAGATGTGGTCCCGTCACGGGTGAACGGCAGTTGAACGACGCCCGCGCGGGAGGTCGTCGATGGCAGGGTGAGCTGCATGGACGGTCGTGACCTGGTGCGTTCGATGAAGGCGGTCGGTTCTGCGGGGGCGACGCAGGGGTTGCGTACCGTACGGGCGGCGTGGCGGAGACGGCGGGCCGACGCCGCGGGGCTGCCGCCGCGGGGTGCGGAGCGTGCGCGGGTGCCGGGGCCCATGCAGGACGTGGAGCCGGGGCCCGGGGGCGGTGTCGTCCGGTTCAGCCGTTCGGAGCTGCGTGTCCTCGTCGCCGTGAACGGGGCCGTGTTCTGGGGCTGGGACGGGGCCGGTCCGGAGCCGTCGTACGCGTTGGCGGGCCGCTGTCCGGAGCCGGATCCGCGGGCGGTGCTGGAGCCGGACAAGGACGGCGGCTGGCGGGTGGTGGCCGAGCGGGCGACGGTGGCGGTCTCCCGGCACGGCGCGGTCGAGGTCCGTACGCCCGGGGGCGTGGTGCTGCGCCGTGAGTTGCCGCCGCGCTGGTGGGAGCCGGTCGGCGGCGGTCCGGCGCGCTGGACGCAGCGGTCGGAGGTCGCGGCGGACGCCCGGTTCTTCGGGCTGGGCGGGCGGGCCGCGGGGCCGCGGTTGCGGAAGGGTTCGTACCGGCTGTGGAACACCGGCCCCGGTCTGCCGTTCGCTCCGGGTGACGACCCGTTGTCCGTCACGATGCCGGTGCAGTTGGTGGTGGCCGACGCGGGGACGCATCTGGTGTTCCACGACAGTTCGTGGGACGGCACGGTGGCGTTGCGGGAGGGCGAGGAGGGGGCGGGGTCCGGGCACGACCGGCCCGGGCGGAGTGTGCTGCGGATGGACGGCGGTCCGCTGCGGTGCTGGGTGACGGTGGGCACTCCCGCGCGCGTGCTGCTCGCCTGGGCCTCGCTGACCGGGGCGCCCGCGCTGCCGCCGGCGTGGGCGCTCGGTCACCATCACGCGCGGTCGGGTCCGCGCGACGAGCAGGAGGTGCGGCGGATCGTCGCCGGCCATCAGGAGCGTGATCTGCCGCTCGACGCCGTTCACCTGGACACCGGCCATCTCGACGGCCACCAGGTGTTCACCGTCGACGAGGAGCGGTTCCCGAAGCTGCCCGTCCTTGCCGAGGAGCTGCGGCGGGAGGGGATCCGGCTGGTGTCGGTCGTCGGTCCCGCGGTCCCGGTCGAGCCCGGTAACAGCGTCTACGCGGGCGGGACGGACGGGGACGTGTTCGTGCGGGACCCCTCGGGAGCGGTCGTCCGTGGGGTGGGCCGGCCCGGGGACGTGGTCTTTCCGGACTTCACGCACGCGCGTGCGCGTGCGTGGTGGGGCGGGCTCTACGAGGAGCGGCTCGGGCAGGGGTTCGCGGGGTTCTGGCACGACCTGGACGAGCCCGCCTCGTTCGCCGCGTTCGGGGAGGCGACGCTGCCGCGTTCGGCCCGGCACTTCCTGGAGGGGCGGGGCGGTGACCACAGGGAGGCGCACAACGTGTACGCGCTGTGCATGGCCCGCGCCGGGTACGAGGGGTTGCGGAGTCTGGCGCCCGAGGAGCGGCCGTTCGTCCTCGCGCGCTCCGGGTGGGCCGGAATGCAGCGTTACGGCGGCGCGTGGTCCGGCGACGTGGCCACGGGCTGGCCGGGGCTGCGGGCGTCGCTGTCGCTGGTGATGGGGCTCGGGCTGTGCGGAGTGCCGTACGCGGGGCCGGACGTCGGCGGGGCCGGCGGGAGTCCGTCGCCGGAGCTGTATCTGCGGTGGTTGCAGCTGGCCGCCCATCTTCCGCTGTTCCGCACGCACGCGGGGCCGGGGCACCCGGAGCCTTGGGAGTTCGGTGGCGAGGTGCTGGAGCACGCGCGCGTGGTGCTCGTCGAACGGCGGCGGCTGCTGCCGTACTTCGTGACGCTGGCGCACCTGGCCCGGCGTACGGGCGCGCCGTATGTGCGGCCCTTGTGGTGGTCGACGCCGGAGGAGCGGGTGTTGCGGGACTGCGAGGACGCCTTCCTGCTGGGCGACTGCCTGCTGGTGGCTCCGGTGCTGGACCCGGGGGCGGACCGGCGGGCGGTGCAGTTGCCGCGCGGACGCTGGTACGACGTGGTGACGGAGCGCGCGTACGAGGGGCCGGCGCAGGTTCTCGTCGATGCTCCTGTGTCGCGGATTCCGGTGTTCGCGCGTGCGGGAGCCGTGCTTCCGGTACGCGGGGAGGACGGCGGGCCGGCGCTGGAGGTGTGGGCGCCGGCGCGGGGACGGACCGGTGGCGGCCTGGTCGTGCAGGACGCGGGCGACGGCTGGGTGGAACCGGAGATCGAGCGGTACGTCTCGCGTTGGGAGGGCGAGCGGTTGGTCGTGGAGCGGGAGGGCGAGGACGGCGTGGGCGAGCCGTCCTGCCCGGTCCGCGTGCGCGGGCTCGTGGCACGCCCGGCTCAGATGTAGCGGCCCTCGAACCAGGCCCGGACGGCCCGGGTGTGCAGGGGGAAGGCGAGTTCCCCGGCCCTGCGAAGGAGGTGCCATCCGTCGGTCTCGTTCGTGGCGGTGGACGGCGGGAGGCCCTCGGCCGACCGCTCGGGGAGGAGCCCGAAGAGCAGCAGGTGGCCGTCGGGCGAGCTCATGGCGTCGGCGAGGCGTACGTCGCGGCTCGCCGCGTCGATGCCCGTCTCCTCCTTGAGTTCGCGGACGACGGCCTGCCGCCAGTCCTCCCGGTCGTCGACGTAGCCGCCGGGCAGTGCGACGCCCCCGCGCGCCGGGGACACGGTACGGGTGATGACGACCAGGGCGGTGCCCTGGGTGTCGTACACGGGCTGGAGGGCGACCGCTACCGGCAGCGGGTTGCGGTAGGCCACCGTGCCGCACCCGGGGCAGGTGCGGGGCCAGCCGGAGGCGCCCTCTCCGTAGGGCGTTCCGCAGCTCGAACAGTGGGAGTCCGGCGTGGAGTTGGGAACGGAGGTTTCGGTTTCGGACACGCGGCGGACTGTATCCGATCGCGGAGGGGGCGGCTCCGGCGGGCGGCTCAGCGGCGGCCGGCGAGCGACTTCGCGGAGACGGGGAAGTCGAAGTAGGTGTCCGGGTAGGGCTCGGGCTTGTAGGTGAAGTGCCACCATTCCTCGGGGAGGTTCACCAGGCCGACGTCCTCCAGGGTGTCCTTGAGGAGCAGCCGGTTGGCTCGCTGGGTGCCTTGGATGCGGGGGTCGAGAGTGTGGGAGCGGGTGTCGAAGCAGTCGTAGCCGGTGCCCATGTCGACGGAGTTGTCGGGGAAGCGCTCGTCCTGGGGTGCGAAGCAGGGCACCAGGGGCTGCCCGGGGTGGTAGGGCCGGGTGGGCCTCGCCGGGAGCTCGACGATCGTGAGATCCACCGTCGAACCCCGGCTGTGGCCGGACTTCTCGGCGATGTAACCGTCCGCGAACAGACGGGTCTTGTCGACCTCGGGATAGAACTCGGCCTTCATCCTCTGGTCGTCGAGGTCTTCGGCCCAGCGGACGAAGTGGTCGACGGCGCGTTGCGGCCGGTAGCAGTCGTACACCTTCAGGGAGTAGCCCTGGCGCAGCAGCCGGGTCTGTGCCCGGTGCAGGGCTTCGGCGGCGGGACGGGTGAGGATGCACAGGGGTTGCCGGTAGCCGTCGACGCGTTCGCCTACGAAGTTGTGCGGTGTGGTGTAGCGCATCTCCTGGAGGATCGTCGGGGCGACGCTTCGCAGGGCCACGAAGTCCTCCGGGGCCCTCGGCTCCGGTTCGGCCTGGGCGGTGGCGGGGACGGCCGTGACGGCGAGGAGGGCCGCGAACGTGGTGACCAGTCCGCGGAGCGTGGTGGAAAGTCGTGTCATGTTCCCTGCATTTATCAGGCACGGACTCCGCGGGGGAAGTGGGCGCGTCGGCGACTCGCCGTCCGTACGCCTCGGGGGCGTGTCGGAATCCTGCGTGAACGTCGCGTGAACTGGGCCCGGGTGGGTGCGCGCTTCGCCATTCTGCTCCCGTGCGCTCCTGGACGGATACTCTCCGCTTCGCCTTCCAACCGGTGGTCAATCTGATGACCGGCGGGGTCGCGGCGCTGGAGATACTCGCCCGTCCGGAGACGGGCGACGTCCTGGCCGAGGCTCGCCGGGATCCCGAACTCGACGGCCGGCTGGCGGTGGCGGCGTTCCGCGCGGCCGTGTCCAAGGAGACGCTGCTGCCGCTGCACGTGAACGTGTTCGCCGGCACCCTCGCCGACCTCGGTGGCCTGCAAGGGCTGCACGGCGCCGTCCGGGAGGCGGGGCGGATGCCCTGGGAGGTGACGGTCGACGTCTGTCCGCCGTACACGCATGTGCCGTGGCGGGCACTGCTGGAGGCGGTCAGCGCGTTGCGGGGCCAGGGGTTCCGGATCTGTGCGGACGGGGTCGGGGACGGGGACGCTCCGCTGCGGCTGCTGACGGATCTGGCACCGGAGCTGGTGAAGCTCGACGCGTCGCTGCTGGCGCGCCCGGCGGCCGTACGGGCGATGCGCGTGCTGTGCGACGACCTGGGAGCGCTGCTGTCCGTCGAGGGCGTGGAGACCGAGTCGCAGTGCGCTGCCGCGCGGGCGGCCGGGGCGCAGTTGGCGCAGGGCGATCTGTTCGCGCCGCCCGCACGGCTGCCCGCGGCGGACGTGTACGTTCCGCCCGGCTCCCCCGGCGTCGTACCCGCGCCGCGCTCGGGGCCCTCGGTACGGCAGTTCGTGCGGCCGGCCGCCTTGTTGCCCGCGACCGCGTCGGCCGGGCAGGTGCGGGCACTGCTGACCGGGTCGCCGGACGTGTCCGGGGTGCTCCTCGTGGACCGGAACGGGGTCCCCGTGCGGTCGGTGCACCGCTCCCGCTTCCTGCTGTCGATGTCGGGGCGCTACGGCCACGCCCTGTACGCCGACCGACCCGCCGCGAAGCTGGGCGACCCGCCTCGGACGGTGGGAGTCGACGCGACGGCCTGGGAGGTGCTGGACGTGGTGGCCGTCGGCGGCCGGGGCCGTACGTCGGACGACGTGGCCGTGGTCGACGCGTACGGGCGGTGTGTGGGCGTCGTACGGCTGGCGGACCTCGTACGGGCGCTGGCCGAGAGCAGGGTGGAGGAGGCGGCCGGGCTCAATCCGCTGACCAGGCTGCCCGGTTCGGACGCGATCACCGGCGAGGTGGACCGGCGGGTCGCGGACGGGCGGGCGTTCGCGCTGAGCTGGCTCGATGTGGATCACTTCAAGCAGGTCAACGACGGGGCCGGATTCGCGGCGGGCGACGAGCTGATCCGGGCGGTCGGGCGGGCGCTGTCGCAGACGGCGGCGGGGTCCACGCGCGTGGGTCACATCGGCGGTGACGACTTCCTGGTGCTCACCGACCTGGAAGGGCTGGATCCGCTGGCCGCCTCCGTGCTGGACGTGCCGTGGTCGGCCGGCGGGCGGCCGGTGACGCTGTCGTTGGCGACGGTCCTGTGCCCACCGGGCAGTGTGCCGGACCACCGGCAGGCGGCGGCCTGTCTGGCTCCGCTGAAGAAGGCCGCGAAGGCGCTGCGCGGGGCGAGTTGGGTGCTGGGCCGGGCGGGGGTGCCGGGACACCAGGTCCGGCGCGGCTCGGACCGGGCGACGGCCACGACGGGGTGAGAGGGGCCGCCTCGGCGGGGCCGACGGCGGGGGCTCGGCCGCCGTCCCTGCGGCGTGCGTCCGCCATCCCCGCGGCGTGCGCCTGCCATCCCCGCGGCATGCGTCCGCCATCCCCGCGGCGTGCGCCTGCCATCCCCGCGGCATGCGGCTGCCATCCCCGCGGCATGCGGCTGCCGTCGACCAGGTCGGCGGGCGCGTGCGGGTGTGGCCGGCTTCCGTTGCCGGCGCGAGGCGACCGGCCCGGGACGAGCGGCGCCGGGCACGCGCTCGGCAAGGGAGTGGCCCGTCGGGCACGCGCGGGCGATGCGTGTTCCGGTGGACGCGGCTCGGCAGCAGTCGTCGGCCGGCGCCCGCTGTGCCGCAGGGCCGGCGGTTGTCCCCCGCCGGCGGTGCCACGAGCGTCGGTGGTCGCCCGGCGGGCGGGACACCGGCGGTGCCATGAGCGTCGGTGGTCGCCCGGCGGGGCGTGAACCGTTGCGGTCGGCCACCTTGACGCTCCCTGGGCGCCGGTGAACACTTCCGGTGTCAGTCGACATCGCCGTACATCTCGGCGTATTCCGGTACTGCGTCGCGCGGGCTCTCCTGTGCTTCGAGGCCCACTCCCCCACGGGCGGTTCGGCTGCTACGGCACGCTCGTCACTCACGCCCCTCGGCGGACGACACCGGGGGACGCACCTCGCACGGGAGAACCGGGGCCCGATCCGGGCCAGGGCCTAGGAGCCGCCATGAGCAACGGAGACATCTTCGTCGGCGAGATCATCGGTACCGCGATCCTCATCCTCTTCGGCGCGGGTGTCTGCGCCGCCGTGACCCTGAGGTACAGCAAGGCGCGGGCGTCGGGGTGGGTGGTGATCGCGTTCGGCTGGGGGTTCGGTGTGCTGGCGGGTGCGTACACCGCCGCCCCGCTCTCCGGTGGCCATCTCAATCCCGCCGTCACCCTCGGGATCGCCGTCGACACCGGAGAGTGGGGCACGGTCTGGGTCTATGTGCTGGGGCAGTTCGTCGGCGCGATGATCGGTGCCGTCCTGTGCTACCTCACGTACTTCGCCCAGTTCCAGGCCAACGTCCGCAAGACCGGCACCACCGAGGGCACGGCGGACGAGCCGGTTCCGACCCTCGGGATCTTTTCCACCATCCCGGAGATCCGGCACCCGGTCGCCAACCTGGTCACCGAGATCATCGCGACCGTCGGGCTCGTGCTGCCGATCCTCGCGTTCGGGCTGACCGAGGGGCTCGGCGAGTCGGGGACCCTGGTTCTGATCGTGTCGCTGCTCGTCGTCGGCATCGGCCTCTCCCTCGGCGGGCCGACCGGCTACGCCATCAACCCGACGCGCGACCTCGGCCCGCGCATCGTGCACACCTTCCTGCCGATCCCGAACAAGGGCACCTCCGACTGGGGTTACGCCTGGGTCCCGGTGGTCGGCCCGCTGATCGGCGGAGCGCTCGCCGGGCTCGTCTACAACGTGGCCTTCTGAACAGTCCGGCCACCGGGCCGTCGACTCCGCAGTCATCTCCGCAGTCGTCTCCGCAGTCGTCTCCGCAGTCCTCTGAACCCAGCCCAAGGGGTAGCCATGACGGACCACTCCACGAAGTACGTCGCCGCGATCGACCAGGGCACCACCTCGAGCCGCTGCATCATCTTCGACCGGGACGGCGCGATCGTCGCCGTCGACCAGCGCGAGCACCGCCAGATCTTTCCCAAGCCCGGGTGGGTGGAGCACGACGCCACCGAGATCTGGTCCAAGGTGCAGGCCGTGGTCGCCGGGGCGCTCGCCAAGGCCGGGCTGCGCGCCGACCGGCTCAGCGCGCTGGGCATCACCAACCAGCGCGAGACGACGGTCCTGTGGGACCGGGCGACCGGCAAGCCGGTACACAACGCCATCGTGTGGCAGGACACCCGTACGTCCGCGCTGTGCCGCCAGTTGGGCGGCACGGACGGGCAGGACCGTTTCCGCGAGCAGACCGGTCTGCCGCTGGCCAGCTACTTCTCCGGGCCCAAAGCGGCCTGGCTGCTCGACAACGTGCCCGGTCTACGGGCCCGCGCCGAGCGCGGCGAGATCGCCTTCGGCACCATCGACTCCTGGCTGATCTGGAATCTCACCGGCGGCACCGACGGCGGGCGGCACGTCACCGACGTGACCAACGCCGGGCGCACCATGCTGATGGATCTCCGGTCCCTCCAGTGGGACCCCTCGATCCTGTCGGCGATGGACATCCCCGAAGCCGTACTCCCCGAGATCAGGTCCTCCGCCGAGGTGTACGGCGCCGCCGTCGGCCAGCTCGCCGGCGTACCCGTGGCCGCTGCCCTGGGCGACCAGCAAGCGGCCGTGTTCGGGCAGGCCTGTTACGACGTGGGAACGGCGAAGAACACGTACGGCACGGGCAGTTTCCTGCTGCTCAACACCGGCGACCGGCCGGTGCCGTCGAAGAACGGGCTGCTGACCACCATGGGCTACAAGATCGGTGACGAGGCGCCCGTCTACTGTCTGGAGGGGGCGATCGCCATCACCGGGGCCCTGGTCCAGTGGTTCCGGGACCAGCTCGGCATCATCCGCAGCGCCGACGAGATCGAGCCGTTGGCGGCGAGCGTGACGGACAACGGAGGCGCGTACATCGTGCCCGCCTTCTCCGGACTGTTCGCTCCGTACTGGCGCTCGGACGCGCGTGGGGTCGTCACCGGACTCACCCGGTACGTCACCAAGGCGCATCTCGCGCGCGCGGTGCTGGAGGCGACGAGCTGGCAGACGCGCGAGGTCGTGGACGCCATGTACCAGGACTCCGGGGTACGCATCACGACCCTGAAGGTCGACGGCGGCATGACCAAGAACAACCTGCTGATGCAACACCAGGCGGACGTGCTGGGCGTGCCGGTGATCCGGCCCCGGGTCTCCGAGACGACCTGCCTGGGTGCCGCGTACGCGGCCGGACTGGCCACCGGCGTGTGGAACGGCCTCGACGAACTGAAGACGCACTGGCGACGGGACGCCGAGTGGGCCCCCGCCATGGAGACGTCGGTTCGGGACCGCGAGTACCGGAACTGGCGCCGGGCGGTGGAGAAGAGCTTCGGCTGGATGGAGGACGGCGACGGAGACGGTTAGGCGCCGGGCAGGCTCGGGGGCACGCGCGCGTGGATGTCGTTCCCGTGCCCCGAGCCGTCAGGTGGCGACGACCCTGCGGCGGCCCGCCACGTGGGCCATGGCGTGCTGGACCACGCCGACGAGTACCTCCTTGACCGACTCCCGGTCACGGGCGTCGCACATCACCAAGGGCACGTCGGCGTCGAGGTCGAGGGCCTGGCGGACGGTGTCCGCGGGGTAGCGGGCCGATCCCTGGAAGCAGTTGACGCCGACCAGGAACGGGATGGAGCGGCGTTCGAAGTAGTCGACGGCGGCGAAGCAGTCCTCAAGGCGGCGGGTGTCGGCCAGGACGACGGCGCCGAGCGCGCCCTCGGAGAGCTCGTCCCACATGAACCAGAACCGCTCCTGGCCGGGCGTGCCGAACAGGTACAGCACCAGGTCCTCGCGCAGCGTGATCCGCCCGAAGTCCATGGCCACCGTGGTGGTGTGCTTTCCCTCCACACCGCTGACGTCGTCGACCGGCCGCCCGGCCTCGGTGAGCAGTTCCTCGGTGCGCAGCGGCCTGATCTCGCTGACCGCGCCGACGAGGGTGGTCTTGCCGACGCCGAAGCCGCCGGCCACCAGGATCTTGAGCGTGACGGGCTCGACCGGCGGCTTGCCGCGCTGAGAACGCCCGAAGATCATCGATCTCTTCTCCTTAACGTGCCACTTAACGTGCCGCTTGCCGTGCCGCTTGCCGTGCCGCTTGCCGTGCCGCTTGCCGTGCCGCTTGCCGTGCCGATTTTCGTGCCACTTGCCGTCGCCGTCTCAGGCGGCCGGTTCACAGTGCCCTCAGCCCGCTGATCACGTCGCGCAGAATGTTCTCGTCCGGCAGTTCGGCCGGGGGCACGGGCCGGTTCACATGGACGAGTTCGACATCCACCAGGTCACCGACCAGGACCCGCACGACCCCGATGGGCAGGTCGAGTTCGGCGGCCAGCTCGGCGACCGACTGCGGGGTGTCCCGGCACAGTTCGACGATGTCCACGTGTTCCGGGGCGAGCGTGACGTCCGCCTCCGGATCGTCCGCGTGGGGTTCCGTGACGACCACCGCGATCAGGTCGAGGCGGTGCTGGGCCGCACTGGTGGTGCGGCCCCGCGTCATCGCGTACGGACGGACGACGGGTCCGGCCTCGTCGTCGAACCAGTGGTTTCTTCCCTGACCGTCTGCGCTCATGTCATCCCACTTACCCGCCCGAAGGCAGATCGGTGCGCGGGGCGGTGCCCAGGTGCACGCCGACCCGCTTGACGAGGAGGGTCATCTCGTAGGCGACCTGGCCGACGTCGGAGTCGGCGTCCGACAGGACGGCCAGGCAGCTGCCGTCTCCGGCGGCCGTGACGAACAGGAAGGCGTCGTCGAGTTCGACGACCGTCTGCCGGACGCTGCCCGCCTCGAAGTGACGCCCCACGCCCTTGGCGAGGCTGTGGAAACCGGACGCCACGGCGGCCAGGTGTTCGCTGTCCTCCCTGGTCAGGTCCTTGGATGCCCCGGTCGCCAGGCCGTCGCCGGACAGGACGACTGCTTTGCGGATGCTCGCGACACGGTCCACCAGGTCGTCGAGGAGCCAGTTGAGCTCCCCGGACCTGGTCGCGGTGTGGCCGGTCGCCTTCGGTGCGGTCATCGACCGTCCCCCTTAGTCATTCCTCGTGGTGCTTGTGGTGCTTGTGGTGCTTTTGGTGCTGTGCCGCCGGGGGCGTCGTCGCCTGCGGCGTTCTCCTTGCGGCCGCGCTGCCAGCCGCGCTGGAGCGACGCCATACGGCTGCGTACTTCCTCGGCGTCCCGGTCGGTGGGGTCGGCGCGGTCCTCGGCGGGTGGTTCGGGGCTCTGCCTGAGCTGGGGTGCCAGGTTGGCCTGTCGTACGCGCCGGGGCAGCGCGCCCGTGCCGGGTCCGGAGGCGTCGGCGGTGCTCCCCGGGTTGCCGGGTGCGCGGTCGGCGTGCCGCGGCCGGTCCGCGCCGTTGCCGGACGCGGGGTTCCCGCGCGCGGGGTTCCCTGGCGTGGGAGACGCGCCCCGGCGGCGGGCCGGGAGCGACGGCAAATCATCGGACTCCGCGCGGTCGGCGTCACCGTCCTCGGCACGGTTCTGCGTGCCGCCCTCCGCACGGCCCCCGGCACGACGGTCGGTACGGGCGTCACCACGGCCGTCGGTTCGGTCGCCGGTACGGCCGTCGGTACGGCCGTCGGTACGTTCCTCGCGACGGCGGCGGGTGGGCAGGGCCGGCGGCTCGGCGGACCGTTCCTGCGGGCCCGCGTTGCCCTCCGCACGGCCGGCTCCTGCCGGAGGCTCCTCGTCCGCGGCGTCCCGGGCGGCCCGGTCCGGGACCGGACGCCCGTGCGAACTGACCAGCTTGGGGGCCCGGCGCAGGGGCAGCGCGACCGGCGGGTCCGCCTCGTCGTCGGCGGCCACGAGGGAGCGGCGCGGGCGGAACAGGCCGCCCCGTTCGCCGTCCTCGTCGCCGAGCCCGTCCGGCAGGTCGTCGAGGGCGTCCAGGTCGACCGGTGCCTCGAGTTCGACCGGTCCGTCCAGCAGCGGTGCCGGGCGGCCCGGCATCCGTGCGGGCACATGGGTGAGGGCGGAACGGCGGCTCTCCTCCCGCTCCTTCTCCCTGACGTGCTGGGGACGGTCGAGGCGGAAGCCGACGCCGTTGGTGTCCGGGGCGTCGTCCGTGAGCAGTGCGTCGGGGACGAAGACGACCGCGGTGGTGCCGCCGTACGGGGAAGGCTGGAGGGACACCCGGACGTTCTGCCGCTGGGCGAGCCGGCTGACGACGAAGAGGCCGAGCCGGTCGGTGTCGGACAGCTCGAACTCCGGGGTCTCGGCGAGCCGGAGGTTGGCGTCGAGGAGGGCGTCGGCCGCCATGCCTAGGCCGCGGTCGTGAATCTCCAGGGTGAAACCGTTGGCCACGCGCTCGCCCACGACCTGCACGGCGGTGTGCGGCGGCGAGAACACCGTGGCGTTCTCGAGGAGCTCGGCCACAAGGTGGGTGAGGTCGGCGACGGCCGGTCCGGTGACGGCGATGCGGGGCAGCCGGCGGACCTCGATGCGCTCGTAGTCCTCGACCTCGGCGACGGCGGCACGGACCACGTCCATGAGCTGGACGGGCTTGCGCCACTGCCTGGACGGTGCGGCGCCGGAGAGGATGACCAGGCCCTCGGCGTGCCGGCGCATACGGGTGGTCAGGTGGTCGAGGCGGAACAGGTCGGCCAGTTCCTCGGTGTCCTCGGTGCGGCGCTCCATGGTGTCGAGCAGGGTGAGCTGCTTGTGCAACAGCACCTGGCTGCGGCGGGCGAGGTTGACGAACACCTCGGAGACGCCGGCACGGAGTTCGGCCTGCTTGACGGCGGCTTCCACGGCGGCACGCTGGAGGGTGTTGAGGGCCTGGCCGACCTCGCCCATCTCGTTCTTGTCGTATTCCAGGCGCGGCACCTCGGTCTCCACGTCCACCTGCTCGCCCGCCGACAGGCGGCGCATCACGCTGGGCAGGCGGACCCCGGACGCCTCGTGCGCCTCCAGGCGCAGTTGCCGGAGGTCGCGGATGAGGGAGCGGCCGACGCGTACGGACAGGAAGAGCGAGAACAGCAGGGCGATCAGGCCGAGGGCACCGGCGACGACCACCTTGGCGATGGTGTTGGTCGCGACCGGGTCGACACGGTCCTGGTAGCGCTCGGCGGCGTGGTCGTCCAGGGCGCCGAGCTCGTCGAGCACGCTTCCGGCGGCGGTGTCCCAGCTCTTGGCGGTGACGCCTCGGGGCGGGCCGGCCTCGCCCGCGACGGCCGCCTCCTCGGCGACCCGCAGCGGGGCCGATGCGGCGTTCTTCCAGAAGCTCCGGTATCGCCCGCGTTCAGCGGCCGGCAGCAGCGGAAGGTTGATGTCGTACATCATGGTGCGCTGGGCCACGAGGTCGGAGACGTCCCGTATCTCGCCGCGGGTGAGCCGTCCGGTGACCAGGGCGGAGCCGAGGAGGGCGTCCTCGCGGGAGAGCAGTTCACGGGCCCGGGAGACGTTGACGAGGGCGCGGTACTGCTTGTCCAGGTTCACGTCATCGACGACGTGGAGGTTGGCGAGCAGTTCGTGACACGGATCGACCAGGCGGTTGTAGAGGCCGAGCGCCTGCGCCCGGTCGACGGTGCCGTCCTCGACGCTGCGGCGCAGCGAGCCGATGCCGTCGAAGGCGTCCAGTACGGCGGTGAGCCGCTCCTCCTCGGACCGGCCCAGCGCGTCGCGTACGTCGGCGTCCGCGGCGTTGCGGCGTATTTCGGAGAGCGCCTCGTCGGTGGCGGTGCGGCTGCGCTCCAGGGCGGCGAGCCCGTCGGAGGCGCGCGGGTCGGCGAGGTGTACGAGGGTCTGGCGGCGTTCCTGCTGGAGCACACGGACGGTGTCCTCGACCGGGTAGCCGATCTCCTCGACGACGGTCGAGACGCTGAACAGCCGACCCGCCTCGCGTCCCGTGAGCACCGTGGCGAAGGCCCAGATCACGGTCAGGGAGACCAGCGGCACGAGAAGCAGCGTCACGATCTTCCGGCGGATCGACTTCCCGCGAAAGCGCATGGCCTCCCCCAGCTCGTCCCCCACCGGCAGGGGGTACACATGTACGTCAACAAACGGCGCGAGCCTACTACTGACGCTCAGGTAACTCGAAGACCCGTCCGGAGGCCGAACCTCCGCACCGGCGGCAGTCGATGGTCAGTTGTCCGGTCATTGCGGGAGATTGCCTCCCGGGATCCGGTGGCGGGTGGGGAAGACGACCCTTCCGGTGTGGCGGGTGGAATGGCCGAAATTTTTCGACTGTGCGGGATTTCCGGGAATCTTGAGGGCCCGTCGTTCGTCCTACACCACGGGAAATGGTGACGGAATCGGCCACAGGAGCCGCATCCCGCCCCCGGGCGGCGTAAAGCAGCGCAAGCCGGGCAGCCAGAGGGGAGCCGTGTCTTCGGGCACGGGCGAGCTGTCTGCTGGCGGTGGGGAGTGACATGTTGATGGGCACGGCGGAGCGGCGCAGGGCGCCCGAGGACGGCGGTGCGGCCGGGTTGACGGCCGACTCGGCCGCCGAGGCACCGGATCGCGACATTCCGGCGGCCGAACCGGACGCGCCGACACGCAAGCGGTCGGAGCGGTCGGACCGGCCGGAGCGGCCGGACCGGTTGGACCGGCAAGAAGCGCGGGAGCTGCGGGAAGCGCGGGAGCGGCAGTCGGCCTACCGGCCGTTGTGGACGGAGGAGCCCGCGCGGCGACGTCGACTCCCGGACCCGGTGCGTACGGCGGCCGTGCGCGCGGTGCTCGTCGTCGCCGTGACACTGATCATGGCGATGGTGGCCTTTCTGTGCACGATGGCGGGATCCTGGCTGGCGTTCCCCATGGTGATCGGCAGCGTGGCGGGCACGGTGGTGGCCACATGGGGCGTGCTGGACGTCTGGGTGACACGGCAGGTCTGGAACCAGCGGCACGGCGTGGTGTCGATGCCGAGCAGCACCGCGCGGGCCATGCGACGCGAGCGTCGCCGGGCCAGGCGGCAGGCCCGGTCCGCGGAGCGGGCCCAGGAGCGGATACGCCGGCGGGGCGGCGCGGGGCAGTTGTCGCACTCGTGAGCGACCGGGTGAACCGGGTGAGTGGTCGATCGACTGGTCGGGCTCCGACAGCGGCCACGCTTCACGGCAACGCCGACCGCACCCGGTCACCCGCCGACCGCACCCGTTCACCCGCCGGCCGCACCCGGTCACCCGCCGCCTACGCCCGAGCACCCGCCGGCTGCGTCAGCTCGGTATCGCGGGCGAGTTCCCGTCGGGCCCGCATGAAGGAGCGCGGGCGGCCCATGGAGAGCACCGCGGTCATACCGCCGTTCCGTTCGTAGCGGGCGAGGAAGCCGTCGTCAGCCGGTACGCCGTCGGCGATCCCGCCCTCGACGATGCGGACGGTGTCTCCCTCCCGGCGCCGGCCGGCGAACTGGAGGCGGGCCCCGTACTGGTCGGACCAGAAGTACGGCACCGTCGCCGCGCACTCCACGGTCCGCCCGGCGAGCAGGTTGGTCACGGCGACCCGGGGCTGCTCCGTGGCGGAGGTCCAGTGTTCCGCGCGCGTGCCCCCGACGCGGGCCACGTCACCGACGGCGACCACCCGAGGCAGGGACGTCACACAGCCGTCGTCGCAGAGAACGCCTTCGTTCAGAACCAGCCCCGAGCCCGCCAGCCAAGCCGTGTTGGGCGTGGCGCCGATGCCGACGATCACCACGTCCGCGGGCAGGGAACGGCCGTCGGAGAGTTCCACCGCGGTGACCGCGCCCGTGCCGCGCAGTGCGGCCACGGACGCACCGGTGACGAGTTCGGCACCCCCGCGGCGGTGCAGCGTGGCGCACACGGCGGCCATCTCGGCGCCGAGCTGGGGCACGAGCGGCAGCGGAGCGGCCTCGACGACGGTGACGGTGTGACCGAGGGCGGCACACGAGGAGGCGGTCTCCGCACCGATGAAGCCGCCGCCGATCACGACGACCCTGCGCGGACCGCGGGTGAGTTCCGCGCGCAGGGCGCGGGCGTCGTCCAGGGTGCGCAGGGTGTGGATGCCGGTGCGGCCGTCGTCGGGGAGGCGCCGGGCCGAGGCACCGGTGGCGACGACGACGCCGTCGGTGGACACCGTGCGGCCGTCGTCGAGCAGCACGGTGCGGCCCCGGGTGTCCAGGCCGCGGGCACGGACGCCGAGCAGCCACTCCGCGTCCAGGCCGGCGGTCTCCTCGGCGTCGGTGAGCGCCAGTTGATCCTCCCCGGCCCGGCCGGTGAGGAAGTCCTTGGAGAGGGGAGGCCGGTCGTAGGGGCGGTGGGGTTCGTCACCGACGATCACCAGCCGGCCGTCGAACCCCTGGGCGCGCAGTTCCCGGGCGGCGTACAGGCCGGAGAGCGAGGCTCCGACGACGGTCACGGTCCTCACGCGGCGCTCCCCTCCTCAGCGGCGAGACGGACGTACACGACACCCTCGTGGACAGTGACGCGGTGAGTGCGTACGGACCTGCGGGCCGGGAGGCAGGTCGGCCGGCCCGTCCGCAGATCGAACGACGCGGCGTGCAGCGGGCATTCGACCAGGCAGCCCTCCAGCCAGCCCTCGGAGAGAGAGGCGTCCTGGTGGCTGCACGTGTCGTCGATGGCGTAGAGATCACCGTCGTCGGTGTGGAAGACGGCGATCGGCGGAGTCGTCCCGACGCGGGCGGACCCGCCCTTGGGGAGGTCTTCGAGGCGGCAGACGGAAATCATGGGCTCCCCCTCTCGGTCCGGAACACGTGTCCCGACGGGTGCGGGAACGCGTACCCTTCCGGGATCCGGACGCTTCGGTAACATGATGTTTCACATGGCGCACTGGAGAGCGCTATGCGCAACAGAATCCGGGCGGGCGCCCGTGACGTCAAGGGCTTCCCGCAGACGCGGTCCGAACGGGACCGCCAGGCAGTGAGAGTTGAGCCATGACCCGCACACAGAAGCAGCCCGACCATGGTGAGGAACGCGTGGAGAACAAGCAGGTGGGCAGAGGAGCGACGAGCGGCGTGCAGTCGGTGGACCGCGCCGTGAGCGTGCTGGAGATCCTGGCCCGGCACGGGGAGGCCGGCGTCACCGAGATCGCCGACGAGCTGGACGTGCACAAGTCCACCGCCTTCCGGCTGCTCGGCGTCCTGGAGAACCGCGGTCTGGTGGCCCAGGAGAAGGAGCGCGGCAAGTACTACCTGGGTGCCGGCGTACTGCGCCTCGCGGGGGCGGCGGCAGTGCGTCTGGACATCTCGCAGGAGGGCGTGCCCGTCTGCCGCGAACTCGCCGACGAACTCGGCGAGACCTCGAACATCGCCGTGCTGGACGACGACGCGGCGGTCAACGTCATGCAGGCCCGCGGCACCGCATCCGTGACGGCGCAGAACTGGCTCGGCCGGCGCACTCCACTGCACGCCACCGCCAGCGGCAAGGTGCTCCTCGCCCACCTGCCGGCCACCCTGCGCGAGGGCCTGCTGGCCCGCCCGCTGCACCGGTTCACCGAGCACACGGTCACCGGCGCGGCGGTGCTGCGCGGCGAGTTGGCGACCGTGGCCGAGCAGGGCTACGCCATCACGCAGGAGGAGCTGGAGATCGGGCTCGCGGCCGTGGCGGCGCCCGTCCGTTCCCACGACGGCAAGGTGATCGCCTCGCTCAGCGTCTCCGGCCCGGTGTACCGGCTGACGCCGGACCGGCTGCCGGACCTGGCGAAGCGCACACTGGCGGCGGGGGTCGAGCTGTCCCGCCGCATGGGCTACGGCTGCTGACCCGGCGCGGGGCGCAGCGGCACTGGACGATCCAGGCGCCAGGCGCACCTCCCGAGCGCGGTCCACGCGCAGGCCCAGGAGCGCAGCGGGCGAGAACGGCGCAAACGGCACACCGGCGCGCGCAGCACAGGCAGCACACCGGCACGGGCAGCGCGGACAGCACGACGGCACGGGCAGCGCGGACAGCACGACGGCACGGGCAGCGGCGCGGTACACGACGACGGACACGGCGACGGAGCGAGGCGAACCAACGGCGCGGGGCCGGGAATCCGAGTGGGATTCGGCCGGCCCCGCGCCGTTGGCGTACCCGGCGGATTCCGGCCTCGACGCCCCCTTCGCTCCTTTGCCAAGGGTTGGCCCGCACCCCTTGACGGCCGCTCGACAGCGTTCTCACTATGTTCCTCATAGCGCAACCCATCGTGCAATGCGCAACAGCAGAGGAGCTTGTCGTGTCACACGAGGTCCGTGCCGTAGTCGCTGTGAAGAAGGGCGCACCGGTCGAGGTGCAGACGATCGTCGTGCCGGACCCGGGACCGGGCGAGGTTCTCGTCGCGGTACAGGCCTGCGGGGTCTGCCACACGGACCTGCACTACCGGGAGGGCGCTATCACGGACGACTTCCCTTTCCTGCTCGGCCATGAGGCCGCCGGCACGATCGAGGCGGTCGGAGAGGGAGTCACCGATCTGCGGCAGGGCGACTATGTGGTCCTGGCCTGGCGGGCGCCCTGCGGCGGCTGCCGTTCCTGCCGGCGTGGCCGCCCCTGGTACTGCTTCGACTCCCGCAACGCCGCCCAGCCGATGACCCTGCTCGACGGCACGACGCTGACCAGCGCCCTCGGCATCGGCGCCTTCGCCGAGAAGACGCTGGTCGCGGCGGGCCAGGCGGTGAAGGTCGACCCGGCCGCGCGCCCCGAGGCGGCCGGCCTGATCGGCTGCGGGGTGATGGCCGGGTACGGCGCCGCCGTCAACACGGGCAACGTGGGCCGTGGCGACTCGGTCGCCGTCATCGGCTGCGGCGGCGTCGGCAACGCGGCCATCGCGGGAGCCGCCCTCAACGGCGCCATGAAGATCATCGCGGTCGACGTGGACGGCGGGAAGCTGGACCGGGCGGAGCGATTCGGGGCCACGCACACCGTCGACTCCCGTGGCACGGACCCCGTCGAGGCGGTCCGCGCCCTGACCGACGGCCACGGCGTGGACATCGCGATCGACGCGGTGGGGCACCCGGAGACCTTCCGCCAGGCCTTCTACATGCGCGACCACGCGGGCGTGCTGGTCCAGGTGGGCGTGCCCACGCCGGATACGACGGTCGAACTGCCGCTCATCGACGTCTTCTCACGCGGCGGCGCCGTCAAGTCGTCCTGGTACGGCGACTGTCTGCCGAGCCGCGACTTCCCGTTCCTCGTCGACCAGTACCTCTACGGGCTGCTGGACCTGGGCGCCTTCGTCTCGGAGACGACCTCGCTGGACCGGGTGGAGGAGGCGTTCGCCAAGATGCACCGCGGCGAGGTACTCCGCTCGGTGGTGGTCCTGTGAGTACCCACGCCGCCCACCGCTCCCACCGCTCCCGCCCCTCCCCCCGCGTGGTCGTCATCGGCGCCGGCATCGTCGGCTGCTCGCTCGCCGACGAGCTGACCGCGCGTGGCTGGAGCGACGTCACCGTCCTCGAACAAGGCTCCCTGCCCGCCCCCGGCGGCTCCACCTCGCACGCGCCCGGCCTCGTCTTCCGGACCAGCCCGTCCAAGACGCTCACGGAGTTCGCCCAGTACACCGTCGAGAAGTTCGCCTCCCTCGAATCCGACGGCGTGCCGTGCTTCCAGCCGGTCGGCGGCCTGGAGCTGGCCACCACCCCGCAGCGCCTCGCCGACCTGCACCGCAGGGCCGGTCACGCCGCCGCCTGGGGCCTGCGCGGCGAGATCGTCGGCCCCGCCCGCTGCAAGCAACTCTGGCCGCTCCTCGACGAGTCGGTGGTGCTCGGCGGCTTCCACACGCCCGAGGACGGCCTGGCCCGCGCCCTGCACGCGTCCCGCGCCCAGCTCGGCCGAGCCACCGCGCGGGGCGCCCGCTTCCTGGACCGGCACACGGTCACCGGCATCGAGCGGCGGGACGGCAGGGTCACGGGGGTGGTCACCGACCGGGGCGCCTTCCCCGCCGACCACGTGGTCTCCGCGGCCGGATTCTGGGGCCCGGTCGTCGGCCGCATGGCCGGGGTCGACGTGCCCCTGCAACCCCTCGCCCACCAGTACGCGCGGACCGGACCGCTGCGGGAGCTGAGCGACGCCACCGCGGAGGCCTCGAAACCGATCCTCCGGTTCCAGGACCGCGACCTGTACTTCCGTGAGCACACCGACCGCCTCGGCATCGGCTCCTACGCCCACCGCCCGCTGCCCGTGGACCCGTTCGCCGTCCCCGCCTACGACGAGGCCCGTGACCGGAACATGGAGATGCCCTCCTCCTACCCCTTCACCCCGGGCGACTGGGCGCCGAGCTGGGAGGACTGCCGACGGCTGATGCCCGCCCTGCGCGCTGCGGAGATCGAGTCTGGCTTCAACGGCGTCTTCTCCTTCACGCCGGACGGCATGCCGGTCCTCGGCGAGTCCCGCACGCTGCGCGGCTTCTGGCTGGCGGAGGCCGTCTGGGTCACCCACTCGGCCGGTGTCGCCAAGGCCGTCGCCGAGTGGATGGTGAACGGGCGCCCGTCGCTCGACGTGCACGAGTGCGACCTCACGCGCTTCGAGGAAGCGCAGCGTTCACCGGCTTACATCCGTGAACGGGGCTCACAGCAGTTCGTCGAGGTCTACGACGTCCTCCACCCCCTCCAGCCGATGGAGCGTCCACGCCCGCTCAGGGTGAGCCCCTTCCACGCACGCCAGCGGCAGCTCGGCGCGTACTTCCTGGAGGGCGGCGGCTGGGAGCGCCCGCACTGGTACGAGGCCAACGCCGGACTCGTGGAGGGCCTGCGCCTCCCCGACCGCGACGCCTGGTCGGCCCGTCACTGGTCCCCCGTCGCGGCGGCCGAGGCACTGGCCACCCGCGAGAAGGTCGCCCTGTACGACATGACCCCGCTGCGCCGCCTGGAGGTCACCGGCCCCGGGGCCCTCGACTTCCTCGACCGCATGACCACCAACAACCTCCGCAAGAAGCCCGGCGCGGTCACCTACACGCTCCTCCTCGACGAGAGCGGGGGCATCCGCTCCGACCTCACCGTGGCCCGCCTCGCCCCCGACCGCTTCCAGGTCGGCGCCAACTCCCCCGCCGACCTCGACCACCTGCTGCGCCACGCGCCCGACGGTGTCCACGTCGGGGACATCACCTCCGGCACCTGCTGCATCGGTGTCTGGGGCCCGCTCGCCCGCGACCTCGTCCAGCCGCTGACACCGGACGACTTCTCGCACGAGGCGTTCGGCTACTTCCGCGCCAAGGAGACGTACATCGGCCACGTACCCGTCACGGCCATGCGCCTGAGCTACGTCGGTGAACTCGGCTGGGAGCTGTACACCACCGCCGACCTGGGGCTGAGGCTCTGGGACACGCTGTGGGAGGCCGGCCGGGACCTGGGCGTGATCGCGGCCGGGCGATCGGCCTTCAACTCGCTGCGGCTGGAGAAGGGGTACCGGGCCTGGGGCATCGACATGACCGACGAGCACGACCCGTACGAGGCGGGCGTCGGTTTCGCGGTCCGCGGGGACAAGGCGGACTTCGTCGGCAGGGCCGCGCTGGCGCGCGCGGGCGAACCGGCCCGGCGCCTCACGCCCCTCCTCCTCGACGACCCGGCCGCCGTGGTCCTGGGCAAGGAACCCGTCCACGTGGACGGCGCGCCCTCCGGTTACGTGACCAGCGCCGCGTACGGCTACACGCTCGGCCGCTGCGTCGCGTACGCCTGGCTCCCGGCCGGTCTGGCCGCCGGCACCGGCGTGCACGTGGAGTACTTCGGCGAGAAGGTGCCCGCCACCGTCGCCGACGAGCCGCTGTTCGACCCGAAGATGACCCGCATCCGCCGCTAGGAGGCGCTCCGATGTCCCCCACCTACGACGTGATCGTCATCGGCCTCGGCGGCATGGGCAGCGCCGCCGCCCACCACCTGTCCGCGCGCGGCGCCCGCGTACTGGGCCTGGAGAAGTTCGGCCCGGTGCACAACCGGGGCTCCAGTCACGGCGGCTCCCGGATCACCCGGCAGTCGTACTTCGAGGACCCGGCCTACGTACCGCTCCTCCTGCGCGCCTACGAGCTGTACGAGGACCTGGAGCGGGCCACCGGCCGGGACGTCGCCCTGCTCTGCGGCGGGGTGATGGTCGGCCGCCCCGACTCGTGGACCGTCTCCGGCTCGCTGCGCTCGGCGCGCGAGTGGGACCTGCCGCACCAGCTGCTGGACGCGCGGGAGATCCGCCGCCGCTTCCCGACGCTCACCCCGGCGGACGACGAGGTCGCGCTGTACGAGGCCAAGGCCGGTCTCCTGCGCCCCGAGAACACGGTCGCCGCCCACCTCCAGCTCGCCACCCGGCAGGGCGCCGACCTGCACTTCGACGAGCCGATGACACGGTGGGAGCCGTACCGGGACGGCGTGCGGGTGCACACCGCCGAGAACACCTACACCGCCTCCCGACTGGTGATCTGCCCGGGCGCCTGGGCACCGCGGCTGCTGGGGGATCTGGGAGTGCCCTTCACGGTCGAGCGGCAGGTCATGTACTGGTTCCAGCCGAGGAACGGCACCCGGCCGTTCCTCCCGTCCTCCCAGCCGATCTACGTCTGGGAGGACGCGGCCGGCGTCCAGGTCTACGGCTTCCCGGCCATCGACGGCCCCGGCCGCGGTGCCAAGGTCGCCTTCTTCCGCAAGGGGCGGGACACCACCCCGGAGACCATCGACCGGACCGTGTACGACCACGAGGTAGAGGCGATGGCGGAGCACATGTCCGGCCGCATCCCGGACCTGCCCGGGGCCTTCCTCAAGGCCGCGACCTGCATGTACACCACCACGCCGGACGAGCACTTCGTCATCGCCCCGCACCCCGCGCACCCCGACTCGGTCACCGTGGCCTGCGGCTTCTCCGGGCACGGCTTCAAGTTCGTGCCCGTGGTGGGCGAGATCCTCGCCGACCTGGCCCTGACCGGCGCCACCACGCACCCCATCGGTCTCTTCGACCCCGCCCGACTCGCCGCCGCGCCCGCCGGAGGAGCACTCACGTGACGACGACTCCCCTGTCCCCCAGCCTCATCGCGACCCTGCCGGGCCACTACTACACCGACCCGGAGGTCTTCCGTCAGGAGCAACGGCACGTCTTCGAGTCGATGTGGTTCTGCGCCGTCCGCGGCGCCGACCTGGACCGGCCCGGCGCCTTCCGCACCGTGCAGGTCGGAAGCGAGAGCGTCGTCATCACGCGTACCCGCGCGGGTGAGTTGCGCGCCTTCCTCAACATCTGCCGGCACCGCGGGGCCCGGCTCTGCCTGGCGGAGTCCGGCGAGGTGCGCCGCAGCCTCCAGTGCCCGTACCACGCGTGGACGTACGACCTCGACGGCAGGCTGGTCGCCGCGCCCGGCCTCACACAGATGCCGGACGTCGACCGTTCCGCGTACGGTCTGGTCGGGGTCGCCCTGCGCGAGTGGCTCGGCTACGCCTGGGTGTGTCTGGCCGAGGCGCCGCCCTCCTTCGAGGAGACGGTGCGTGGCGCGGTCGTCGAACGGCTCGGCGACCCGGCCGCGATCGAGCAGTACGGGACGGAGAGCCTGGCACTCGGGCGGCGCGTCAGGTACGACGTGCGGGCGAACTGGAAGCTGATCGTCGAGAACTTCATGGAGTGCTACCACTGCGCGACCATCCACCCCGAGCTCACCGACGTGCTGCCGGAGTTCACCGACGGTTACGCGGCTCAGTACTACGTGGGCCACGGCGCCGAGTTCGGCGAGGACGTGCGGGGCTTCACGGTCGACGGCAGCGCGGGTTTCGGCAGGCTGCCCGAGGTGTCGCAGGACCAGGACCGCCGCTACTACGCCGTCACCGTCAAGCCGACGGTCTTCGTCAACCTCGTCCCCGACCACGTGATCCTGCACCGCATGTTCCCGCTCGCCGAGGATCGCACGGTCGTCGAGTGCGACTGGCTGTACGCGCCCGAGGTCGTGGCGTCCGGGGCCGATCTGTCGAAGTCGGTCGAGCTGTTCCACCGGGTCAACACACAGGACTTCGAGGCGTGCGAGCGGACCCAGCCCGCCATGGCGTCGCGGGCCTACCGCGCCGGCGGGGTCCTCGTGCCGACCGAGCACCACATCGGCACCTTCCACGAGTGGCTGCTGGAACGGCTCGCCGGCGACGACGGCGGGGCGGGCTCGACGGCTGAGCCCGCGCTAGGCGGGTGACTGGGTGGGCCGTTTGAACATCCGGGTCGCCGTGATCTCGCTGTGCACCGTCTCTGTCTCGCCGTCGCCGGCCGGGGTCGGCTGGGGCAGTCCCGGCCTGAGGTGCTCCTCCACGCTGATGTACTTGAGGCCCGCCCTGAGGTCGGCGTCGTTGCGCAGCCGGATGACCAGCGGGAACTCGGCCAGCGCGGTCGTGTCGAACAGGCCGGTGGTGTAGAGGAGCTGGACGCCGAGCGCGTCGGACACGGCCCGCTGGAGCTCCAGCAGGTAGGTGGCGTTGGCACGGCCGATGGGGTTGTCGAGAAAGAGGGTGCCGGCGTGCCGGTGCCGGTCGCGGCCCCGGTCGTTGCTGCGGAGCGCGGCCATCGTGCAGTACAGGGCGATGGCCGCGGTGAGCAGCTGGCCCCCGGAGAAGACGTCGCCCATCTGGCCGACGGGGACGCGCTCGGCGCGCAGTACGGCGTCGGGCTTGAGGATCTCCACGGCGACGCCCTTCGGCTGGAGGGCGGCGGCGACGCCTCGCAGCAGCAGTGACATGCCGTCGCGGCGCAGGTCGGAGTTCTTCTTCACGGCGGCCCGGGTGGCCTCGTCGACGACCTCGCCGAGCCGCTCGGTGAGCGTGGCCTGATCGGGTTCCTCGAAGCGGATGCGGAGGAACTCCTGCCCGGACCACTCACCGAGGCCCTCCGGCAGCCGGGAGAGCCGCTGGGCGGAGCGGAGGGTGGCGAGGGCCGACTCGACCAGGCCGCGCAGCCGGTCCACGATCGAGTCGCGGTTGCGTTCCAGCTGGGCCAGCTCGTCGGTCAGGACGCGGAGGCGGGGCGCGAAGGCGTCCGCCCACTTGCCCGCGTGCTCGGGCAGCGCGGAGGCGGGCAGCTCGCGGATCTGCTGGCGGGCGGGGGTGCGCACCTGCTCGTAGCGGGTGGAGTTGGCGTGCCGGACGAGGACGTCGCTCGCCTCGCGCACGGCGGCCTCGGCGGCGGACAGGTCGGCGGCGCAGCCGCGCAGCGAGCGGCGGACCTCCGCGGCGGACTGGCGGGCCTCCTCCAGGCCGCCCGGGTAGGGCTCGGGCTCCTCCTGCTCCTCCTCGGCGGCGTGCTCGCGCAGCAGGTCGCGGAGCAGGGCGGCGACCTCGTCGAACCCGCCGGCCGCGTCCTCGGCGGCCCGGTGCGCGTCGAGCAGTTCGGCGTGGGCGTCGCGGGCCTGGGTCAGTGCCTCGTTGTGGGCGGCGAGTTCGGCGGTCGCCGTGCGCAGCAGGCTCTGGGCGTGTTCGGCGTCGCGCGGGAGGAGTTCCTCCGGGAGTTCGGTGTGGGCGTCGCCGTCCTCGGGCGCGAGCCGTTCGGCCTCGCCGCGCAGCCGGCCGAGCTGTTCGCTCGCGCTCGACACGCGGGTCTCCAGGAGCTGCACCAGTTCCTCGGCGCGGGCGGCGGCGGCCTGCCGGGACGGTCCGTCGGAGCCGTCGGGCGACTCCAGCAGCTGTCCGGCCCTGGTGCGGACCTTGTTGCTGAGCCGGTCCAGTTCGGCGCGGGCCGCGCTCTCGTCGCTTTCCGCGCGGGCCTGCTCGGCCCGCAGGTCGGCACCGACTCCGACCTTCTCGTAGAGCTGGGAGGCCGCGCGGTAGGCCTCGCGGAGGGCGGGCAGTGACGTCTTCGGCGCGCTCGTGCCGTCGTCCGGTGCGTCCTGCGGTACGTCGTCGGGGGCGCCGGCGATCTCGGAGCGCTCGGCGCGCAGCGTGCGGGCGGTGCGGCGGGCGTCGTCGGCGGCCCGCTGGGCGGCGCGGCGGTCCTCGTCGGCGGCGCGGGCCCGCTCCAGGCAGGCTTGGGCGCGGGCCTCGGCCTCGGTTGCATCGTCGGCCAGTTCGCGGAGCCTGACCTGCCAGCCGGCGCGCTCACGCAGCCGGAAGGCGAGTCCGGCGAGGGCGTCGGCGGCGCGGCGGGCCTTCTGCGCGGCCTCCTGCCGCTCGTCCCGCGTCCGTACGGCCTCGGCGGCGCTCTCGTCGGCCTCGGCCCGCACGGTGCGCGCCTCGGTCAGCTCGGCCTCGGTCTCCTCTGCGAAGGAGCGCGCCTCCCGCGCGGTCCGCGCCAGTTCGGCGAGTCGTCCGGCGGGGCAGCCGGCGCGCCAGGAGGAGAGCCGGGCCGCCAGCTCCCGGTCCTTGCCGAGCCGGGCGGCGAGGGCGCGGATCTCCTCGTCGCGCTCGCTCGCCCGCGCGCGCAACGCGTGTCGCTCCTCGTCGGCGGCGTGCTCGTCGTGCATGGCGGGGTTCGGCGGTACGAGGAAGACGTCCCCGGTGCCGGAGTCCGGCGCCGGGGTCGGCGCGAGCAGGGCGGCGGCCGTGCCGACGGCGACGGCGGAGCGCGGCAGCAGGGCGGCGTCGCCGAGGACGTCACGGGCGCGGGTGTGCGAGTCGGGGTCGGTGATGATCACGCCGTCGACCAGCTCTGGCCGGGCGGCCAGCACGCGCGCGTGGTCGGCGGGGTCGACGGCCTGCGCGAGGTAGCGCCAGCCGGGCAGGGCGGGGATGCCGTGCTCGCCGAGGAACTCGACGGTGGCCAGCACGTCCGGGCCGGGCGGCAGCAGTCCGCCGTCACCGAGCGCGCCGAGGATGCGGGAGTCGTCGGCGGCGGCGGTGCGCAGCTCGAACAGCTGGCGTTCGGCGGCGGAGACGGTGTCGTCGAGCAGCTCGCGCAGCTCGTCGGCGAAGCGGTCGAGCTCCTCGGGGGTCAGCGCCCCCTCCGGTGCGCCGGCGGCGGTCCGGTCGTCGCGGTCGGCGTCCTGGCGGGGCTGGGGGATGCCCGGGCGGGTCTCGGCGGCCAGGCCGAGCAGTTCGGCGAGCCGTTCTTCGGCCGTCAGGGCCTGGGCCGTGCGGTGCTCGGCCTGATGGGCGCGCTCGGCGGCGGTGGCCGCGTCCGCCGCGCGGGCGGCCGTCAGTTCGGCGCGGCTCTCCGCGGCGGCCGCCTCGCGCGCGTGCTCCGTGGCCCGGCGTGCCGCCTCGCGGGCGGTGTCCCAGGCGGCGACGGTCGTCTTCTCGGCGTCGCTGGCCGCCAGGGCGGCGCGGGCCGGGTCGGCGTCGGGCGCGCTGTCGTCGAGCCAGCCGGCGCGGACGGCCTCGGCGGTCTCCTGCTCGACCTCGGTGAGGCGCTGGCGCAGGTGCCCGGCCTCGCTGCGGGCGCGCTGCGCCTCGGTGGCCGCGGTGGTGGAGTCCCGGTGGGCGGCGTCGCTCACCTCCTGGAGGGAGGCGGACCGCTCCTCCTCCTCGTTGGCGTGGTGCTCGGCCTTCCCGGCCGCCGCGTGCAGGGCGCGGACGAGTTCGACGGCGGCCTTGGCACGGGCGGCGAGCGCGGGGGCGGCGTCCCGCTCGGCCTCCTGGATGGCGGCGGACACGCGGGCGACGCGGTCGGCGGCGGCGCGGTGGCGCAGCACGGCCTCGGCGGCCTGCCAGGCGGCGTGCAGGGTGCGCGCGTCGGCGAGTTCGCGCTTCTGCGCGGCGGCGGACTTCTCGGCCCCGGTCAGGGCCAGGGAGGCGTGCCGGTAGGCGAGTTCGGCGGCGATGCGGGAGCTGCGGTCCCGCGCGGACTCGGCGTGCGTGACCGCGTAGGCGGCGGCGGTGACCCGCTGGGCGAGATCGCCTGCCCGGACCCGCTCCTGGGCGCCGCGGGCGGAAAGCCGGCGGGCCAGGGTCCTGGTCCGGCGTTCGGCGGCGGTGTGGATGTCCCGTGCCCGGGTGCGGGCGTCGGCGGCCTCCACGATCCGGCCGAGGAGGTCGACGGACCCGGCGGTGAAGTCGCGCTCGGCGATCAGCTCCGCACGCCGGCCGAGCTTGTTGCCGAAGCCGCCGACCAGGTCGGCGAGTCCGTCGGTGTCGCGGGTGTCGGTGACGGCGCGCAGCAGCAGGTCGGTGAAGTCGGAGTCCTTCTTGACGGCGAAGAGGCCGGCCGCCTCGCCCTCGTCGGCGTTCATCTCGCGCTGGTAGCGGAAGAGTTCGGGGTCGAGGCCGAGATCGCCGAGGTGCTCGATCCAGCGGTCGTGGATCTCCTCCCAGTGCACCTCCAGGTGCGGGTAGGTCTTCCCGGCCTCGGTGATCGCGTCCCGGAAGCCCTTCATGGTGCGCCGCCGGCCCCGGGCGCCGGAGACGCCCTCGACGGGCGGTCGTACGGCGGTGGCCTCGGCGACGGGCAGGTTGTCGAGGGTCAGGCCGGGGCCGGGGCGGAAGGAGTACCAGGCCTCGGCGAACTTGCGCGGGTCGCCCGAGACCTGGCGGCCGCGCCACTCGCTGGCCTTGCCGACGACGACGCACTCGCCGGTCTGCACGTGCTGCCATTCCAGCGCCACGTGACCGCAGTCGTCGGCGAGCAGGAACTTGCGCAGCACGCCGGAACTGGCGCCGCCCAGGGTGTTGCGGTGGCCCGGCAGCATCACCGAGAAGATCAGCTTCAGCAGGACGGACTTGCCGCCGCCGTTCTCCAGGAAGAGCACGCCGGCGGGCGCGGGCCTGCGCGGCGGGCCGACGGGCTCCTCCTCGAAGAACTCCGCCTGCGTGGGGGCGGGATCGGGCACGGGCTCGCCCACACCGCGCAGGTCAAGCACGGTGTCGGCGTAGCGCGCACCGGCGGGTCCGATGGAGTAGAGGCGGACCCGGGACAGCTCGTACATGGCGGACTCTCGTAAGTCTTCGGGAAAGCGGGGGTGCGGGGGGCTGGGCGGCGTGAGGGGCGCGGGGCGTGGGCGGTGTCAGGAGGAGTGGAACGGCAGTCCGGCGTCGGCCACCAGCTCCAGGTCCTCCGTCTCCTCGGCGGGCAGCAGCGTCGCCGTGCCGTCGGTGACCGGGACGACACCCAGGTCGAGCAGTTCGGCCATGGCGGCGCTGCCCGCCATGTCGCGCACCTGGAGCTGGTAGCGGGCCGTCGTGCGGTACGTACCGCCGTTGTCGTCGCCGGTGCGCTGGAGGAAGCCGGACTCGGTGAGGAAGGCCGCGGCCTTGCCGACGATGCCGGTCGTGGAGCCGGGGAGTCTGCGCGCGTCCTTGGTCGCGCCGGTCGAGCTGCGCCGGGCCCAGATCCGCCAGGCGGCCTCCAGCCCCGGGGCGTCCGTGGCCGGGTCGGTGTTCTCGCCCTGCTCCTCGGCCCGCTCCTCCAGCCGTCGGCAGGCCTGGCGGACGAAGGCGTCCACGCCGTTGACCGTGACGCGGCCGATGTAGCCGTCGTCGGCGAGATCCTCGGGACGCGGGTAGGCCATGGCGGCGACGGCGAGGTGGGCGAGCCCGTGCAGGAAGCGGTCACCGGAGTCGGTGGCGGCACGACGCGCGTAGTCGCCCATGCGGACGGCGAACACCGAGTCCTCGGCGGCGGTCACGGCCATCCCCGCGCGCGGGGACACCTCCAGGACGATCAGCCCGAGGCCGGTCGCCACCGCGTCGGCGAGCCGGGCGAAGGCCGGGTCCTCGCGGTAGCGGCGCAGCAGGTCGGCGTACTCCTGGTCGCGTGCGGGCAGCAGCTTGGGCTGCAGGCCGAAGGCGACGAGCCGCGCCGCGTCGGCGGCGTCGGCGGGCGTGACGGCCGCGGTGGCCGGCGCGGCACCCGACTCCGGTTCGCTCCGGTCGACGTGCTCGGTCACGGTCGGTACTCCTCGCTGTGCTGGTGCTGCTGCTCGTGCTCGCCGTGCCGGTGCCGGTCCTGACGCCGACGCGTCGGGTGGTCGTTCATGCCGCCTCCGTGCGGTCCGCGGCCATCCCGGCCGCGTCCAGCAGCGCCGTGCCGACGATGAGGTCGGCGCCGCCGAACTCGGGGTCGTCCAGCTCGGTGCCGTCGTCCACGGCGAAGAGCAGCTTCGGTTCGCCCTGGCGGTACGCGGTGCCGACCGGCGGGCTGGCCGCGTGGACGGCCAGCAGGGCCACGAGGTACGGGAGCTCCGCGTCTTTGGCGCGGGCGTCGGTCAGCAGCCCGGAGAGCCGGCGCGGGGCGTCGTGCGGCAGGTCGAGCAGTTCCATGGCGGCCGCGAGCTGGTCCTCGCTGAAGCGGCTGTCGTCCGGGGTGGCGATCAGGTCGGGCTCGGGCATCTCGGCGCCCAGGTGCTCCCGCTCCACCGGCGGGGCCAGCAGTATGTCGACGAGGTCGCCGACCCGGACGGAGACGGGCGTACGCAGACCGGTGCCGCGGGCGAAGAAGGCGTCGGTGACACGGAGCGCCCGCTCCAGGGGCAGCGGCAGGACGGGGGCGACGAGGTGGCCGTACAGGTCCAGGCCCGAGGTCGTCAGGGGGGTGGCGAAGGCCTGCCGGTCCTGTTCGGCGCGGAAGAGCGGGCCTGCTTCCAGGAGCCGGGACTGGAGCTGGGTGTGGCGGCGGATGCAGTCCTTGACGATGTCGACGAGCTCGGCCGCGCGGCGCTTGTGCTCGGGGTCCTCGGACTCGTCGCGGGCCTTGCGGATGTTGGTGAGGATCGCGTTCTCGTGGCGGTACCGGTCGGCGACGTGGTCCAGGGCCTCGGCGATCATGTCGGGGACGGCGCTCAGCCAGTCCACCGCGCGGACGTTGCGCCGGGTGGCGTCCAGGGCCCTGCGCAGGGTCTCCGAGTACTGGACGGTCCGGTACCGGGCCTGTTCGGCGGCGAGCTGGGCGTCGGCGAGGCGGCCACGGCTGATCAGCACCTCCAGTTTGACCTCGGCGGCGATCTGGGCGCTGGTGACGTCGGTGTCCAGGGCGCCGACGAGGACGTTGACCGCCTCGTCGGTGGTACGCAGGTAGACGGCGCCGCCGGGGCCGGGGACCTCTTCGAGGAGCTTGAAGTCGTAGTCGCGGCGCACGTAGGTGCCGTCCGGCCCGAATGTGCCGTACACCGCGCGGAAGCCGCGGTCGACGCTGCCGACGTTGATCAGGTTCTCCAGGACCCAGCGGGCCACCCGCTCGTGCTCGGCGGCGGGCCGCGCCGGGGCCTGGGCGGCGACGCGCGGGATCAGCCGGGCCGCTATCTGGTCGTGGTCGGCACCGGTGTCGAAGTCCATGTTCAGTGTGACGAGGTCGATGGCGGCGAGGGCGACCTCCGCCATTCCGTACACCGAGTACTCACCCGCGAGGTTGGCCTTGCGCGCGTCGAGGTCGTGCAGCGGCGCCGTGCAGGCGAGCGCGCGCAGCCGCCGCGCCAGTCCCTCGTCGGCGGCCGGGCCCTGGGCGGGGCGCGGCCCCGCGCTGAGCTGGGGCGGAACGCTGTCCGTCGATGCAGGCGAAGTCACGGTGCACAGACTAGGTCCTCGGTCTGACAACGTCCCAAACGACGCAGATGCGCCCCGACGCGACAGGCACCGTGGGCGCGCCGACACGACGGTCGCGGGGCGCTCCGCCCGTGTTCGCGGTCCTGTACGCGGTTCCCGCACTCCGCCCGCAGTTCCGTACGCGGTCTCGTCCCCGGTCCCGCCCGCAGTTCCGTACGCGGTCCCGTCCGCAGTCACGTACGCGGTGTTCGGCCTCCCGGGCCTACGGCTCGTCCCCGACCCGCCGCAGGTAGACCTCCACGACCCGCTTCAGCGAATCCTCGAGGTAGACCGCGAGCAGCCGCTCCGCCGTCTCCCGCTCGCCGCTCTCCAGGGCCGCGAGGATCTCGGCGTTCCGCGCGATGTACGGCTCGTGCAGGCGCCGCGGGTCGTCCACGACGTGGAAGGCGAGGCGCAGTTCGGCGAAGACGCTGCGCATCAGCTCGTCGGTGCGTTCGCTGCCGGCGAGGGCGACCAGTTCCCGGTGGAAGTGGATGTTGGCGGTGCCCACACCTTTCCAGTCACCTTCGCGGGCGGCCCGCCGCCCCTCCTCGACGGCCCCGGCGAGTCCTTCCAGCCCGTACGGCGGCTCTCCGAGGCCCCGCACGACGGCGCATTCGACGAGGGAGCGGGTGCGGTAGATGTCCTCGACGTCCTCGACGGTGAGGACGCGGACGAAGACGCCCCGGTTCAGCTCGTGGACGAGCAGGCGTTCGTGGGTGAGCAGCCGGAACGACTCGCGCAGTGTGTTGCGCGAGACCCCGAGCGCGCCACCGATGCTGTCCTCCGACAGCCGGGTCCCGGGCGGGAAGTAGCCCTCGGCGATCCGGCTCCTGAGGATGTCCGAGACCCGCTCGGCGGTGCTGGTCCGCCCGAGGAGGGCGCGATCGTCGGCCAGTCCCGTCAACTGCTCTGCCATGCCCGGAATTGAATCGCAGATACCAGAACGAAACAACAGGGGTATTGAGGGATCGTTGAACAATCCCCTACGGTGCCCAGAGGTGACGACACGGCGCCCGCTCCGCTCCGCTCACCGCACCGCACCGCACCGCACGGCTCACTCCACAAGCACTCTCCGTCCTCCCACTGCGAGGTGCACCATGAGCACACCCCCTCCACCGCAGGCCCCGCCCGTGGAAACCCGTCCTTCCGGCGCGGGCGAACCCGCCGCCGACGACGGCCCGTTCGGCTGGCTGCGCGCTCTGGGCCCGCGGGGCCGCCGCGCCTTCGGCGGCGCGTTCGGCGGCTACGCGCTCGACTCGTACGACTACTTCACACTGCCGCTGACGATGGTCGCGCTGGCCGCGTACTTCGGCCTGGACAGCGGCCAGACCGGACTGCTCACGACCGTCACGCTCGTCGTCTCGGCCATCGGCGGAGCGCTCGCGGGCGTCCTGGCGGACCGTGTAGGCCGGGTCAAGGCGTTGCTGCTCACCGTGATCACCTACGCCGTGTTCACGGTGGCCTGCGGTTTCGCACCCAACTACGAGACGCTGCTGGTCTTCCGTGCGCTCCAGGGCCTCGGCTTCGGCGGTGAGTGGGCGGTCGGCGCGATCCTGGTCGCCGAGTACGCGAGTGCCAAGAACCGCGGTCGCACGCTCGGCGCGATCCAGAGCTCCTGGGCCGTGGGCTGGGCGCTCGCGGTGGTCGTGTACACGCTGGTGTTCTCGCTGGTCGGCGACGATCTGGCCTGGCGCGTCATGTTCTGGACCGGCGCGCTGCCCGCGCTGCTCGTCGTGTGGGTGCGGCGCAGCGTCCACGACGCGCCCAAGGCCGCCGAGGCCCGGGAGAAGGGCGCGGGAAAGGGCTCGTTCGCGGCGATCTTCAAGCCGGGCACCGCCGGCGCACCGGGCCTGCTGCGCGTGACGCTCTTCGCGAGCCTGCTCTCCACCGGCGTCCAGGGCGGCTACTACACCCTCGCCACCTGGGTGCCGACGTACCTCAAGGACGAGCGCGACCTGTCGGTCGTCGGCACCGGCGGGTACCTGACCTTCCTGATCTCGGGAGCCTTCATCGGCTACCTCACCGGCGGCTACCTCACCGACCGGCTGGGCCGAAAGCGCAACATCTGGCTCTTCGCACTGCTGTCGGCGCTCTGCATCCTGACGTACGCGAACATCCCCAGCGGCGCGAACACCCTGCTCCTGCTCCTCGGTTTCCCCCTCGGCTTCTGCATGTCGGCGATCTTCAGCGGCTTCGGTTCGTATCTGAGCGAGCTGTATCCGACGGCCGTGCGGGGTGCCGGCCAGGGGTTCACGTACAACACCGGCCGCGCCGTGGGCGCCGTCTTCCCGACCACGGTCGGCTTCCTGGCCGACAGCTGGGGTGTGGGCGGCGCGCTGGTCTTCGGCGCCATCGGCTACGGCATCGCGGCGCTGGCACTGCTGGGGCTGCCGGAGACGCGCGGAAGGGAACTGACGTGAAGAACCCACACCACGTGACCGAGGACCGTCCCGTCGCCCTCGTCGACGAGCACGCGCGCGCGTGGAGCCCGAAATCGGCCCGCACCCGCTTCCGGGAGGGGCTGACCGGCCCCACGGCCGGGGTCGCGGCCGGCCACACCCAGGCCAACCTGATCTCGGTGCCCGCCGACTGGGCCTACGACGTGCTGCTGTTCTGCACCCGCAACCCGAAGCCCTGCCCGGTCCTCGACGTCACGGACGCCGGGTCCTGGACCACCGCGCTCGCCGACGGCGCCGACCTGCGCACCGATCTGCCGCGCTACCGGGTGTGGCGGGACGGCGAACTGGTGGACGAGCCGACGGACGTACGCGCGCACTGGCGGGACGACCTGGTGTCCTTCCTGATCGGCTGCAGCTTCACCTTCGAGTGGGCGCTGGCCGCCGCGGGCGTCCCGATCCGCCATGTCGAACAGGGGCGCAACGTCCCGATGTACGTCACCAGTCGGCCGTGCCGTCCGGCCGGGCGGCTGCACGGGCCGATGGTGGTGTCCATGCGCCCGGTACCGCCCGCTCACCTGTCGGCGGCGATCCGGGAGACCAGCCTGCTGCCGGCGGTGCACGGCGGCCCGGTGCACTGCGGTGATCCGTCGGCGCTCGGCATCGACGACCCCGGCCGGCCGGACTTCGGCGACCCGGTGGACGGCGAGCCGGACGACATCCCGGTGTTCTGGGCGTGCGGGGTGACCCCGCAGGCGGCGGTCATGGCCTCGCGTCCGCCCTTCGCCCTCACCCACGCGCCGGGGCAGATGCTCCTCACCGACGCGCGGGACGAGCAGTACCGCGTGGCCTGATCCCGGGAGGTCCCGACACAGGCCGGAAACCGGAGACACTGGAGACATGACGTCGATCGACCTCAATGCCGACCTCGGCGAGGGTTTCGGCCGCTGGCGGCTCACCGACGACGAGGGCCTGCTCTCGGTCGTCACCAGCGCCAACGTGGCGTGCGGCTTCCATGCCGGGGACCCGGCCACCATGCGGCGGGTGTGCGAGCTGGCGGCCGAGCGGGGCGTCACGGTCGGCGCCCAGGTCTCCTACCGGGACCTGGCCGGCTTCGGGCGGCGCGCGATGGACGTGCCGTCCGCCGAGCTGGCGGCCGAGGTGGCTTACCAGGTCGGCGCCCTGGAGGTGTTCGCGCGCGCGGCCGGCACGCGCGTGGCGTACGTCAAGCCGCACGGTGCCCTGTACAACCGGGTGGTGCGGGACGAGGAGCAGGCCGCGGCGGTCGTCGACGGTGTGCTCCTCGCGGGTGGTGCTCCGCCCGTGCTCGGACTGCCCGGCTCACGCCTGCTGGCGCTGGCCGGGCGGGCCGGGCTGCCGGTCGTCGCGGAGGCGTTCGCCGACCGCGCGTACACCGACGAGGGCACGCTGGTGCCCCGGGGGCGGGAGGGCGCCGTGGTCGCCGACCCGGACGCCGTCGTGGAGCGCTCGGTGGGCCTGGCCGTCTCCGGCACCGTCACCGCGCTCTCCGGGGCGCGTGTCGAGGTCCGGGCCCGCTCCCTGTGCGTGCACGGCGACACACCCGGCGCAGTGGAACTGGCCCGCCGGGTCCGGAAGCGGCTGGAGGCGTCGGGCGTCCGCGTGGAGGCCTTCGCATGAACGTCCTGCCGGTCGGTGACGACGCGCTGCTCGTCGAGGTCTCTTCGGGCGACGAGGCCGAGGCACTGCACGCGGAGCTGCTGCGGCGCCGCGCGGAGGGCACGCTCACGGCCCGGGAGATCGTCCCGGCGGCCCGCACCGTCCTCCTCGACGGCCTCACCGACGCCGCCCGGCTGGCGTCCGAACTGACCGCCGCCGAGGTGCCGCCCGCTCCCCCGCGCGCGGGTCGCGTCGTCGAGATCCCGGTCCGCTACGACGGTCCGGACCTGGCCGATGTCGCCGCGTACTGGGGCGTGGCGGAGGACCAGGTGGGCGGCATCCACTCGGGTACCGAGTTCCACGTCGCCTTCTGCGGGTTCGCGCCCGGGTTCGGTTACCTCACCGGTCTGCCCGCGCGCTACGACGTCCCGCGCCGGGACACCCCGCGCACGGCCGTTCCGGCCGGATCGGTGGCGCTGGCGGGCCCGTACACCGGCGTGTACCCGCGATCGTCGCCGGGTGGCTGGCAGTTGATCGGTACCACGGACGCCGTGCTGTGGGACCACACGCGCGTGCCCGCGGCACTGCTGTCGCCGGGCACGCGCGTGCGGTTCGTCCGCCGCGGTCCCCGGTGCGGGCATCAGGGGGGTTCATGACGGACCGTGCGCTCGCCGTGGTCCGGGCGGGGGCCCTGACCACCGTGCAGGACCGGGGCCGCCCCGGCCACGCGCACCTCGGCGTCCCCCGCTCCGGCGCGCTCGACGCGCCCGCGGCGTCGCTGGTCCTCCGGCTGGTCGGCGACCCGCCCGACGCCGCGGTCCTGGAGACCACGCTCACCGGCTGCGCCCTGCGTCCGCGTTGCGCGGTCACGGTGGCGGTCGGCGGCGCTCCCTGCCCGGTGACGGTGGACGGCCGGCCGGTGCCCTGGGGGGCGCCGGTCGCCGTGCCCGCCGGCGCCTTGCTCAACGTGGGAGCGGCCGACTCCGGCGTCCGCAGCTATGTGGCCGTCTCCGGCGGCATCCTCGTCGAGCCGGTCCTCGGCAGCCGCTCCACCGACCTGCTGTCCGGCCTCGGCCCACCGCCCCTCGCCGACGGCACGGTGCTGCCCCTGGGGCGACCGCGCGGGCAGCACGCGCGCGTGGACGTCGCCCCGCAGCCGGCGCCCCCGGCTGAGCTGGTCCTGCGGGTGACGCCGGGCCCGCGCGCCGACTGGTTCACGCCGGAGGCGGTACGGACGTTCACCTCGCGCGCGTACCGGGTGTCGCCCGCGAGCAACCGCATCGGCCTGCGCATGGAAGGACCGGCTCTGCGACGGGCCCGGGCCGGCGAACTCCCCAGTGAGGGCATGGTGCTGGGCGCGGTCCAGGTGCCGCCCGACGGCAGACCGGTCGTCTTCCTGGCCGACCATCCGACGACCGGCGGCTATCCGGTGATCGGCGTGGTCCGCACCGCCGACCTCCCGGCGGCGGCCCAGGCGGCACCCGGGACGCCGGTGCGCTTCGTGACCGTACGCAGACGCTGACGCGCCGTACCGCCCATACGGCCCATACGGCCCCCACGGCCCCCACGGCCCCCACGGCCCCCAGACGCTGACACCGCCGTACGGCCCACACGAGCGCGTACGCCGCCGTACCGGCTTGCGCGGAGGCCCGACGCCGATACCGCCGCCCCGCGTGCCGTCGTGCGCGAGCACCGACGCCGTACGCGGACGGGGAGGCCCCGCGCGGCTCGCATGCTCCGTGGCCCGTGGCCTCCGTCCCGCTCGGCCACGCGACCGCACCGGCACGCGTCTTCGCGCCGCCGGTCACGCCGCCTCTGGTCGCTCCGTCGGCGACAGGGCCGCGAGCGCGGCGGAGACCGCGGCGGACGTGCGCAGGTCGAGCCGGGTGCTCGTCCCGCGCGCGTGGTGCCGCAGTTCGTCGGCGGCCAGCGCCAGCAGTTGCGGCAGCAGGTCGGTGCAGCGCCGGGCCACCCAGCCGGTGCCGGCCGTGGCCAGCCACCACAGTGCCGCCGACCTGGTGGGCGCGGGGGACTCGTTCTCGGGCGAGGGCGCGGGCCCGGTGGCGTCGCCGCGCTGGGCGAGCAGGGCGTGGAAGCGCAGGGCCAGTTGCCGGTGGCCCCGCTCGCCGGGGTGCAGCCGGTCCGCGCTCCACATCGCGCGGTCCGTGATCCAGTCGCCCTCGCTCGCGTGCAGGTGCACGGCCCCGTACCGGCCGGACAGGGCGTGCACCACGGCGTTGACCGCCCGTTGCCGCCGGGCCAGCGGGCGGGCCAGCACACCCGGCAGGCCGAGCATCGCCCCGGGGTCCGGCAGGCACGCCGTGAGCAGCAGCGCGCCCTGCCCGGTGAAGGCGGCGTACACCGCGTCGAGCCGGGCGGCGACGGCACCGAGGTCGAAGGTGCGGCGCAGGGTGTCGTTGACGCCGACGACGACGGACGCGACGTCGGGGCGCAGGGCGAGGCCGACGGGCAGCTGCCGCTCGGCCACGTCACGAGTCTGCGCCCCGCTGAGGGCGAGGTTGGTGAACTCGACGGGATCCTCGGCGATCCCGGCGGCGAGCAACGCGGCCCAGCCGCGCCACCCGTCGCCCACCGGGTCGCCCACGCCCTCGGTGAGCGAGTCGCCGAGGGCCACGAACCGGACGCGTCTCATGACACGGCCTCGGGCGGCACGGGACGCGTGCGGACCGTCGCGTCGTGCGCGGCCAGGAACGCCTCGACCGCCGCGTCCCAGCCGAAACACTCGGCACGCGCGCGTGCCGCCTCCCGCCGGTCCTCCTCCCGGCGTCCGAGAAGGAGGTCCACGGCGTCCGCGAAGGCCTCCCCGTGGTCGGCGGCGACGGCCCCGGCGGAGCCGATCACCTCCGGCAGCGCCGAGGACGCGCTGGCCACCACGGGCGTGCCGCACGCCATCGCCTCCAGCGCGGCCAGCCCGAAGGTCTCGGCCGGTCCCGGGGCCAGGCACACGTCGGCGGACGCCTGGAGCGCGCCGAGCAGCCCGCGGTCGGCGACGTGACCGAGAAAGGTCACCGGCAGCCCCCGCTCCCGCGCCCGCTGCCGGAGCCGCGGGAGCAGCGGCCCGTCCCCGGCCACCACCAGCACCGCCCGCTCACCGCGCCGCCGCAGCGCCGCCAGTGCGTCGAGCGCCGTGCCGGGCCGTTTCTCCACGGAGAGCCGGGAACACATCATCAGCAGCGTCTCGTCCGCGCGCGCGTGCCGGGCGCGCAGTCCCGGATCGCGCAGCGCCGGGTGCCGTCCCGCCAGGTCGACGCCGAGAGGAGCCCGTACGACGTTGCGGGCCCCGATACGGACGAACTCGCGCTCGGCGAACTCCGTGGTGCACACCACGCGCGCGTAGGTGTGCGCCGTACGTGTGTTGAGGGCGTCGGCGGTACGCACGGCGGTCCGCTGGGGCAGGCCCCAGGTGCGCAGCACCCCGTCGGTGGTCTCGTGGGAGACCATCACGGCGGGGACCCTGGCCCGCCGGGCCCACTTGCCGGTCCAGCGCAGCGTGGTCCGGTCGGAGACCTCCAGCCGGTCGGGTGCCAGTTCCTCCAGCAGCGCGGCCACGCGCCGCCTGCCGGTCAGGACGCGGTAGCCGCCGGTGCCCGGCAGCAGCGGCCCCGGGAGGGTGATCACCCGGCCCTGTTCGGTCTCCCGGTCGTCGGCGTACTCGCCGGGGACGACGAGGACCGGGTCGTGTCCGGCCTCGCGGAAGCCCTTGCCCAGCTCGCGCAGCGCGGTGCGCAGGCCGCCGGACGCGGGCGCGACGAAATTGGCGAGCCGGACGATCCGCAGCGGGCCGCTCATGCCGCCAGCACCGCCTTCCGCGAGGCGAGGACGTCCGTGTAGTGCCCGATCAGCCGGTCGCCGACGGCCGCCCAGGTGCGCCCCTCGACGGCCGTCCGCCCGGCCGCTCCGTACGCGGCCCGCAGTGCGGGGTCGGCTGCCAGCGACCACACCGCGTCGCGTACGGCGGCGGCGTCGCGCGGGGGCACGAGCAGTCCGGTGCGCCCGTGGGCGACGAGGTCCAGTGGGCCGCCGGCGGCGGGCGCGACGACGGGCACGCCGCTCGCCATGGCCTCCTGCACGGTCTGGCAGAACGTCTCGAAGGGGCCGGTGTGCGCGAAGACGTCCAGTGAGGCGAAGACCCGGGCGAGGTCGTCGCCGGTACGGCGGCCGAGGAAGAGGGCGCCGGGGAGCGCCTGCTCCAGGCCGGGCCGGCTGGGTCCGTCGCCGACCACCACGACGCGCACACCGTCCAGGCCGCAGACACCGGCGAGCAGTTCCACCTGCTTCTCGGGGGCGAGCCGCCCGACGTAGCCGACGATCAGCTCACCGTTCGGGGCGAGTTCGCGGCGCAGTGCCTCGTCGCGCCGGTCGGGCCGGAAGCGGGCGGTGTCCACCCCGCGCGGCCACAGGCCGACCCGGGGCACACCGTGCGCCTGGAGGTCGCGCAGGGCCGCGCCGGACGGGGCGAGGGTGAGGTCGGCTGCGGAGTGCACGGCGCGGATGCGCCGCCAGGCCGCAGCCTCGCCCGCCCCCATGTACGTGCGGGCGTATCCGGCGAGGTCGGTCTGGTAGACGGCGACGGCGGGGACACCGAGCCGTGCGGCGGCGGCCATGCCCCGGACGCCCAGGACGAAGGGGCTGGCCAGGTGGACGAGGTCGGCGCGGTGCTCGGCGATGGCGGCGGCCACGCGCCGGCTGGGGAGGGCGACGCGGACCTGCGGGTAGCCGGGGAGCGGGAGGGAGGGGATCCGGACGAGGGGGCACGGGGCGGAGGTGTCCGCCGCGTTGCCGGGAGCTGTGGCCGGGGCGACGACGACGCAGTCGTGACCGCGTTCGACGAGGTGCCGGGCGGTCTGGAGCGCGCAGTGGGCGACGCCGTTCACATCGGGGGGAAAGGATTCGGTCACGATGACGACACGCATACCGGTGTTGTCGCCGGACTGGACGTGCTCGCGTCAACGTCGATCTTTCCGGCCGAGGAACGTCCCATGAGCGTTGCCCTGCCCTCCGAGTGGGCCAGACCGCGGCCACACCAGCCGTACCCGAGGGCCATCCGTCGTTCACACGAAGGGCGCGCACACGGAGAGCGCGCATATGGAGAACGCGCACACGGAGAGCGCGGCATATGGAGGCGACGCATACAGAGGCGACGCACATGGACGGGACCACCCTGGCGTCACGCGGCGACCGGCGACCGGCGACCCGCAGGAGTGGCGCCCGGCGCCCCGCAGCGGTGACGCCCGCCGGCGCGAGCCACCCGCGACGCGGGGACCGGTCTTCGCGGACCGGTGGGCGACGCCCGGGGCGGGCCGCGCCACTGCCCGAGGACGACCAGCCGGAGGCCTCGTGCCCGAGGACGACCGACCGAAGGCCACGTGCCCGAGGACGACCGACCGAAGGCCACGTGCCCGAGGACGACCGACCGAAGGCCACGTCCGCGAGGACGGCCGGATGGGCGGCGGCTCGCTCCGGAGGCCGCTCCGAGGTCGTCGGCTGCGCACCCACGCGAGCCGGACACGAGCGCCCGTACCCGCGCGGCGTCTCCGCCCGCTCCCCGAGCGCCCGCGCGCGGCCTCCGCCGTCAGCCGTCAGCCGTCAGTCCGCAGCCGTCCGCATTCGCTCACACGGCCGGCGCGTCCGGTCCGAAGCGGCTGCGTACGGCCGTCTGGACCTCGTCCTCCTCGGCCGGATCGGCGGCGAGCCTGCGCAGTCGTTCGACGACGCGGTTGTCGCCGGTCTCGGCATGCCGGGCGGCAAGTTCGCGGGTGGTCTCCTCGCAGTCCCACAGGCACTCGATGGCGAACCCGGCGGCGAAGGACGGGTCGGTGGCGGCCAGCGCGCGGGCGGCCCGGCCGCGCAGGTGGGAGGAGGCGGTCTCCCGGTAGATGTGGCGCAGTACGGGCGCGGCGCAGGCGATGCCGAGCCGGCCGGTGCCGTCGACGAGGGTCCACAGGGTCGGCGCGTCGGGGCCTTCACCGCGTACCGCCTCCCGCAGCGCGGCGAGGACGAGGTCGCGGTCCTTGGTTCCGCCCCGGCAGGCGAGTACCCGCCCGGCGGCGGCGCCGAGGGCGTCGGGCCGGTGCACCCAGCGGCGCGCCAGGTCGACCGCGGCGAGGCTGCGCATGCGCTCGAAGGCGGCGACGGCGGCCTCCACGACCGGCGTCGAGCCGTCGGCCACGGCGCCCTCGATCAGGTCGAGGGCGTCCGGATCGTTGCCGTCGGCGAGATAGCGCAGAGCCGTGCAGCGGGCGCCCTCGTCTCCGGACCGGGCGGCCTGGACGATCTCGGGCCGGTCCTCGGGCCCGGCGACGGCGGTGAGGCACCGGGCGGCCGGCACATGGAGCGCGGCGCCTCGATCCACCCCCTGCTGGGCCCACTCGAACACGGCCCGGACGCTCCAGCCCGGGCGCGGGCCGGTGGGGCTCATCTGCCGCTGCCAGCGGTCGAAGCTGCCCGTTTCGTGGGCGGCACGCACGCGCGTGGCGATCGATTCGCGCGGATCGTCGGCCCACAGCCGCCAGGGCCGTGGTTCGAAGGCGTCCCGCACCGCGACGGCGAGCTCGGCGTCGCCCTCGGCATCGCGCGAGAAGCGCGCCAGGACGGGCGCGGCGAGGGCGCGCAGACCGGCGTCGTCGTCGCGCAGCGCCAGTTCGTCCAGGGCCCACGCCCAGTTGACGCCGTGGGCGGCGTACCTGCGCAGCAGCTGGAGCGCGTCCAGCCTGCCGTAGGAGGCGAGGTGGCCGAGGACCGCGAGGGCCAGCCCGGTGCGTGACTCGTCGGCGTCGAGGATGTCCTCGGGGTCGAAGAGGTGGTCCTCGATCGCGTCCAGCTCGCCGTTCAGGTCGAGGTAGAGGCGGGCGTAGTAGAGGGAACGGTTCTCGACCTGCCAGTCGTGGCGGGGGTCGTGCAGCACGCAGTGGTTGAGTGCCGCGAGCGCTTCGGGGCGCGGAGCGGTGAGCGCATGCAGCGTGCCGTCGCCGCGACCCCGCTGAAGCAGGCCGAGCAGCGTACCGCTGGGCGCTATGACCGGATCGAACATGGGAAACAGCCTCACATCAAGCGTCGACGCAACCGGGGAGCACGCGTTACCTGGCCGTGCGCCAACACGTCGAAGCGCCCGCCGTCTCTTGCTTGCCGAAGACCATGTTCCTCTGCCTCTCGTCGGTGGCCCTTGCGGGCCGTGTCACGGCCCGCGCGGTGCGGCAACACCTGCCCAGCCATCACGTCCGTGAACCACGTCGTCATGATGACCCGGCGGTCACATCTGCCGCGACCGAAATTTCGGCGGCCCGTTACCGCCTCCCCCGTTATTCGCGTTTTCCCTGGTCAGTCAGTGTGGAGCTGACCCGGAGCAGTCCGGATCGGCGTCCGGTCACTGGGCGCCGAACAGCTCCAGCAGCTCTGTCCGGGCGAACATGCGCGCCGTGTCGACGGCCGACGGGGTACCGGCGGACGGATCCGCGCCGGCCTCCAGAAGCGCCCTGGTCACTTCCGTCTCACCCTTGAAGGCGGCACCGGCGAGCGGGGTCTGACCCCGGTCGTTGACGCGGTCGGCCTCGGCGCCGCGGGCCAGCAGCGCGCGCACCGCGTCGGCGTGGCCGTGGTAGGCGGCGAGCATGACGAGGGAGTCGCCGCGGTCGTTGGTGAGATTGGCGGGAACACCGGCGTCCACATACGCCACCAGCTCCTCGGTCCGGCCCTGCCGGGCCAGATCGAAGATCTTGGTCGCCAGCTCCACGACCTCCGGGTCGGGGGCTTCACTCATCGGCCGGACCACCTCTCACAACGTATGCCGGGGACTGTGCGCACGACCGCGAGCGGTGCGGCCGTGCGAGTGAATCGCCAGGGTACTGGCTCGCGCCGCACATGAGCCGAAGTGCCCGAGGTAAAGATCGGCACGGACCCTCCAGGGCGCAACCGCCCTGCTCAACCGGCCCAAGGACTACTCCGCCGCGTGGGGTAATTCGTCAAAAATTCCCCCATTTGCACCTTTTATCGTATGGATACATGCTGTGAGCCTGGAAGTACTCATGGTGACTGTCCCCGCGAACCAGGAGAACTCACATGATCCTCTCGATCTCAGGCGTGGTCCTGCTCGGCATCGTCGTCTTCATCTTCTTCCGCAAGGACGGCCTCAAGGCCTCACACGCGCTGGTCGCGGTCCTGTTCGGGTTCTACCTCGCGAGTACGGCCATCGCCCCGAGCATCAAGGCGGGCGGCGAGAGCCTGGCGGGCCTCCTCGGCGGAATCAAGTTCTGACGCCCCTCTCCCCCGCCCGACATCCTCACGTACGCACTTCCAGGAGGCAGCAGTGGCCCGGCGGCCCCTCCCCCGCATTCTGAGCAACGGCGGCGCACAGCTCGCCCGGAGCCGGGAGCTGGCCCGGACGGCGGCCGACAGCGCCACCGACGTCCTCCAGCCGCTGATCACGATCGCCCGCGGTCTGCGCCGCCTGGCCGCGGCCGCGCGGCGCAGATGGACCGAGACCCCCAAGGACCGGCGCGGCGCGCTGCTGTTCCTGGTGGCCTCGGTGGTCCTGGTCGTGGCACTCATGCCGTACGGCCCGCTGCTCGCCGTCGTCGCCCTGATGGCGGCGGCAGCCTGGCAGGGCAGGGACCGCGCCCCGGCGGAGCCGGAGGGACCCGACGACTCCCAGACCCGGCGCCTGCGGTCCCTCTACGAGGCGCTGGTCCCGTACTTCTCCATCGCGGAGGACCCGGACCCCCTGTACGCCCACGGCGGCACGTGGGAGAAGGCGTTCCCCGCGTACGACTTCGACGACACCGGCCGCTTCGCCCACCTGGTGATCCGCTACCCCGCGTACTTCACCGACGGTGAGGCCGAGGCCCGCGCCCGGATCGAGCACCTGCTCACCGCGAAGTCCGGCCGCGGCCGGGAGTACCGATTCACGTGGGACGAGGAGGCCAACCACCTCTCCGTCGACGTACTCCCGGCGCTCCCCACCGACATCGCCGCGCAGCGCTTCGTGACGGCGCCCGGTGAGACCGTCCTCGGCTTCACCGACCCGACCCGGGTCCAGCGCACCCTCCCGCTCACCCACGGCGAGGATCGGCGCGACGTGCCCCCGGTCGTCTGGCGTACCGGCATCCGCTCGACCGAGCCCCACCTGCTGGTCCTGGGGCAGCCCGGTGCCGGCACGTCCACCCTGCTGCGCTCGGTCGCGCTGCAGGCCCTGCGCCACGGCGACCTGCTGATCGTCGACGGCGGCGGCACCGGCGAGTACGCCTGCCTGGTCGGCCGGGACGGCGTCCTGGCCGTCGAGTGCGGCCTCACCGGTGCGCTGACCAGCCTGGAGTGGGCCGCCGCCGAGACGGAGCGCCGGCTGATCACCGTCAACCGGGCCCGTCAGGAGGGCCGGCCGGCGCCCGAGGACACCAAGCGGCCGCTGTGGGTCTTCCTGGACCGGCCGAGCGCGTTCGCGCACCTGGCCGCGGCGGACGGCCGCAAGGACCCGCAGTCCCTGCTCCACGTCCCCCTGCGGCACGGCCGCGCCGCGAACGTGACGGTGGTCGTCGCCGACCAGCTGGACGCCCTGGGCAGCCTCGGCGACGCCGTACGGCAGCACACGCGCGCGCGTGTCGTCCTCGGCCCGGCCACGGCCGACGAGCTGGCGACGGCGCTCGGCGCTCCCCCGCACACCACGCCCCCGGATCAGGTCCCGCCCGGCCGGGGATACGCCCGTCTGGGCACCGGGCCGGTGCACCGCCTCCAGGTTCCGGCCACACCGGACCCCTACGACGACGCGACGAGCGACGGCCAACGGCAGGCTGTGCTCGGCCTGCTCCCGCCGCGCACGACGCCGGCGGACGGGGAGCGGGTGCCCGTGGAGGAGGACACGGCCGAGGAGAAGGTCTCCATCGAGAAGAAGGCCGTCGCGGGCGAGCCCGGGCCGGAAAGGCCGCAGGCGGACGCCGAAGCGACCCCGGCCACGGTCGAGGCGACCCCGGCCACGGTCGAGGCGACGCCGGTCACGGTGGAAACGACCCCTGCCACGGTCGAGGCGACACCGGTCACGGTGGAAACGACCCCGGTCACGGTCGAGGCGACGCCGGTCTCCGTGGAGGCGACCGTCACTATGGAGGCGACGGCGCAGGAGGTGACCGCGGCGGAGCCGCCCACGCCGGAGACGGTTCCCGCCAAGGCGGTGGCGGCCGAGACCTCCTGACGAACGCCGGTCCGGCCACGGCCCGGCGCGGCTCCCCCACCCACCGACTCCAAGACGGCCCGGCCCTGCCACGATGCGGTGCCCGGGCCGTCTCCGTGCCCGGAACCCGCCCGCCACAACCCGCCCCCCCCCCCGCCCCCGTCTACGCCCCCGTCTACGCCTACGCCTACGCCTACGCCACGAACGTTCGCGGGGCCTCGCCGCCCCCGACGCCGCCGTTCTCCACCAGCCGGGCCGCCGCGGCCAGTCGCATCGCGGCCTCCTCGGCCACCGCACCGCCGACGGTGAAGGGCAGCCGGACGTAGCCCTCGAAGGCCCCGTCGACCCCGAAGCGCGGTCCGGACGGGACCCGTACGCCCACACGTTCCCCCGCCTCGGCGAGCCGCGAGCCCGAGAGGCCGCCGGTCCGCACCCACAGGGTGAGCCCGCCGCGCGGTACCTCGAACTCCCAGTCGGGCAGTTCACGGCGCACCGCGGCCACCAACTCGTCCCGGTTCCGGCGGGCCTGCTCGCGCCGCACCCGAACGGCCTGCTCCCAGCCTCCCGTGCTGAACAGCCAGTTCACGGCCAGCTGCTCGAGTACCGGCGTACCCAGGTCGGCGTACGCGCGCGCGGCGACCAGGCTGCGGATCACGTCGGGCGCGGCGCGGACCCAGCCGATGCGCATCCCCGCCCAGAAGGCCTTGCTGGCGGAGCCGACGGTGACGACCGTGGACCCGGCCGGGTCGAAGGCGCACACGGGGCGCGGCATCTCGACCTCGTCGTCCAGCCACAGCTCGCTCATCGTCTCGTCGGCCACGAGCACCGTGCCCGCCGAGCGGGCCGCGTCCACCAGCCGCCGCCGCTGGTCCTCGTCGGCGAGCGCGCCGGTGGGGTTGTGGAAGTCGGCGACGACGTAGGCGATGCGGGGCGCGGCCTCGCGCAGCACCTGGCGCCAGCGGTCCACGTCCCAGCCGGTGAGCCCTTCGGCCATCGCGACGGGGACCAGGCGGGCCCCGGCCTCGCGCATCAGCTGGAGGATGTTGGCGTACGAGGGCGACTCGACGGCGATGCGCTCCCCGCGCCCGCCGAAGAGGTGGCAGATGGCGTCGATCGCGCCCATCGCCCCCGTGGTCACCATGATCTGCTCCGGCATGGTCGGGATTCCGCGCGCGGTGTAGCGCTCGGCGATCATCGCGCGCAGCGCGGGCAGCCCGGCCGGGTAGTCACCGTGGGTGTGCGCGTAGGGGGGCAGCTCCTCCAGGGCGCCCTGCACGGCCCGGGTGAGCCAGGGCTCGGGCGCGGGGAGCGCCGCGCAGCCGAGGTCGATCATGGAGCCCAGCGCCTCGGGCGGCAGCGGCTCCAGACCGCGCGCCGGCAGGGGATTCCCGGCGGGTACGGCGGTCCAGCTGCCCGCGCCACGCCGGGACTCCAGGAAGCCCTCGGCGCGCAGCGCCTCGTAGGCGGCGGCCACGGTGGTGCGGCTGACGGTCAGGGCCAGGGCCAGCTCGCGTTCGGCGGGCAGCCGGGCGGCGACCGGCACGCGCCCCTCGAGCACCAGCAGCCGGATGCCGTCGGCGAGCGCGCGGTAGGCGGGCGGGCGGCGGGTGCCGGGCCCGGCCGGACGGTCCTGCTGTGAGCCGAGCAGTCGGGCGAGCTGCCCCGCCCCCACAGCCGAGGTCCACTGCGTCATGGAAATCAGTCCACCTTCCCCGAATTGGCCATGGTTGACTCGCGTTCTCAAGCCACAGGGTGTCATGCAGCAGGCCACTACCACCACACAGGGGGACGACTTGTCCAGGCAGACCGGGCAGCGGCATCTCACGCGGCGACTGACACAGCTCTACGGCGGTCTCGTGCTCTACGGCGCGAGTTCGGCGCTCCTGGTCAGGTCGGGACTCGGACTGGAGCCGTGGAACGTGCTGCACCAGGGCCTCGCGGAGCACACCGGCCTGCCGATGGGCGTGGTGCTGACCCTGCTGGGCGCGGCGATCCTGCTGCTGTGGATCCCGCTGCGCCAGCGGCCGGGCCTCGGCACGGTGTCCAACGTGCTGGTGATCGGCGCCGCGATGGACGCGACGCTGGCCGTGGTGCCCGACGTCCACGGGTGGACGCCGCGGATCGCCATGATGGTGGCGGGGATCGTCCTGAACGGCGCGGCGACCGGGCTGTACATCGCCGCACGGTTCGGTCCGGGCCCGCGCGACGGGCTGATGACCGGGCTGAACCGGCGCACGGGGCTCTCGGTGCGCCTGGTGCGCACGGCCGTCGAGATCACCGTCGTGGCCACAGGGTTCGCTCTCGGCGGCACGGTCGGTGTCGGCACCCTGCTGTACGCGGTGGCGATCGGTCCGCTCGCCCAGGTCTTCCTGCGCGTGTTCGCCGTCCCGTCGGCATCCGGCGGCAGCACGGTGGTTGCCGCCGCTCAACCCCGCCGCGCGATACTGCGTCGGTGAGCACCCCGATACGCCACCCCCGCCATCCCTATCTGGACCATCCCGGCCCGATCGCCTTCGCCCACCGGGGCGGTGCCGCGGACGGCCTGGAGAACACGCTGCGGCAGTTCCGGCGCGCGGTCGAGGCGGGCTACCGGTACATCGAGACGGACGTCCACGCCACGCGGGACGGGAAGCTCGTCGCCTTCCACGACGCGACCCTGGACCGGGTGACGGACGGGGCGGGGCGGATCGCCGACCTCTCGTGGGAGAGGGTGCGCCGCGCGCGCGTGGCGGGCGAGGAGCCGGTGCCGCTCTTCGAGGAGTTGCTGGAGACCTTCCCCGGGGTGCGCTGGAACATCGACGTGAAGGCCGAGCCCGCGCTGCTGCCGCTGCTGGAGCTGATCGGGCGGACCGACGCCTGGGACCGGATCTGCGTCGGGTCGTTCTCCGAGGCCCGCGTCATCCGTGCCCAGCGCCTGGCCGGCCCTCGCCTGGCCACCTCGTACGGAACCCGGGGCGTTCTCAATCTGCGGCTGCGCTCCTGGGGCGTACCGGCCGCGCTCCGCCGCTCGGCGGTGGCCGCGCAGGTGCCCGAGGTCCAGTCGGGCATCCAGGTGGTCGACCACCGTTTCGTGCGCGCCGCCCATGCGCGCGGGCTCCAGGTGCACGTCTGGACGGTGAACGATCCCGACCGCATGCACCGGCTCCTGGACCTGGGAGTGGATGGCATCATGACCGATCACATCGACACACTGCGCAAGGTCATGGAGGACCGCGGCGTCTGGGTCTGAGACGGTCCGGGACCGTCCGAGGACCGCGACCGAGCCCCGGGACGTCGCGCGTTCACGGAAAAGCGAGGGCACGGGTGGGCACCGACACCCTGCGGACGGACGCGGCCGACGGCGCCGACGGCCGACGGCGCGAACAGCGCGGCTGGTACTTCTACGACTGGGCGTGCTCGGTCTACTCCACGAGCGTGCTCACCGTGTTCCTGGGGCCCTATCTGACGTCGGTCGCCGAGTCGGCGGCGGGCGCGGACGGATACGTCCACCCGCTGGGCATACCCGTGCGCGCCGGGTCCTTCTTCGCGTACTCGGTGTCGCTGTCGGTGATCGTGGCGGTGCTGGTGATGCCCCTGGTGGGGGCCGCGGCCGACCGCTCGGGCCGCAGGAAGCCGCTGCTGGCCGCCGCCGCGTACACCGGGGCCGCGGCCACGACCTGCATGTTCTTCCTCGACGGCGACCGCTATCTGCTCGGCGGTCTGCTCCTGGTCGTCGCCAACGCCGCGCAGTCGGTGGCGATGATGCTCTACAACTCCTACCTTCCCCAGATCGCCCCGCCCGAGGAACGCGACGCGGTCTCCTCGCGGGGCTGGGCCTTCGGGTACGCCGCCGGGGCCCTGATGCTGATCGCGAACCTCATCCTCTACACGGCCCACGACTCCTTCGGGCTCAGCGAGAGCGCCGCGGTCCGTGTCTGCCTGGCGTCGGCCGGTCTGTGGTGGGGCGCCTTCGCCCTCATCCCGCTACGGCGGCTGCGCGACCGGCGCGTTCCCGCGCGGGAGGCCGCCCTGCCAGGGTTCCGGCAGCTCGCGGCGACCGTCCGCGACATGCGGCGCCGTCCGCTGACGCTGGCCTTCCTGCTGGCGTACCTCGTCTACAACGACGGCATCCAGACGGTGATCTCCCAGGCCTCCGTCTACGGCTCCGAGGAGCTGGGCCTCGGACAGTCCACGCTCATCGTGGCCGTCCTGCTGGTCCAGCTGCTGGCGGTGGCGGGCGCGCTGGCGCTGGGGCGGCTGGCCCGGACGTACGGGGCGAAGCGCACGATCCTCGGGTCGCTGGTGGCCTGGACGGTCACGCTCGCGGCCGGGTACTTCCTGCCGGCCGGGGAGCCGGTGTGGTTCTTCGTGCTGGCCGCCGGGATCGGTCTCGTCCTGGGCGGCAGCCAGGCGCTGTCCCGCTCCCTGTTCTCCCACCTGGTCCCGGCCGGCAAGGAGGCCGAGTACTTCTCGGCGTACGAGCTGAGCGACCGCGGGATGAGCTGGCTCGGACCGCTGCTGTTCGGGCTCACCTATCAGCTGACCGGGAGTTACCGTGACGCGATCATCTCGCTGGTGGCCTTCTTCGTCATCGGTTTCGTGCTGCTCGCGCGGGTCCCGGTGCGGCGGGCGATCGGCGACGCGGGCAACCCGGTGCCCGAAAGGATTTAGCACTCGGCGCGAAAGCGCTGTAGTGTACGCGTTTGGCCTGCCAGGCGTACCGTTACTGCGCGTCAAAGGTGCCGAAACGCTATGTCGCGTCTGCCAGCAGAGGTGACAAACCGGACGTCGGCGGGTACTGCACTGGTTGCAAGGCTGCGACTGCGACGGCGACGCAGACGCCCGGAACGGGAGCGGGACGGGAATCTTTACCGCCGCCCGGACGTTGACCGGATGACGACGACAGCGACACCTGTCCTGTGGGCGACAAGCCCGGGAGGCACGATTCATGAGTGAGCGAGCTCTTCGCGGCACGCGCCTCGTGGTGACCAGCTACGAGACGGACCGCGGCATCGACCTGGCCCCGCGCCAGGCCGTGGAGTACGCATGCGAGAAGGGGCATCGATTCGAGATGCCCTTCTCGGTCGAGGCGGAGATCCCGCCGGAGTGGGAGTGCAAGGTCTGCGGGGCCCAGGCACTCCTCGTGGATGGCGACGGCCCTGAGGAGAAGAAGGCCAAGCCCGCGCGTACGCACTGGGACATGCTGATGGAGCGGCGCACCCGCGAGGAACTCGAAGAGGTCCTCGAGGAGCGGTTGGCCGTTCTGCGCTCCGGCGCGATGAACATCGCGGTACATCCGCGAGACAGCCGCAAGAGTGCGTAGCGAAAACCCGTAAAGGCGTAACCAGCACTACCGAACACCGCGGGTGCCGTACGTGAACTTCACGTACGGCACCCGCGGTTTCGCATGTCCTCGTTTGTCCTCGTTCGGTTTCGCGTGCCTTCGTTGCCGGTGCCCGCCGGGCGGGCCCGGAGCCGTCCGTCCGCCCCCGGGCCCGTCGACCGCCTCAGCGCGCCAGCGGAGGGCGAGGGTCCTGCGGTGCGTCGTCCGGGTCGTCCCGTATGACCTCGCCCTGGACGACCTTGCCGTCCTGCTGCTGCATGCGGGCCTGGCGGAACGCGTCGCCCAGGGTGCCCGGGCCGGCCTCGCGGAGCTTGCGCTCCACCGTCCGCTCCGCATGGCGGCTCACGGCCTTCTGGACCGGGGGCAGCAGCATGAGCAGGCCCAGGGCGTCCGAGATCAGGCCGGGGAGGATCAGGAGCAGTCCGCCCAGCATCATCAGGCCGTTGCCCTCGCTGTTCGGTCGGGCCTCGGGCATGACGCCGGACTGTTGCTGCTGCAGCGTCTCCGTGAGGTTCCTGAAGGCGCGGCGGCCCGCACTCTTGATCACCACGGATCCGAGGACGATGCCGGCCACCAGCAGCAGGAAGACCACGAACCCGCTGGAGGCACTCGCGACCACGGTCAGCAGCCAGATCTCCAGCACGAGCCACGCGGCGATGCCCAGCGGCAGGAACGTGCGCAGCCTGGAACGCGGGGGCCGGGCGGGGGACCTGGGGGTCTGAGCGCCAGTCGTCATACCCCCAGTGTGCCTGGCCCCGGCTCAGTGCGGCATAAGGGGACGATCAGGCGTTCCTGTCAGGCGCCTGTGCCGACTCGTCGCCCGGCTCCGCCGACGACTTCTCGGCAGCTTCGCCGGCCGGCCTCCCCGCCGCATGGTTCACCGGCCCGTCCGCCGGCGCTTCGGCTGACGAGCCGCCAGGCTCACCGGCCGCCCCGCCCGGCTGCCTGCCGGGCTGCCTGCCGGGCTGCCTGCCGGGCTGCCTGTCGGGCTGCCTGTCGCGGCCCAGCACCTTGCCGACCCGCTCCCCCACACCCCACGTGGTGACCCGCCACAGCGCCTCCACGAGGATGTCGCGGCTCATCTTGGAGTCGCCGAGTTCACGCTCGACGAACGTGATCGGCACCTCGACGACGTGGTAACCCGCCTTGATCGCCCGGCGGGCGAGGTCGACCTGGAAGCAGTAGCCCTGCGAGGAGACCTCGTCCAGGCCGAGCCCCTCCAGGGTCTCGCGGCGGAAGGCCCGGTAGCCGCCCGTGATGTCGCGCAGCGGCAGGTCCAGCGCGAGGCGCGAGTACATGCTGCCCCCGCGGGAGATGAACTCGCGCGACTTGGGCCAGTTCACCACCCTGCCGCCGGGCACCCAGCGGGAGCCGAGCACCAGGTCGGCGCCCTTGAGGGCGGTCAGCAGGCGGGGCAGCTCCTCGGGCTGGTGGGAGCCGTCGGCGTCCATCTCGATCAGCACGCCGTAGCCGTGCTCCAGGCCCCAGCGGAAGCCCGCGAGGTAGGCGGCGCCCAGACCCTCCTTGCCCTTGCGGTGCAGGACCTGGACGTGATCGTCCTCGGCGGCCAGCTCGTCGGCGAGCTTGCCGGTGCCGTCGGGGCTGTTGTCGTCGGCGACCAGAACGTGCGCCTCGGGGACCGCCTCACGCACACGCGCGACGATCGCCTTGATGTTCTCCGCCTCGTTGTAGGTCGGAATGATCACCAAGGCCGTGCCCAGGGGGCCGAACCGCCTCCCCTGCCCCGCTACCGCGGGCGTCCCGTCGCCGTCGTTCACCGCTGCCCCTTCATGTCCGTACGCAGAGGACCACCATAATCGCCGCGGCCTGCGGAGACGTGACAGGACGCCCGTACGGTGGTGTCGGATCCGCTGGACCGGGGTAGGGATGGCCGATTAGGGACGTTTGCGCGGCGGATGGGGGCCCGGCGCCCTTCGGGCCGACCTGGGACCCGCCGGCTGCGGGTCGACCTAAGCCGTTGTCTACTGAGCGCCCGGGCCCCACCCGGGTCACACCTCCCGACCGGCCGGAACGTTCCCTCGTCGCGACGCGAGCGCTGAGCCTGGCTCCCAGTGACGGTGCCCGGTGCGGCACACCGTCCCTGACCCAGCGGCGCCGCGACGCGTGCGCGGAGGATTCCCCGGTCGGGCGTCCGGTGGTGGACTCGGCCGAACCTACCGGCCTCCCGCCGTCGCCTGTCAACAGTCGTTCGACCTGCGGCTTCCGTGTCAAAGCCCAGGTCAGCACGGAGGACGCGCAGGTCGTACGCGGGAGAAGATCATCGCCCCGTCGGCCGTGTGGATCACTCGCCCGGCCGTACGAAGACCGTGCGGCCGCCCACCACGGTGCGCAGGCAGACGGGCAGGTCCCGGCCCGGAGTCAGATCGGGCAGGCCGGGGGTACCGGAGCGCGGGTCGGTCGACCAGCGAGCGACCCGGTCGTCGGGAGCCTGGACCACCAGCTCGCCGGTACGCCACACGGCGTAGTCGGCGGGCGCGCCCGGCACCAGGACGCCCGCGTCGTCGCGGCCGATCGCCCGCCATCCGCCGCGCGTGTGCGCCGTGAACGCCGCGCGCACGGAGACGCGGTGCTCCGCCGTGCGGTGGAAGGCGGCGGCCCGGACGGCGCCCCACGGGTCGAGGGGCGTGACCGGGCTGTCGGAGCCGAAGGCGAGCGGGACACCGGCGCGCAGCAGGGCGGCGAAGGGGTTGAGCGTGCGGGCCCGCTCGGCGCCCAGACGCCGGGCGTACATGCCGTCCTCGCCGCCCCACAGGGCGTCGAAGGCGGGCTGGACGGAGGCGGTCAGGCCCAGTTCGGCGAAGGCCGCGACGGTCTCGGGGGTGAGCATCTCGGCGTGCTCGACGCGGTGCCGGGCGGCGCGGACGCGGGCGAGGCCGGCCTTGCCGGCGGCGGCGCGCACGCCCTCCACGACGGCGGCCACGGCGGCGTCGCCGATGGCGTGGAAGCCCGCCTGAAGGCCTGCCTCGGTGCAGGCGACGACGTGGGCCGCGACGGCTGCGGCGTCCAGGTAGCCGGTACCGGTGTGCCCCGCGTCGGCGTACGGCTGGTGCAGGCAGGCGGTGTGCGAGCCGAGGGCGCCGTCCACGAAAAGGTCGCCTGCGGCGCCGATCGCGCCCAGCTCCCTCGCCTTGTCGACGTCCTGTTCGGCCCAGTAGCCGACCACGCGCGGCCCCGCCTCCTCGGCCGCCAGCCGCAGCAGACCGGTGAGATCGTCCTCGGAGGAGATCTCCGGTCCTGCGCACTCGTGAACGGTGCCGATGCCGAGGGAGACGGCGTGCGCGAGCGCGGCGCGCTGGGCCTCGGTGCGCTGTGCGGGGGCGACGGCCCCGAGGGCGGCGGCGCGTACGGCGTGGTGGGCGCCGGCGGTGAGCGGGCCGTCCGCACGCCCGACGTCACCGGGGACGAGGTCGAGCAGAGCGGTGGTGACGACGGCCGAGTGGACGTCGATACGGCTGAGATAGAGGGCGCGGCCACCGGTGGCGGCGTCCAGCTCGGCACGCGTCGGGGGCAGCCCGTCGGGCCAGCGCGAGGCGTCCCAGCCGTGGCCGAGCAGGACCCGGTCGTCCGGGCGGGCCGCGGCGAAGTCCCGTACGAGGGCGAGGGCCGCCTCGCGGGTGGCGGCACCGGAGAGGTCGAGGCCGGTGAGGGCGAGGCCGGTGGACGTGGTGTGCACGTGTGCGTCGGTGAACGCCGGGGTGACCAGGGCGCCGTCCAGGTCGATCACCTCGTCCACGCCGTCCGCGAAGGCGTCCGCGGCGCCCTCGGAGCCGACCCAGGCGACCTGGCCGCGTTCGACGACCATGGCCGTCGCGAAGGGGTCGGCGGGACTGTGGACCTCGCCGCGGCGCAGCAGGACGGTCGTGGACGGGGTGGTGGGCTCGCTCATGAGCACCAGTCTCACCCTTCGCGCGAACGGCTCCGCACGCAGGGCGACGCCGCGCGGGAGTCCGGGCGCGCCGAACGGCCGGGATCCGCGGCGGTGGGGCGGCGTTGCCGTCGGTCAGATCCGCGGCGGCCGGGACTCGTACGGCGTCGACAGGACCACGGTGGTCCGTGTGGAGACCCCGGCGAGGGAGCGCACCCGGGCGAGCAGTTCCTCCAGTTCGTGCGGGGTCGACACACGCACCTTGAGGATGTAGTTCTCGTCGCCCGCCACACTGTGGCAGGCCTCCAGTTCGGGGACGCCGGCCAGGCGGTCCGCGATGTCGTCGGGGGCGCTGGGGTCGAACGGTTTCACCGAGATGAAGGCGGTGATCGGCAGCCCGACGGCCTCCGGGTCGACGACCGCGGCGTACCCGCGGATGACGCCACGCTGTTCCAGCCGCCGCACCCGCTGGTGCACGGCCGACGTGGACAGGCCCGTGGCCTTGCCCAGGTCTGTGTAGCTCATCCGCCCGTCCTTGACGAGCAGCTGCACGATCTGTCGGTCCAGCTCCTCCATGGCGCAAGAACCTACAGTGCGGTTGATCTCCTCGGATACCTGAGCAGCCCAGGTCGTGCCGGTTCGTGATGCGAGGGGGACCCGACCGGCGGCCGCGGGGGGACAAACCGGCCGTCCGGGGCACCTGCGGGTGGCATGTGATGAAGACCACACCTCCCGAACGGTCTCCGTGATGCTCTCGTGATTACCCCGGATTGGGGACGGGAAGTGCTTGCTGTGGTCGAGGCCGCAGTGCCGTCACGGCCCAGCCCGAGGGGGAGAATCCCATGCAGAGTCTTAAGCGCCCTGGTCGTACCGCGTCCAAGCGGCAGCAGCCGGTCGTCGAGCCCGTATCGGAGGGCGTCGAACCCGACGCATTCGACGACGAGGAACCCGACACCTACGACACCTTCGAGATGTACCGGGTGATCTGCCCGGACTGCGCGCAGCCCATCGCCCTGCTGGCGGACGAGGAGGTGCTGCCGGAGCACGCGCTGTGCGCGTCGCCGTGGAACCCGTTCGGGCTCTCGGTCTGCGCCGGCACCGGCCGCCGGGCCACCGAGGCCCGTCCCGCGGACGAGTCGTTCCAGCCTCACGAGCAGGACACCGCCCTGCTGTTGACGCTCCCCCGAGGCCTCGACTGGCGGACCCAGCCCTTCTCCCACGTCGGCGGCCCGGGCTCGCGCCCGATGCGCGTCCCGACGATGCGGCGCGAGGCGGCCTGAGCCGCCGGGCACGCACCGTCCGGGGGGACGCCGCCCGATTCCACTGATTCACCCGCGCCACGGCTCGGAGCAGGCCGCCGTGGCGCGGGCCGGTGTGTTCCGACGTGTTCCACCCCGGTCGGGCCGAGGGCCGGCGGCCGTGTGCCGGGTCCGGTCCGGTCCGGTCCGGCAACGGCGACTCGGTGGTGGACGCCCGCGAACTCAAGCTCGATTCCCCGGGCCGGTGACCTGTCCGCCTTTGCCGCGTTGCCCGGGTATGACCCCCACGTACTCGGCGACCGGGCGTCGGCGCCGCGTGTTCGTCCCGGTGCCCGCGGGGCCGGTTCCGCCGGCTCCGCAAGTCCCGGACCCGCCGATCTACCGTGAGCTGATGCGGACCTGGGCCGATCGCGGCCGTACCCTGCCGGGGCGCGATGACCCGGAGTGGGTCCGGCTCGCGGCGCCTCCGCGCGGGCTCGGCGACGCCTTCTCCACCGGGGAGCCGTTCACCACCGGCGACTTCCGTGTCACCGGCGCCTTCAGCGTTCCTCTGGACCCGCGAGATGACGGGCGATGACCATCCGCTGGATCTGGTTGGTGCCCTCGACGATCTGCAGCACCTTGGCCTCGCGCATGTACCGCTCGGCCGGGAAGTCCGCGGTGTAGCCGTACCCGCCGAGGACCTGCACGGCGTCGGTGGTGACCCGCATCGCCGTGTCGGTGCAGTGCAGCTTGGCCATGGCGGCCTGCTTGGCGAACGGCAGTCCCGCGTCCCGCAGCCGTGCCGCCGTCAGGTAGAGCGCGCGGCCGGCCTCGATCTGGGTCGCCATGTCGGCGAGCATGAAGCGCAGCCCCTGGAAGTCGGCGATCGGCTTGCCGAACTGCCGCCGGTCCGCCGCGTACGACACCGCCTGGGCCAGCGCCGCCTGGGCCACGCCGATCGCGCAGGCGGCGATGCCCAGCCGTCCGGAGTCGAGCGCGGACAGGGCGATCGCGAAGCCCTGCCCCTCGTCTCCGAGGCGCCGGGTGTCGCAGACCCGCACGCCGTCGAAGTGGACCTGCGCGGTGGGCGAGCCCTTCAGCCCCATCTTCTTCTCGGGCACCGCGGCACTCAGTCCCTCGGCGTCGCCGGGGACGAGGAAGGCGGTGATCCCACGCGGCCCCTCCTCACCCGTGCGCGCCATGACGGTGTAGAAGTCGGCGATGCCACCGTGCGTGATCCACGCCTTGGTACCGGTGAGCACCCAGTCGTCGCCGTCGCGTACGGCCTTGGTGCGCAGCGAGGCGGCGTCCGAGCCGGAGGCGGGTTCGGAGAGGCAGTAGGCGCCGAGCAGGCCGCCACCGAGCATCGCGGGCAGGTGCTCGAGCTGCTGCTCCTTGGTGCCGTAGGCGGCGAGCGCGTAGGAGGCGAGCGTGTGCACGCTGACGCCGAGACCGACGGTGAGCCGGGCCGCGGCGAGCTCTTCGAGGACCTGGAGATAGACCTCGTACGGCTGCTCGCCGCCGCCGTACTCGGCGTCGTAGGGCAGGCCGAGCAGGCCGGATTCGGAGAGCAGGGCGAAGACCTCGCGCGGAAAGCGTCCGGCTTCCTCCTCCTCGGCCGCGCTCGGGGCGATCTCACGCTGCGCGATGTCGCGGACGAGCGAGATCAGATCCCGTGCCTCATCCGTGGGCAGTTGCCGGTCCACCGGCTGCGGGGCGCGGTCGGGCATGTCGACGCTTTCCTCCCTGTCGGGCACATCGGCGGATGTGCGCCTTGGGTGGAGGCGGCTCCGCCGGGTCGTTCGGCCTGGCCGATGCTCGCACTCCCGGGTCGCGGAAGCGGCTGACCAGCGGCTGTGCGCTGTGAGTATGCCCGATTGGAGGCATGGAGTCACCAGTTAACGACCGCTTACTTCAAGAAATGCTCCGGCCGCCGGGACAGGGGCGGATCCCGGCACTCGCACCGGAGCATGGCATCGGCTTCTACGGCCGCGGCTGGACCGGCGGCACCCAGGCCGCGCCGGGCGGCACGGCGACCGGCACGGTGGCCGGCACCGCGTACGCCAAGTGCGGGAACGACTGGCGGAGTCACGACACTCCACAGACCATCGCGACCAAGATGACGTACAAGAACCAGCAGGGCCTGGGCGGCACCTTCTTCTGGGAGCTGAGCGGGGACACCGCGAACGGTGAGCTGATCCGGGCGATCGACTGACCACGGCCACGGGGGCACGGGGCGGAGGCCGGTTCGGGTCTCCGCCCCTTCGCCCGTCAGTCTTCCCGGCGGGCGGGGGCCGGGGCCGGACAGGCGGGGTCCAGTTCCTCGATGGCGCGCAGGGTTCCGCCGAGCGATTTCACCAGGAGCTCGCGCATCGTCTCGCGGGACAGTCCGGGACGGCCGATCCAGTCCAGGGTGGCACCCTCGACGCTGCACACCCAGGAGAGCAGCCCCATGCGGGCCAGTTGTCCGATGTCGGAACGGCCGTACGCTCCTTCGGCGATGGTGACGACGATCGCCTCGCGGACACCGTCCCGGATGGCGTGCACCTCGGCGTCGAAGCCGACTCCGCCACTGACGATCGTGCGATAGGCGGCCTGGTTCTGCTCGGCGTAGCGCAGATAGCCGTCGATGGTGCGGTGGACGCGGTCCACCTGGGGCAGTTCGGTCCCTCGCGCGGCGGTGGTGACCAGGCCGGCGACGGAGTCCTGGATGATCGCCAGGTAGTAGCCCCGCTTGGACTGGAAGTAGTAGTAGATCAGCCCCTTGGCGACATGCGCCTGGCGGGCGATGTCATCCATCGAAAGCGCGTCGTACGACGTGTCGGCGAACAACCTCCGCCCAATGGCGATGAGTTCGGCGCGGCGCGCCGCCGAGCGCTCCGTGCCGCGCGCCCGGGGACGGGCATCGGCGCGCTGTTGACTGATATTCAATTTCGACCCTGGTCTCCTACGGGCAGCGGGACATCCGCAGTATTGCAGGTCGGATCGTGGGGCAGGTCACATGACGGTCACGTCACAGCAGTCCCAGCTGCACCACGAGCATCGCGATCACCACGACGAGGGTCCAGCCCATGACGTGCTCGAGGATCTTCGGGCCGTCGTCCTTGGGGCCGCCGGTACGGACACGGGCGGCGGTGGCGGTGTGTGCGGTCATGGCTTCTCGCTGATCTCGGCGTTCGGTGGACTCCCCCCGGAGACTCCCCCTCGCGGTAACCCTGTCCACCTTGCCACCGCGAGCGGCTTTTACGACCGAGACCTTGGTCACAGCGACGGCCCCCGGAGCTTCGGCGCCGGGGGCCGCCGTCGCGGTGCGGGGGCGCGGTGCGGGGGCGTGGTGCGGGGGCGTGGTGCGGGTCAGCGCACGCCCACCGCCGCGAGGGCCTCGCGCTGGCGCGGGCTCGGATGTGCCGGGAAGTACAGGTAGCAGACGCCGCCCGTGCCCGAGACGACCTTCCCGCTCGCGTTGTACCGCTTGGTTCTGAGCCAGATGTTCTCCCACTCACGCCGCTTGTAGACGCGGCGCACGGCCTCGTTGTCGTCCGAGGCGGGGTCGTTGGCGATCACGTCGCCTTCGGCCGTGAAGCCGATCACGGTCATCAGATGGCCCGAGGTACCGTAACCCGCCCCCGTCAGCTCCTTCTCCAGGAAGGACTGGGACGTTATGGCCGGGATACCGGCCGCGATCAGCGTCTCCAGGTCGGCGAGGGAACCGAGACGGGTGACCACGCCCTGCAGGCCCTTGAAGGTGGCCGCGTAGGCGGCGTTGAAGGGCCAGTTGCCGCAGCCCTCGTACTGGTAGTCGTAGGTGTACCTGGCCGCGTGGCAGACCTGCGGGTCGGCGTAGGAGGGATCGACCCAGGCGAGCTGCTCCTCGGTGAGCCGGCCGCCCCAGTACTCGATGACCATCTGGGAGGAGGTGGGGCTGCACCAGGCCTCACCGCCGTTGTCGTACTCGGGGTACTGGCCTTTGTGGATCTCCTGCGAGTAGCGCGGGACGCGCAGTTCCCGGGCGAGGCCGGGGGCGGAGGCCGGGACGGTGAAGCGGTCGGGGACGTCGGAGCCCATCGCGCCGAGCCGCCAGACGGTGGGCGTGGCCCTCGTGCCGGGGCGGCGGTGGAGGGTGAGCCTGAGCCGGTAGGAGGTCAGACGCAGCCCCGTGGAGGCGTCGTCGACGGCGAACGTGTCCGTCCACACACTGCTCTTCCCGTCGCCCTGGTCGTCGACCGAGGTCCGCCGGATGTCCTGGTCACCGTCGCCGGCCGCCCAGCGGCCCATCACGTACCAGGGTGTGTCCGTGCCGTCGGAGTAGGTGCCCTTGAGTTCGACCTGGATCCAGGTGCCGCTCGGGGTGTGCGCGTTCCAGGAGGCGATGACCTCGGTCGAGGGCACGGCGAGCCGGTGGACGGGCGAGGTCCAGGTCGCGTACTCCCAGGCGGTGGTCCTGCCGGTGTGCGGGTCTGTGTAGTCGGCGCTGCCGGCCGGGGCACTGATCACGATCCCGGGCCGGGCGCCCGCGACGGGACGGGCGCCCCGCACGGTCCCGCTCCGCCAGTCGCGGAACGTGGTCCAGGCGCGGTAGTCGACCTGTCGGGCGGTGGCACGGCCGGGGTCCGCGCCGCCGGCGCCCGAGTTCTTGCCGGGCGTGGCACCGGCGGTGGCCGGAACCGCGACGCCCGCCACGGCGGCGACGACGGCTGCGGCCAGGACGGTTCTGCGGGACGGCTGTTCGGCTCTGCTCATGGGCGGAAGACCCCCAGGTGTCCGAGTCGGGCGGGTCCGTTGCACGGTTGTGCGCCAACTATGGCGGCAGGCGTCCGCTCCTGCCAGCACCTCTGCGCCCGCCACGCCATGAACATTGGTGTCGACCAGTGGCGTGCGGTGGAACACAGGAGAGCACGGGGGCGGGGATGAGCACGGGAACGGGTGGGGGCGGGGACGGTGACTCGCCCGGTTCGGTTTCGGCCGGTGGGGCGCTCAGGGGGGTGGAGGGTGGGGTGCAGAGGGCGGGGTGTGGAGGGCGGGGTGCAGAGGGTGGGGGGTGGACGGCCGGGGCGTCGGGGCTCCGGCGGGCGCGGTTAGAGTGCGGGCGAACGACGTCCGTCCCTTCGCGCCGCCCGGGATCCGCCATCCACGACCTCGCAGCCCGGCTCCGCCGGCTTCCCCCCTCCTGCGGGCCCGTGCGCCTGATCGGCGTCGACGGGCACGCCGGCTCCGGAAAGTCCACGTTCGCCGGGCGGTTGGCCGCCGAGCTGGGCGGTGTGCCGGTACTGCACCTCGACGACATCGCCAGTCACGACGAACTGTTCGACTGGACCGGGCGGCTGCTGAGCCAGGTGATCGAGCCGCTGCGGCGCGGCGAAACCGCGCACTACGCCCCCTACGACTGGCGGGCGCGGACCTTCGGCGCGGCCCGCGCGCTGCCGCCGGACCCGGTGGTCCTGGTGGAGGGCGTGGGGGCCGGCCGTGAAGCGCTGCGTCCGCACCTGGCCCACCTGCTCTGGATGGAACTGCCGCGCGAGGAGGCGTGGACGCGTGGGCGGGCGCGCGACGGAGCGGAGCAGCGGACGTTCTGGGACGGTTGGATCCCGGCGGAGCGCCGGCACTTCACCGACGATCCTTCGCGCCCCTTCGCGCACCTTCTGGTGCGGCAGAGGGAGAAGGGGTACGAGGTATTTCCGGGACCCGAGGGAACCACCTCCCTGGCCTATTTCCTCACGCAGAGTGATGGCCGGTAGGCAATGTGGTGAACACGTGAAGATCGCCGCCTGACCGCCGGCCGGAGTGCCTCAACTCCGCTTGACCCGGGGGCCGTACAGGTCTTACGTTCTGAATGTGCGGCCCTCAGGGGCCGTCGGCAGACGCGAAGCCCCCGGTTGTTCCCCCGTGATCGGGGGCTTCGTTCTGCCCTGAGCGCGATTTGCGGCTGCTCCGGGGCGCCGAGTACTCACCCTCGGTCACCGTCCGGCACGCTCCCCGTCTGCTCCCGCCTCGTGCAACGGCCTGCCCCGGCACCCTTCGAAAGGGGAGACCGCCGCGGGTACGATGCCCCCGGTGCGACCTACGGGCGGTTGCCGCGCGCACCTTGCAACTCCGGCCCGCGGTACAGCCGTTGGCCGAGGCGGTCGGCGGGCCACGGCTCGGCGGCATACCGACGGGGGCACGGTACGTGGGGGACGGGATGGACTTCGGCACGCAGGGCGCACAGGCCCCGGCCGACCTCGCCTGGCTGCGCGGCGTGGACGCCTACACCATGGGGGCCTATCCGCAGGCGGAGGAGGAGTTCCGGACAGCGGTGCGCATCGACCCCACGATGGCCGACGGCTGGCTGGGACTGCACGCGCTGCGCGTCGACACCACCAGCGCACTCCTCAGGATGTTCCGGCACCGGGAGCGCTTCGGCGAGCAGCGCGCCCGCCACCGTCGCACGCTCAACTCCTGGTACTGGCTGGGCTGGTGGGTGCAGCCCGTACTGGAGAACCCCCGCGACCTGCTGCTGGCGCACGCCTCACACTGGCTCGACGGCCGCCACGTCCCGGAACTGGACCGGGCCCTGGCCGGGCTGCCGCCCGTGGACACCGACCCCCAGGTCCGCTTCCTGCACGCCTGCCGCGCCTACCTCGTCAAGGACTGGGAACAACTCGTCCGGCACACCGACCCACTGCTCGGCGACCCCCTGCTGGGCATCGAGGCCGGCCTCTTCAGCGGGATGGCCCGGGTGCGCCTGGAGATGTACGGGCAGGCCGAGCCGCTGCTGTCGGCTGCCCTCATGCGGTGCCGCAGCGAGCAGCCGCAGCGCAAGGAACTGCGCTACTGGCTGGCGCGGGCCCACGAGGGCACGGGCCGCAGTGCCGCGGCGCTGCCCCTGTACCGGGCCGTCCACCGCGTCGACCCGGCGTTCATGGACACCTCGGCCCGGCTGGCCGCGATCGCCGAAGGCGACGGCTACGACGACTCCACCGACCTCGCGGGGCTCGCGGGGGCCGGTCTGGGACCGGAGGGCCTCGACGGGCTCGACCCCCTTTTCGGCACCGAGGAGCGCGACGTCAAACTCTCCGTACCCGAGCCCTCCCCGGCCGCCCCGCTCCCCTCGCTGGGCGGTCCGTCCGTGCGCGAGAAGGCCGGCGGACCGGACCCCTCCCTGCCCACCGGGCCCACCGACCCCGCGTTACTGGAGGAGGCGCTCGCCGAGCTGGAGCGCATGGTGGGGCTGGAGCCGGTGAAGCGTCAGGTGAAGGCCCTCTCCGCGCAGCTGAACATGGCGCGGCTGCGGGCCGGGCAGGGCCTGCCGGTCCAGCCACCCAAACGGCACTTCGTCTTCTCCGGCCCCTCCGGCACCGGCAAGACCACCGTGGCCCGCATCCTGGGGCGCGTCTTCTACGCCCTCGGCCTGCTCGGCGGCGACCACCTGGTGGAGGCGCAGCGGGCCGACCTCGTCGGCGAGTACCTCGGCCAGACCGCCGTGAAGGCCAATGAACTGATCGACTCCGCGCTCGGCGGCGTCCTCTTCGTCGACGAGGCGTACTCCCTGTCCAACTCCGGTTACGGCAAGGGCGACGCGTACGGCGACGAGGCGCTGCAGGTGCTGCTGAAGCGGGCCGAGGACAACCGGGACCACCTGGTGGTGATCCTGGCCGGCTATCCCGAGGGCATGGACCGGCTGCTGACGGCCAACCCGGGGCTGTCCTCGCGCTTCACCACGCGGGTCGACTTCCCGTCGTACCGGCCGCTGGAGCTCACCTCGATCGGTGAGGTCCTCGCGGCCGAGAACGGGGACGTGTGGGACGAGGAGGCGCTGGACGAGTTGCGGTCGATCGCCGGGCACGTGGTGGACCAGGGGTGGATCGACGAGTTGGGGAACGGACGGTTCCTGCGGACGCTGTACGAGAAGAGTTGTGCGTACCGGGATCTGCGGTTGTCCGTGTACCCGGGGTCGTTGACTCGCGACGATCTGGCGACGTTGCGGCTGCCGGATCTGATGCAGGCCTACGGGGAGGTGCTGTCGGGCCGGGGGCCGCAGGATCCGTCGGCGTTGTGAGGCGCGGTCCGGCGCCTATGTCGCCAGCGTCACCTCGCGGTGGGCCGGGTCTCTGACCTCCCCGACCAGTAGCTCCAGTACGTCCTCCAGCGCGACCAGGCCCAGGGCCCGCCCCGAGGCGTCCGTCACCTGGGCCAGGTGGGTTGCCGCGCGGCGCATCACGGTGAGGGCGTCGTCAAGGGGCAGTTCGGGGCGGAGGGTGGTCATCGGACGCCAGAGGTGCTGTGGGACGGCCCGGTCGGAGTCGTCGGAGTCCAGGACCAGGTCGAGGACGTCCTTGACGTGGAGGTACCCCATGAAGGCGCCCTTCTCCGCCGCGACCGGGAAGCGCGAGTAACCGGTGCGGGCGGTGAGTCCGACGATCTCGGCCGGCGTGACGGACGGGCTGACCGTGATCAGGCACTCGCGTGCGAGGAGCACGTCGGTGACCGGGCGGGAGCCCAGTTCCAGGGCGTCCTCCAGGCGTTCCTGCTCCTCCGGGTCGAGCAGGCCCGCCTGGCCGGCGTCCCCGACCAGCCGGTTGAGCTGCTCGCTGGTGAAGACGGCCTCCACCTCGTCCTTGGGCTCGACGCGGAAGAGCCGCAGGATGCCCTGGGCGCAGGCCCCGAGGGCGGCGGTGATCGGCCGGCACAGGCGGGCGAAGGCGACCAGGCCGGGGCTCAGCCACAGCGCGGCCTTCTCCGGGGCGGCCATCGCGAGGTTCTTCGGGACCATCTCGCCGATGACGAGGTGGCAGAAGACCACGGCGGCCAGCGCGATGACATAGCCGAGCGGGTGGATCACGCCGTGCGGCAGGTGGATCCACTCGAAGACCGGCTCCAGCAGGTGGGCGACCGTCGGCTCGGCGACCGCGCCGAGGGTGAGGGAGCAGACCGTGATGCCGAACTGGGCCGCGGCCATCATCTGCGGCAGCCGCTCCAGGCCGTACAGCACCTGGCGGGCGCGCGCCGTGCCGAGCGGCTCGATCTGACTGCGGCGGACGGAGACGAGGGCGAACTCGGCGCCGACGAAGAAGCCGTTGGCGAGCACGAGCAGCGCGGCGAAGAGGAGTTGCAGCGCGCTCACCGGGCGGCCTCCAGCACGGAGACCGGTGCCGTCCGCACCAGCCGTATGCGTTCGGCGCGGTAGTGGCCGACCTGGCGGACGCAGAGGCGCCAGCCGGGGAGTTCCGTCCGGTCCCCGACGGCCGGGATCCGGCCGAGCCGGTCGGCGACGAGACCGGCCACGGTCTCGTACGGTCCCTCGGGCGCGTCGAGGCCGATGCGCCGCAGGGCGTCGACGCGGCAGCTGCCGTCCACGTCCCAGGCGGGCCGGCCGTCCTCGGGCGGGGCGGGGGCGAGTTCGGGCACGTCCAGGCCGTCGTGCTCGTCGCGGACCTCGCCGACGAGCTCCTCGACGATGTCCTCCAGGGTGACGACGCCGGCCGTGCCGCCGTACTCGTCGACGACGACCGCGATGGGCTGCTCGCTGCGCAGCCGGGTGAGCAGGGGCCGTACGGGCAGGGTCTCGGGGACGAGCAGCGCCGGGCGGGCGATGCGGCCGGCGGGGGTGCGCAGCCGGTCGGGCGCGGGGACCGCGAGGGCGTCCTTGAGGTGGACCATGCCGACGATCTCGTCGATCTTCTCCCGGTAGACGGGGAAGCGGGACAGGCCGGTGGCCCGGGTCAGGTTGACGACGTCCTCGGCGGTGGCCGAGGAGTGCAGGGCGCTGACCTTCACGCGCGGGGTCATGACGTGCTGCGCGGTCAGCCCGCCCAGCGACAGGGTCCGTACGAAGAGGTCGGCGGTGTCCTGTTCCAGGGCGCCGGCCCGGGCCGAGTGCCGGGCCAGGGAGACCAGTTCGCCGGGGGTGCGGGCGGAGGCCAGCTCTTCGGTGGGTTCGATGCCGAGCGCGCGGACCAGGCGGTTGGCCACGGCGTTCAGCGCGGCGATCACCGGATGGAAGAGCCGGGCGAACGCGTGCTGCGGACCCGCGACGAAGCGCGCGACCTGGAGTGGCTTGGACACCGCCCAGTTCTTGGGCACCAGCTCGCCGATCACCATCTGCACCGCCGAGGCCAGCAGCATGCCGACGACGACGCAGACGCCGGGGACGGCGCCGTCGGGGAGGCCGGTCGCCGTGAAGGGGCCGTCCAGCAGTCGGGCGAGCGCCGGTTCGGCGAGCATGCCGACGACGAGGGAGGTGATGGTGATGCCGAGCTGGGTGCCGGAGAGCTGGAATGACAGCTCCTTCAGGGACTCGACGACCCGGCGGGCACGTCGGTCACCGTCGGCGGCCGCCTGCTCGGCGTCGGGGCGTTCGACGGTCACCAGGCCGAACTCGGCGGCGACGAAGAAGCCGTTGGCGAGGATCAGCAGGAACGCGGCTGCCAGGAGCAGCAGCGGGGTGGTGGTCATGATGCCGCCGCCTGTGGGGAGTCACAGCAGGGGGCGGCGCAGGTACTGCAGGACGATCCGTCCATCGCCGGGGGGAGTCACTCCTCGGGTAGCAGGAACCCCCGCGCACCGGGCGGAGCGACAGGGGTGAGGACGCGACGGCCGCGTCGTCGTTCCCAGATTAATCACGAAAAGGGTGCCCGCGGCAGGGTCGCCGCTCCCGCGTCAGCCGCGCGGAGCCTCGGGGGCGGCGGTGGAACGGGCCTCGACGAGAGCGCGCAGGGCACGCGCGTCCTGGATGGCGCGCTGCCGGGCGATGCCCGGCTGGATACCGAGTGCGGGCAGGCTGGTGCCGTCGCTGAGGTCGAGGAAGGCCCACGGGTCGCCCTGGCGGAGGTTGACCCGGAGGATCTCGGCCCAGGCGAGGCGTCGCCTGGCGGTCAGGTTGACGACGGTGACGCCCGCCTCGTCGGCGGTGACCCGGGGCCGGGCCAGCAGGAACAGGACCCCGGCGAGGAGGAGCGCCGTCAGCGCGAAGCTGAGCCGCTCCCCCGTACCGAGGCCGTCCAGCAGCATCCCGACCGCCGTGACGGTCACGAACGTGCCGACGGCGAGGACGGTCAGGACCGCCCGGGTGCGCCCCGGCCGGAAGGTCACGGGCAGTTCGGGCAGGCCCGGCGTGGTGGGGGGCGTGGTGTCGGGCATGGCGTCGCTCCGGGTCGCGCTCAGAGACGGCAGGCGTGGATGGCCGTGGTCAGGATGGCCCGGGCACCGATCCCGTACAGGTCGTCCATGATCCGCTGGGCCTCCTTGGCCGGGACCATGGCACGGACGGCGACCCAGCCCTCGTTGTGCAGCGGGGAGATGGTCGGGGACTCCAGGCCGGGGGTGAGCGCCACGGCCTTCTCCAGCTGCTCCACGCGGCAGTCGTAGTCCATCATCACGTACGTCCGGGCCACCAGGACGCCCTGGAGGCGGCGCAGGAACTGCTGCACCTTGGGTTCGGTGGTCTCGTCGGGCTCCGCGCCGGAGCGGCGGATCACGATGGCCTCGGACTTCATGATGGGGTCGCCGAAGACCTCCAGGCCCGCGTTGCGCAGGGAGGTCCCGGTCTCGACGACGTCCGCGATGACCTCGGCGACACCGAGCTCGATGGCGGTCTCGACGGCGCCGTCGAGGTGGACGACGGAGGCGTCGACGCCCTGGTCCGCCAGGTGCGCAGCGACGATGCCCTCGTAGGAGGTGGCGACGGTCCGGCCCTTGAGGTCCTCGATGCCGTTCGCGGCGCCCGGCTTGCCGGCGAAGCGGAAGGTGGAGCGGGCGAAGCCGAGCGGGAGGATCTCCTCGGCGTCGGCGCCGGAGTCGATCAGCAGGTCGCGGCCGGTGATGCCGATGTCGAGCTTGCCGGAGGAGACGTAGATCGCGATGTCGCGGGGGCGGAGGTAGAAGAACTCGACCTCGTTGACCGGGTCGACGATCCGCAGTTCCTTGGACTCGCGGCGCTGCTGGTAGCCGGCCTCATGCAGCATGTCGCCCGCGGGGCCTGACAGGGAACCCTTGTTGGGGACGGCGATGCGCAGCATGAGGTCGGCTTCCTTTGTGTGAAGGGGTGAAGAAAAAAAGGGGGGTGCGGCTTTACAGGTGGGCGTAGACGTCGTCCAGGGAGATCCCGCGGGCGACCATCATCACCTGGACGTGGTACAGCAGCTGGGAGATCTCCTCGGCCGCCGCCTCCTTGCCCTCGTACTCGGCGGCCATCCAGACCTCGGCGGCCTCCTCGACGACCTTCTTGCCGATGGCATGGACGCCCTTGTCCACCAGTTCGGCGGTGCGGGAGGTGGTGGGGTCGCCGTTCGCGGCCTTGTGCTGGAGCTCGGTGAAGAGCTCCTCGAAAGTCTTCTTGGACATGGTGGCGCCCACTTTACGCGTAGTGCCGTCCGGCCTAGCGCCACGGTTCGGATACTGAGCGGAGCGTGGCCGCCGTGGCGACGGCCGCGGTCACCGCCTCGTGCCCCTTGTCCTCGTTGGAGCCCTCGATGCCGGCCCGGTCCAGGGCCTGCTCCTCGGTGTCGCAGGTGAGGACGCCGAAGCCGATGGGGACGCCGGTCTCCACGGAGACCTGGACGAGGCCCTGGGTCACGCCCTGGCACACGTAGTCGAAGTGAGGGGTGCCGCCGCGGATGACGACGCCGAGGGCGACGATCGCGTCGTAGCCGCGGCCCGCGAGGACCTTGGCGACCACCGGGAGCTCGAAGCTGCCGGGGACCCTGAGCAGGGTCGGCTCGTCGATGCCCAGCTCGTGCAGGGCGCGCAGGGCGCCGTCCACCAGTCCGTCCATCACCTTGTCGTGCCACTGTGCCGCGACGACGGCGACCCGCAGGTCCCCCACATTGCGTACGGACAGCTCCGGTGCACCCTTGCCGCTCATGTCTCTCCTGGAATTCTTACTTACCGGGCTTACTGGTTTCCGCAGGTGGACACGGGCGTCGTGTCCAGCCAGGGCAGGTCGTGTCCCATCCGGTCCCGCTTGGTGCGCAGGTAGCGGAGGTTGTGCTCGCCGGCCTGGACGGGCATCGGCTCGCGGCCGGTGACCTCGATGCCGTGCCGTTCGAGGGCGTCGCTCTTGTCCGGATTGTTGGTCATCAGGCGCACGGCGCGCACGCCGAGGTCGGTCAGGATCTGCGCGCCTGCGCCGTAGTCGCGGGCGTCGGCGGGCAGGCCGAGTTCCAGGTTGGCGTCGAGGGTGTCCCGGCCGCGCTCCTGGAGCTCGTAGGCGCGCAGCTTGGACATCAGGCCGATGCCGCGTCCCTCGTGGCCGCGCAGGTAGACGACCACTCCCCGGCCCTCGGCCTGGATGCGGTCCAGCGAGGCGTCCAGCTGGGGTCCGCAGTCGCAGCGCTGGGAGCCGAAGACGTCGCCGGTGAGGCACTCGGAGTGGATGCGGACCAGGACGTCCGCGCCGTCGCCGATCTCGCCGTGCACGAGGGCGACGTGCTCGACGCCGTCGACGGTGGAGCGGTAGCCGTACGCCGTGAACTCGCCGTGCCGGGTGGGCAGCCGGACCTCGGCCTCACGGCGGACGGTGGGCTCCTCGTCGCGGCGGTAGGCGATGAGGTCCTCGATGGAGATGATCGTCAGGCCGTGCTTGCGGGCGAACGGGATCAGCTCGGGCAGCCGCAGCATGCGCCCGTCCTCGCCGGCGATCTCGACGATGGCGCCGGCCGGGCGCAGGCCCGCGAGGCGGGCGAGGTCGACGGCGGCCTCGGTGTGGCCGTTGCGGACGAGGACACCGCCGGAGCGGGCGCGCAGCGGGAAGATGTGGCCCGGGCGGACCAGGTCGGCCGGCTCGGCGGTGCCGCTCGCCAGGAGCTGGAGGGTGGTGGCGCGGTCGGCGGCCGAGATGCCGGTGCTCACGCCGTGCTCGGCGGTGGCGTCCACGGAGACGGTGAAGGCGGTCTTCATCGACTCGGTGTTGTCGTCGACCATCTGCGGCAGGCGGAGCCGGTCGAGTTCGTCGCCCTCCATGGGGGCGCAGATCAGACCGCGGCACTCGGTCATCATGAAGGCGACGATCTCCTCGGTCGCCTTCTCCGCGGCGATGACGAGGTCGCCCTCGTTCTCGCGGTTCTCGTCGTCGACGACCACGACCGGGCGGCCGGCGGCGATGTCCGCGACGGCCTGCTCGACGGGGTCGAGCGTGAGGTCGTCGAGGCCTTCGGTGCTGTAGAGAATGGGTGCCGTGCTCATGCGGGCGCTCCTTCCGGGACGGGCCGCGCCGCGGTGCGGGAGCGCAGCCACCAGTCGCGCAGGCCCCACAGGACCAGCGCGCCGTAGATGACGTAGACGAAGCCGGAGAAGGCGAAGCCGTTGGCGAAGTTCAGCGGGACGCCGACCAGGTCGACCAGGAGCCAGGCGAACCAGAACTCGACCATGCCGCGCGCTTGGGCGTACATGGCGACGATGGTGCCGACGAAGATGTACGCGTCCGGCCAGGGGTCCCAGGACAGCGAGGGATAGAGGGTGAACAGCCCTCCCACCGCGAGGGTTCCCACGACTGCGGCGCCCACCAGAAGGACCCGTTCGAGGCCGGTGGCGAACCGGACGGCGATGGTTCCGTCCTGGGTCTGTCGCCGGCCGCGGTTCCACTGCCAAAAGCCCCAGGCGGCGACGACCATGACGACGATCTGCTTGCCCGCGCTGCCGGAGAGGTGGGCCGTGGCGAAGGCCGTGAAGAGGATGAGGCCGGAGGCGAACTGCACGGGCCAGGTCCATATCGAGCGCCGCCAGCCGAGCGCGAGGCCGAGCAGACCGATCACGTTGCCGATCATGTCCGACCACTTGATGTGCTGGTCGAAGAGCGTGAACGCCTCGGAGTTGAGCCAGTTCACCGGGTGCCCCCCTGGGCTCCGAGCAGCCGCTCGACGTACTTGGCGATGACGTCGACCTCGAGGTTGACCGGGTCGCCGGGCTGCTTGAGGCCGAGCGTGGTCAGGGCGAGGGTGGTGGGGATGAGGCTGACGGTGAAGAAGTCGGGGCCGGCGTCGACGACGGTGAGGCTGATGCCATCGACGGTGATGGAGCCCTTCTCCACGACGTAGCGGGTGAGGTCCGCGGGCAGGGAGATCTTCACGAGCTCCCAGTGCTCGGAGGGCTTGCGCTCCAGGATCTCGCCCGTGCCGTCGACGTGGCCCTGCACGATGTGCCCGCCGAGGCGGGCGCCGACGGCGGTGGGGCGCTCCAGGTTGACGCGTGAGCCGACGGCGAGAACGCCCAGGCTGGAGCGGTTCAGGGTCTCGGCCATCACATCCGCGGTGAACTCGTCGCCCTCGTGGTCGACGACCGTGAGGCAGACGCCGTTGACGGCGATGGAGTCGCCGTGCCGTGCGCCTTCGGTGACGACGGGGCCACGCAGGCGGAAGCGACAGGCGTCGTCGAGGATCTCGACGGCGGTGACCTCGCCCAGCTCTTCGACGATTCCGGTGAACACTTCCCGGGTCCTCCTGCCTCTTCGGGCACGGACTCCGGGGCTGCCGAGGAACGACAGAGATCGCGAGCGAGGACACCGGGAGCGACGCCGGACGGGACCCGCCCGGCAACGGGCGAGCCCAGAAATCGGCGGCGCGCACATGTGCTCGCCCGCCGCGCACTGCCTCCCATCCGGACTTTAACCGTCGGTCCAGGAATTTCACCTGGTCAACCGGTCGCTGGAGGCGACCGGGTCGCGGACTGTAACCGCCGGTTCGGACTTTCACCGACCCCGGAGTGCGCTGCTTCTGGTACACGATCAGTGTGCCACGCCTGATCGCCATCCATGCGGACAGTGCGTGTGGAGTGGCTCACAGAACGCTTCCCGGGAGATCGAGTGCGCCGCGGCCGCCTCCAACTGGGCCGCCTGGGCCCCGCCTTGAGATTGGTCCATACCTATTGACTCACTGGTCTAGTCCTCTTTAGGGTCTGCGCAACTTCCGTGGAGAGGAACCGACTGTGCCTTCCCCGTCACGCTCCAGATCCCGCCACAGAGGGGGGCCGGCCCTGCTCGCGGCGGCCGCCGCCGTCGCCGGCCTGCTGCTCGCCGGCCTCCCGGCAACCGCGTCGCAAGCCGCCGGCCAGGAGAGCTGCCGCCCCGACGGCCTCTACCGGACTCCCGGCGTCGACGTTCCCTACTGCTCGGTCTACGACTCCGCGGGCCGGGAGAAGATGGGTGCCGACCACCCGCGCCGCGTGATCGGCTACTTCACCGGCTGGCGCACCGGCAAGGACGGCAAGCCCGCCTATCTCGCCTCCGACATCCCGTGGGACAAGATCACCCACATCAACTACGCCTTCGCACACGTCGACGGCGGCAACAGGCTCTCCGTCGGCCCGGACACCGCGAAGAACCCGGCGACCGGCATGACGTGGCCGGGGGTCGAGGGCGCCGGGATGGACCCGGACCTCCCCTACAAGGGCCACTTCAATCAGCTGAACAAGTTCAAGAAGCAGCACCCGGACGTCAAGACGATGATCTCGGTGGGCGGCTGGGCCGAGACGGGCGGCTACTTCGCGGACGACGGCACCCGCGTGGACTCGGGCGGCTTCTACTCGATGGCCACCAACGCCGACGGCTCGGTCAACCGGGCCGGCATCGAGACCTTCGCGGACTCGGCGGTCGACTTCGTCCGGAAGTACGGCTTCAACGGCGTCGACATCGACTACGAGTACCCGACGACGATGAAGGACGCGGGCAATCCGCTCGACTGGTCCTTCGCCAACGGCCGCCGCGCCGGGCTGGTCGAGGGCTATGCGGCGCTGATGAAGACGCTGCGTGAGAAGCTCGACCGCGCGGGCGCCGCGGACGGCAGGCACTACCTCCTCTCGGTCGCCGCGCCCTCTTCCGGATACCTGCTGCGCGGCATGGAGACCTTCCAGGTCCAGAAGTACCTCGACTACGTCAACATCATGTCGTACGACCTGCACGGCGCCTGGAACGAGCACGTCGGCCCGAACGCCTCCCTGTTCGACGACGGCAAGGATTCCGAACTCGCCGCCGCGGGCGTGTACACCACCTCCCAGTACGGCGGCATCGGCTACCTCAACACCGACTGGGCCTACCACTACTTCCGCGGCTCGATGCCGGCCGGCCGCATCAACATCGGTCTGCCGTACTACACGCGCGGCTTCAAGAACGTCACCGGCGGCACCGACGGGCTCTGGGGCAAGGCACCCTCCACGGACTGCCCGGCCGGCTCCGGCCTGACCAAGTGCGGCGACGGCGCGGTCGGCATCGACAACCTGTGGCACGACCTGGACACCGACGGCGAGGAGTCGCCCGCGGGATCCAACCCGATGTGGCACGCCAAGAACCTGGAGAAGGGCGTCGTCGGCGACTACGTCACCGACTACGGCTTCCCGGCCGACACGAAGCTGACCGGCACCTACGCCCGCAAGTACGACGCCACGCTGGTCGCGCCCTGGCTGTGGAACGCCGAGAAGAAGGTCTTCCTGTCCACCGAGGACGAGCAGTCGGTCGAGGCCAAGGCCGACTACGTGGCCGACCGCGGCATCGGCGGCACGATGGTGTGGGAGCTCGCGGGCGACTACGCGTGGGACGCGGGCAAGGGGCAGTACGTGCCGGGCTCGACGCTGACGGACACGATGTACGACACCTTCAAGTCGGCCTCCCCCTACGGTGCCGAGCGCGCCACGATCGACATGCCGGCCGAGGCACTGGACGTCGACGTGGAGTTCGGCGAGTTCCCGCTCGGTGACTCCAACTACCCGATCAGTCCCAAGCTGAAGATCACCAACAACACCAGGACGGCGCTGCCGGGCGGTACGGAGTTCCGGTTCGACTACTCCACCTCCGCGCCCGGCAATGCCAAGGACCAGTCCGGCTGGGGCACTTCGGTGATCCGCAGCGACCACACGGGCGGCAACACGGGCGGCCTGAAGGGCGACTACCACCGCGTCTCGCTGAAGCTGCCGGCCTGGCAGTCGCTGGCGCCGGGCGCGTCCACGACGGTGGACTTCGTCTACTACCTGCCCGTGTCGACCCCGTCGAACTGGACGGTCTCCTTCGGCGGGAAGACGTACGCCCTGGCGGGCGACCTGACCCGGGGGACGACCGTCGTGGAACCCGGGACGGAGACGCCGAACCCGACACCCACGCCCACGCCCACGCCCACGCCCACGCCCACGGCGACCGGTTCCCCGGGCCCGGGTCCGAGCCCGACGGACGGCACCGGGCAGTGCACGGCCCCGGCCTGGGACGCGACGGCGTCGTACGGCGGCGGCATCACGGTGTCCCACGAGGGGCACTCGTGGAAGTCCAAGTGGTGGACGAAGGGCGAGGAGCCCGGCACCACCGGTGAGTGGGGCGTCTGGCAGGACCTCGGCGCCTGCTGACCCCGGCAAGACCGGCCCGGCGGCGGTGACGAAGGCCCTTGCCCGCCGCCGGGTCTCCCAACACCGAGGCGCGGGCCTTCGAGCCGCCGGCCCGGGCCTTTGCGCGCGCGACCGGGCGGCGGACGTGGGGAAGGCGCCGCTCGCCGGGAAGGCTTACCCGGGGTTCCGCACGGGCGGGCACCTCGCGCCCCGAGCGGGCGGTCGGCGAGAGGACGTTCGAGGAGTACCCCGCGGTGCGCCTCGGCGGCGGGACGGACGGGCGGCGCGGATGAGCAGACGGGCGTGGCTGCGGGCGGGGCTGGGACTGCTGGCCGGTGCGCAGGTGGCGCTGGGACTGTGGATCTCACTGCTGCCCGAGGTGTTCTGGAAGTGGCGGTGGGTGTCGTATCTGCCGCCCTACAACGAGCACCTGCTGCGGGACTTCGGCGGGGCGAGCCTCGCCCTCGCGGTGGTGCTGTGCTCGGCGGTGGCGGCGATGGAACGGCGGCTGGTGATCACCGCGCTGGTGGCCTACCTGGTGTCCTCCGTCGTCCACCTCCTCTTCCACGCCCGGCACCTGGAGCCCCTGTCGGCGGCCGGCGGTGCGGGGTTCATGGCGCTGCTGGGGGCGGCGGTGCTGCTGCCGACGGCACTGTTGTGGCTGGCGGCGGACAAAGCGGTGTTCCGGCAGGCCGGCCCGGCTCCACGCTCCGTGGACTGAGGGGCCGCGCCGGGCACCGGGGTCGGACGCGCGGTCCGGCGCTGTGGGGGTGCCTCCCTCGGAGGAGTGCCCCCGGTGTCCGGCACGTGCCGCGCCTGGGGCCGCCTCCCGGGCCCGTGCGGACACCGGGGGAGGCTGGGGCTGCCCGCGGCCGGGGCGACAGCCCCGGCCGCGGGCTACCGCTCCGGCGGCGCGAACAGCTCGTCCTGGGCGCGGTCGCGGGCGGTCAGCAGGGCACCGCGCAGTACGGCGCCGCCGCCCAGAGCGCTCGCCCGGACCTCGGTGGCGAGCGGCGACATCCGGGTGAGACGGTCCTGGACGCGGGCGGCGAGCGCGTCGGCGCCGGCCCGGCCGACCTCACCGGCCAGCACCAGGCAGCCGGGGTCCAGGACGGAGACGACGGCGGCGGCACCGAGGGCGACCCGGTCGGCGAGCGCGTCGAGGAACCGCCCGGCGGCCGGGTCCGGGGCGTCCGGGTACCGGCCCCGGTCCGTTCCCGACCGGCGTACCGCCTCCCGTACCAGCGCGGCGGCGTGCGGCTCCGGTCCGTCGGGCGTCGCCGTCACGCCGTGCCGCGCCGCGAGGGCGGTCACCGCCGCCGCCCCGGCCACGGAGTGGAAGCCGCCGTCGCAGTCGGTGGCCGACGGCAGGCCCGAGGTACCGGGCACCGGCATGAAGCCGACCTCGCCCGCGCCTCCGGAGACGCCCCGCCGCAGCGTGCCGTCGAGGACGACCGCGGCGCCGATGCCGAGGCCGAGCCAGAGCAGGACGAACGTGTCCCGGTCGCGGGCCGCCCCGTCGCGTTGCTCGGCCAGGGCGGCGAGGTTGGTCTCGTTCTCGACGCCGACCCGTGCCTCGGGGAACCTCTCCTGCAACGCGGCCATCAGCCGCCGGTGCCACTCGGGCAGGCCGGTGGAGTCGCGGAGTTCGCCGCTGGCCGGGTCGATCAGGCCGGGCGCACCGATGCCGACGGTGTGCAGCCGGTCGGCCCCGGCCTCCTTCGCCACCCGCTCGACCAGGCTCACCGCCTGCTCCACCGCGGGCCCGGTGCCGGTGCCGTCGCCGATCGGCACGGACGCCTCGGCGCGCACCCGGCCGAGCAGGTCGGAGACCAGCACGGCGACGCCCTCGGTGCGTACGTCGAGGGCGGCGAGGTAGGCGCGCTCGGCGACGATGCCGTACAGCTTGGCGTTCGGCCCCCGGCGCTGCTCGCCCGACTCCCCCGCCGGCTCCACGAGGCCGGCGGCGGTGAGACGTTCGACGAGGTCGGCCACGGTGGGGCGGGAGAGGCCGGTCAGTGTCTTCAACTGGCCTGCCGTCAACGGGCCCTCCTGCTGGAGCAGGCGCAGGGCGAGCCGGTCGTTGATGGCCCGGGCGGTGCTCGGGGATGCGGGCATGCCGGGATCCTTCCAGATCGGCGGCGCGGGGGCCCACGCCGGTAATCCCCTATCTATCAGGCAGGGTTCCTGATAGTTTACGCGGCGCAGTGACGCCAGGAAGCCGACGCGGCGGCGCAGACCCGATGGAGAGCCCCGAGAATGAGCGCAGTGGTCTACGAGCGGCACGAGGTGAGGCGCGCCCGTTATGCCGTGGCGGCCGTCTTCGCCGTGCACGGCACCGTCACCGGCTCGTTCGCGACCCGTGTGCCCTGGATCCAGGACCATGCGGGGGTGAGCGCGGGCCAGTTGGGGCTGGCGCTCGCGTTCCCGGCGATCGGCGCCTCGGTCGCCATGCCGCTGGCCGGCAGCGTCAGCCACCGCTTCGGCGCCCGCACCGCGCTGCGCGGTCTGCTGGCCCTGTGGACGCTGGCGCTGGTCCTGCCGGCCCTCGCCCCGAACCTGCTCACCCTGTGCCTCGCCCTGTTCGTCTACGGCGCCACGGCGGGCATGTCGGACGTGGCGATGAACGCGCTCGGCGTCGAGGTCGAGAACCGGCTGGACAAGTCGATCATGTCCGGCCTGCACGGCATGTGGAGTGCGGGCGCCCTGATCGGTTCGGCGGCCGGCACGCTCGCCGCCCACCTGGGCGCGGACGCCCGGCTGCACCATGTCCTGGCCGCCGCGGTGCTGACGGTCGCCGGCCTGGTCGCCTGCTCCTGGGTGCTGGACCTCCAGCCCGCCGAGGACGAGGACCCGCCGCCGAGGTTCGCGCTGCCGCCCAGGTCGGCGCTGCTGATCGGCGCGGTCGGTTTCTGCGCGGTGTTCGCGGAGGGGGCGAGCCTGGACTGGTCGGCGGTGTATCTGCGGGATCAGCTGGAGGCGTCGGCCGGTCTGGCGGCGGCGTGCACGACGGGCTTCACGCTCACCATGGCGCTGGCCCGGCTCGCCGGTGACAAGGTGGTGGACCGGTTCGGCGCGGTGCGTACGGTCCGGGTGAGCGGTGTGCTGGCCACCCTCGGCGGTCTGCTCATCGTCCTCGGGGGCCATCCGGCGGTGGCGATGACCGGCTTCGCCCTGATGGGTCTCGGCATCGCCGTGGTCGTCCCGCTGTGCTTCGCCGCGGCCGGCCGCGCGGGCTCCAACCCGAGCCAGGCCATCGCGGGCGTCGCCACCATCACGTACACCTCGGGCCTGGTCGCTCCGAGCGCGATCGGCGGTCTGGCCCAGGCGACCAGCCTGGTGGTGTCCTTCGGGCTGGTGACGGTGCTGGCCTGCTGCCTGGTGCTGTTCGCGAGGGTGCTGCGCGCCGGGGACCGGAACCGCCCGAAGATCAGTCCGCCGAGCGCAGGAGTGCCCGACCGGCAGCCCTGAAGGCGTCGCTCCACGGCGCCGGGCGCAGCGTCCGGGAGTCCAGCCGGACCAGCACCCGGGTGCCGTGGGCGTACGTGACGGCGCCGTCCGCCGAGCAGAACCGGAAGCCGTACGTCAGCCCGGTGGTGCCGAGCCGGTCCAGCCAGAGGTGCACGGCGTACGCGCCCGGCCGGGTGACCGGCGCCTCGTAGCCGACCGTCAGTTCCCTGACCGCGTTGCAGGCGTCGCCGGCCGCCGCCCAGTCGCCCTCGAACCGGAAGCCGTGCTCGGCCCACAGCTCGGCCCAGGCCCGCTCGGCCATCACCGGGTAGCGGGCGTTGTGCAGCAGGCCGAGCGCGTCGAGGTCGTCGAAGTGGACGGTCACGGGGACGAGCCGGCCGTAGGTCAGGGCGGGCGCGGCGGGGGCTTCGGCGGTCACGGGCGGTGCTCCTGGTCTTGCTCGGCTGTGCTCACGTAGGTACTCGCGTACGGCGGATCCACCCCATCCTAAGCGGACGCTCAGCAGCTGCCGCCGGGAAGGTGCTGGTCAGCGGGGGGCGCGGCACATGGGACCGTCCGGTACCCCTGACAATGGTCCGGACAGTCCTCACGTACAGAGAAAGCGAAACCTCACCATGGACCTCGGCGTGCGCTGGAAGCTGCACGGTGACGGGCGCACGCCCGCACCCGGAGCGGTGGTCCGCCCCGACGAACGGCTCTCGTGGCCCCGCACGGCCGGGCTCGGCGCCCAGCACGTGGTGGCCATGTTCGGGGCGTCCTTCGTGGCTCCGGTCCTGATGGGCCTGGACCCCAACCTGGCGATCATGATGTCGGGCGTGGCGACCGTCATCTTCCTGCTCGCCACCCGCGGCCGGGTGCCCAGCTACCTCGGCTGCTCGCTCTCCTTCGTGGGCGTCGCCGCGGTGATCCGCGCCCAGGGCGGCACGAGCGCCACGGTGACCGGCGCGGTCCTGGTGGTCGGTGCCGCGCTGTTCCTGGTGGGGCTCGCCGTGCAGCGGTTCGGGGCGCGGATCATCCATGCCGCGATGCCGCCGATCGTCACCGGCGCGGTGGTGATGCTGATCGGCTTCAACCTGGCCCCGGTCACCGCCTCCACCTACTGGCCGCAGGACCAGTGGACGGCGCTGCTGGTGATGCTGTTCACCGGTCTGGCCGTGGTCTGCCTGCGCGGGTTCTGGTCCCGGATCGCGATCTTCCTCGGACTGGTCTTCGGCTACGTCCTGTCCTGGGCCCTCGACCGGATCTTCGGCAGGATCCACTCGGTGGACGGCAGCGGCAAGCTCACCGACCACTGGCGGCTGGACTTCTCCGCCGTGGGCCAGGCCGACTGGATCGGCCTGCCGTCCTTCCACGGGCCGAGCTTCGAGTGGTCGGCGATCCTGGTCGCCCTGCCGGTCGTCATCGCGCTGGTCGCCGAGAACGCCGGGCACGTCAAGGCGGTCGGCGAGATGACGGGCGACCCGCTCGACGACAAGCTCGGCACGGCGATCTCCGCGGACGGCGTCGGCTCGATGCTGTCCACCGCGGTCGGCGGCCCGCCCAACACGACGTACTCCGAGAACATCGGCGTGATGGCCGCGACCCGGGTCTACTCGACGGCCGCGTACTGGGCCGCCGCGGGCTTCGCGCTCCTGTTCGGCCTCTGCCCGAAGTTCGGCGCGGTCGTGGCCGCGATCCCCGGCGGGGTGCTGGGCGGCATCACCGTCATCCTCTACGGCATGATCGGCCTGCTCGGCGCCCAGATCTGGATCAACGCCGAGGTGGACCTGCGCAACCCGCTGAACCTGGTGCCGGCCGCCGCCGGCATCATCATCGGCGTCGGCAACGTCAGCATGGAGTTCACCGACACCTTCTCCCTCAGCGGCATCGCGCTCGGCACCGTGGTCGTCATCACCGGCTACCACGCGCTGCGTGCCTTCGCCCCGGCCCACCTCAAGACGCAGCAGCCGCTGCTGGACGAGGGCACGTCGTCGTACGACGAGAAGACCGAGGGCGGCGGCGACGGTGCTCAGCGTGCCAAGTCGTAGGCGTAGGACGGCGTGAAGGTGCCCGGCTTCCCCTCGCAGCCGTCCGACTCCCCCGGCAGCTTGACCCACAGGTAGGCGTCGATGCGCCCCATGCCGGTGCTCAGCGTCGGTGCGCGGCCGAGGGTGCGGCCGGCCGGGTCGCACCACTGGCCGTCGGGCGGGGCGCCGTTGCCGTTGCGGCTGGTGTCGATGACGGCACCCAGGCTCGCGGGGCCACCGAGGGCGTCGAGGACCGCGCGGTCGTAGGCCACCTCGTCGGCGGTGGCGTGGAAGTTGGAGACGTTGCTGAAGATGCCGTCGGAGGAGGCGGCCGAGGCGGCGCCCGCCTGCTTCAGCCAGCCCGCCTGCCTGGCCGACGCGTGCCAGCCGGAGTGCCCCGCGTCGAAGTAGACCCGGGCGTTCGGGCCGGCGTCCTTCAGGACCCGTCCGGCGCGGGCCAGGGACGCGAAGCGGTCGGCGCGCTCACCGGCCGACAGGCACTCCGCCTGGGCCACCGAGTCGGGCTCCAGGACGACGATCACGTCGCCCGAGCCGAGCCCGGCGGCGAAGCGGTCGATCCAGTCGTCGTAGGCATCGAGGTCCGGCGCGCCGCCCTGGGAGTGGCCGCCGCAGTCGCGGTCGGGTATCGCGTACGGCACGACGACCGGCACCCGGCCCGCCGCGGCACCGCCCGAGGTGACGGCGCGGACCCGGGAGGTGATGGTCGCGGGCGTGTAGTCGGCGAACCACACGGCGGCCGGATGGTCGGCTATCCGGGACTGGATGACGTCCCGGCGCGGATCGTCGGGGTGGGCCCGGACCCAGTCGAGGACCTGGGACCGGGGGTGCCGGTAGAGCCGAGTGGAGGCCGGGGAGGTCCGGGACTCCTGCTTCCCGGCCTCCTGCGACTTCTCGGACGCCGCGGACGTCTTCCCCGGCTTCGGCGAGGGGCCGGGGCCCGTCTTCCGGGCCGAGGCGGAGGGCGAGGCGGAGACCGACGGCGTCGCCGAGGCGGACGGTACGACGGGCAGGGACTGCGGCCCCGCCGACCGCGTCATCTCCGGCCGGGCCTCGTCCACCCCGCCGCCGTCGTCACCGAGCGCGGACAGCATGCCGGTCGCGGTGCCCACCACGACCACGACGGACGCCGCCGCGACCATCGCGCCGCGGCGGGCGGCACGTCTGCGCTCGGCCCTGCGCGTGGCCAGGCGCCGGGCACGAAGGCCTGACACGTGTGGTTCCCCCTCCCCCGCACGGCGGGCGCGTTCCCCCGTTCTGGGGAAGCGCCGGGCCCGCCGGCACTCCCGCCAGCCTAAAGCTGCGACCCTGCCGCCATGGCGCACTGCGAACAAGTCCCGGCGGCCGTCCGGACGGTGGACACGGTCCTCTCCCGGATGCGCGCCCTCGACACGACGCTGCCCGCCCGGGACGGGGTGGCCGTCTTCAACCGCGTCTACCTGACCGTCACCGAGGCGGTCGACCGGCACATCGACACCGGTCGCTTCACGGACGCCCGGGCCGCGATCGCGCTGGACGTACGGTTCGCGGAGCGTTACCTGGCCGCCGTGGACGCCCTGGAGGACGGGCACCGGCCGCCCGCGTGCTGGCGGCCCCTGTTCCAGTTCCGCCGCCATCCCGGCGTACGGCCGCTGCAGTTCGCGCTGGCGGGCATCAACGCGCACATCGGTCACGATCTGGCGCTGGCCGTGGTGGACACCTGTCGTACGCTCGGCTGCGACCCCGTCGAGCTGGAGGACGAGTTCGACCGGGTGGGCGACCTCCTCGTGTCGCTGGAGGAGCGCATCCGCGACGAGCTGATGCCCGGCCCCGATCTCCTGCAAATCGCGGACCCGCTGACCCACCTGCTCGGCGCCTGGAGCCTGGAGCGCGCCCGCGACGCCACCTGGACGGCGGCCCGCGCGCTGTGGGCGCTGCGCCGGCTGCCCGACGTCGCCGGGGAGTTCACCGAGCGGCTGGACGCGGCGGTGGGCTTCGCGGGCCGCATGCTGCTCACCCCGCTGCCGGACTGACACGGCCGGAATTCGCGGTGAGCGCTCCGGTAACCGCCCGGCGACCGCTGTACGTTGAGGCCTTGGGCAACATCGCGTCCCGACTGCGAAGGAGCACCCAGGTATGACGACCCGGCTCGGTCTCGGCCTCCCCCAGATGCGGCAGTACGACCTCGGCAAGGACGTCCCCGACGTGGCCCGCGCGGCGGAACGGATGGGCTACGACAGCCTCTGGGTCTTCGAACGGGCCCTGTTCCCCGAGCCCGCCACGCAGGGGCTGTACGGCATCGAGGGCCTGCCCTGGCCGGACGAGTACCGCGGCGTGGCGGAGCCGCTGATCACCCTGGCCCTCGCCGCCGCGGCCACCGAACGGGCGGAGCTGGGCTCCAGTGTCCTGGTCGCGCCGCTGCACGTCCCGTTCCAACTGGCCAAGGCACTGGCCTCGCTGGACGCGGCCAGCGGCGGCCGGGTGGTCGCGGGCTTCGGGACCGGCTGGTCGCACGACGAGTACGCGGCGGCGTCCGTGCGGCCGTTCGCCGAGCGCGGCCGGGCCCTGGACGAGCTGATCGAGGTGTGCCGCGCGGTCTGGGGCCCGGACCCGGTGGTGTACGACGGCGAGGTCACCAAGATCGCGTCCGCCGTCGTCGGCCCCAAGCCCGCCCGGCCGATCCCGGTCCTGCTGGCGGCGGGCAGCGGCCGGGCCCGGCGCCGGCTGGTCGACCACGCCGACGGCTGGCTGCCCAACGCCATCGGCGCCGAGGCCGTGGCCGAGCAGTGGCGGGTACTGCGGGACCTGGCCGCCGAGCGCGGTCGTACGGAGCCGATCCGGACGGTGCTGCGGGCCAACGTCCGCCACCGGACGGCGCCCCTGGAGACCTCCGGCCGAAGCCCCTTCCACGGCGACGCCGGCCAGATCGTCGAGGACCTCGCCGCACACGCCGAGATCGGCCTGGACGAGATCCTCCTCGACTTCCAGAGCACGGCCCGGGACGCCGAGGAGCTGAAGGACATCGCCGCCGAGGTGTACGAGAAGGCGCGGGCGAACGGGATCTAGGGGGTGTCGTTTGGATCAGGCCGGCTCCAGGAGACGGTGCCTTGTGGCCGACCCGAGCGGGGTCTGGTGCGTGCAGCTGCAAGGCGGAGGAGGGCGACGACGCGGAGCGTTGGCAACCGACGACAACGCCGCAGATGTGCGTGCCAGGCCCCGCGACCCCGGCAAGATCCAAACGACACCCCCTAGCCGGCTAGTCCTCGGGCAGCTCGACCGGCGCGATCTCGTCGTAGACGTCCCCCGGGCCCGGGTTGGTCGCGTCGGTCTCCCCGCCGAAGTGGTGCATGACGCCCCAGACCGCGTTCAGCGCGGTCTGGACGGCGCCCTCCGCCCAGCCGGCCGTCCAGGAGACGTCGTCGCCGGCGAGGAAGATGCCCCGCTTGTCCTCGGGCAGCTCCTCCTGCATGAAGTGCGTGAACAGGCGCCGCTGGTAGCGGTAGTGACCGGGCAGGTTGGCCTTGAACGCGCCCATGAAGTAGGGCTCGTTCTCCCAGGAGACCGTCACCGGGTTGCCGATGATGTGCTTCCTGATGTCGACCTTCGGATAGATCTCGCCGAGCGACTTCAGCATGACCTCCATCCGCTCGTTCGCGGACAGCGGCAGCCACTTCAGACTGTCGTCGCACCAGGTGTAGGAGAGGCAGATGACGGCGGGCTTGTCCGGTCCGTCGTCCAGGAGGTAGGTACCGCGCGTCATCCGGTCGGTGAGCGTCATCGACATGACGTCCCGCCCGGTGTCCTCGTCCTTGTCCAGCCAGAAGGGCCGGTCGACCGGCACGAAGAGCTTGGAGCTCTCCATGTAGTGGGTCCGCTCGATCGCGGTCCAGTGGTCGATCGGGAAGAGCGAGTCGTCGCAGGCGATCTTCGAGAGCAGCATCCAGGACTGGGCGGTGAAGATCGCCGCCTGGTACGTGCGGATGTCCCCGTCGGCGTCGGTCACGGTGATGCGGTTGCCGGCGGTGCGGTTCAGCCGGGTCACGGCCGGGCGGGGCGCGCCGCCGGCGTGCAGCTTGGCCAGCGACGTGCCGTGGTCCCAGTGGACGATCTTCTCCGGCTCGCGCTCCCAGAGCCTGAGCGGCAGCTGCTGGGAGCCGCCGACGATGCCGCGGTGGTGGTCGTCGGCCTCGGTGTAGACGACGCGGAGGATCTCCAGGATGGAGTTGGGGAAGTCGGTGTCCCAGCCGCCCGTGCCGAAGCCGACCTGGCCGAAGATCTCCCGGTGCCGGAAGGATTTGAACGCCTCGGAGTCGCAGAGGAAGCCGTAGAAGGTCTGGTTGTCGAGCTTCTCGACCAGCTTCGCCCAGATCTCGCGGATGCGCGGGACGTCGCGCTCGCGCAGGGCGCGGTTCATGTCGGAGAAGTCGGCACCCTCCTCCAGGCACTTCGCCCAGGCGTCGGCCACGTCACGGTAGACCTGGGGCAGGTCGTCGAGCTTCTCGGCGTAGTGCGACTCGCCCTTGAGATCGACGACGGTCGAGGGCGTCGCCTCGGCGAGGGGGTTGGGGAAGGGACTGGTCTTCAGGCCGACCAGGTCGATGTAGTGCTGGAGCGCGGTGGAGGACGGCGGGAAGCGCATCGCGCCCATCTCGGCGGTCAGCGACGGGTCGCACCCGTCGAAGCCCACGGTCCGCAGCCGCCCGCCGATCCGGTCGGCCTCGTACACGACGGGCTTGAGGCCCATCTTCATCAGCTCGTAGGCGGCCACGATGCCGGACAGGCCGCCGCCGATGACCGCGACCTCGGTGCCGTGCTCGGTCGCGGGTATCTGACCGAGACCCGCCGGGTGGGCGAGGAAGTCGTCGTACGCGTACGGGAAGTCCGGCCCGAACATGGTGATCGGCGGCTGCTGCTCGTCTGCGTGCTCGATCGCGTTGGGCACGGTGGACGTCATGGGGTACGGACTCCTTGCGAGGTGGAACGGGGGCGGGGCTCGGGGCTCAGGTGAGGGACCCGTAGAGGCCGGGGCGGCGGTCCTTCAGGTACGGGTTCGCCGCACGGGAGGCGGCGAGGAAGGCCGGGTCGACATCGGCGAGGACCAGTTCCTCGGCACGCCCGGCGCGGGCGCGGGCGGTGCCGTCGGGCCCGGCGAGGGTGGAGAGCCCGACGAACTCGAACTCGCCCTCCCGGCCGACGCGGTTGACGTACGCCACGTACATCTGGTTCTCGAAGGCCCGGACCGGCACGACGGACTCGGCGACGAACTGGAACGGGTGCATCTGCGCGGTCGGGACCAGCAGGAGGTCGGTGCCGGCCAGGGCGTGGGCGCGGACGTTCTCCGGGAACTCCACGTCGTAGCAGATCATCAGGCCGACGGTCACCCCGTCGAGCCGGGCCTGGACGACCGGCTGCTCGCCCGGCGTGAAGTGGTCGCGCTCGAAGCAGCCGAAGAGGTGGGTCTTGCGGTAGTCGGCGAGGCGGGTGCCGTCGGCGGAGATCAGCTGGACGGAGTTGAAGACGCTCTCGCCGGCCCGCTCGGGGTACCCGTAGGCGACGGCGAGTCCGTGGCGCCCGGCGATCTCCGCGACGGCGTCGGCGCAGTCGCCGTCGGCGGGCTCGGCGAGGACCGCGACGTCGTCGCCGATCGCGTACCCGGTCAGGAACAGTTCGGCGGTGACCAGCAGCCCGGCTCCCGCGGCGGCGGCCCGGCCCGCGGCCTCGTCGAGGACCTTGAGGTTCTCGGCGGTGGAGCCGGGCCGGCCGGAGCTCTGGAGCAGGGCGGTGCGCATGCGTGTTCCTCACCAGGGGGGCGGGGGTCGGGGGGCCAGATAGACGGTACGGTCGGCGGACAGGGCCGGACAAGAAGGACCTGTTGCGCGCCGGTGAGCGGATCGTTGCGTTCGCGGGGCACCCCACGGCGATTCGTTGTGCACCCCACGCGGCCGGACCGCCCTCGGCCGCGCACGCCCGACACCTCGGCCACCGCCGGCCACGCAGGAGTCGGCGCTCCGGTCACCGTCCGCCACCCACGACTCAGCACCCCGGCCACCGCCAGCCGCCCACGACTCGGCACCCCGGCCACCGTCCGCCACCCACGACTCGGCACCCCGGCCACCGTCCGCCACCCACGACTCGGCACCCCGGCCACCGCCAGCCACCCACGACTCGGCACCCCGGCCACCGCCAGCCACCCACGACTCGGCACCCCGGCCACCCGCGCGGCGTCTCGCTGGTGCCGGACGGAGCGCTGCGGGCTCAGATTCCGTCCGCATGTCCGGGTCCTCCCCAGGAGGCACACCGCGGCCCCTTCCCCCCGCCGCGCGGCGGAGGAGGGTCCCGCCTTGAGCGCGATGTGGCGGGAGTACGGCGCCGGAAGAGTGGTGGGCGTTCAGTTCGCCAGTTTCCGCCTGCGGAGAGGACCTCCATGAAACGCCGTACGATGACCGCCGCACTCTGCGCCGCACTGCTCCTCACCGCCGTGACGACGGGCGCCGCGGTCGCCTCCGGTCCCCACGAGGAGCGACCTCCGAGGGAGGCCGCCGCGCTCACCGGCTCCGCCAAGCTGTACCGGTCGGCGGGTGACGACATCACGTTCACCTTCGACGCCCATCTGGCGGCCGAGCACAACGACGACCCGCTCAAGGCCACGGGTACGTTCGAGTTCAGCCACTACGTGAACGGCGAGGGCGCCCGGGCGGAGGTCGCCGTCGACTGCCTGCTGACCGGCGGTGACGTGGCCGTCGTCTCCGGTGTCGTCACCGACTCCGACCTGCCCGGAGCCGAGGGCGAGCGGGTCGGCGTCACGGTCCACGACCGCGGCCGCCACGACCGCCTAGGCTACAGCTGGGCCGCGACGGGCAGCCCCGCGGACGGCGGGGAGCTGCCCAAGTGCGTGTCCTCGGCGCCCTTCGAGAAGGTCAGGAAGGGAACCGGGGACTTCGAGGTCGTGCCCTGGCAGCCGCGCCTGTAGCGCGGGCGGCGGTGGCCAGCAGCAGCGCCGTCAGCAGATACGGCACCGCGGACAGGGCGAACGCGGTGCCGTGCCCCGTCACCGTGGCGGCCGCCGCGTACGCGCCGTAGGTGGCGAGGGTGCCCAGCTCGGTGCCCAGGCCGGCGACCGAGGTCAGGGTGGCCCGACCGGTGTCGTCGATGCGCTCCTGGAGGCGGGCGTCGGCCAGCACGGTCGCCAGCTGGAAGCCGCCGAAGGCCAGCGCCACCAGGACCAGGGCGCCCGGGGTGCCCGCCGCGGCGCCCACCGCCAGGGCGAGCGCCGAGCCGGTGAGCAGGGCGGCGAACCCGGTCGTGGTCAGGCGTGCGGCGGCGCCGGCCAGCAGGCTCCCGGCCGTGGCACCGGCCCAGATCACCAGCAGCAGCCAGGGGACGGTCTCCCGCGCCACGCCGGTGTCGCGCACCAGCAGCGGCGAGTACTCGTCGAGGGCGCCCCACACCGCGGTCACGGCCGGTACGAGGAGCAGCGCGCCGCGCACGGACCGGTCGGTGCGGGCCGCGACGAGTCCGGCGCGCAGGGTCGCGGACCACCGGTCGCCGTCGGCGGACGGTTCGCGGTGCTCGGGGAACCGGGCCGCCACGGCCGCGCCTGCCAGGCAGACCAGCACGCTCGCCGCGCCCACCGCCTCGTAGCCGCCCCGGGCGAACACCGGTCCGGCCAGGCCCATCGCGGTCATCGTCGCTGCGATGCCGACCGCCCGCGCCCGGCCCATGACGCGGGCGTACCGGTCGGCGGCGCCCGCCCGGTCCAGTTCTTCGTAGACCAGCGCCTCCAGCGCCCCCGAGCCGAGCGCGCCGCCTGCGCCCCACAGCACGAAGCCGAGCGCGAAGGCGCCGTAGGAGGGCACGAGCACCCACAGGGCGAAGCCGGCGGCGGTGAGCAGCGGGCCGAGCACCAGCAGCAGCCGCCGGGAGACGGCGTCGGCCCAGGCGCCGGAGGGCACCTCCAGGACCACGCCGGTCAGCGACCACAGGGCGAACAGCGAGGACATCTGCCAGACGGACAGACCGGTGTCGCTGAACAGCAGCGCGTACACCGGGTACAGCAGGACGAGGTCGTCGCAGAACGCCGAGGCGTACAGCGTGCGCGTCAGCCGCCGGGTACCGGCGGTGGCGGGAGCACGCTCGGGTGAGAGAGTCATGAGGCCTTCCCGAGGGGGCGGATCGGACACCGGAGGTACGGCGTCCGAGGCGGCCCTCGGGGCAAGGCGCTGCTGGTGGATCAATGTCGCCAGGTCATGGCACCGATGCTAGACGGCACCGGGCCCGCTGCCCACCGATTACCGCCGGCGGCCCCGACTCACGTGGGCGATCCCGACGAGAAGCGGCGCAGCAGCGGCGAGAGCACCAGCACGGACTTGGTGCGCTCCACGAACGGCTCGCCGGCGATCCGCTCCAGGACCCGTTCGAAGTGGCGCATGTCGGAGGCGAAGACCTGGGCGACCGCGTCCGCGTCGCCGGTGACGGTGGACGCGGCCACCACCTCCTGGTAGCGCTCCAGGCCCCGCTGGATGGTCTCCGGCGAGGTGTTGCGGCGGCAGAAGATCTCGACGAACCCCTCGGTCTCCCAGCCGAGCGCGGCGGGGTCGACCCGTACGGTGAACCCGGTGATGGCTCCGGTGGCGCGCAGCCGGTCCACGCGCCGCTTCACGGCGGGCGCGGACAGGCCGACCGACTGCCCGATGTCCGCGTAGGAGCGGCGGGCGTCCTCGGCGAGGGCGTGCACGATGCGTTCGTCGAGATCGTTCAGCACTGCGGGTCGTTCACTTCGCTTCTGGAGCTACTGGAGCTGCTGGGCTTCTGAGGTCTCCGGCGTGGCGAGCCGGGAGCGGCGATGGCCGTACACGAAGTAGAACACGAGCCCGACCGCCATCCAGACACCGAAGACCACCCAGGTGACGGTGGACAGGCTGCCCATCATCCAGACGCAGAAGGCGAAGCCCAGGGCCGGCAGGACCGGTGCCAGCGGCACCCGGAAGGTGCGGTGCATGTCCGGGCGGGACCGGCGCAGCACCACGACGGCCACGTTGACGAGGGCGAAGGCGAAGAGGGTGCCGATGCTGGTGGCGTCGGCGAGTTGTCCGAGCGGGATGGCGGCGGCCAGGACGCCGCAGAACAGGGAGACGATCAGCGTGTTGGCGCGGGGCGCGCCGGTCTTCGGATGGACCCGGGAGAACACCTTGGGCACGAGCCCGTCGCGGGACATGGCGAACAGGACGCGGGTCTGGCCGTAGAGCACGGTCAGGACGACGCTGGCGATGGCGATGACCGCGCAGAAGGCCAGCAGGGTGCCCCAGAAGCTCTGGCCGGTGACGTCGGTCATGATCTGGGCGAGGGAGGCCTCGGAGTCGGTGAAGGTCCGCCAGGGCCTGGCGCCGACGGCGACGGCCGCGACGAGGACGTACAGCACCGTCACGATGACGAGGGACAGCATGATCGCGCGGGGCAGGTCGCGCTGGGCGTTCTTGGCCTCCTCGCCGGCGGTGGACGCGGCGTCGAAGCCGATGTACGAGAAGAAGAGCGTCGCGCCGGCCGCGCTGACGCCGGCCATGCCGAGCGGCATGAAGTCCTCGTAGTTGCCGGAGCGGAAGCCCTGCACGCCGATCGCGCAGAACAGCACCAGCGCGGCGATCTTGACGACGACCATGATCGTGTTGGCGCGGGCGGACTCGCGGGCACCGCCCAGCAGGAAGGTCATGGCGAGGAGCACGACGATCAGCGCGGGCAGGTTGAAGACGCCGCCGTCGCCGGGCGGGGCCGACAGCGCGGCCGGGATGGTGACGCCGATGGTGCCGTCGAGGAGTTCGTTGAGGTACTCGCCCCAGCCGACGGCGACGGCGGCGACGGACACGCCGTACTCCAGGACCAGGCACCAGCCGCAGATCCAGGCGACCAGTTCGCCCATGGTGGCGTAGGCGTACGAGTACGAGGAGCCGGCGACCGGGATGGTGCCGGCCAGTTCGGCGTAGGACAGGGCCGAGAAGAGTGCCGTGAGGCCGGCGATGACGAAGGAGAGCGTGACGGCCGGGCCGGCCTTGGGGACGGCTTCGCCGAGGACGACGAAGATGCCGGTGCCGAGGGTGGCGCCGATGCTGATCATCGTGAGCTGCCACAGGCCGAGGGAGCGGCGGAGGGTGCCGCCCTCGCCCTGGCCGCCCTCGGCGACCAGGCGTTCCACGGGCTTGCGGCGCATGAGGCGCGCGGCCAGGCCCGGGGACGAGGGGGCGGCCGATGCGTCGTGATGCGGGGGTGCGCCTTGGTCGAGCACGCGTTGACTCCTTTGTCGCTGCCGGTCGCGCCCGCCGGGTGTGAGCGGACGGGCTTGCGGCGGGCCTCTGGAGCGGCGGGGACATGGCGGGCACCCACGCGAAAGAGCGGGAACCCACCGAGCGGGGTCCCCGCCACGCCACGTACAGCGCAGAACACTACGAGCGGTGCGGGCCCTCGGTAATGAAGCAACCTTGCGCATCTCCGCACGATCGTTGCGTTCGCCGGGGCAAGGCGCGTGTTCGTTGCGCGGAGGCTTTGGAGCGTTGCGTACGAGGGTCGAGGGGTGGGGAATCGGCCCTGGTCAGCGCCCGTCCGGTGCGCCCGCGAGCGCCCGCGCCCCAGCGCGTCCGCCGCGTCGGAACCGATCTCTGCGGGCCGGTCACGTGCGGCCTTTCGGGCGTCGGTCCAGAGCGGGTGCGCCTCCCGGGCGGCCTGCTCCCGACGAGCGTCCCACCCGCCCCTGTCCCCGGCCGGGACGGCGGCGGCGGCGAGGCCCTCGGCCGCATCCAGCTCCTCGAACCGCGTGCACTGAGCGAGGGATCGCCCGCAAGGCCGCCCACGGACGCCGGTTCACCTCCGCGCGGCCCGGGAAGCCGGCGCCTACTGGCCGCGGGCCGGGGCCGCGCCGGGCACCGGCACCGGCATGCGTCCGGCGCCGTCGTCCTGCGTCCGGCGCCGCGTCGGGGTGGCTCGGCGTCAGGCCACCCCGACGGCGTCGGGACTCGGGCGCCCGGACCCGGGCGTGGTCAGCTCCAACTGGCGTGCAGCGGCTTGCCCTCGGCGTAGCCGGCGGCGCTCTGGATGCCGACGACGGCCTTCTCGGCGAACTCCTCCAGGGAGGCGGCACCGGCGTAGGTGCAGGAGGAGCGGACACCGGCGATGATCGAGTCGATCAGGTCCTCGACGCCGGGCCGGGCCGGGTCGAGGAACATCCGGGAGGTGGAGATGCCCTCCTCGAACAGCCCCTTGCGGGCCCGGTCGTACGCCGACTCCTCCGAGGTGCGGTTGCGCACCGCGCGGGCGGAGGCCATGCCGAACGACTCCTTGTAGGGGCGGCCGTTGGCATCGTGCTGGAGGTCGCCCGGGGACTCGTACGTACCCGCGAACCAGGAGCCGACCATCACGTTGGACGCACCGGCCGCGAGGGCCATCGCCACGTCGCGCGGGTGCCGGATGCCACCGTCGGCCCACACGTGCTTGCCGTACTTCCGGGCCTCGGCGGCGCACTCCAGGACCGCGGAGAACTGCGGCCGGCCGACGCCCGTCATCATGCGGGTGGTGCACATGGCGCCGGGTCCGACGCCGACCTTGACGATGTCGGCGCCCGCCTCGATCAGGTCGCGCACGCCCTCGGCGGAGACGATGTTGCCCGCGACGATCGGGACCTGCGGGTCGAGGTCGCGCACCACCTTGACGGCGCCGATCATCGACTCCTGGTGACCGTGCGCCGTGTCGATGACGAGGGTGTCCACACCCGCGTCCAGCAGTTGCTTGGCCTTGCCCGCCACGTCGCCGTTGATGCCGACGGCGGCGGCGACGCGCAGGCGGCCCCGCGCGTCGGTCGCCGGAGTGTAGAGGGTGGCCCGCAGGGCGCCCTTGCGGGTCAGGATGCCGGCGAGGCGGCCGTCCTTGTCCACGGCGGGCGCGTAGCGGCGGTTGGCGGCGTCGAGGGTGTTGAAGGCCTCGCGCGGGTCCATGTCCGCGTCGATGAGGATCAGGTCCTTGGACATGACCTCTTCGAGCTGGGTGAAGCGGTCCACGCCGGTCAGGTCGGTGTCGGTGACCACGCCGACGGGCTTGCCGCCGTCGTCGACGACGACACCGGCGTTGTGCGCGCGCTTGGGCAGCAGGGACAGCGCGTCGGCGACGGTCTGGTGCGGCGCCAGCACGATCGGGGTGTCCAGGACGAGGTGGCGGCTCTTCACCCAGGAGACGACGTCGGTGACGACCTCGATCGGGATGTCCTGCGGGATGACCACCAGGCCGCCGCGCCGGGCCACCGTCTCGGCCATGCGGCGGCCCGCGATGGCGGTCATGTTGGCGACGACGAGCGGGATGGTGGTGCCCGTGCCGTCCGGGGAGCCGAGGTCCACGCCCTGCCGGGAGCCCACGGCGGAGCGGCTCGGCACCATGAACACGTCGTCGTACGTCAGGTCGTACGAGGGCTGGATGTCATTCAGGAAACGCACGTGCTGCACATCCCAGTCGATCAGAGGTGGCCCCCGGACAGGTCAGCCAGGGGGAAAGAGCACGTACTTCATTCTCCCACGGCTGATGGCCGACAACCCCCGGGCAGATCGTCCAGGCTGGTCAGCGACCTCCTTGGAGGATCCTCCAGTACCGAGGGTCACTCGCCGGGACCGAGGGTCACGAAGAGCCCCGGGCCGCGGTCCGTCGCCTCGGCGAAGACCTCCTCGGCGACGGCCCATTCGTCCGGCCGCGTCTCGGCGTACTCCCGCCACCCCCGCACGACCAGGACCAGCCCTCGCTCCCCCGCCTCCGCGGGCCAGACGGAGGGGTCGGCGAGGGAGTCGGCGAGCGCGTCCCAGTTCCGGCCGAACCAGTCGGGCAGCGCCAGGTCACGGGCGCAGCGGTCCATCAGGCCCGCCTTGTCCGCGACCCCGTCGAGGTCCAGCGTGACCACGAGCCGCCCCGCGGAGTCCTCGATCATCTCGCGCCCTTCCCCTCTCGTGAACGCCCGGTGGCCCGGCCGTCCGACCTATCACATGATGACCTGAAACGCCGTCAGGCTCCGTCGGGATCGGTCCGGTTGAGCGTCGACTTGGGCGCCGAGCCCAAGGTCATCAGGTAGTCCGCGGCCGACGTGTCCGTCACCAGGCTGGTGACAAGACCGGAGCGCAGCACCGCGTCAATGGCCCCCGCCTTGCGCTGCCCGCCCGCGATCGCCACGACCTCGGGGATACGACGGAGCTGGTCTGCCTTGACCGTGATGCACCGCTCCCCCAGGTCCCGCCCGACCCGGCGCCCCTCGGCGTCGAAGAGGTGCGCGGACATCTCGGCGGCGACACCGAGCGAGGCGTAGTGCGCGCGCTCCTCGTCGCTGAGCATGTCGTGCACCGTCGAGATACCCGGCTCCCAGGAGCCGATGGAGACGCAGGCGACCGTGACCTTGTCGAAGTACTCGAAGGCCCGGGCGATCCCGGTCTGGTGGCGCAGCGCCTGTGCGGTGGCCGCGTCCGGCAGCAGCATCGGCGCGTAGATGGGATGCGCGTCGCCGCCCGACACCTGGGCGGCGCGGCGGACGGCCTCCACCGAGCCGCGCTCGGCGGTCCCGGCGTCGTACACGCCCGTCAGCTGCACCACCGTGCACGGCGGCAGCTTGTCGAGCGCCGCCGCCATGTGGATGGTGGACCGGCCCCAGGCGAGGCCCAGCACATCGCCCTCGTTGACCAGCTCGCCGAGCAGGTCGGCGGCCACCTCGCCCAAATTCTCCGGGTCGGGCGTCTCCTCGGCGTCGGCCGGGGACTCCACCACGACGGCGTGCCTGAGGCCGTAGCGGGCCCGCAGGGCGTCCGAGCGCTCGGCGTCCAGCTCGGCCGGCACCCGGATCTCGATTCGTACAAGGTCTCGCTCGAGGGCGGTCTCGAGGACCCTGGCCACCTTGAAGCGGCTGACGCCGAACTCCTCCGCGATCTGGATCTTGGACTTGCCCTCGAGGTAGAAGCGGCGGGCCATGGCCGCCGCCTGGACCAGCTCAGCGGGTCCCATCCGCATGGCTGAACGGCCCGCCGACATACCCGACACGGCGATCTCCTCACTGCTGTTCACACTCTGGATACGCCGTTCATCCTTGCAGATTCGGCGCACTTGATCAGCCCTGATGGGAGCCGTTCACGTTCTGTTCCTCAGTGGTCGCACGCCCAGGACGCCTTGGCGGTCGCCGCCTCGGCCTGCGTGCGCAATGCACGTACCGCCTCGGCCGGGTCGGACGCCCCGTACACGGCGGAACCCGCGACGAAGACGTCGGCGCCGGCGTCGGCGCACCGCTCGATCGTCGATGCCGACACCCCGCCGTCGACCTGGAGCCACAGCTCCAGACCGTGCTTCTTGATCAACTCACGGGTGCGCCGGATCTTCGGGAGCATGATGTCGAGGAACGCCTGCCCGCCGAAGCCCGGTTCAACCGTCATGATCAGCAGCATGTCGAGTTCGGGCAGCAGATCCTCGTACGGTTCGATCGGCGTCGCGGGCCGCAACGCCATGGACGCGCGGGCGCCCTTGGCGCGGATCTCCCGGGCCAGCCGCACCGGCGCGGCGGCCGCCTCCGCGTGGAAGGTGACGGAACCGGCCCCCGCCTCGACGTACCGCGGCGCCCACCGGTCCGGGGCCTCGATCATCAGGTGGCAGTCCAGCGGGGTGTCCGTCGCCCTGGCCAGGGACTCCACGACCGGCACGCCGAGCGTGAGGTTCGGGACGAAATGGTTGTCCATGACGTCGACGTGGAGCCAGTCGGCTCCCTCGACCGCCTTGGCCTCGTCCGCGAGGCGGGCGAAGTCGGCGGACAGGATGCTGGGGTTGATCTGCGCGGCCATGCCCCCAGACTGCCATGCCCTCGGGGGATGGGGGGCATCGGTCCCGGGTCGCGGGGCCGGCCCTCGGCCGCGGGCCGTGGCCGGTTGCTCGCACCGGCGCGGCACCGGTGCGACGCGGCACCGGTGCGACGCGGCACCGGTGCGACGCGGCACGGCGCAACGCGGCACGGCGCAACGCGGCACGGCGCCGCGCGCCTTCGGAGCGCTCTACGCGGTGCGGCGGATCAGGGCGAGGTACATCGCGTCGGTGCCGTGCAGGTGGGGCCAGAGCTGGATGTCCGGTCCGTCGCCGAGGTGCGGTACGCCGGGGAGCAGGGGGCGTGCGTCGAGGAGTTCCGTGTCGGGGAACTGCTTGAGGACGTCCGAGACGACGGCGCGGGTCTCGGCGAGGTGGGGCGAGCAGGTCGCGTAGCCGACGACGCCCCCGGTCCGTACCGCCTCCAGGGCGCCGCGCAGCAGCCCGCGCTGGAGCGGGGCGAAGCCGTCCAGGTCCTCGGGGCGGCGCCGCCAGCGCGCCTCGGGGCGACGGCGCAGGGCGCCGAGCCCGGTGCACGGCACGTCCACCAGGACGCGGTCGAAGCCGCCGGGCCGCCACGCCGGGCGAGTGCCGTCGGCCGCGATCACCTGGTACGGCCCCGGATTCCCGTCCAGCGCCTTCGCCACCAGACCCGCCCGGTGCGGTTGTTTCTCGGAGGCGAGCAGGAAAGCACCGCGCTCGGCGGCCAGGGCCCCGAGCAGCGCGGCCTTGCCGCCCGGCCCGGCACACCCGTCCAGCCAGCGCCGGTCCGGTCCGTCCAGGGGCGCGTTCGCCAGCGCGAGGGCGACGAGCTGACTGCCCTCGTCCTGCACGCCGGCCCGGTTCTCCCGTACGGCCTCGACGGCCCCGGGCTCGCCGCCCTCGCTCAGTCGCACGGCGTACGGCGACCAGCGCCCCGGCACGGCGGCCTCCTCGCCCAGCAGCTCGTCCGCCGTGGCCCGGCCGGGGCGGGCGACCAGGGTGACCTCGGGCCGCTCGTTGTCCGCGGCGAGCAGTTCCTCGATGCCGGCCCGGCCGCCGCCGAGCGAGTCCCACAGCGCGGAGACGACCCAGCGCGGGTGCGAGTGCACCACGGCGAGGTGGTCCTCCGGGTCCTCGTCGTAGGGCGGGGCGACTCGCTCCAGCCACCCGTCGAGATCGTCGCGTGCGACCTTGCGCAGCACGGCGTTGACGAACTTGGCCCGCCCGTCCCCGAGCACGACTCGCGCGAGCTCCACGGAGGCGGACACGGCCGCGTGGGTGGGAATCCGCGTCCCGAGCAGCTGGTGGACGCCGAGGCTGAGCACGTCCAGCACCGGCGGATCGACCTCCCGCAGCGGCCGGTCGACGCAGTCGGCGATGATCGCGTCGTACGTCCCCTGCCGGCGCAGTGTCCCGTACACCAGCTCGGTCGCGAGGGCCGCGTCCCGGGCGTCGAACTGCTCGGGCCCCTCCTTCTCCCGCGCCTTGCGGAGCAACGGGGGCAGGACGAGGTTGGCGTAGGCGTCCCGCTCGTCCACGGCCCTGAGCGCCTCGAAGGCGAGGATGCGGACGGGGTCCTTCTGGGGCCTGCGGTACGGCTTGCCGGGCTTGCCGGGCTTGCGGGGACGGCGGGGCTGCTCGCTCACGAAAAAGGTGCTCCGGGTGTGGGATGAAGTGCGCTCACCAGCGTACGTCGGGCCGGCGAACGGTGACACGGAGGCGGAGGTCAGCCGCCGAGCCGGTCGCCCTCGGCGATCCGCACGCCGCGCGCCCAGTCCGCGGCCCGCATCGGCTTCTTGCCCTGGGCCTGCACCCACAGCAGCTCGACGGCGTGCGAGCCGGTGCCGACGTACACGTTGTTCTTGCCGGCGGCGAGCTGCCCGGGCGCGAGGTCCGTCCGGTCGGGCACGGGGACCGCCTGCACGAGCTTGAGCCGCTCGTCCCGGAAGGTGGTCCAGGCGCCCGGGGCCGGGGTGCAGCCGCGCACCACCCGGTCGACGCGCAGCGCCGGGGCGGCCCAGTCGACCCGGGCGTCCTCGACGGTGATCTTCGGGGCGAGGGTGACGCCGTCGGCCGGCTGCGGTACCGCCTTCAGGCTGCCGTCCTCGATGCCGTCCATGGTGGCGGCGAGCAGCCCGGAGCCGGCGAAGGCGAGCCGGGTCAGCAGGTCGCCGCTGGTGTCGGTGGGCCGGATGGTCTCGGTCACCGTCCCGTAGACGGGGCCGGAGTCGAGGCCCTCCTCGATCAGGAAGGTGGACGCCCCGGTGATCTCGTCCCCCGCCATGAGCGCGTGCTGCACGGGAGCGGCGCCGCGCCAGGCGGGCAGCAGCGAGAAGTGCAGGTTGACCCAGCCGCGGGCGGGCACGTCGAGGGCGACGCGGGGCAGCAGGGCCCCGTAGGCGACGACGGGACAGCAGTCGGGCGCGATCTCGCGCAGCCGCTCCAGGAACCCCGGGTCGCGCGGCTTCGCGGGCTTGAGCACCTCGATGCCGGCCTCCTCCGCACGCTCGGCCACGGGAGAGGCGACCAGCCGGCGCCCGCGCCCGGCCGGTGCGTCGGGCCGCGTGACGACGGCGGCCACCTCGTGGCGTCCGGAGGCGATCAGGGCGTCCAGGGCGGGGACGGCGACCTCGGGGGTGCCGGCGAAGACGAGCTTCATGGGTGGGACGGGCCTCTCGGGCGGGGGCGGATGCGGGCGACGCACCAGTCTACGAGCCCGCACCCGGCGGAAGGCCGCCGACGTCGCGGCACCACGGCGGCGGCCGCCCACCGCTCGGGCGGCGGGAACCGGGCGGTGCGCGGGTGGGAGAGAAATCCGAGGCCGAGGGCCGAGGCGCACACGGCGCCGGACGGCGCACGCATATGCCGCCACGCCCCCACCCCGTGACCCGCGGAGCACCCACGCGTTGGTCAAGGAAGAGTTGACCCCGGGCCGCCCGCGCGGCCCGATTCCTTTCAACGCCGGTTCGAGAGGCTTGTTCATGGCCGACCACGCAACCCACGACGCCCAGGCTCGGGCCAGCCTGCACTTGCTGGTGCGGGACATCGAGCGGGTCCGCCGGCAGGTGGACGCACTGCGCACCCTCACCGCCCAGCTGGGCAACGTCTACCGCCCGCGCCGCTCCGGCCCCTCCACGGGCTTCGTCGTCTACGGACGAGCCCCCGCCCCGACGGTCCGTCTCGCCCAGGAACTGCGGGACAGTGTCGAGACCCTGGTCACGGCAGCCGTGGACTTCGACCGTTCGCTCGGCTTCTCGTGGGACGCCGTGGGCTCCGCGCTCGGCGTCACCAAGCAGGCGGTGCACCGTCGCTACGGCTCCCGCCGCGCCGCGACCCAGACCGCCCCCACCACCGAGTCCCCCGAGCAGGCACCGGAACCGACGGGCACCCGCCCGGTCAACGTGGGCTCCGGCCACGTGGGCTCCGGACTCCCCACCGTGCCCACGGTCCCGGCCGCGCGTTCCATGCCGACCCAGCCGACGGCGGGCAGTCCGGCCCTGCGCGACGACGTCCGGCCGACGGCCTTCCCCGGCCCGCGCAACGGCTGAGCCGCGACGGCCGAGCCGCCACGCCCGATCGCGGCGGCCCCCACCAGCCCGCCGTCCCCCCGGTCCACACGGGAGGAGGGCGGGCTCCTGTGTGCCGGACTCCTGTGTGCCGGGCTCCTGCGTGCGGGCCCCGGCGGTGTACGTGCGGTGCGGCGTGCGGTGCGCGTCCTCACCCGATGTCGGGCGGATCGATCCGCACCCACACCGCCGCGTCGCTCCCCCGCGCCATCCGCGCCGCCTGAGCGGCCTTCAGCGCGCCGGCCAGCGCCGCCCCGCGCCCCGGAGGCACCCGGATCAGAGCCCGCTCCCAGTGCTCCCCGGGCGGCGGCGCACCCACCCGCCGCGGACGCCCCTCGGCCGTGACCGGCAGCGGCACCGGGCCCAGCACCTCGGCCTCGCGGGGCAGCTCGACGGCGCGGAGGAAGTCGGCCACCGCCTCCACCGGCCCCGCCACCGCCGCCATCCGCGACACCGGCGGAAAGCCCAGTTCGGCCCGCTCGGCCAGCTCCCGCACCGCGTGGCCGACGGGATCCCACCGCACCAGCGCCTGCACCGGCCGCAGGGTCGGCTCGGCGACCGCGACGACGGTGCCCCCGGCGCTCTGCGGGCGCACCAGCGCGGCGGCGGCCAGCCAGCGCCGCAGCGCGTCCTCACCGGCGCGCAGGTCGGGCCGCCCGAGCATCGCCCAGCCGTCGAGCAGCAGGGCCGCCGCGTAACCGCCCTCGGCGACCGGTTCGGCACCCGGGGTGCTGACGACCAGCGCGGGCGCCTGCGGCACGGTGTCCAGCACGTGCTCACGCCCCGAGGTGCGCACCGGCACCGCCGGGAACGCCCGCCCCAGTTCCTCGGCGGTGCGGCGCGCTCCGACGACCTGGGCGCGCAAGCGGAACGCCCCGCACTCCGGGCAGTGCCACCCGCCCTCCTCGCGCCCGCACCAGCCGCACCGCAGCGCGGCCCCGGACTCCTGCCCCTCCAGCGGCCCCGAGCAGTGCCGGCAGCGCGCGGGGGTCCGGCACGCGGCACACGCCATCCGCGGTACGTAGCCCCGCCGGGGCACCTGCACGAGCACCGGTCCGTGCCGCAGCCCGTCCCTGACGGCCTGCCAGGCGAGGGTCGGCAGCCGTGCGGCGCGGGCGGCCTCGTCCCGGGCCAGGTCCTGGTCCCCCACGGTCCGCACCAGCGGGGCGGCGGCCCGCACCTGCTCCCGCGCGGCGACCAGCGGCCGGGCCCAGCCGGTCTCCACGAGCTGGGCGGCTTCCACGGTGCAGCTCCAGCCGCCCAGCAGGAAGGCGCACCGGTCCTGGGCGGCGCGCAGCAGCAGCACTTCGCGCGCGTGCGGCTGCGGGGCGTGCGGTTCGCTGTGGCTGTCGTCGCCGTCGTCCCAGAGGGCCACCAGCCCGAGGTCCCGCACCGGCGCGAACATGGCGGCGCGGGTCCCGATGACGGCCCGTACGGCCCCCCGGCGCACCGCGAGCCACTGCGCGTACCGCTTCTCGGGCCCGGCGTCGGCGGTGAGCACGGCGTGCCGTCCCTCGCCCAGCAGGGCGGTCAGCTCGGCGTCGGCGCGGGCGACGGCCCGCCCGTCCGGCAGCACGACGAGCGCGCCCCGGCCGGAGGCCAGGGTCGCCGCGACGGCCCGTGCCAGCTCCTCGCTCCACCGCGGGCCGGGCAGCGCGTTCCACACCGCGCGCGGCGCACCCCCCGAGGCGAGGGCCGCCACGAACGCGGCCCCGTGCTCGTACCGCGTCCAGGGTCCCGGCTCGGGTGCCGGTGGCGGGGGCAGCGGTTCGGGTGACGTCCGCTTCTCGGCGCGCGCGTTGCGTGGCGGTACGGCGAGCTGCAGCACATCGGCGAGGCTGCCCGCGTACCGGTCGGCGACCGCCCGCGTGAGCCCGAGCAGCTCCTCGTCCAGCACCCGCTCGGGCGAGACGACCTGGGCCAGCGCTGCGAGGGGGCCCGAGTAGTCGGACTCGGCGAGCCGCTCGATCAGGAACCCGTCGACGAGCCCTCCGCCCTCGCGCCGCCCGTCCCGCACCCGGTGCCGCCCGGCACCGAACCGCACCCGCACCCGCACCCCGGGCTGGGCGTCCGCGTCGAGTTCCTCGGGCACGGCGTAGTCGAAGTACCGGTCGAGGTGGAGTACCCCCTTGTCGACCAGGACCCGGGCGACGGGCAGCTTGCCGGCGAGCGCGGCTCCGCGCCAGGTCCGCGGTTTGGCCCGTGGCGTCTTCGCCTGGCGCACGCTCTCCCGGATGAGCGCGAGCTGCTCGGGCGGCGCGTCCTGCGCGCCACCACCCGCCGGTTCGTTCTCGCTGCTCACGCCTGCATTCCTACCAAAGACCACTGACAACCGGCGGCGTCCGGGTTCGCGCGCTCCCGCGCCGCGTACCCGCCCGCGGACGCGCCGAGGCCCGGCGCCCCCACCGGGGGCACCGGGCCTCGCGACCTGCCGTCGTGCGGGCGCTCGGGCGTCTTACAGCCCCGCCGCCTGCCGCAGCGCGTCCACGCGGTCCGTGCGCTCCCAGGTGAATTCGGGAAGCTCACGGCCGAAGTGGCCGTACGCCGCGGTCTGGGCGTAGATCGGGCGGAGCAGGTCGAGGTCGCGGATGATGGCGGCCGGACGGAGGTCGAAGACGTCGTCGATCGCCTTCTCGATCTTCTCGGTGTCGATCTTGGCGGTGCCGAAGGTCTCCACGAAGAGGCCGACCGGCTCGGCCTTGCCGATGGCGTAGGCGACCTGGACCTCGCAGCGGGCCGCGAGGCCCGCGGCCACCACGTTCTTGGCGACCCAGCGCATCGCGTAGGCGGCGGAGCGGTCGACCTTGGACGGGTCCTTGCCCGAGAAGGCGCCGCCGCCGTGGCGGGCCATGCCGCCGTACGTGTCGATGATGATCTTGCGGCCGGTCAGACCGGCGTCGCCCATCGGGCCGCCGATCTCGAAGCGGCCGGTCGGGTTGACCAGGAGGCGGTAGTTCTCCGTGTCGAGCTTGATGCCGTCCTCGAGCAGTGCCTTGAGCTCCGGCTCGACGACGAATTCCTTGATGTCCGGCGCCAGCAGGGACTCGAGGTCGATGTCGCTCGCGTGCTGGGAGGAGACGACGACCGTGTCGAGGCGGACGGCCTTGTCGCCGTCGTACTCGATGGTGACCTGCGTCTTGCCGTCCGGGCGCAGGTACGGGATGGTCCCGTTCTTGCGGACGTCCGACAGGCGCTTGGACAGGCGGTGCGCCAGGAAGACCGGGAGCGGCATCAGGGTCGGCGTCTCGTCGGACGCGTAGCCGAACATCAGGCCCTGGTCGCCGGCGCCCTGGCGGTCCAGCTCGTCCTCGTCGCCCTCGACCCGGTTCTCGTACGCCGTGTCGACGCCCTGCGCGATGTCCGGGGACTGGGCGCCGATCGAGACCGAGACACCGCAGGAGGCGCCGTCGAAGCCCTTCTTCGAGGAGTCGTAGCCGATCTCCAGGATCTTGCCGCGGACCAGCGTGGCGATGTCCGCGTAGGCCTTGGTCGTGACCTCGCCGGCCACGTGCACGAGACCGGTGGTGATCAGGGTTTCGACGGCGACCCGGGAGGCCGGGTCCTCACGCAGTAGCGCGTCGAGAATCGTGTCGCTGATCTGGTCAGCGATCTTGTCGGGGTGACCTTCGGTCACGGACTCCGAGGTGAACAGGCGACGGGACACAACGCTCCCTGGGGTTGCAGCGGCTGCTGGCTGATCATTGGTGGACGGCACGGGGAGCTGCACCCGGCGACGTCCGAGAACAGTTTATCGGTCGCGCTCCGCCACGGGCCCACCCGTCTCGCCTCTCGGAAGGGCTGTGACCTGCGGCACGGGCATTCTGCCCGGAACGGAGCGCCCTTGGCCAGGGCCGCCACGCTCGAATGCGCGGGGTTCGCGGGCCGGGTGGAGTGAATGAGTCATTCAGCCGAGCCGTTCGGCCACGAGGTCCCACACGGTTTCGGCCAGGGCTTCCTTGGGGCCGTGTGCCACCGGGGTCTCGCTGCCGTCGGCGCCGAGGACCACGGCCTCGGTCTCCTCGGAGCCGAAGGTCTTGCGCTCCCCCACCTCGTTGACCACGAGGAGGTCGCAGCCCTTGCGTTTGAGCTTGGCCCGGCCGTTGGCCAGGACGTCGTCGGTCTCGGCGGCGAAGCCGACGACGACCTGTCCGGAGCGGGCCCGGTCCGCGGAGATCTCCGCGAGGATGTCCGGGTTGCGTACCAGGGTGATCGGCGCGGGTTCCTGGTCGTCCTTCTTCTTGATCTTCCCGGCGGCGTACGTGGCCGGGCGGAAGTCCGCGACCGCCGCGGCCATGACGACGACGTCGGCGTCCGCCGCGGCGCGCAGCATCGCCTCGCGCAGCTCCACGGCCGTACCCACCGGCACCACGTCCACTCCGGCCGGGTCCGGAAGCGACGCGTTCGCCGCGACCAGCGTGACGCGGGCACCCCGGGCGGCGGCGGTGCGGGCGAGGGCGTAGCCCTGCTTGCCGGAGGAGCGGTTACCGAGGAAGCGGACCGGGTCGAGGGGCTCCCGGGTGCCGCCCGCGCTGACCACGACGTGCCGTCCGGCGAGGTCCGGCTCGGCCACGCCGCGGGCGATTACCCGGCGGCAGACCTCGAAGATCTCTCCCGGGTCGGGCAGCCGGCCCTTGCCGGTGTCGACGCCGGTGAGGCGGCCGACGGCCGGCTCGATGACGACCGCGCCACGGCGGCGCAGCGTCGCCACGTTCTCCTGGGTGGCCGGGTGCTCCCACATCTCGGTGTGCATGGCGGGCGCGAAGACGACCGGGCAGCGGGCCGTGAGGAGTGTGTTGGTGAGGAGGTCGTCGGCGAGGCCGTGGGCCGCCTTGGCGAGCATGTCGGCGGTGGCCGGGGCGACGACGACCAGGTCGGCGTGCTGGCCGATGCGTACATGCGGGACCTGGTCGACGTCGTCCCACACCTCGGTCGACACCGGGTTGCCGGACAGGGCGGACCAGGTGGCGGCGCCGACGAAGTGCAGCGCGGAGGCGGTGGGGACGACCCTGACCTCGTGCCCCGACTCCGTGAATCTGCGCAGCAGCTCACAGGCCTTGTAGGCGGCGATGCCGCCGCTGACCCCCAGAACGACCTTGGGCTTGTCCACCGTCTCTCCCCGACCTCTCCCCGACTCGGATATCGCCTACGACCCATCACACACCACAGGCCCGGCAGTCGGACTGCCGGGCCTGTGGAAAAGTCAGCTTCAGGCTGAAAATACTACCGCCGGTGTTACTGCGCCGGACCCTCGATGGCCTCGGAGGTCAGCAGACCCGCGTTGATCTCGCGCAGGGCGATCGAGAGCGGCTTCTCGTGGACGTGGGTGTCGACGAGGGGACCGACGTACTCGAGGAGGCCCTCGCCGAGCTGCGAGTAGTACGCGTTGATCTGGCGGGCCCGCTTGGCCGCGTAGATCACGAGGCTGTACTTCGAGTCCGTGGCCTCGAGGAGCTCGTCGATCGGCGGGTTGATGATGCCCTCGGGCGCGGAGATGGAAGAGGACACGCTCTACCTTCCGATGGATGGGAAAGATTCAGTCGGGTGACCGGTCGGCCGATCGGTCGGGATCAGCGGACCAGTGACGATCACACGACGTTCGTCAAGGCTAGCAGCTCGCGCGCCACGTCCTCGACGGAGGTGTTGACCAGGGTCTGGTCGAACTCCGGCTCGGCCGCCAGCTCGACCTTGGCCGCGGCGAGGCGGCGCTCGATCACTTCCGGCGGCTCGGTGCCCCGGCCGGTGAGCCTGCGCACCAGCTCCTCCCAGGAGGGCGGGGCCAGGAACACCAGCTGGGCCTCGGGCATGGACTCGCGGACCTGTCGCGCGCCCTGGAGGTCGATCTCCAGGAGCACCGGCTCGCCGGCCTCCAGGCGCTCCAGTACGGCCGCGCGCGGCGTGCCGTAGCGGTTGCCGGCGAACTCGGCCCACTCCAGCAGCTCGCCGTTGGCGATCAGTTTGTCCATCTCCTCGTCGGTGACGAAGAAGTAGTGGACACCGTGCCGCTCGCCGGGGCGGGGCCTGCGGGTCGTCGCCGAGACCGACAGCCATACCTCGGGGTGCTTCTTGCGCATATGGGCGACGACCGTGCTCTTGCCGACCCCGGAGGGGCCGGAGAGCACGGTCAGCCGCGGACGTGCGTCCGGGGGTACGGGGGACGTCCCCCGGGGTGTTGCAGCCATGCAGCGATTATTCCAGCAATCCCGGAGTGGTCCGGACTCAGCTGCCGGTGCTGCCGAACTCACGCTCCAGGGAGGCGATCTGGTTGGACCCGAGCCCGCGCACGCGGCGGCTCTCGGAGATGCCCAGTCGCTCCATGATCTGCTTGGCGCGGACTTTGCCCACGCCCGGCAGGGACTCGAGGAGGGCGGAGACCTTCATCTTGCCGATGACGTCGTTCTCCTGGCCCTGCTTGATGACCTCGTGGAGGGAGGCGCCGGAGTGCTTGAGTCGATTCTTGACCTCGGCCCGCTCCCGGCGAGCCGCGGCGGCCTTTTCGAGCGCGGCTGCGCGCTGTTCAGGGGTAAGGGGCGGAAGAGCCACGCCTACGTCACCTCGGATGTCGAACTGTCGGATACGGACCGGTGAGGAACCTAGTCGCCCCACACCTGGGGAGCCACGAGCAACACGCTTGCCCGTTGACTCTTCCCGGAGACTAGCGTCCAAGTCCTCCAGAGTCAGCGAGAACAGCGGAAAAGTCCTGGTCAGCCTCCATCAGCTTGGACATTTAGGACATACTGCCTCGGATTTGAGGATGTATCCAGGGTCAGGACGCCGCGACGGCGGTCCTGACCTCCTCCGCGAAACGGTCCGCGGCCCTCCGCAACGCGGCCACGTCGGGACCGTGACGCAGAACACCCCGGCTGACGTTGGGAACGACGTTGCGCACCGCCGCGCCGAAGACCCGCGGCAGATCCGCGGGGGTGGCTCCCTGGGCCCCGATCCCGGGCGCCAGGAGCGGACCGTTGATGCCCAGGTCGTACGACGACAGGTCACCGAGGGTGGCACCGACCACCGCGCCGAAGGAACCGAGGGGCTCCTCCCCCGCGTTCTCGGCGGCCAGGTGCGCCAGCACCGTCGCCCCCACGCTTCGCCCGTCGGCCCGGACCGCGTGCTGGACCTCACCGCCCTCCGGGTTGGAGGTCAGCGCCAGCACGAACAGGCCCGCGCCGCTCTCGCGGGCCAGGTCGACGGCCGGCTTCAGGGAACCGTAGCCGAGGTACGGCGAGACGGTCAGCGCGTCCGAGAACAGCGGGGCGCCCGCACGCAGGAAGGACTCGGCGTACGCGGCCATGGTCGAGCCGATGTCGCCGCGCTTGGCGTCCATGACGACCAGGGCACCGGCCGCCCGCGCATGTTCGACCGACTTCTCCAGGACGGCGACACCGCGCGAGCCGAAGCGTTCGAAGAAGGCGCTCTGCGGCTTGAGCACGGCGACCCGGTCGGCCACCGCTTCCACAACGGTGCGGCTGAAGCGCTCCAGACCCGCCACGTCGTCGTTCAGACCCCACTCGGCGAGCAGGGAGGCGTGCGGGTCGATGCCGACGCACAGCGGGCCCCGCTCGTCCATCGCGCGCCGCAGGCGCGCGCCAAAGGGCTCGGTCATACCGGTCACCGGGACTTCCTCACATCGGCGCCGACCGCGTCGGCGAGGGTGGCGTACGGGCTCTGCCGCAGGCGCGCGGCGAGCCCCTGGTGGATGGCGCGGCCCCAGAAGGGACCCTCGTAGACGAACGCGCTGTAGCCCTGGACCAGCGTGGCCCCGGCCAGGATGCGCTCCCAGGCGTCCTCGGCGGTCTCGATGCCGCCGACGCCCACCAGGGTGATCCGGTCGCCCACGCGCGCGTAGAGGCGGCGCAGCACCTCGAGGGAGCGCGCCTTGAGGGGTGCGCCGGACAGGCCGCCGGTCTCCCGGACCAGGACGGGCGAGGACGTCAGTCCGAGTCCCTCCCGCGCGATGGTGGTGTTGGTGGCGATGATGCCGTCCAGGCCCAGCTCCACGGCCAGGTCGGCGACCGCGTCGACGTCCTCGTCGGCGAGGTCGGGCGCGATCTTGACGAGGAGGGGCACGCGCCGCGCGGTGACCGCGCGGTCGGCGGCTTCGCGGACGGCGCTCAGGAGCGGACGCAGGTGGTCCACCGCCTGGAGGTCGCGCAGCCCGGGGGTGTTCGGGGAGGAGACGTTGACGACGAGGTAGTCGGCGTGGGGAGCGAGCCGCTCGGCGGACTTCACGTAGTCGCCGACGGCCTCCTTCTCCGGTACGGCCTTCGTCTTGCCGATGTTGACGCCGACGACGGTCCGGAAGACGGGCGTACGGGAGGCCAGGCGGGCGGCGACGGCCAGCGAGCCGTCGTTGTTGAAGCCCATGCGGTTGATCAGCGCCCGGTCGGCCACCAGGCGGAACAGCCGCTTCTTGGGGTTGCCGGGCTGCGGCTCCCCGGTGACCGTGCCGATCTCCACGTGGTCGAAGCCGAGCATCGCCATGCCGTCGACGGCGACCGCGTTCTTGTCGAAGCCGGCCGCGAGCCCGAAGGGGCCGTGCATCCGCAGCCCGAGGGCCTGGGTGCGCAGTTCCTTGCGGCGGGGCGCGAGCGCGGCGGCGACGAAGGTGCGCAGCACGGGGACGCGGGCGGTGCAGCGGATCCAGCGGAAGGCCAGGTGGTGGGCCTGCTCCGGGTCCATGCGGGAGAAGAACAGCTTGAAGAAGATCTTGTACATGGTGTCCTCGTGGAGCCACATTGCAGGGCTCAAGGGAAAGGCGCGTGGGCAGGGCTCAAGAAGAGGGGGACACCGTTTCCGGTGTCCCCCCTCGGGGCTGCTAGTCGCGGGCCGCGATCAGGAACTCGGCGTGTTCCTGGAGGGAGCGCACTCCCACGTCGCCGTGGTTGAGGGCGTCGATGCCCTGGACCGCCGCGGCGAGCGCCTGGACCGTCGTCAGGCACGGCACGGAGCGCGCCACGGCCGCCGTACGGATGTCGTAGCCGTCGAGGCGGCCACCGGTGCCGTACGGGGTGTTGACGATGAGGTCGACCCCGCCGTCGTGGATGAGCTGGACGATGGTCTTCTCGCCGTTGGGGCCGGTGCCCTCGGACTGCTTGCGCACGACCGTGGCGTTGATGCCGTTGCGCCTGAGGACCTCGGCGGTGCCGGAGGTGGCGAGCAGCTCGAAGCCGTGGGCGACCAGCTCCCGCGCCGGGAAGATCATCGAGCGCTTGTCACGGTTGGCGACCGAGATGAACGCCCGCCCCTTGGTCGGCAGCGGGCCGTACGCGCCCGCCTGCGACTTGGCGTACGCCGTGCCGAAGACGGAGTCGATGCCCATGACCTCGCCCGTGGAGCGCATCTCCGGGCCCAGGACCGTGTCGACGCCGCGGCCGTGGATGTCCCGGAAGCGGGACCACGGCATCACGGCCTCCTTGACGGAGATCGGCGCGTCCAGCGGCAGCTCGCCGCCGTCGCCGGTGGCCGGGAGCAGGCCCTCGGCGCGCAGCTCGGCGATGGTCGCGCCGAGCGAGATGCGGGCGGCGGCCTTGGCCAGCGGCACCGCGGTCGCCTTCGAGGTGAAGGGGACGGTGCGCGAGGCGCGCGGGTTGGCCTCCAGGACGTAGAGGATGTCCCCGGCCAGCGCGAACTGGATGTTGATCAGTCCGCGCACGCCGACGCCCTTGGCGATGCCCTCGGTGGAGGCGCGCAGCCGCTTGATGTCGAAGCCGCCCAGAGTGATCGGGGGCAGGGCGCACGCCGAGTCGCCGGAGTGGATGCCGGCCTCCTCGATGTGCTCCATGACGCCGCCGAGGTACAGCTCCTCGCCGTCGTACAGGGCGTCGACGTCGATCTCGATCGCGTCGTCCAGGAACCTGTCGACCAGGACGGGGCGGGACGGGCTGATCTCGGTCGACTCGGCGATGTACGCCTCCAGGCGGGTCTCGTCGTAGACGATCTCCATGCCGCGTCCGCCGAGGACGTAGGAGGGCCGGACGAGGACCGGGTAGCCGATCTCGTCGGCGATGGTCTTGGCCCCGGCGAAGGTGGTGGCGGTGCCGTGCTTGGGGGCGGGCAGGCCGGCCTCCGCCAGGACCCGGCCGAAGGCGCCCCGGTCCTCGGCGGCGTGGATGGCCTCGGGCGGGGTGCCGACGACCGGCACGCCGTTGTCCTTGAGCGCCTGGGACAGGCCCAGCGGGGTCTGGCCGCCGAGCTGGACGATCACGCCCGCGATCGGGCCGGCCTGCTGCTCCGCGTGGACGATCTCGAGCACGTCCTCCAGCGTGAGCGGCTCGAAGTACAGCCGGTCGGAGGTGTCGTAGTCGGTGGAGACGGTCTCCGGGTTGCAGTTGACCATCACGGTCTCGTACCCGGCGTCGCCGAGCGCGAAGGAGGCGTGGACGCAGGAGTAGTCGAACTCGATGCCCTGGCCGATGCGGTTCGGGCCGGAGCCCAGGATGATGACGGCCGGCTTCTCGCGTCGCGCGACCTCGGTCTCCTCGTCGTAGGAGGAGTAGAAGTACGGCGTCTTCGCGGCGAACTCGGCGGCGCAGGTGTCGACCGTCTTGTAGACGGGCCGGATGCCGAGCGCGTGCCTCACCTCGCGGACGACGTCCTCGCGCAGGCCGCGGATCTCGCCGATCTGCTGGTCGGAGAAGCCGTGCCGCTTGGCCTCGGCGAGCAGGTCGGCGGTCAGCTCGGGGGCCTCGGCCAGCTCGTCGGCGACCTCCTTGATGAGGAAGAGCTGGTCGACGAACCAGGGGTCGATCTTCGTGTACTCGAAGACCTCCTCGGGCGTGGCGCCCGCGCGGATGGCCTGCATGACGGCGTTGATCCGGCCGTCGGTCGGCCGGACGGCCTCGCGCAGCAGCTCCGCCTTGTCGCCGGGCTCGCCGACGAACGTGAACTGGCTGCCCTTCTTCTCCAGCGAGCGCAGCGCCTTCTGGAAGGCCTCGGTGAAGTTGCGGCCGATGGCCATGGCCTCGCCGACCGACTTCATGGTCGTCGTCAGCGTGGAGTCGGCGCTCGGGAACTTCTCGAAGGCGAACCGCGGGGCCTTCACGACCACGTAGTCGAGCGTGGGCTCGAAGGAGGCCGGGGTCTCCTGCGTGATGTCGTTCGGGATCTCGTCCAGCGTGTAGCCCACGGCGAGCTTGGCGGCGATCTTGGCGATCGGGAAGCCGGTCGCCTTGGAGGCGAGCGCCGAGGAGCGCGACACGCGCGGGTTCATCTCGATGACGATGACGCGGCCGTCCTCGGGGTTCACCGCGAACTGGATGTTGCAGCCGCCGGTGTCGACGCCGACCTCGCGGATGATCGCGATGCCGACGTCGCGCAGCACCTGGTACTCGCGGTCGGTCAGTGTCATCGCGGGCGCCACGGTGATCGAGTCGCCGGTGTGCACGCCCATGGGGTCGAAGTTCTCGATGGAGCAGACGACCACGACGTTGTCGTTCTTGTCGCGCATCAGCTCCAGCTCGTACTCCTTCCAGCCGAGGATGGACTCCTCCAGGAGCACCTCGGTGGTCGGCGAGAGGGTGAGGCCCTGGCCGGCGATGCGGCGCAGCTCCTCCTCGTCGTGGGCGAAGCCGGAGCCGGCGCCGCCCATGGTGAAGGAGGGGCGGACGACGACCGGGTAGCCGCCGAGCTCCTCGACGCCCTTGAGGACGTCGTCCATGGAGTGGCAGATGTAGGACCGGGCCGACTCGCCGTGGCCGATCTTCTTGCGGACCTCCTCCACGACCTCCTTGAACAGGTCGCGGTCCTCGCCCTTGTTGATGGCCTCCACGTTGGCGCCGATCAGCTCGACGCCGTACTTCTCCAGGACGCCGTTGCCGTGCAGCGAGATGGCGGTGTTGAGCGCGGTCTGGCCGCCCAGGGTGGGCAGCAGCGCGTCGGGCCGCTCCTTGGCGATGATCTTCTCGACGAACTCGGGGGTGATCGGCTCGACGTAGGTGGCGTCGGCGATCTCCGGGTCGGTCATGATCGTCGCCGGGTTGGAGTTCACCAGGACGACGCGCAGGCCCTCGGCCTTGAGCACGCGGCACGCCTGGGTGCCGGAGTAGTCGAACTCGGCGGCCTGGCCGATGACGATCGGGCCGGAGCCGATGACCAGGACGGACTGGATATCGGTGCGCTTAGGCACGCTGGCCCTCCATGACGGTGCTCATCAAAGACGTGAAGCGGTCGAACAGGTAGGCGGCGTCGTGCGGGCCGGCTGCCGCCTCGGGGTGGTACTGGACGCTGAAGGCCGGCCGGTCGAGGAGCTGGAGCCCCTCCACCACGTTGTCGTTGAGGCAGACGTGGGAGACCTCGGCGCGGCCGTAGGGGGTGTCGGAGACCTTGTCGAGCGGGGCGTCGACGGCGAATCCGTGGTTGTGCGCGGTGACCTCGACCTTGCCGGTCGTACGGTCCTGCACCGGCTGGTTGATGCCGCGGTGGCCGTACTTCAGCTTGAAGGTGCCGAAGCCGAGCGCGCGGCCGAGGATCTGGTTGCCGAAGCAGATGCCGAAGAGCGGAGTCCCGCGCTCCAGGACGCCCTGCATGACGGAGACCGGGTGGTCGGCGGTGGCGGGGTCACCGGGTCCGTTGGAGAAGAACACACCGTCGGGGTTGACGGCGTAGACGTCCTCGACGGTGGCCGTGGCGGGCAGCACGTGCACCTCGATGCCGCGCTCGGCCATGCGGTGCGGGGTCATGCCCTTGATGCCGAGGTCGACGGCGGCGACGGTGAACTTCTTCTCACCGATCGCCGGGACCACGTAGGCCTCGGTGGTGGCGACCTCGGCGGAGAGGTCGGCGCCGGTCATCTCGGGGGCTTCCTGGACGCGGGCCAGCAGCGCGGCGTCGTCCTGGATCGCGTCCCCGCTGAAGATGCCGACGCGCATGGCGCCGCGCTCGCGCAGGTGGCGGGTGAGGGCTCGGGTGTCGATGCCGGAGATGCCGACGACGTCCTGGGCGGCCAGTTCCTCGTCCAGCGTGCGGGTCGAGCGCCAGTTGGAGGGTACGCGCGCGGGGTCGCGCACGACGTAACCGGAGACCCAGATCCTCCTGGACTCCATGTCCTCGTCGTTGACACCGGTGTTGCCCACGTGGGGCGCGGTCATCACGACCACCTGGCGGTGGTACGACGGGTCGGTGAGGGTCTCCTGGTAGCCGGTCATGCCGGTGGAGAACACGGCTTCGCCGAAGGTGGCCCCCACGGCCCCGTAGGCGCGGCCGCGGAAGATCCGGCCGTCCTCCAGGACGAGTACGGCGGGAGCCTTGCCGGCTCCCCTGGTGGAGGTCGTCATCGTGCGCCTTCCGTTTCCGTCTTGTTGATCATGTCGTTCAGTGTTTCGACCCACTCGTTGTGCTCGGCCGCGTGGTCGGAGCGGAAGCCGGAGTCGATCAGCTTGTCGCCGTGCGCCCAGGTGACGACCAGCAGGCCGCCCTCGGTGAGGACCTTTCCGGCGATGCCCTTGTCGAGCCGGGCCTCGCGCAGTGCGGCGACGGGGACGAAGAAGTCGTCCGCGCCGGGGCGTACGACGTCCAGTCCCGCGTCCGTCAGGGTGAGCTCGACCCGGCTGCGGGTGCCCAGGCCGTGCGCCACGATGCGGTCCAGCCACTGCCCGGCGGTGGTGGAGCCGTGGTAGCGGCCGCTCAGGCTCAGTCTGGCGGGGCCGGGGGCGTCCGGCGCGCTGGGCAGCTCCGGGAGGTCGCCCTGGAGGGTGCTGCGCCACTTCCAGCCCTCGCGCATCAGCCAGTAGACGAGCGCGACGAACAGGCCGAGTCCGACGACCCAGCCGATGCGGGCGGCCCAGTCGGTCACTTCCGCCGATTCCTTCTCGGCGGCCAGCAGGATTACAGGTGTCACGTGAGCTTCCCGTCGACGAGCGTGGCCTTGCCCCGCAGCCACGTGTGCGTCACACGGCCCGGCAGCTCACGTCCCTCGTACGGGGTGTTGCGGCTGCGCGAGGCGAAGCCCGCGGGGTCCACCTGGCCACGGTATGCCGTGTCGACGAGGGTGAGGTTGGCGGGCTCACCAGCCGAGACGGGACGGCCGTGCCCGGTGGCCTGTCCGATCTGCGCGGGCTTGAAGGACATCCGGTCGGCGACGCCGGCCCAGTCCAGCAGGCCCGTGTCCACCATGGTCTCCTGGACCACCGACAGTGCCGTCTCCAGACCCACCATGCCCATGGCGGCGGCGGCCCACTCGCAGTCCTTGTCCTCGTGCGGGTGCGGGGCGTGGTCGGTGGCGACGATGTCGATCGTGCCGTCGGCGAGCGCCTCGCGCAGGGCCATGACGTCACGCTCGGTGCGCAGCGGCGGGTTGACCTTGTAGACCGGGTTGTACGACCGGACCAGCTCGTCGGTGAGGAGCAGGTGGTGCGGGGTGACCTCGGCGGTGACGTCGATGCCGCGGGACTTGGCCCAGCGGACGATCTCGACGGACCCGGCGGTCGACAGGTGACAGATGTGGACGCGGGAGCCGACGTGCTCGGCGAGCAGCACATCCCGGGCGATGACCGCTTCCTCGGCGACGGCGGGCCAGCCGCCGAGGCCCAGCTCGGCGGAGACGACGCCCTCGTTCATCTGGGCGCCCTCGGTGAGGCGGGGCTCCTGGGCGTGCTGCGCTACGACGCCGTTGAAGGCCTTCACGTACTCCAGGGCACGCCGCATGATCACGGCGTCGTGGACGCACTTGCCGTCGTCGGAGAAGACGGTGACGCCGGCCGCGGACTCGTGCATGGCGCCCAGCTCTGCGAGCTTGCTGCCCTCCAGACCGACCGTGACGGCGCCGATCGGCTGCACGTCGCAGTAGCCGGATTCCTTGCCCAGCCGCCAGACCTGCTCGACGACGCCGGCGGTGTCGGCGACCGGGAAGGTGTTGGCCATGGCGAACACGTTGGTGTAGCCGCCACTCGCCGCGGCGCGGGTGCCGGTGAGGACGGTCTCGGAGTCCTCGCGGCCGGGCTCGCGCAGGTGTGTGTGCAGGTCGACCAGGCCGGGCAGCAGCACCTTGCCGTCGGCCTCGAGGACCTCGGCGCCCTCGGCGCTCAGTCCGGTGCCCACCTCTGCGACGGTGCCGCCGTCGATCAGCACGTCCTGCGGCTCGCCGCCGAGCACCTTCGCACCGCGGATCAGGGTCTTGCTCATCTGTCTTACTTCTCCTCGGTGGTGCGGGCGTGGGTCACGGCGGGTTCGTTGCCGCCGAGCAGCAGGTAGAGGACGGCCATCCGGATGGAGACGCCGTTGGTGACCTGCTCGACGACGGTGCAGCGGTCGGAGTCGGCGACCTCGGCGGTGATCTCCATACCGCGGACCATGGGGCCGGGGTGCATCACGATGGCGTGGTCGGGCATCTTCGCCATGCGGTCGCCGTCGAGGCCGTAGCGGCGGGAGTACTCGCGCTCGGTCGGGAAGAACGCGGCGTTCATGCGCTCGCGCTGGACGCGCAGCAGCATCACCGCGTCGGACTTGGACAGCGTCGAGTCGAGGTCGTAGGAGACCTCGCAGGGCCAGGTCTCGACGCCGACCGGCAGCAGCGTGGGCGGGGCCACGAGGGTGACCTCCGCGCCGAGGGTGTGCAGCAGGTCGACGTTGGAGCGGGCGACCCGGCTGTGCAGGATGTCGCCTACGAGCGTGATCCGGCGCCCGTCCAGATCCTTGCCGAGGCCGGTGTCGCGGCCGACCAGGCGGCGGCGCATGGTGAAGGCGTCCAGCAGGGCCTGCGTGGGGTGCTGGTGGGTGCCGTCCCCGGCGTTGACGACGGCCGCGTCGATCCAGCCCGAGGTGGCCAGGCGGTACGGGGCGCCGGAGGCGCTGTGCCGGATGACGACGGCGTCGACGCCCATGGCCTCCAGCGTCTGGGCGGTGTCCTTGAGGGACTCGCCCTTGGAGACGCTCGAGCCCTTGGCGGTGAAGTTGATGACGTCCGCGGACAGGCGCTTCTCGGCGGCCTCGAAGGAGATCCGGGTCCGGGTGGAGTCCTCGAAGAAGAGGTTGACGACGGTCCGGCCGCGCAGGGTCGGCAGTTTCTTGATCGGCCGGTCCGCGACCCGGGCCATCTCCTCGGCGGTGTCGAGGATCAGGACGGCGTCGTCGCGGGAGAGGTCGGCGGCCGAGATGAGATGACGCTGCATCTGTCAGGCTCCGTAAGGCGATTCATGCGGAAGAGCGGGATAATTCGGGCGGCCGGGCACGCGTGCGGGCGCACCGAGTGGGCGTACGCCACGACTGGACGCGCACGCGCGGTGCTACGGGTGGGCGCCCGGGGTGGCCGGCTTGGCGCCCAGCAGCACGGTGTCGCGACCGTCCTCCTCGGCGAGCTGGACCTTGACCGTCTCCCGCAGCGACGTGGGGAGGTTCTTGCCGACGTAGTCGGCGCGGATGGGCAGTTCGCGGTGGCCGCGGTCGACGAGGACCGCCAGCTGCACCGCGCGCGGGCGGCCGATGTCGTTGAGCGCGTCGAGGGCGGCACGGATGGTGCGGCCGGAGAAGAGCACGTCGTCGACGAGGACGACCAGGCGGCCGTCGATGCCGTCACCGGGGATCTCGGTGCGGGCCAGCGCACGCGGGGGATGCATGCGCAGGTCGTCGCGGTACATGGTGATGTCGAGCGAACCCACCGGGATCTTGCGCTCGGTGATCTGCTCCAGCTTGTCGGCGAGCCGCCGGGCGAGGAAGACGCCCCGGGTCGGGATGCCGAGGAGCACCACGTCGTCGGCGCCCTTGGCGCGTTCGACGATCTCGTGGGCGATGCGGGTCAGGACCCGTGCGATGTCGGGCCCTTCGAGAACGGGCCGGGCGTCGGACTGCGCGCCTCGCGGAGCTTGCGCTTCGTGCCGCGGGTCCTGCTGCTCGTCGTGCTTGTCCATACGAAACGGACCTCCTTCTCCGCCTCACGGGACGGACCTTAAAGGACGTCGGATATGCGCCACCTACGGTACCAGGCCCACAGAGACGTCCCGCCGACCCCCCGGACACTCCCCCGTCACCCTTTTGCCTCACTAGCGCCACCCGTTCGGCGTAACCCAAGGCGGATACCACGGAAGAGTCGGTGCGGACCATTCGGCTTGACGCAGGAGAGTAACGCTGCGTAACCTCACAGTGAGTTACCAGCCGCGCGGCACGCAACACAGCAGGCCGCGTCGACACCTTGTCCGGGGAGCCATATGTCCAGCGAATACGCCAAACAGCTCGGGGCCAAGCTCCGGGCCATCCGCACCCAGCAGGGCCTTTCCCTCCACGGTGTCGAGGAGAAGTCCCAGGGCCGCTGGAAGGCCGTCGTGGTCGGTTCGTACGAGCGCGGCGACCGCGCCGTGACCGTGCAGCGCCTCGCCGAGCTGGCGGACTTCTATGGCGTTCCCGTGCAGGAGCTGCTCCCGGGCACCACTCCGGGCGGCGCCGCCGAGCCGCCGCCGAAGCTGGTCCTGGACCTGGAGCGGCTGGCCACGGTGCCGGCCGAGAAGGCGGGCCCGCTCCAGCGGTACGCGGCCACGATCCAGTCGCAGCGCGGTGACTACAACGGCAAGGTGCTCTCGATCCGCCAGGACGACCTGCGCACACTCGCCGTCATCTACGACCAGTCGCCCTCGGTCCTGACCGAGCAGCTGATCAGCTGGGGTGTCCTGGACGCGGACGCGCGTCGCGCGGTGGCGTCCCACGAGGACGTCTGAGCCTCAGCCGCCTCAGCAGAAACGTGCCGCCGGGATGGCCGGAACCCAACGGTTCCGGCCATCCCGGCGGCTTCTTGTGCGCCTCGCACTGAGCGCATCGTCCTATGGCTCATGTGCCTGGCGGGACCGGCGGGACAGTTGCGGGACATGCCGGAGGGCCCGCAGCGCGCCTGCTGCGGGCCCTCCGGCATGGTGGGTCTCCTCGGGCCTCGGGCCTCTCTCAGTCCTCGCCGCGGCGCAGCGAGGGCTTGAGCTCCTTCAGCCGGCCGAGCAGGCCGTTGACGAACGCGGGTGACTCGTCCGTGGAGAACTCCTTCGCCAGCTGCACCATCTCGTCCAGGACGACGGCGTCCGGGGTCGCGTCGACCCAGATCAGCTCGTACGCGCCCAGACGCAGGATGTTGCGGTCGACGACCGGCATGCGGTCGAGCGTCCAGCCGACGGAGTACTGGGCGATGAGCTCGTCGATGCGCTTCGCGCGCTCGGCGTAGCCCTCGACCAGCTCCATCGTGTACTCGCTCACCGGCGGCTGCCGGGTGTCGGACCGGGCGTGCCGGACCCAGTCGGCGAGCACCGTCAGGACGTCGGCGCCGCGCTGATCACCCTCGAAGAGGATCTGGAAGGCGCGCTTGCGGGCCGTGTTGCGGGCAGCCACGGTTAGCTGTTCACCCGGCCGAGGTAGTCGCTCGAGCGGGTGTCGACCTTGATCTTCTCACCCGTGGTGATGAAGAGCGGGACGTTGATCTGGTGACCGGTCTCCAGGATGGCGGGCTTGGTGCCGCCGGTGGAGCGGTCGCCCTGGACGCCCGGCTCGGTCTCCTGGATGGTGAGCTCGACGGCGGCGGGCAGCTCGACGAAGAGCACCTCGCCCTCGTGCTGCGCGACGGTGGCGGTGAAGCCCTCCACCAGGAAGTTGGCGGCGTCGCCGACGGCCTTGCGGTCGACGTGCAGCTGGTCGTAGGTCTCCATGTCCATGAAGACGAAGTAGTCGCCGTCCATGTACGAGAACTGCATGTCACGCTTGTCGACAGTGGCCGTCTCGACCTTGACGCCGGCGTTGAAGGTCTTGTCGACGACCTTGCCGGAAAGCACGTTCTTGAGCTTGGTGCGCACGAAGGCGGGGCCCTTGCCGGGCTTGACGTGCTGGAACTCGACGACGGACCAGAGCTGGCCGCCTTCGAGCTTGAGCACCATGCCGTTCTTGAGGTCGTTCGTGGAAGCCACGGTTGCGGAATCTCCTGGACTGGACTGACGTGGACGACCCCGGTGCAGACATGCGCACAGCGCGAGGCTAGAGCGCGAGCAGCTCCTTGGTCGTGATGGTGAGTAGCTCGGGTCCGCCGTCCGCCTCGGGGCGCACGACGAGCGTGTCATCGATCCGGACCCCGCCCCGGCCCGGGAGGTGGACTCCCGGTTCGACGGTGACCGGCACACAAGCGTCCAGTTTACCCATGGCCGCGGGGGCCAATTGCGGGTCCTCGTCGATTTCGAGTCCGACACCGTGACCGGTGAGGGTCGGAAGGTTCTCCGCGTACCCGGCGGAGTCCAGTGCCTGGCGGGCCGCGCGATCCACGTCGCGGCAGGCGGCGCCGGGTGCGAGGGCCTCCCGGCCGGCCCGCTGGGCCGAGAAGACGAGGTCGTACAACTCGATCTGCCAGTCCGCCGGAGAGGTGCCGATGACAAACGTACGGCCGATCTCGCAACGGTAGCCGCGGTAGGTGGCGCCCAGGCAGACGGAGAGGAAGTCGCCCTCCTCCACCCGCCGGTCGGTGGGCCGGTGACCACGGCGTCCCGAGTTCGGGCCCGTGCCGACGGAGGTGGGGAAGGCGGGGCCGTCGGCGCCGTGGTCGACCAGGCGGCGTTCGAGTTCCAGGGCGAGGTGCCGTTCGGTGCGGCCGACCAGGATGGACTCCAGGAGTTCGCCGAGCGCCTGGTCGGCGATCTCCGCGCCGATACGCAGACAGGAGATCTCCTCCTCGTCCTTGACCACCCGGAGCTGCTCGACCGCCTGGCCGAGGTCGGTCAGGCGCAGCCGGGGCGCGACCGAGCGCATGGCGCGGTGCCGGACCACGGTGAGGTGGTGGTCCTCGGTGGCGAGGGACTCGGTGCCCTGGGCCGCGGCGAGGCCGGTGGCCGCGACGGCCGGATCACCGCCGGGGCCGGGCAGCGCGCGCACCGGCAGGGACTCGTCGGGCCGGCCCTGTGCCGACCGGTCGTCCGGCGGGCCGGAGCAGACCAGGAGATCCTCGGTCTTGCCCAGCAGCAGCACGGCGCCGTGCGGGGCGGCGCCCGCGAGATAGCGCACGTTGGCGGGCCGGGAGACGAGCGCCGCCGCGCTGCCGCCCGCGTTGCAGCGTTCTCGTAGGCGCGTCCGGCGGGCCGCGTACACCTCTGACATGAGCCGAGCGTAAGAGCTTCGCTCGGGGGGCGCCGCTTGGGAGGGCCGAGTGGGCGGGGCGGGGGACGCCGGGTGCGCCGATCGGGGTGGGGCTCGTCGTCGTGTGGCGTCCGCCGGTCGGTGGGGGCTGGTCGCGCGGTCCCCCGCGCCCCTTTGGGACGCTACCGGTTCGGGGCACTACCAGTTCGGGGGGCTGGCTATCGAGCGGGCCAGGACCTCGTTCAGGACCCGGGCCGTTTCCGGTACGTCGAGTGTGGAGTTGTCGATGATCGGGAGTCCCGAGCCGTACCAGCCGGCCATGCGGCCGTGGATGCGGGCGACCTCCTCGTCGGTGAGGCGCCTGTTGCCGCTGCGTTCGGCGTTGCGCTCCAGGACGATGTCCAGGCCCGGCAGGAGGACGACCGGGAGCAGGCCGGGGCCGACGTGCCGCTTCCAGCCGCCGAGGCCGACGACCGGACGGTCCGGGAAGACCGCGTCGTCGAGGATGCAGGAGATGCCGTTGGCAAGGAAGTTGCGCGCGGAGAAGCCGCAGGTGCGGCGGGCGAGGCGGTACTGGGCCTCGGAGTGCTCGTTCCAGCCGGTCTGGGGGTCCGCGAAGCCGGAGCGGACCCATTCGCGGACGTCGTCGAGGCTGATGTGCGCGGTGGGAACCCGGCGGGTGTCCGCCCAGTACTTGGCGACGCTGGTCTTGCCGGCACCCGCGGGGCCGATGAGCAGCACCGCGAGGGTGGTGGAGGTGGGGTCGGGCGCGGCGGCCGTGGCGGCGGGCACGCTGGGCACGGCCACGGGGCCGCCGGGCGGCAGCGGTACGTGGCCGGTGGTGTCCGGAACGGGCGGGACGGGCGCCGCCCGGTGCGGCCCCGGGGCCTGGTGCGCACCCGGAGCCGGTGCCTGGCGCGCACCCGGGGCCGGGGCCTGCTGGGGCGCCACGGGGGGCGGGACCTGCACGGGATAGCCCGGCGCGGGCGGCGGAACGGGGACGGAACCCTGGTGCGGGCCCGGGTGGTGTGCGGCCGGGGACCAGCCGACGGCCGGTCCGTGCCCCGGCTGATGGGGCGGCGGCAGCGGAGAACCCACTGCGTGCTGCATCCGGTGCCACTCCGTCTCGTACAGGCGATGGGCGCTGACTGCGGGACGGGTACCCGCCCGCTTCCCACCGAACGGTACCGCCCCCGGCCGTCGTTTGGTGAACGGCCGGGGGCGGTCCGAAGTGCCCGTCTCGCAAGGAGAATCGGACGGAAGGTGCGCCGGGGTACTACTCGCCCACCTCACCGTAGGCGGCGAGGAGGACGGCCGGGTCGGGCCCCTCCAGGACGGTGGGCCTGGCCAGGCCGTCCAGGACGATGAAGCGCAGCAGGTCGCCGCGGGACTTCTTGTCGACCTTCATGTTCTCGACGAGCTTGGGCCACTGGTCGTACCGGTAGTGCAGCGGCAGCCCGACCGCTTCGAGGATGCTGCGGTGGCGGTCGGCGGTCGCGTCGTCCAGACGGCCCGCGAGGCGGCCCAGTTCGGCGGCGAAGTGCATGCCGACCGATACGGCCGCGCCGTGGCGCCACTTGTACCGCTCGTTCTTCTCGATGGCATGGCCGAGCGTGTGACCGTAGTTGAGGATCTCCCGCAGGCCCGCCTCCTTCAGGTCGGACGAGACGACATCCGCCTTGACCCTGATCGAGCGCACGATCAGCTCGGCGGTGTGCGGTCCGGCCGGGGTGCGCGCCGCCTGGGGGTCGGACTCGATCAGGTCCAGGATCACCGGGTCGGCGATGAAGCCGGCCTTGATGACCTCGGCCAGACCCGAGACGTAGTCGTTCACCGGGAGGGAGTCCAGCGCGGCCAGGTCGCACAGGACGCCGGCCGGCGGGTGGAAGGAGCCGACGAGGTTCTTGCCCTCGGCGGTGTTGATGCCGGTCTTGCCGCCGACGGCCGCGTCCACCATGGCGAGCACCGTGGTCGGGACGGCGATCCAGCGCACCCCGCGCAGCCAGGTCGCGGCCACGAAACCGGCCAGGTCGGTACTGGCCCCGCCGCCGACACCGACGATGACGTCGGTGCGGGTGAAGCCGGACTGGCCGAGCGCCTTCCAGCAGTAGGCGGCGACCTCGGCGGTCTTGGCCTCCTCGGCGTTGGGCACCTGGATGGCGACCGCCTCGAAGCCCTGGTCGGCGAGGTCGGCGCGCAGCGCGTCGCCGGTCTCGGCGAGGGCCTCGGGGTGGATCACGGCCACCCGCTTGGCCTTGGCGCCGATCAGCCCGGCCAGCTCGCCCAGGAGCTGACGGCCCACCAGGACCTCGTAGGGGTCGGACCCCGCGGTGCCGCCGACCTGGATCCGGGTCACTGCCTCGCTCATACTTCCTTCAACTCCAGTGCGTCCAGGGCGGCTTGGGCGACCTCTTCGGGCGTGCGGCCGTCGGTGGCCACGACGGCCGTGGCGACCTCCTCGTAGAGGTGGCGCCGAGCCTCCATCAGCTCGCGCCACTGCCTTCGCGGGTTGACCGCCAGCAGCGGGCGCGCGGCGTTCAGACCGGTGCGCCTGACGGCTTCCTCGACATCCATCGAGAGGTAGACGACGCGCCGCCCGGCGAGCAGTGAGCGGGTGTCCGCGTCCAGGATCGCGCCGCCGCCGAGGGCGAGGACGCCGTCGTGCTCGGCGAGCGCCCGCCGCACGGTCTGCTTCTCCAGAGCCCGGAAGGCCGCCTCGCCCTCGTCGACGAAGATGTCGGCGATGGTCCGCCCCTGACCGGTGACGATGTCCTCGTCCGTGTCCCGGTAGCCGACGCCGAGCCGCTCGGCCAGCAGCTGCCCGACGGTGGACTTGCCGACGCCCATCGGTCCGACGAGGACGATCAGCGGGGCCGCGGTCACCGGATGGCCAGGTTGTCGAGGTACGAGGTGACGTTGCGGCGGGTCTCGGCCACGCTGTCGCCGCCGAACTTCTCCGCCACCGCGTCCGCCAGGACCAGGGCGACCATCGCCTCGGCGACGATGCCGGCGGCGGGCACCGCGCACACGTCGGAGCGCTGGTGGTGGGCCTGCGCGGCCTCACCGGTGGCGACGTCCACGGTCTGCAGGGCCCGCGGCACGGTCGCGATCGGCTTCATGGCAGCCCTCACACGCAGCAGCTCGCCGGTGGTCAGACCGCCCTCGGTGCCGCCGGAGCGGCCGGAGGCGCGCTTGATTCCGTCGGGACCGGTGACGATCTCGTCGTGCGCTTGGGAGCCGGGCACCCGGGCCAGCCCGAAGCCGTCACCGACCTCGACGCCCTTGATGGCCTGGATGCCCATGAGGGCGGCGGCCAGCCGGGCGTCCAGCCGGCGGTCCCAGTGCACGTGCGAGCCGAGGCCCACCGGAACGCCGTGGGCCAGCACCTCCACCACGCCGCCGAGGGTGTCACCGTCCTTGTGGGCCTGGTCGATCTCCGCGACCATCGCCTCCGACGCGTCCGCGTCCAGGCAGCGCACCGGGTCGGCGTCCAGCCTCTCCACGTCCGCCGGCGTCGGGTACACGCCGTAGGGAGCCTTCGCGGCGGCCAGCTCGACGACGTGGCTGACGACCTCGATACCGGCCGTCTCCTTCAGGTACGACCGTGCCACCGCGCCCAGCGCCACCCGGGCGGCCGTCTCCCGCGCCGAGGCGCGCTCCAGGATCGGCCGGGCCTCGTCGAATCCGTACTTCTGCATGCCCGCGAGGTCGGCGTGGCCGGGACGGGGCCGGGTCAGCGGGGCGTTGCGGGCGAGTCCCGCCAGCACCTCCGGGTCCACCGGGTCGGCCGCCATGACCTGCTCCCACTTCGGCCACTCGGTGTTGCCCACCATCACCGCGACCGGGGAACCGAGGGTGAGCCCGTGCCGGACACCACCGAGGAAGGTGACCTCGTCCCGCTCGAACTTCATCCGCGCACCGCGCCCATAGCCCAGCCGCCGCCTCGCCAGGTGGTCCGCCACCATGTCCGTGGTGATCGGCACGCCGGCGGGCAGACCCTCCAGCGTCGCGACGAGTGCGGGACCGTGTGACTCCCCCGCGGTCAGCCAGCGCAACCTGCTCAACGGTGCTCCTCAGTGCTCGCGCCCCGGTTATGCCCTGCGTACGCGTCTTCTCCGCGTACGGCGACGGCGTGTCCGGGTGCGCGGGCCCCGGTCCGCCACCCCCGATCCTCCCACGCCCGGACTCCGGACCCGCCCGCCGGTCCATCTGGCGGACGGGCGCGCGGACGCCGCCCGATGCCCGGGCCACGCCCGCGAGGCCCCGGGGGCGTCAACGGTTCGCTAGGGCTCGCTCCCCCGCCGTGCGCATGGCGGCGAGCGGAGCCGGAGCGCGGCCCGTCATCTGCTCCACCTGGAGCACCGCCTGATGCAGCAGCAGGTCGAGTCCGCTGACGACGGCCCCGCCGCACGCCGACCAGCGGCCGGCGAGTGCGGTCGGCCACGGGTCGTAGAGCACGTCGAAGAGGGTCGCGGGCATCTCGGGGACGGCTGCGGCGAGGGCGTCGGTGGTGCCGGCCGGGGTGGTGGCCACCACCAGCGGAGCGCGCAGCGCCTCCTCGGCGTCCGCCCAGTCGGCGATGCGCACGGCGACGTCCAGCCGCTCGGCCCAGCCCCGCATCTCGTCGGCGCGCGCCTCGCTGCGGACGTAGACGGCGACCTCTCCGGTGCAGATCCGGGCCAGCGCGGCCAGTGCGGAGGAGGCGGTGGCGCCGGCGCCGAGGACCGCGGCGGTCTCCACCTTCTCGACGCCGTGTTCGCGCAGGGCGGCGATGATGCCGGGGATGTCGGTGTTGTCGCCGGTCTTCCGGCCGTCCTCGGTGAGGACCACGGTGTTCACCGCGTCCACGGAGGCCGCCGTCTCGCTGATCTCGTCGAGCAGCGGGATGACCGCGCGTTTGAGCGGCATGGTCAGCGACAGACCCGCCCATTCGGGGCCCAGCTGCTCGAAGAAGCCCGGCAGCGCCTCTTCGTCGACGTCGAAACGGTCGTACGTCCAGTTCTCCAGACCCAGCTCCGCATAGGCGGCGTGGTGCAGTACCGGGGAGAGGGAGTGCGCGACCGGAGAGCCGAGGACGGCGGCCCGGCGCCGGTCAGCTGCTGGAGCTGGCATTGTACTTTTCCTTCAGTTTCAGGAAATCGTCGTGCGTCTTGGCGAACTCGGTCTTGCTCACGCCGTCGGTGGCCACGAAGTACATCCAGCCGTCCTTCGTCGGTTGCAGCGCCGCCTGCAGGGCCTCTTCGCCGGGGTTGCCGATGGGGCCGGGCGGCAGGCCCTTGTTGGTGTAGGTGTTGTACGGGTCCGGGTTGCTGTTGATCTCGGACTCGCTGATGCGGATCTTGCTCTGGCCCTTCAGGTAGTTGAAGGTCGAGTCGAACTGAAGTTCCTGGTTGGTCTCGGTGTTGGTGGGCTTGAGCCGGTTGTAGACGACCTCGGACATCCTGCGGAAGTCGTCGTGGGTCTTGCCCTCGGCCTGCACCAGGCTCGCCACGGTGAGCAGCTGCCAGGGACCTTCGAGGCCGAGGCCCTCCGCCTTCTCCTCGAGTCCGATCTCCTCGTACTGCTCGTTGGCCCGCGCCACCATCTGTTTCAGCACTTCCTCGGGCTTTTGACCCTTGGCCGCCGAATAGCTGGACGGGTAGAGGAATCCTTCCAGCGGATCCTTCACGTTCTTGTGGTTCATCGCCCAGTCGGGCAGACCGAGACTCTTCCACTCGCTCTTTGCGACGCCGGCCGTGGTGCCCTCGTCCACCCCGAGCTGCTTGTCGATCATCTTGTAGACGTCGACGTTGCGCCTGCCCTCGGCGACGATCAGGTTGCTGCGGCTCTTGGGGTCGAGCAGGAGCTCGACCGCACTCTCGGCCGACATCTCCTTCTGCAGCGTGTACACGCCGTCCTGGATGCTCTTCCCCTGTGGGTTGCTCTGCTGGGCGGCGATGAAGGCGTCGACGCTCTTCACCACGCCCTTGCGCTTGAGCTCCTGGCCGATGGTCGAGCCACCCGCGCCCTTGGGGATGGAGACGGTCACCTGCTCGCCGTTGCCGTCCCCCGCGTAGTCCGGGGCCGCGCCGAAACGATCCTGGTAGAACTGGTAGCCGAAATATCCGACGCCCGCCACGCCGCCGCCGAGCACCAGGCAGACGACGAGGCACGCGACTCCGTTGCGGCCCTTCTTGGGTTTGCCGCCCCGGCCCCTGCGGCCGCCGCGTCCGCCGTCGTCCCCTTCGCCGTCCGCGCCGTCGCCGTCACCGCCCGCGAAGAAGGCGTGCTCGCCCTCGTCGGGACCGGGGTCCCAGTCCGTGTTCTCGGGTTCGGGCTCGGCGCGGCGACGGGCAGGCGGTTCCGGCGGCGGGTACGCCTCCGGGGTGCCGTAGAAATCGGGCTGCTCCGCGCCATAGGCGGCGGGCTGCTGGCCGTAGGGGTCCGACGGATCGGCGGGGTACTGCGCGTGGGGATGCGCGCCGGTGCCCCAGCCGCCGTTGTCGTAGCCCTGCTCGGGCTGCCCCTGGGAGGCGTACTGCTGGTCGTACTGCTGCTGGTCGTGCCCATGCCGACCGTATTGGTCGTACTGCGGCTCGGGGTGCTGCCGGCCGTACTGGTCGTACTGCGGCTCGGGATGCTGCCGGCCGTACTGGTCGTACTGCGGCTGCTGACCGTACGCGGACTGGCCGCCGTCGCCCCAGTCGCCGTACTGCTGCTGCGACTGCTGCTGCTCCGGATACTGCTGTGGCTGGCCGCCGTAGGGGGACTGCTGACCCGTATGGGCCTGCTGTCCGCCCCATCCGCCGTCCCCGTACAACGGGTCCTCCGGATGCCACGGTTCGGAGCCTGGGCCCCGGCCATACTCAGTCATCGATCCCCTAGAGCCGCGAGGCGACGGGGTGTTTCCGACCTCGCATGTAGGGCCGGCTTCCGTTCCGCCTCTTGCTGTGCGGTGGCTGTTCGAATGCCTCCGCATCGCGCGGAACGTTACCGTATCGCGATCAGATGACCACTTCGACGCCCTCGCCGGGTGCTCTGCCTGACACCCGTTCGGATTCCAGTGCCTGCTGGAGGATGATCACAGCGGCGGCCTGGTCGATGACGGACCGGCCCTTCCTGGACTTCACTCCCGAGGCGCGCAGTCCCTGGCTGGCGGTCACCGTCGTCATCCGCTCGTCGACGAGCCTGACCGGGACCGGCGCGATGCCGCGGGCCAGTTCCTGCGCGAAGCGCCTGACCTTGGCCGCGGCCGGGCCCTCGCCCCCCTTGAGGGAGCGGGGGAGGCCGACGACGACCTCGATCGGCTCGTACTCCTCGACCAGCAGCCGCAGCCGGCGGTGCGCCGCGGGGACGTCGCGTCCGGGGACGGTCTCCACCGGGGTGGCGAGGATCCCGTCGGGGTCGCACGAGGCGACCCCGATCCGGGCGTCCCCGACATCGACGGCCAGACGGCGCCCGCGGCGCATGACCGGGGCGTCGGCCGGCTCGTCCATCCGGCCGTCACTCCGGCCGTTCGCAGAGTCGCTCACTTGGCGGTGTCCGCCACGAGGCGCTCGACGGCGTCGACGGCCTCGCCGACGGCGGCCGGGTTCTGGCCGCCGCCCTGGGCGACGTCCGGCTTGCCGCCACCGCCGCCGCCGAGGGTCTTGGCGGCGGTGCGCACCAGGTCACCGGCCTTGAGACCGCGCTCGCGGGCGGCCTCGTTGGTGGCGATGACCGTGAGGGGCTTGCCATTGACCGTGGTGAACAGGGCGACGACCGCGGCCCGGCCGCCCTGGATGCGGCCGCGCACGTCGAGGACCAGCTTGCGCAGGTCGTCGGCGGTGGTGCCGTCCGGGACCCGGCCGGTCACCAGGGCGACGCCGCGCACGTCCTTGGCGGAGTCGGCGAGTCCGCCGGCCGCCTGGAGGACCTTCTCGGCGCGGAACTTCTCGATCTCCTTCTCGGCGTCCTTGAGCTTGCCGAGCATGGCGGAGACCTTCTCCGGGAGCTCCTCCGGGCGGCCCTTGATCAGCTCCTGGAGCTGGGCGACGACCGTGTGCTCACGGGCGAGGAAGTTGTAGGCGTCCACGCCGACCAGGGCCTCGATGCGGCGCACGCCGGAGCCGATGGACGACTCGCCGAGCAGCTTGACCAGGCCCAGCTGGGCGGTGTTGTGCACGTGGGTGCCGCCGCACAGTTCCTTGGAGAAGTCGCCGATGGTGACGACGCGCACGCGCTCGCCGTACTTCTCGCCGAACTCGGCGATGGCGCCCTGCTTCTTGGCCTCGTCGATGCCCATGACGTCGGCGCGCACGTCGAGGTCGCGGGCGAGCACCTCGTTGATCTTCTGCTCGACGTCGGTCATCACGGCCGTCGGAACGGCGGACGGCGAGCCGAAGTCGAAGCGGAAGCGGCCGGGCTGGTTCTCGGAGCCGGCCTGGGCGGCCGTCGGGCCGAGGGCGTCGCGCAGCGCCTGGTGGGTGAGGTGGGTGGCCGAGTGGGCGCGGGCGATGGCCTTGCGGCGGCGGTCGTCGATGGAGGCCTGGGCCTTGGCACCGACGGTGACCTCGCCGACCTGGACGACGCCCTTGTGGACGTACACGCCCGGGACCGGCTTCTGGCAGTCGCGGACCTCGATGACGGCGCCGGTGTCGACCTTGATCCGGCCGGTGTCGCCGATCTGGCCGCCGCCCTCGGCGTAGAACGGGGTGCGGTCGAGGACGATCTCGACCTCGTCGCCCTCGGTGGCGGCCGGGGAGGAGACGCCGTCGACGAGGATGCCGACGATCGTCGACTCGCTCTCGGTGTCGCTGTAGCCGACGAAGTCGGTGGCACCGGCCTGGTCGGCGATCTCGCGGTAGGCGCCGGTGCCGGCGTGGCCGGTCTTCTTGGCCTGCGCGTCGGCCTTGGCGCGCTCCCGCTGCTCCTTCATCAGACGCCGGAAGCCGTCCTCGTCCACGGACAGCCCCTGCTCGGCGGCCATCTCCAGGGTGAGGTCGATCGGGAAGCCCCAGGTGTCGTGGAGCAGGAAGGCCTTGTCGCCGGCGAGGACGGTGCCGCCGGTGGCCTTGGTGTCGCTGACGGCGGTGTCGAGGATGTTGGTGCCGGCCTTCAGCGTCTTCAGGAAGGCGTTCTCCTCGGCGAGGGCGACCTTCTCGATCCGCTCGCGGTCGGTGATCAGCTCGGGGTACTGCTGCCCCATCATCCCGATCACGACGTCGATCAGGTCCTTGACGACCGGGCCGGTGGCGCCGAGCAGCCGCATGTTGCGGATGGCGCGGCGCATGATGCGGCGCAGCACGTAGCCGCGGCCCTCGTTGCCGGGGGTGACGCCGTCGCCGATGAGCATCACGGAGGTGCGCATGTGGTCGGTGACCACGCGCAGGGAGACGTCCGAGGCGTGGGCGTCGCCGTAGGCCACGCCGGTCAGCTCGGTGGCCTTCCTGATGACGGCCATGGAGGTGTCGATCTCGTACATGTTCTGCACGCCCTGCAGAATCATGGCGAGCCGCTCCAGGCCGAGCCCGGTGTCGATGTTCTGGCTCGGCAGGTCCCCGAGGATCTCGAAGTCCTCCTTGCCGATGCCCTCGCCCCGCTCGTACTGCATGAAGACGAGGTTCCAGATCTCCACGTACCGCTCGTCGTTGACGGCGGGGCCGCCCTCGGCGCCGAACTCGGGGCCGCGGTCGTAGTTGATCTCGGAGCAGGGGCCGCAGGGGCCGGGGACGCCCATGGACCAGTAGTTGTCCTTCTTGCCGAGGCGCTGGATGCGCTCGGAGGGGACGCCGACGACGTCGTGCCAGATGCGCTCGGCCTCGTCGTCGTCCTTGTAGACCGTGATCCACAGACGCTCGGGGTCGAGGCCGTAACCACCCTTGTCCTGGGGGCTGGTGAGCAGCTCCCAGGCGTACTTGATGGCGCCTTCCTTGAAGTAGTCGCCGAAGGAGAAGTTGCCGCACATCTGGAAGAAGGTGCCGTGGCGGGTGGTCTTGCCGACCTCTTCGATGTCGGGTGTGCGCACGCACTTCTGCACGCTGGTGGCGCGGTCGAAGGGCGGCTTGACCTCACCCAGGAAGTAGGGCTTGAAGGGCACCATGCCGGCCGGGACGAGGAGCAGAGTCGGGTCGTCCGCGATGAGCGACGCCGAAGGGACGACGGTGTGACCGCGCTCCTCGAAGAAGCTCAACCAGCGGCGACGAATCTCGGCCGACTCCATCAGTGGTCCTCATTCCGGTTGTACGAGTACGTCGCCCTGACGTCGACGACGGACTTCGGGTTGTTGCGGTTCTCGATGGCGTTGTAACGCCGGGGTTCGGGGAGTTCGCGGTCGACGGGGGCGTTCAGCCCGAGCGCGTCGTCCAGTTCGGCCTCCCGCCGGGCCATGTTCTCGCGGACGTCGAGTGCGAAGCCCACCGCGCGGCCCTTGAGCCGGGTGCCCGCGTCGAGCGCCTTGTTCGCCGCGGTCGCGGCGAGGCTTTCGGGGGTCAGCTGCTTGAGCTTCCGGTTGACCTTGGTGGTGGCCCACACGCCGGCGGCGACGCCGGTGCCGAACCAGAACGTACGGCGGAACATCGCTGGATCAGTCCTTCTTCCGCTTCGTCCGCCGCGCCGCCGGGATCGTACGGCCGACGATCACGGTGCGCCGCGGCTCCTTGGCCGGGCCCGCGGGCACGTCCTCCTTGCGACCGCCGAGTGCCCGGCGCACGCCGTACCCGAACGCGGCGACCTTGACCAGCGGGCCGCCGAAGGTGGAGGCCACGGTGGTGGACAGCGCGGAGGCGTTCGACGTGACCTCCTGGACGTCGGAGGCGATCGCGTCGACCCGGTCGATCTGGGTCTGCGCGGACCGCACCGCCGACGAGGCGTCGGCCAGCAGCGGGACGGCCTGGTCGGTCACGTCCGCCACGAGCTTGGTGGTCGCCCTGAGCGTCTGGGCCAGCCTCGCCAGTGCGACGGCGAGGAAGGAGACCAGGATCGCCCAGAAGACGGCCACCAGGATCCCGGCCACCTCACCACCGGACACTGCGTGCACCCGCTCCCTGAAAGACGTACCTGAACATCGGGAAAGTCGTTCACCGAGCCTATCGCGCCGGGGGCTGGGCTCCGTACCGGATTGCCGCCCGCGTCCGGTGCCGTGTGGCGGAGTGCGGGGAAGGGCAGTGGAGCGGGGTGGAGTTGCGTGAAGCGATTGTACGGAGTGAATTCGGTTCAGTACGCTCCGTGTTTCATGCGAGACCATCGGCGCGACGGCATCCCGCACGGCAACCTTCCCCTGGAACTCGACACCTTCGTGGGGAGAGCGACGGAGCTCGCGGAGCTGGCCCGGGCACTGGACTCCGGGCGGCTGGTGACGGTGACCGGGGCCGGCGGGGTGGGCAAGTCGCGCCTGGCGGCGCGGGCGGCCGCGCGGTGTGCGCCCCGGGACGGGGTCTGGCGGGTGGAACTGGCGCCGCTGCGCGACGAGGAGTTCGTCGACTACGCGGTCGTGGAGGCGCTGGGCCTGACCGACCACACGACCCGGCTGCCGCGGGAGACGCTGCTCGCGCACCTCGCCGGGCGGGAGCTGCTGCTGGTCCTCGACGGGGTCGAGCACCTGGTGGACGCCTGTGCCGCGCTGGTGACCGACCTGCTGGGCCACGCCCCGGGGCTACGGGTGCTGGCGGTGGGACGCAGGCCGATGGACGTGGCCGGGGAACGGCGGTTTCCGCTGGCGCCGCTGAGCCCCGAGGAGGCGGTGGAACTGCTGACCGTCCGGGCCGGGCAGCGGCACCTGGCGTACGGATACGACGCCGACCCGGACGAGGACCAAGGGGAGGTGCGCGAACTGTGCGTGCGCCTGGACGGGATCCCGTTGGCGATCGAGCTGGCGGCGGGGCGGCTGGGCGCGCTGTCCCCGGGACAGGTGCTGCGGCGACTGGACGACCGCTTCCGGCTGCTGACCGGCGGGGACCGCACCGCGCTGCCCCGGCACCGGACGCTGCGCACGGCGATCGGCTGGAGCCATGAGCTGTGCACGCCCCAGGAGCGGTTGCTGTGGGCGCGGCTGTCGGTGTTCGCCGGGCCGTTCGACCTGGAGGCCGCCGAGTACGTGTGCAGCGGCGGCGGGCTGGCCGCCGACGACGTGCTCGACGTGCTCTCCGCACTGCTCACGCAGTCCGTGCTGACCCGCGAGGAGGCCCCGGCCGGGGTGCGCTACCGGATGCTCGACACGGTGCGGGCGTACGGTGCCGACTGGCTGGAGGCGACGGGCGACGCGACGCGGCTGCGGCGGCGTCACCGGGACTGGTACGTGGGCCTGGTGACCTGGTGCGAGCTGGAGTGGTTCTCACCGCGCCAGCACGAGGTCGCCGCGCGGGTCGAGGCGGAGCTGCCGAACCTGCGCGGCGCCCTGGAGCACTGCCTCACCGAGCCGGACGAGGCGCATCTGGGCCAGTATCTGGCGGGTGCCCTGTGGTTCCACTGGGTCGGCTGCGGACGGCTGTCGGAGGGGCGGCGCTGGCTGGAGCAGGCGGTGCGGCTGGACGCGGAGAAGACGGCCGGCGAGCAGTCCCGGCTGAAGGCGCTGTGGGTCCTCGGATACGTGGCGATCCTGCAGGGCGACGTGGTGCCCGCGCTGGCGGCGCTCCAGGAGTGCCGGGAGGAGGCCGAGCGGTCGGCGAACCCCACGGCGGTGGCGTACGCGGAACACCGCACCGGATGTCTGGCCCTGGTCACGGACGACATGCCGCGCGCCGAGACGCTGCTGCGCTCCGCCGTGCGGCGCTACCGGGAGATCGGCGAACTCAACAGCAACGTCCTGATGGGCCAGGTGGAGCTGGCGATGACGCGGGCGTTCCAGGGCGACCTGCCGGACGCGGTGCGCCTGTGCGAGGACGTCCGTCAGGTGTGCGAGGACCACGGCGAGCGCTGGGCCCGGAGCTACGCCCTGTATGTGCTGGCCTACGCGGCGTGGAGCGACGGTGAGCCGGGACGCGCCCGCGAGTTGCTGGCCGACTGCCTGGCCAGTGCCCACCGCTTCCGGGACCAGCTCGGCTCGGTGCTGGCGGTGGAACTGCTGGCCCTGGTCACGGTGGCGGACGGGAACGCGGCCGAGGCCGCGGTGCTGCAGGGCGCGGCGGGGCGGATGTGGCCGTCGGTGGGGCTGCCGCTGTTCGGTTCCGCGCACTACAACGGGCCGCACGAGTTGTGCGAGGCGGCGGCCCGGGAACAGCTGGGCGACGAGCGGTACGAGGAGTGCGTACGGCACGGGGCCCGGCTCGGCCGCCGGGAGGCGGTGTCGCGGGCGCTGCGGCGGCCCGGGGCGCCGGCGTCGCTGCCGGTCCCGCGCGGGGACGGGCGGCGTGCCACGGCGGGCACGCGGACGGCGAAGCCCGCCGCCTCGCCCACCCGGAAGGGCGGGGAGACGGCGGGCTGAGGTACCGCGGAGGTACTGCGCCTCGCCGAAGCGGTGTTCTGCTGCGATCAGCGGGCGTAGTACTCGACGACGAGCTGCTCGTCGCAGATCACCGGGATCTCCTTGCGGTTCGGCTCGCGGTCCAGGCGGAACGCCAGCGCCTTGAGGTTCACCTGGAGGTAGCGCGGGGTCTCGCCGTCGGGGGCGAAGCCACCCTCACGGGCGATCGTGAAGAGGGTCTTCTCCTTGGAGCGCTCGCGCACCTGCACGACGTCGTCCGGGCGGACGCGGAAGGACGGCTTGTCGACCTTCTGGCCGTTGACCTGGATGTGGCCGTGCACGACCATCTGACGGGCCTGGTAGATCGTGCGGGCGATGCCCGAACGCAGCACCAGCGCGTCGAGACGGCGCTCGAGCTCGATGACCAGGGCCTCGCCGGTCTTCATGTTGGTCTTGGAGGCGCGCTCGTAGGCGCGGACGAGCTGGCGCTCGCTGAGGTCGTACTGCGCGCGCAGACGCTGCTTCTCGAGCAGACGGACCTTGTAGTCCGAGTTCTGCTTGCGGCCGCGGCCGTGCTCACCCGGCGGGTAGGGGCGGGCCTCGAAGTACTTGACGGCCTTCGGGGTCAGCGCGATGCCGAGGGCACGCGACTTCTTGACCTTGGGACGGGGCTGGTTCGCCACTGTCTGTGTCTCTTTTCTGGGTTTCCGGCTTGTCAGGGTTGAGGGAGGTCGCAATCCGCAGCCGGGGAAACCCGTCTGGCCCGCGTGGGGCCTGCCGGGCAGCCGCTCCCTGGTCTGGGCACATACGTGCAGCACGCGAGTGGCCCACCGACCGCTCCCGGAAGATCCGGGTGGTGGTGGGCTGCCCGCGACACCTGTCGACGGTGCGCGACGCTCCTGGAACCCGCTGGGGGTTCCGGCCGGTTGTCCCGTTCTGACTGCACGGGACTCGGCACTTCGGGCGATTCTACAGGCTGCTCAGGACCGCTTGCGACCGAGGTGCCCGCGGGTCCACTCCACCGCGTCCGCGTACCGGGCCTCGGCGCCGTGCCGGGTCGGCGCGTAGTACGTGCGGTCCTTCAGCTCGTCCGGGGCGTACTGCTGGGCGGCGATGCCCTCCGGCAGGTCGTGCGGGTACACGTATCCCTGCCCGTGCCCGAGCTTGCCCGCGCCCTTGTAGTGGCTGTCGCGCAGGTGGGCGGGGACCGGTCCGGCGTGGCCCTTGCGCACGTCGTCCAGGGCGGCGCCGATGGCGGTGGTGGCGGCGTTGGACTTGGGGGCGAGGGCCAGGGCGATGGTGGCGTGGCTGAGGGTGAGGGCGGCTTCCGGGAAGCCGATCATGGCGACGGCCTGGGCGGCGGCTACGGCGATCGGCAGGGCGTTCGGGTCGGCGAGGCCGATGTCCTCGCTGGCCGAGATCATCAGGCGGCGGGCGATGAAGCGGGGGTCCTCGCCGGCCTCGATCATCCGGGCCAGGTAGTGCAGGGCGGCGTCCACGTCGGAGCCGCGGATGGACTTGATCAGGGCGCTGGCGACGTCGTAGTGCTGGTCGCCGTCGCGGTCGTACTTCACCGCTGCCCGGTCGACCGTCTCCTCCAGCGTGGTCAGGCCGATCTCCGTCTCGCCCTTGTCCAGCGCGGCCCCGGCGGCGGCCTCCAGCGCGGTCAGGGCACGGCGGGCGTCGCCGCCGGCGATGCGGAGCAGGTGTTCCTCGGTGTCCTCGGGCAGGCCCACGGCCTCCCCCAGGCCGCGCTCGTCGGTGAGGGCGCGACGGAGCAGGCCCCGGACGTCCTCGTCGGTGAGGGGCTCGAGGGTGAGGAGGAGGGAGCGGGAGAGCAGGGGGGAGATCACCGAGAAGTACGGGTTCTCGGTGGTGGCGGCGATCAGGGTGACCCAGCGGTTCTCGACGGCCGGGAGCAGGGAGTCCTGCTGGGCCTTGCTGAAGCGGTGGATCTCGTCGAGGAAGAGGACGGTCTCCTTGCCGTACCCCCCGACCGCGCGGCGGGCGCCGTCGATGACCGCGCGGACCTCCTTGACGCCCGCGGTGATCGCGGAGAGCTCCACGAAGCGCTTGTTGGTGGCCTTGGAGACGACGTACGCCAGGGTGGTCTTGCCGGTGCCCGGCGGTCCCCAGAGGATGACCGAGGAGGGCCCCGCGGGGCCGGAGCCGCCCTCGCCGACGAGTCGGCGCAGGGGGGAGCCGGGCTTGAGCAGGTGCTGCTGACCGACGACCTCGTCGAGGGTGCGCGGGCGCATCCGCACGGCGAGGGGGCTGCCGGTCGGGTCCTTCTCCTGGCGTTCTTCTGCTGCGGCGGTGAACAGGTCGGGCTCCACCCTCAGAACCCTAAATCACCGCACTGACAACGCGGCGGGCGCGGTCGAACCGGGGGCCCCCGGCCCTTCAGCCGGTCCGGCGGGCGCCCGTCAGCCGGTCCAGAAGTCCCACCAGCGGGTGAGGATCATCATGCCGATGATGCCGATGTGCAGCACCGGCGGCACCCAGGTGAACTCGCCGAAGAAGCCCTTGAGCCAGTTCGGCGCGGGCAGGAAGCCCTTGCGGACGTTGAAGGACGTCACGTACCAGAACATGATGATCGTGGCGACCCAGGCCAGGCAGCACCACAGGCACAGGGCGTTGATCCGGTACAGGGACTGGAACTGCAGCCAGGTGCAGAAGCCCACGCCGAAGAGCGTGCCGGCGTTGAAGGTGAGCCAGTACCAGCGTGGGAAGCGGGCCCCGGCGAGCAGGCTCATGCCGACGCAGACGACGATGCCGTAGGTGACCAGGCCCAGCATCGGGTTGGGGAAACCGAAGACGGCCGCCTGGTCGCTCTCCATGACGCTGCCGCAGGAGACCACTGGGTTGAGGCTGCAGCCGGGAGTGAAGGTCGTGCCCGCGACCTTGGCCTCGAGCAGCTTGAACTTGTCGAGCGTGATGACCCACGCGGCGAGCACTCCGGCCGCGCCCGTGATCACCAGCAGCAGGGCCAGGGCGCGGCTGCCGCCCTCGGCTCGCGGTGTTCCGGCGGTGGGTTCCGGCGCGGGCTCTGCCACGGTGGAGACGTCCTTCACTGTCGTCTTGCTCATCACGCCGATTCCGTCACTTGAGTCGGACCTGCTTCGGGCAGGGACATTGTGCCGCACGGACCTGTATGGCCACCGTTCGATGAACATAAGAACGCACCGGCGATCGCCCTGGAGCGGTGCGTTCCGGCCGATGTCCGTTCCCCGGGGGCACACGCGAGCGAACACGTGCGCCCCTGAGGGCGACGGGACGGTACGGACCCGCTAGCCGAGCCTCGACTCCAGCTCGGCGACGATCTCGTTGACGCCGATGGCCGCCTGCTCGCCGGACTCCATGTCCTTGAGCTGGACGACTCCCTCGGCCAGGTCCCGCTCGCCGAGGACCAGGGCGTAGCGGGCGCCGGAGCGGTTGGCCGCCTTCATCGCGGCCTTCAGCCCCTTGCCACCGTAGGAGAAGTCGGCGGCGACGCCGTTCTTGCGCAGCTCGGTGACCTTGGCGAACAGGATCCGGCGGGCCTCCTCGCCGAGCGGGACGGCGAAGACGGAGGTGGCGGACGGAATGTCCAGTTCGATGCCCTCCGCCTCCAGGGCCAGGACGGTGCGGTCGACGCCGAGGGCCCAGCCCACGGACGGCAGGGACGGGCCGCCGATCATCTCGGACAGTCCGTCGTAGCGGCCGCCGCCGCCCACCGCGGACTGGGATCCCAGCCCGTCGTGGACGAACTCGAAGGTCGTGCGGGTGTAGTAGTCGAGGCCGCGCACCAGCTTCGGGTCGTCCTCGAAGACCACACCGGCCGCCGTGATCAGTTCGCGCACCTCCTCGTGGTACGCCTTGCAGGCGTCGCACAGGTAGTCGCGCAGCAGCGGGGCGCCGGTGAGCTGCTTCTGCACGTCCGGGCGCTTGTCGTCCAGGACACGCAGCGGGTTGATCTCGGCGCGGCGCAGCGTGTCCTCGTCCAGGTCCAGGCCGCGCAGGAAGTCCTGAAGGGCGGCACGGTAGACGGGCCGGCACTCCTGGTCGCCGAGGCTGTTGAGCAGGATGCGGAACTCGCTGAGGCCCAGCGCGCGGTACGACTGGTCGGCGAGGATGATCAGTTCGGCGTCCAGCGCAGGGTCCTCGGCGCCGATCGCCTCGGCCCCGACCTGGGAGAAGTGGCGGTAACGGCCCTTCTGGGGACGCTCGTAGCGGTACTGCGAGCCCGAGTACCAGACCTTCACCGGCAGGTTGCCCGCCTTGTGCAGGTTGGCCTCCAGGACCGCGCGCAGTACGGGCGCGGTGGTCTCCGGGCGCAGGGCGAGCCGGTCGCCGCCCTTGGTCTCGAAGACGTACATCTCCTTGGTCACGATGTCGGTCGACTCGCCGACACCGCGCGCGAAGAGCTCGACGTTCTCGAAGCCGGGCGTCTCGATGTAGCCGTAGCCGGAGTCGCGCAGCGGGGCGGCGATGGCCTCGCGGACCGCCAGGTACTTCGCGGAGTCCGGCGGCAGCAGGTCGTACGTGCCCTTGGGGGCCTTGAAGGTGCTCACGGAAGGTCTCTCGTCACATTCCTCGTCGGGGAGCCTCGGGAGCTCCCTGGCCGGCCGCCACCTGCCGCAGATACGGATTGGTGGCGCGTTCCCGGCCGATGGTCGTCTGGGGACCGTGTCCGGACAGCACCACGGTCGAGTCGTCGAGCGGCAGGCAGACGCGTGCCAGGGACTCGAGCATGTCGTCCATGGAGCCACCGGGGAAGTCGGTGCGTCCGATGGAGCCGGCGAACAGCAGATCGCCCGAGAACATGACCGGCGGGATGTCCGCCGCCTCGGGCAGGCCGAAGGTCACCGACCCCTTGGTATGGCCCGGCGCGTGCGCGACCGTCAGCTCCATGCCCGCCAGCCCCAGCTTCGCGCCGTCGGTCAGTTCCCTGACGTCGTCCGGTTCCCCGACGGTCAGTTCACCCATGAGCGGCATGCCGATGGTCCGGCCGATCCCCTTCTCGGGGTCGCTCATCATGAAGCGGTCGTCCGGGTGGATCCAGGCCGGCACGTCGTGTGCGCCGCACACCGGGACGACCGAGGCCACATGGTCGATGTGGCCGTGGGTGAGGACGACGGCGACGGGCTTGAGCCGATGCTTCCTGATCGCTTCCTCGACTCCGGGGGCCGCCTGATGGCCCGGGTCGATGATCACGCACTCCTCACCGGCGGCGGGGGCGACGAGATAGCAGTTCGTCCCCCAGGCCCCGGCGGGGAATCCGGCAATGAGCACGATCGTCCTTCGTTTGTGTCGATACGGGTGGGCTTGCGAACGGGTCGCGCCCATGGTCAGAGCCTACCGGCGGTGCCGATTTCTCAGCGAACCCATATACGGTACGGGGCTACACGCCCACGGTCGGCTCATCGCACCCACGCGTACCGGTCGGCACACGAAGACGCATGAGGAGAGAACCCGGTGGTCACCCAGGAGCAGCGGCGGCGTCAGCTCGCCCGGGAGAAGTTCTTGCGGCAGCAGCAGCGACGCACCTCCGCGCGACGCAGGGCACGCATGCGCAACGCCGCGATCGCGTCGGTGCTCGGCGTGATCCTGATCGGCAGCGTCGCGCTGTACACGACCGGCGTGGTCCTGGGGGACGACGACAGCAAGACGAACGCGAACGCGGAGGTCACCCCGAGCGCCTCGCCGAGCAGCAAGGCGCCGGACCCGTGCGAGAAGCCGGCCGAGGGCAAGGTCAAGACGCAGACCTGGAAGAAGGAACCTGCGATGACCATCGACAAGTCGGCGAAGTACACGATGCAGCTGGCGACGACCTGCGGCGACATAGACATCGCGCTGAAGGCGTCGGCTGCGCCGCACACCGTCAACTCGTTCAACTTCCTGGCCGGGAAGGGGTACTTCGACCACACCAAGTGCCACCGGCTGACCGACAGCGGCATCTTCGTCCTGCAGTGCGGTGACCCGCAGGGCACCGGCGCGGGCGGCCCGGGCTACACCATTCCCGACGAGAACCTCAAGGACGGGAGCCTCAAGGGCAACGTCTACCCGGCGGGCACGGTCGCGATGGCCAATCAGTACAACCCGCAGACGCAGCAGGGGCGCGACACGGGTGGCAGCCAGTTCTTCCTGGTCTACCAGGACAGCCAGCTGCCGCCCGACTACACGCCGTTCGGCACCGTGTCCGAGGCGGGGATGAAGGTCCTCAAGAAAATCGCGGCCGCCGGAGCCCAGGCGCCCGACCCCACGACGGGGAGCACGGCACCCAACGCGACGGTCGTGATCGACAAGGCCACCGTCACGAAATCCTGACCCTCATCAGCGAAGTTCGGTCGCGCGGGATGCGGACAGGCCGCCCGCCGGTCGCCTATGTTGGCCGTGACGAAACTGTGGACGATGCCCGGGGGTAGCGAAGCCCTCCGCAGGCATCATGTGGAGGAGGCGCTGTGAGCAGCGACCCGTGGGGCCGCGTCGATGAGACGGGGACCGTGTACGTGCGTACGGCCGACGGCGAGCAGGTCGCCGGTTCCTGGCAGGCGGGCTCCCCCGAGGAGGCGCTGGCCTATTTCGAACGCAAGTACGAAGGCCTGGTTGTCGAGATCGGCCTCCTCGAAAAGCGAGTGAAGACCACCGACCTGTCGGCGAAGGACGCCCAGACCGCCATCGCCCACCTGCGGGAGCAGGTCGACGCGCACCACGCGGTGGGCGACCTGGACGCGCTGCGGGCCCGGCTGGACAAGCTCGTCGCGCTGGTGGAGACGCGCCGCGAGGAGCGCAAGGCGCAGCGGGCGAAGCAGTCCGACGAGGCGCGCGGCGCCAAGGAGGCGCTGGTCGCCGAGGCCGAGGAGCTGGCGCGGTCCGACCAGTGGCGGGCGGCCGGTGAGCGCCTGCGGTCCCTGGTGGACACCTGGAAGGGCCTGCCGCGGCTGGACCGCAAGTCCGACGACGAGCTGTGGCACCGCTTCTCACACGCGCGCTCGGCGTTCTCCAAGCGCCGCAAGCAGCACTTCGCGCAGTTGGACGCGCAGCGCGAGGAGGCCCGCCAGACCAAGGAACGGCTGGTCGCCGAGGCCGAGGCGCTGTCGAACTCGACGGACTGGGGGCCGACGGCCGCGCGCTACCGGGACCTCATGTCCGAGTGGAAGGCCGCCGGCCGCGCCCAGCGCGAGCACGAGGACGACCTGTGGAACCGCTTCCGCGGCGCCCAGGACGTGTTCTTCGCCGCCCGCAGCTCGGTCTTCGCCGAGCGGGACGCCGAGCAGGCCGAGAACCTCAAGCTCAAGGAGGAGCTGGCCGAGGAGGCCGAGAAGCTCCTGCCGGTCACCGACCTCAAGGCGGCCCGGGCCGCCTTCCGCACGGTGAACGAGCGCTGGGAGGCCATCGGTCACGTGCCGCGCGACGCCCGGCCGAAGGTCGAGGGCCGGATGCACGCGGTCGAGCGGGCGCTGCAGGAGGCCGAGGAGACCGAATGGCGCCGGACCAACCCGGAGGCACGCGCGCGTGCCGAGGGTCTGACCGGTCAGCTCCAGGCCGCCGTGGACAAGCTGCGCTCGCAGATCGAGCAGGCGCGTGCGCAGGGCAACAACGCCAAGGCCGACAAGCTCGAGCGTGAGCTGGAGGGCCGCCAGGCCCTGCTGGACCAGGCGCTGAAGGGTCTGCACGAGTTCGGCGGCTGAGCCGCACACACGCATCCGCGAAGGGGCTCCCGTACACGCCGTACGGGAGCCCCTCCGCGTGTGTGGCCGGCCGTTACGAGGGCCTGCGCGCCGACGTCACCCGGTACACGTCGTAGACGCCCTCGACGCCCCGTACGGCCTTCAGGACGTGCCCGAGGTGCTTGGGGTCGCCCATCTCGAAGGTGAAGCGGGAGGTGGCGACGCGGTCGCGGGAGGTCTGGACGGCCGCCGAGAGAATGTTGACGTGCTGGTCGGACAGGACGCGCGTGACGTCCGACAGCAGCCGGGAGCGGTCCAGGGCCTCGACCTGGATGGCGACCAGGAAGACGGAGGACTGGCTGGGGGCCCACTCGACCTCGAGGATGCGCTCGGGCTCCCGGGACAGCGAGTCCACGTTCACACAGTCGCTGCGGTGAACGGATACGCCGCTGCCGCGGGTGACGAAGCCGATGATGGGGTCGCCGGGGACGGGCGTACAGCAGCGGGCCAGCTTGATCCACACGTCCTCGACGCCCTTGACCACGACACCCGGATCGGCGTTGGTCCGGCGTTTGCGGCCGCGACCGCGGGCCGGCGGAACCGACTCGTCGATCTCCTCGGTCGCGGCCTCCTCGCCGCCGAGCGCCTGTACCAGTTTCTGCACGATGTTCTGCGCGGAGACATGGCCCTCGCCGATCGCCGCGTACAGCGCGGAGATGTCCGAGTACCGCATCTCGTGGGCGAGCGTGACCAGGGAGTCGCCGGTCAGGATGCGCTGGATCGGCAGGTTCTGCTTGCGCATGGCGCGGACGATGGAGTCCTTGCCCTGCTCGATCGCCTCGTCCCGGCGTTCCTTGGAGAACCAGGCGCGGATCTTGTTGCGGGCACGCGGCGACTTCACGAAGCCGAGCCAGTCGCGGGAGGGGCCCGCACCGGCCGCCTTGGAGGTGAAGACCTCCACCAGGTCGCCGTTGTCCAGGGTCGACTCCAGCGGGACGAGGCGGCCGTTGACGCGTGCGCCTATGGTGCGGTGGCCGACCTCGGTGTGCACCGCGTACGCGAAGTCGACGGGGGTGGCACTCGCGGGCAGCGCTATGACGTCGCCCTTGGGAGTGAAGACGAACACCTCGTTGCGGGAGAGGTCGAAGCGCAGGGACTCCAGGAACTCGCCGGGGTCCTCGGTCTCCTTCTGCCAGTCGAGGAGCTGCCGCAGCCACGCCATGTCGTTGAGGTGGTCGTCCTTGCCCTTGCCGGACGACCTGGGCGCGTCGGTGCGGACCTTGGAGGCGCCGGCGACGGCCTCCTGCTTGTACTTCCAGTGCGCGGCGATGCCGTACTCGGCGCGGCGGTGCATGTCGAAGGTGCGGATCTGGAGCTCGACCGGCTTGCCATTGGGTCCGATGACCGTCGTGTGCAGCGACTGGTACATGTTGAACTTGGGCATCGCGATGTAGTCCTTGAACCGGCCGGGGACCGGGTTCCATCGCGCGTGCACGGTGCCGAGCGCCGCGTAGCAGTCGCGGACGGTGTCCACGAGAACGCGGATGCCCACCAGGTCGTAGATCTCCGCGAAGTCACGGCCGCGGACGATCATCTTCTGGTAGACGCTGTAGTAGTGCTTGGGCCGGCCGGTGACGGTCGCCTTGATGCGCGCGGCGCGCAGATCCTGCTGGACCTCGTCGGTCACGATGGCGAGGTACTCGTCGCGCTTGGGGGCGCGCTCGGCGACCAGGCGGACGATCTCGTCGTACATCTTGGGGTAGAGGATCGCGAAGGCGAGGTCCTCCAGCTCCCACTTGATGGTGTTCATGCCCAGCCGGTGGGCGAGCGGCGCGTAGATCTCCAGGGTCTCGCGCGCCTTCTTCTCCTGCTTCTCGCGCTTGAGGTAGCGCATGGTGCGCATGTTGTGCAGGCGGTCGGCGAGCTTGATGACCAGGACGCGGGGGTCCTTGGCCATGGCGACGACCATCTTGCGCACGGTCTCGGCCTGCGCGGCCTCGCCGAACTTGACCTTGTCGAGCTTGGTGACGCCGTCGACGAGGAGGGTGACCACGTCGCCGAAGTCGCGGCGCAGGTCCTCCAGGCCGTACTCGGTGTCCTCGACGGTGTCGTGCAGGAGCCCGGCCATCAGCGTGGCCGGGTCCATGCCCAGCTCGGCGAGGATGGTGGTGACGGCGAGCGGGTGCGTGATGTACGGGTCGCCGCTCTTGCGCTTCTGGCCGCGGTGCCAGCGTTCGGCGACCTGGTAGGCGCGCTCGATCTGGCGCAGGGTCGCGGTCTCGATCTTGGGGTCGTTGCTGCGCACTATCCGCAGCAGCGGCTCCAGGACCGGGTTGTACGGGTTCGCGCGCTGCACGCCGAGGCGGGCGAGGCGGGCACGGACGCGGTTGGAGGAGCCGGACCGGGCGGGCTGTCCGGAGGGCGTGCGGACCACGGACGCGTTCCGGTCGCGCTCGGGCGGGATCGGCTTGGGACGCGGCTGCTGGTCGGCCGGCTTGTCGACGGGCGCGGACGGGGCGTGCTGGATCGGCCCGCGGGTGTCGTTCTTCGCCTGCGGCGAACTGGGCGCGGGCTTCGCCGCGGGTCCCGAGGCGGACTCGGGCTTTGCGGCGGTCAGTGGCTGGGCCTCGTCTGGCAAGAGGACTCCTCGTGCGCGATCCGGGTCCCCCGGTCAGGCTCCGGAAACCCCATGGTAGCGATCCTGCACCCCGGGATCGCCTTCCGGCCACTGTGAGGGCCGTCAACCCGGGAAACGCCTGAGGCGGGCGCCGGATTCCTCCGGGCCCGCCTCGGCTGTGCGACGAGAGCCGTCAGACCGTGAGCAGCGCCCTTAGCGGTGCCCCCGCCAGGGCCGGCTCCAGACGGGCCCGCCCGCCGAGGAAGCCCAGCTCCATCAGAACGGCGAGGCCTGCCACCTGCGCGCCGGCCCGGCGGATGAGCTCCAGCGAGGCCTCGGCGGTGCCGCCGGTGGCCAGGACGTCGTCGACGACCAGCACGCGGTCCCCGGCGGCCAGGTCCTCGGCGTGCACCTCGATCTCGGCCGAGCCGTACTCCAGGTCGTACGCCTGGCTGAGGGTGGCTCCGGGGAGCTTGCCCGCCTTGCGTACGGGGATGAAGCCGAGGCCCGCCCGCAGGGCCACCGGGGCGCCGAGGATGAAGCCGCGGGCCTCCAGACCGACGACCTTGGTGGCGCCGGTGTGCTCGGCGACCCCGGCGAGCGCGTCGGTCAGTGCGGTGAACGCGGCCGGGTCCGCCAGGAGCGGGGTGATGTCCTTGAACACCACGCCCGGCTCCGGGTAGTCGGCCACGTCCCGGATGCGGCTGAGCAGCAGCTCCTGGATGCCGGTCGTCCCGGTCATCGACGCTTCCCCGAGGGTCGGCCGCGGCCCCTGGCGCGGGACGCGGTCTGGCCGCGGGGGCCGACGACCGCGGGCGCCGTGTCCTCGGGCTCGTCGGCGTACCACTCCTCGTCGACGGCGTTCTCCGCCGGCTCGCCCTTGGCCGCGGCCTGGGCGCGCTTGGCGAGGACGCGCTTCTTGAGGGCCTTCATCTGCGGCTCGGCCTCCTTGAGGTCGGCGACGAGCGGTGTGGCGATGAAGATCGACGAGTACGCGCCTGCGGCGAGGCCGACGAACAGCGACAGCGAGATGTCGTTGAGCATGCCGGCGCCGAGGACACCGCCCCCGATGAACAGCAGACCGCCCACCGGGAGCAGCGCGACCACCGTGGTGTTGACGGAGCGGACCAGGGTGCTGTTGATCGACCGGTTGGCGATCTCGCCGTAGGTCCAGCGCGTCTGTTTGGTGATGTCCTTGGTCTGCTCCTTGAGACTGTCGAAGACGACGACCGTGTCGTAGAGCGAGTAACCGAGGATGGTCAGCAGACCGATCACCGTGCCCGGCGTGACCTCGAAGCCGACGAGGGCGTAGATCCCGACCGTGATGGTGATGTCGTGGATCAGCGCGACGAAGGCGGCGAGCGCCATGCGCCACTCGAACGCGATCGCCAGGTAGATCACCACGAGGACCATGAAGATCCCGAGACCCTGCCAGGCCTTGTTCGCGATCTGGTCACCCCAGCTGGGGCCGACCAGGTCGGCGTTGATCTTCTCCGCCGGGACGTCCAGGTTCTTGGAGAGCTCCTCCTTGATCTGGTCCGACGCCTCGGTGTCGGTGCCCGAGATCTGGATGCGGAGGCTGCCGTCGCCGAGCTTCTGGACGATCGCGTCGTGGCCGGAGGCCTCTTCCGCGTAGCTCTCGGCCTGGGAGACCGGGGCACTCACGTTCTTCGGGGTGGTGAAGACCGCGCCGCCCTGGAACTCGATGCCCATGTGCAGGCCGCGCACCGCCAGGCCGACGATGGCCGTGATGGTGATGAGGATGGAGATGCCGTACCAGAGCTTGCGGTTCTTGACGAAGTCGTAGCCGATCTCGCCATGGTGCAGTCGGGCGCCGAGGTTGCCGAGCTTTCCCATCTCACGCCTCCTTCGGGTCGACAGGGCCGGCAACGGGACGGGCGGGGCGGCGGGTGCGGCGCAACGGTGGCTTGGCGCCCAGGCTCTTCGGGTCGAGGCCGGACCACTTGTGACCGCTCGCGAAGAAATTGCGGCGGGCCATCAGCGTCAGCAGCGGCTTGGTGAAGAGGAACACCACCACCACGTCGAGCAGCGTGGTCAGACCCAGGGTGAACGCGAAGCCCTGCACCTTGCCGACCGTCACGACGAAAAGCACCGCGGCGGCGAGGAAGGAGACGAAGTCGGAGACCAGGATGGTGCGCCGGGCGCGCGGCCAGGCCCGCTCGACGGCGGGGCGCAGGGTGCGTCCCTCCCGGATCTCGTCGCGGACGCGTTCGAAGTACACGATGAACGAGTCCGCCGTGATGCCGATGGCGACGATGGCACCGCAGACGGCGGGCAGGTTCAGCGCGAAGCCGATGGTCGGGCCGAGCAGCGACATGATCACGTACGTGAGGCACGCGGAGACCAGCAGCGAGGCGATGGCGATGAACGACAGACCGCGGTAGTACACCAGCAGGTAGAGGACGACCAGGGCGAGACCGATCGCGCCGGCGATCAGGCCGGCCCTGAGCTGGTCACCGCCGAGCGCGGCGGTGACGGTGGTGACGCTGTCCTCCTTGAAGGTCAGCGGCAGGGCACCGTAGGACAGCATGTTGGAGAGGCCCTGGGCCTCCTCCTGGTCGAAGCTGCCGGAGATCTCCGCGCTGCCGCCGGTGAGCGCCTGGCTGACGTACGGGTCGGAGACGACCTCGTTGTCCAGGACGATGGCGAACTGGTTCTGCGGGGACTGGTTCTGGGCCAGCTTGCCGGTGATGTCGGCGAACTTCTTGGCGCCGTCGTCCGTGAACTTCATCGTCACGGTCCAGCCGGCGGCGGTCTGCGTGTTGAAGACGGCCTCGGCCTTGTCGATGTCCGTGCCGTCGACCGCCGCGGGGCCGAGGATGTACTTCTGCCACTGGCCCTGCGAGTTCTGGCCGCAGGCCACCATCGAGTCGCCGGGCTTGGAGCCGTCGCCGGCCTTGGCGCGGGCGTTCTCGTCGGTGCAGTCCAGCTTCGCGTACTCGGCCTGGAGCCTGGCGGTGGCATCGTCACCGGAGGCGCTGGCGCTGGGGGACGGGGCGGCACCGTCGGAGGCGGTGGCGGACGGACTGGGGTCCGCCTTCAGCGCGTCGCTGGCGGCGCGGCCCTGGGTGGTGGCGCTCGCCGAGGCGGAGCCGGACGGGGAGGAACTCGCCCCGTCCTTGTCGGTGGCCTTGTCGCCCGCCCCGTCGGTGGCCTTGTCCGTCGCCTCGCCGGTGGCCTTGTCCGAGGCGCCCCCGGTGGCGCTCGGCGAGGGACTGCCGGTCGCCGCGGCGCCGGAGAGTTCGGTGGCGAGGACCGGGCGGAAGTAGAGCTTGGCGGTGGTGCCGACCTGTGCCCGGGCTTCCTTCGAGTTCGTCCCCTTGGGGATGTTGACGATGATGTTCCGGTCGCCCTGGGTCTGGACCTCGGCCTCGGAGACGCCCAGACCGTTGACACGGCGCTCCATGATCTCGACCGCGGTGTCCATGTTGGTCTTGTTGATCGCGGACTCCTGGCCCTCTTCCGGCACGGCACGGAGCGTGATGCTCGTGCCGCCGGCCAGGTCGATGCCGAGACGCGGAGTCGTGTGCCCGGAGGCGAACATGCCTCCGGTGAGCGCCACGATGGCGATCACAATCAGGGCCAGCGAGCGCCCGGGCTTGCTCTGAGCGCTCGCACTCTTTCCCTTTTTAGGTGCTACCACCTTTGCGTACTCCCTCTCGGGCCGCTTCGCGCCGGGTAGGCGTCACCGGCGGCCATCACATGATGTCCGGATCCGTGCGAGCCGCGCGTCACACGGGGTGTGCGGGAACGGCCCGCGCGCCCCGGGGCACGGCTACTTCGCCTCGGAGCCGCCATCGGACTTCTTGGACTGCTCGTCCGTCTTCGCCTCGGCGGGCGCCGCGTCGGCGGTCGGCTCGTCGGCAGGCTCGTCGGCGGTCGGCTCGTCGGCCGCGCCCTTCTTGCCGAGGTCGACGGACTTGCCGTCGGAGGCGGTGGCAGCGTCGTCGGCGGAGGCGTCGGTCTCGGTGAGGGAGGAGGCGTCGTCCGGGACGACGTCGGCGTCGGACTTCAGGTCGTGCTCGATGCCGTGGACGATGCGGTTGTACTCGTCGTCGGTCAGGACGGCACCGATGGAGTTCTTGGCGAAGAGCAGATCGACACCCGGACCGGCGTCGAGGAGGACCGTGTCCTCGCTGACCTCCTTGACCGTGGCGTACATGCCCCCGATGGTGCGGACTCCGGAACCGGGCTGCATCTGGTTCCGCATGTCGGCGGCCTGCTGCTGCTTCTTCTTCGCCGACCGGGTCATCAGGAACATGGCCCCGATGAGCACGATGAACGGGAGGAGGGTCACGAGACTCACGGGTCGGTACTTCCTTCACACGACCGCGATGGTGAGCGGCCTGATGGTTGGGGGTGTGTGCGCCGCCGACAAGGGCGGCATCGGCGGAGTCTAAGCGAGTCCGCGCGCATGGAACAACGCTCAGCATGGCACCGGGGTTCCTGCTCCGGCGAATGTCCTCTTCGTGACGGTGCCGTCACGCCCCGAACAAGTCCTGTTGTCCGTTTCCGGAACTCTGCGAACGCGGCGGGGTGAGGCCGAGATGCGCCCATGCGGCCGGGGTGGCCACGCGACCGCGCGGGGTGCGGGCGAGCAGGCCCTCCCTCACGAGGAAGGGTTCGGCGACCTCCTCCACTGTCTCACGCTCCTCCCCCACGGCGACGGCGAGCGTGGACAGGCCGACGGGCCCGCCGCCGAACAGCTTGAGCAGGGCCTCCAGCACGCCCCGGTCCAGACGGTCCAGGCCGCGGGCGTCGACCTCGTAGACCGCGAGGGCGGCCCCGGCGATCTCCTGGGTGATCCGGCCGTCGGCCTTGACCTGGGCGTAGTCCCGGACCCGGCGCAGCAGGCGGTTGGCGATGCGGGGGGTGCCGCGGGAGCGGCCGGCGATCTCGGCGGCGCCGGCGGTGTCGATCTCGACATCGAGCAGGCCCGCCGAGCGGTGGATGACGCGTTCCAGTTCCGCCGGTCCGTAGAACTCCATGTGCGCGGTGAAGCCGAAGCGGTCGCGCAGCGGGGGCGGCAGCAGGCCCGCGCGCGTGGTGGCGCCGACCAGGGTGAAGGGCGGTAGTTCCAGGGGGATGGCGGTGGCACCCGGGCCCTTGCCGACGATGACGTCGACGCGGAAGTCCTCCATCGCCATGTAGAGCATCTCCTCGGCGGGCCGCGACATGCGGTGGATCTCGTCGAGGAAGAGGACCTCACCCTCCTGGAGGGAGGAGAGGATCGCCGCGAGGTCGCCGGCGTGCTGGATGGCGGGGCCGGAGGTGATGCGGATGGGGGCTTCCATCTCGGCCGCGATGATCATCGAGAGGGTGGTCTTGCCCAGGCCGGGAGCGCCGGAGAGCAGCACGTGGTCGGCGGTCGCCCCGCGCGCGCGTGCGGCGCGCAGCACCAGGTCGAGCTGCTCGCGGACCTTTTCCTGGCCGATGAACTCGCCCAGGTCCTTGGGGCGCAGGGCGGCCTCCACGGCCTGGTCCTCGCCGTCGGCGACAGAGCCCACCAGCCGCTCCGCGGCGGGGCCGGCGAGCCCCTCGTCTGCGCCGGACGTGTCGGTCGTGTCGTCCCAGTTCATGTCGGTGTGTGCCTCAGGGGTCGGGGATGGCGGTTCAGCGGGCTCGGTTCAGCGTCTGCAGGGCCGCCTTCAGCAATTGCCCCACCTGGGGCGTGCCCCCTGCGGCTTCCGCCTGGGGCGTCACGGCGGAGACCGCCTCGTCGGCCTCGCGGGTCGCGTACCCGAGGCCGATCAGGGCCGCGTGCAGCTGGTCGCGCCAGCCGGTGCTGACCGGCGCGCCGACGGCGGGGGCCCCGATCGGCTCGCCGAGGCGGTCCTTCAGTTCCAGGAGCAGTTTCTGCGCGCCCTTCTTGCCGATGCCCGGGACGGCGGTGAGTGCCTTCTCGTCTCCGGTGGAGACGGCTCTGCGCAGGGCGTCGGGGCTGTGCACGGCGAGCATCGCCTGCGCCAGGCGCGGGCCGACGCCACTGGCCGTCTGGAGCAGCTCGAAGACCTGGCGCTCGTCGTCGTCGGCGAACCCGTAGAGGGTGAGCGAGTCCTCGCGGACGACCAGGGACGTGGCGAGCTTGGCGGGCTTGCCCATCCGGAGCGTGGACAGCGTGTTCGGCGTGCACTGGACGGCCATGCCGACGCCGCCGACCTCGACCACCGCGGTGTCGGGGGCGAGGGCGGCGACCGTGCCGCTGACGAAGGCGATCATGCCGTACGGCCTTTCGTTGCGGGCGGGGATGCCGGGGTTTTCGGGGTCTTCGGCGTTTTCGAGGCGTGCAGGGCCACGGCCTGCTGGATCCGGTTCTGTGCGGGAGCGCGCCAGATGTGGCAGATGGCGAGCGCGAGGGCGTCGGCGGCGTCGGCGGGCTTGGGGGGCGTGCCGAGCCGGAGCAGGCGGGTGACCATGGCTCCGACCTGCGCCTTGTCGGCGCGTCCGCTGCCCGTGACGGCGGCCTTGACCTCGCTGGGGGTGTGCAGGGCGACGGGGATGCCGCGGCGGGAGGCGCACAGGATGGCGATGGCGCTGGCCTGGGCGGTGCCCATGACCGTACGGACGTTGTGCTGGCTGAAGACTCGCTCGACGGCGACGCACTCGGGCCGGTGCTCGTCCAGCCACCGCTCGATGCCCTGCTCGACGACGACCAGGCGGTGGCCGAGATCGGCGTCCGCGGGCGTGCGTACGACACCGACGCCGAGCATGGTGAGCGGCCGGCCGGCCACGCCTTCGACCACGCCGATCCCGCAACGGGTCAGTCCCGGGTCCACACCCAGTACGCGCAACGCACGGCCCCCTCGCATCGATCACCTGTTTGTGCAGGCTATCGGGTGCCACCGACAACGACGGCGGGCCGGGGGACGTGTCCCTCCGGCCCGCCGGAATCGTCGCGCACGACGGCGTTACGCGTCGACCTTCTCCATGACCTCGTCGCTCACGTCGAAGTTGGCGAAGACGTTCTGCACGTCGTCGCTGTCCTCCAGGGCGTCGATCAGCTTGAAGATCTTCCGGGCGCCCTCCTCGTCCAGCTCGACCTGCATGGTCGGGACGAAGTTGGCGTCGGCGGACTCGTAGTCGATGCCGGCGTCCTGGAGGGCGGTGCGGACCGCGACCAGGTCGGTGGCCTCGCTGAGGACCTCGAAGTTCTCGCCGAGGTCGTTGACCTCCTCGGCACCCGCGTCGAGGACCGCGGTGAGGACGTCGTCCTCGCCCAGCTCGCCCTTGGGCACGATCACGACGCCCTTGCGGTTGAACAGGTACGACACCGAGCCCGGGTCGGCCATGGAGCCGCCGTTGCGGGTCATGGCGACGCGGACGTCGGAGGCGGCGCGGTTGCGGTTGTCGGTGAGGCACTCGATGAGCACCGCGACACCGTTCGGGCCGTAACCCTCGTACATGATCGTCTCGTAGTCGGCGCCGCCGGCCTCGAGGCCACCGCCCCGCTTGACCGCGGAGTCGATGTTCTTGTTCGGGACCGACTGCTTCTTCGCCTTCTGGATGGCGTCGTAGAGCGTCGGGTTGCCCTCGATGTCGACGCCCCCCATCCGGGCCGCGACCTCGATGTTCTTGATCAGCTTCGCGAAGAGCTTGCCGCGCTTGGCATCGATGACGGCCTTCTTGTGCTTCGTCGTGGCCCATTTAGAGTGGCCGGACATCTGCCTGTCTCCTTCGCGTAACCCGTCTTTGAACGAACGAACGCAGGAATCCTACAAGGACTCCGCCGCCCGGTTCGCGCGCACCATGTCGGCGAAGAGGCGGTGCACGCGGTGGTCGCCCGTCAGCTCCGGATGGAACGACGTGGCCAGCGCGTTGCCCTGGCGGACCGCGACGATGTGGCCTTCGTGCTCGGCGAGCACCTCGGCGGCGGCGCCCACGGACTCCACCCAGGGCGCGCGGATGAAGACGCCCTCCACGGGATCGCCCTCGACGCCCTTGAGGTCGACGGCCGCCTCGAAGGACTCGTTCTGCCGTCCGAAGGCGTTGCGGCGCACGATCATGTCGATGCCGCCGACGGTCTCCTGTCCGGAGCGCGGGTCGAGGATCTTGTCGGCCAGCAGGATCATGCCGGCACAGGTGCCGTAGACGGGCAGGCCGTCCCGCACGCGCGCGCGGAGGGGCTCCATCACTCCGAAGAGGACGGCCAGTTTGGAGATGGTGGTGGACTCGCCACCGGGCAGGACCAGGCCGTCCACCTCGGCGAGTTCTTCGGGGCGCCTGACCGGCCTGGCCACGGCATCGGCCGCGGCCAGGGCGACGAGGTGCTCCCGTACGTCGCCCTGGAGGGCCAGGACGCCGATGACGGGGGTGTCACTCATGGTTCGGGTGCCTTACCAGCCGCGGTTCGCGTAGCGCTCGGTCTCGGGGAGGGTGTCGCAGTTGATGCCGACCATGGCCTCGCCGAGGTTGCGGGACGCCTCCGCGATGATCTTCGGGTCGTCGTAGAAGGTGGTCGCCTTCACGATGGCGGCGGCGCGCTTGGCCGGGTCGCCGGACTTGAAGATGCCGGAGCCCACGAAGACGCCCTCGGCGCCGAGCTGGCGCATCAGCGCGGCGTCGGCCGGGGTGGCTACGCCGCCCGCCGAGAAGAGGACCACGGGGAGCTTGCCCAGCTCGGCGACCTCGCGGACCAGCTCGTAGGGGGCGCGCAGCTCCTTCGCGGCGGCGTACAGCTCGTTGTTGTCGTAGCCGCGCAGCCGCGCGATCTCGTTCTTGATCTGACGCAGGTGGCGGACGGCCTCGACGACGTTGCCGGTGCCGGCCTCGCCCTTGGAGCGGATCATCGCGGCGCCCTCGGCGATACGGCGCAGGGCCTCGCCCAGGTTGGTGGCGCCGCAGACGAAGGGGGTGGTGAAGGCGAACTTGTCGCTGTGGTTGACCTCGTCGGCCGGGGTGAGGACCTCGGACTCGTCGATGTAGTCGACGCCGAGGGACTGCAGGACCTGGGCCTCGACGAAGTGGCCGATGCGGGACTTGGCCATCACCGGGATGGAGACCGCGCCGATGATGCCCTCGATCATGTCCGGGTCGGACATCCGGGCCACGCCGCCGTCCTTGCGGATGTCGGCCGGGACCCGCTCCAGGGCCATGACGGCGACGGCGCCCGCGTCCTCGGCGATCTTCGCCTGCTCCGGCGTGACGACGTCCATGATCACGCCACCCTTGAGCTGCTCGGCCATGCCGCGCTTCACGCGGGCGGTGCCGGTCTCGGGGGCCTGGTTCTCGGAGTACGTGCTGGACACGGGTACCTCGCTGAAGTGAAGGGGGGTTTCTGCAGCTCCGAGGAAACGCGAACGAAGCAGGCCACAGCAAGGGCCAATGGACAGCTGGTGGATCCTTTTCGATCGCGGGGCCGGGCGGGGCCGTTTACGCCGCCCTGTCCACCAGGGCCGCGGGCGACTCGTCGTCCATCTCGAAGGCCAGCGGGAAGGGCGCGTGCCCGGCGAGGCGGAACCAGCGGACCTTGCGGTGCTCGCGCAGCCTGCGCACGGCCCCCACCGCGTCGTTGTGGAAACGCCGGGCCATCGGGACGCGCCGCACGGCCTCGGCCAGCTCGTGCGCCGCCTCCTCTCCCCCGGGCGCCTCGCGCAGGACGTCCACCTGCTGCGGCTCGGCGAACACGGCCCGCAGCGCCTGGCTCAGGTCGCTCTCGGCGACCTCCCGCTGCTCCTCCTCGGCCTGCCGGGCGGCGTGCGCGGCCTCGTACAGGACGATGGAGGCGGCCGGGTCGAGCACGCCCGAGGTGGCCAGCTCCTGGGCGACGGACGCCCTGCGCAGCAACTGCGCGTCGAGTGCGGCACGGGCGGCGTCGATCCGGGCGTGCAGCCGGTCCAGCCGCCCCGCCGTCCAGCTCAGGTACAGGCCGATCGCCACGAGGACGGCCAGGGTCCAGATGAGGGTTGCGGTCACGGGGCGCAACCCTACGGGAGCGCTCCGCTGGGTTGGCGCGGTGCCTCTCGGCGGGCGTCACTGGGGGCTGCGCCCCCAGACCCCCTTCGGCCTGGACGGCCTCGTCCTCAAACGCCGGACGGGCTGAATATTCCGGACGTCGGCTGGAAGATGAGCCTCAGTCCCGCGCCAGGCCGAAGCGTGCCCTGAGCCCCGTCGCCCGGTCGTCCGTCGCCACCGCCGCCGCGCCCGCCGTGACCGTCTCGTAGACCGACAGGATGTCCGCGCCGACCGTGGACCAGTCGAAGCGCCGCACGTGGGCGCTGCCCCGCTCCCGCAGCGCGGTGCGGCGTTCCGGGTCCGCGAGCAGCCGTACCGCCGCGTCGGCGAGGGCGTCGGCGTCCTCGTTGGGGAAGAGTTCGCCGGCCGCCCCCTGGTCGAGGACCTGGGCGAAGGCGTCCAGATCGGAGGCGAGCACGGGAGCGCCGGCCGACATGGCCTCGACCAGGATGATGCCGAAGCTCTCGCCGCCGGTGTTGGGCGCGACGTACAGGTCGACGCTGCGCAGGAAGCGTGCCTTGTCCTCGTCGCTGATCATGCCGAGGAACTCCACCCGGGGGCGCAGCTCGGCGGGCAGCGACGCCACCGCCTCCTTCTCGTCGCCCCGCCCGGCGACCAGCAGCCGGGTCTCCGGGCGGGCGGCGAGGATCTTCGGCAGCGCCCCCATCAGCACCGGCAGGCCCTTGCGGGGCTCGTCGATGCGCCCTATGAAGCCGATCGTGTCCCCCTGCCACTCCGGCTTCGGCTCGGCGTCGGCGAAGAAGTCGACGTCCACGCCGTTGGGGATGACCACCGCGTCCCCACCGAGGTGTTCGACGAGGGTGCGGCGGGCGTACTCGCTCACCGCGATCCGGGCGCTGATCTTCTCCAGGGCGGCCTGGAGGATCGAGTACGCGGCGATCATCGCGCGGGAGCGCGGGTTGGACGTGTGGAAGGTCGCCACGATCGGGCCCTGCGCCGCCCAGCAGGTCAGCAGGCCGAGCGAGGGCGAGGTCGGCTCGTGGATGTGGATGACGTCGAAGGCGCCGTCGTGCAGCCAGCGCCGCACCCGGGCGGCCGACAGGAAGCCGAAGTTGAGGCGGGCCACCGAGCCGTTGTACGGCACCGGCACGGCACGGCCGGCCGAGACGACGTACGGGGGCAGCGGGGTGTCGTCGTCGGCGGGGGCGAGGACGGAGACCTCGTGGCCGAGACGGATGAAGTACTCGGCCAGGTCCCGGATGTGGAACTGGACGCCGCCAGGCACGTCCCAGGAGTACGGGCAGACGATGCCGATCCTCACGAGGCGCCCTGCCCGTCGGCCGCCGCGGGGGCCTTGGCGGGGTCGAGGTCCTTCAGCCACAAGCGCTGGAGCATGTGCCAGTCCTCCGGGTGGTCGGCGATCCCCGTGGCGAAGGCATCGGCCAGCGCCTGTGTCATGACAGACGTCTTCTCGGCCCGGGTACCCGACTCGGGGACCTCGACCGGCGGATGCACCCGGCCCTTCATGACGGGCGACGCGCCGTACCAGAGCGTCACCGGCAGCAGCCGGGCGCCGGTCTGCAGCGCCAGCAGGGCCGGCCCCGCAGGCATCCGGGCCCTCTCGCCGAAGAAGTCGACCTCCACGCCGGACGCGGACAGGTCGCGGTCGGCGACCAGGCAGACCAGGCCGCCGTCGCGCAGCCGCCGGGCCAGCGTGCCGAAGGCGGTGCCGCCGCTGTGCGGCAGGACCTCCATGCCGAGGCTCTCGCGGTAGGCGACGAAGCGGTCGTAGAGGGTCTCCGGCTTGAGGCGTTCGGCGACCGTGGTGAAGGGGATGCCCAGTTCGGTGGTGACCCAGGCGCCCGCGAGGTCCCAGTTGGCCAGGTGCGGGAGGGCGAGGACCACGCCCTTGCCCGCGTCCAGGCCGTCGGTGAGGTGGTGCAGGTCTTCGGCGGTGAAGCCGGACCTGATCCGCTCGGTGCTCCACGCCGGGAGCCGGAAGGACTCCATCCAGTAGCGCAGGTACGAGCGCATGCCCGCGCGCGAGAGCGCGGCGAGCCGCTCGGGGTTCGCGTCCGGCACCACGCGCGCGTAGTTGCTCTCCAGCCGCCGTACGCCCGTGCCGCGCTGCTTCCAGGCGACGTCCGCGACGGTGCGGCCGAGTCGCGCGGCGACCGGCTCGGGGAGCTTCTTCACGGTGCTCCAGCCGGCGCCGTACAGGCCGTCGGTCAGCCGGTCCCGAGCGCTCACTTCGCCGCCTCGGTGCCCTGGCTCTCCTGCGTGGCGGCATCCGCCTCGGCGGCCTCCCGGCGGACCGTGACGACGCGCTGGACGAGCGTGACGAGGCTGCCGACGGCGACGATCCACAGGGCGATCGGCAGCAGGTACTGGATGCCCGGCACACCGAACGCGTGCAGCCCGGCGAGACCCGCCGCGACCAGCGAGACGACGAGGCGCTCGGCGCGTTCGACGAGCCCGTTGACGGCGACCGGCAGGCCGATCGACTCGCCGCGCGCCTTGGTGTACGACACCACCTGGCCGCTGGCCAGGCAGAAGATCGACACGGCGCACAGCACGATGTCGTCCCCGCCGCCCGCGTACCAGAGGGCGAAGCCGCCGAAGATCGCGCCGTCGGCGACCCGGTCCAGCGTGGAGTCCAGGAAGGCGCCCCAGCGGCTGGAGCGGCCGAGCTGGCGTGCCATGTTGCCGTCGACGAGGTCGGAGAAGACGAAGAGCGTGATCACGACCGTGCCCCAGAAGAACTCACCCATGGGGTAGAAGACCAGCGCGCCCGCGACCACACCCGCGGTGCCGATCAGCGTGACCGTGTCCGGGCTGACGCCCCGGCGGATGAGAAACGCGGCGAACGGTGTGAGGACACGCGTAAAAAATGCACGCGCGTACTTGTTCAGCATGGCCTTCCCGACGGTCGGTGTGGCCGCGGCCCCTGCTGGCCACCGGCTGGCCCATCGTAGTCACGCGCGCGCGTGGGCGACGGACGGGCACCCTGACCCCCTGGTGAGCGGCCGGTGGACGGCGGGATCGGGTCCGTCGTATGGACGCGGCGTGACGGGAGTGGAAAGCTCGAAGGACCGCGGGCGTCGCCGGAGCCGCCAGTGCACGCGGTCCCGCGTGTCCGCGCCCACAGTGACCTCACCGTGCACGGGAGGCAAGGACATGGGCGACAAGGCACACACCCATCCCGGAGCCGCCGGAAGGGCAACGGCGGCCGACCACCCCGCGTCCGTAAGGAATGTGGTGCTGGTCGGCCACTCCGGATCGGGCAAGACGACTCTGGTGGAAGCTCTCGCGCTGACCGCGGGAGCACTGAACCGGGCGGGCCGCGTGGAGGACGGCGGCTGTGTCTCGGACTACGACGAGATGGAGCACCGGCAGCAGCGCTCCGTACAGCTCTCCCTGGTGCCGGTCGAATGGGACGGCATCAAGATCAATCTCCTGGACGCTCCCGGGTATGCCGACTTCGTCGGTGAGCTGAGGGCCGGTCTGCGGGCGGCGGACGCGGCCCTCTTCGTCGTCTCGGCCTCCGACGGCGTGGACGGCTCGACCCGCATGGTGTGGGAGGAGTGCGCCGCCGTCGGCATGCCCCGCGCCATCGTGATCACGCACCTGGAGGCCGCCCGCGCGGACTTCGAGGAGATGACGCGGATCTGCGCGGAGGCCTTCGGCGGGGACGATCCCGACGCCGTGCTGCCGCTGTACCTGCCGCTGCACGGACCGCAGGCGCCCGACGGGCACGCGCCCGTGACGGGGCTCATCGGACTGCTGTCGCGGAAGCTCTTCGACTACGCGTCCGGCGAGCGCGAGGAGTCCGAGCCGGGCGAGGAGCAGCTGCCGCTGATCGACGAGGCCCGCTCGATGCTGATCGAGGGGATCATCTCGGAGAGCGAGGACGAGACCCTCATGGAGCGCTATCTCGGCGGCGAGGAGGTCGACGTCAAGACGCTGATCGAGGATCTGGAGCGGGCCGTGGCACGCGGGGTGTTCTTCCCCGTCCTGGCCGCCGCCCCGGCGGCCGAGGGGGCCCGGCAGGGGCTGGGCACGGTCGAACTGCTGGAGCTGATCACGCGCGGCTTCCCGACCCCGTCGGAGCGCGCGGCGCCCCGGGTCACCACGCCCGACGGCGTCCCGCGCGAGCTGCGGATGTGCGATCCCGACGAGTCGCTCGTCGCGGAGGTCGTCAAGACGTCCTCCGACCCGTACGTCGGCCGGATCTCGCTGATCCGCGTGTTCTCGGGCACTCTGCGCGCCGACCAGACGGTGCACGTCTCCGGGCACGGACTGGCCGACCGCGGTCACGAGGACCACGACGTCGACGAGCGGATCGGCGCCCTGTCGACGCCGTTCGGCAAGCAGCAGCGGCCGGTCTCGCACGTGATCGCGGGTGACCTGGCGTGCGTGGCCAAGCTGAGCCGGGCGGAGACCGGGGACACGCTGTCGGCCAAGGACGACCCGCTGCTGATGGCCCCGTGGGAGATGCCCGACCCGCTGCTGCCGCTCGCCATCCAGGCGCACAGCAAACCCGACGAGGACAAGCTCTCGCAGGGCCTCGCGCGGCTGGTCGCCGAGGACCCGACGATGCGCCTGGAACACAACCAGGACACGCACCAGGTGGTTCTGTGGTGCCTGGGCGAGGCCCACGCCGACGTGGCACTGGAACGGCTGCGCAGCCGCTACGGCGTCCAGGTCGACGTCGTACCCCACCGGGTCTGCCTGCGGGAGACGTTCGGGGACCGGGCGTCCGGGCGCGGGCGGCACGTGAAGCAGTCCGGCGGGCACGGTCAGTACGCCATCTGCGAGATCGAGGTGGAGCCGCTGCCGGGCGGTTCGGGCATCGAGTTCGTGGACGAGGTGGTCGGCGGGGCGGTGCCCCGGCAGTTCATCCCGTCCGTCGAGAAGGGGGTCCGCGCGCAGGCAGCCAAGGGCGTCGCCGCCGGCCATCCGCTGATCGACGTGCGGGTGACGCTGCGGGACGGCAAGGCGCACTCGGTGGACTCCTCCGACGCCGCCTTCCAGACGGCCGGCGCGCTGGCCCTGCGGGAGGCCGCGGCGCAGGCGAGGATCCATCTGCTGGAGCCGGTGGCGGAGGTGAGCGTGCTCGTCGGCGACGAGTACGTGGGCGCGGTGATGAGCGATCTGTCCGGACGGCGCGCCAAGGTGCTCGGCACCGAGCAGACGAGCAGCGGCCGCACCCTGATCCGGGCCGAGGTGCCGGAGATCGAGATCGGCCGGTACGCGGTGGATCTGCGTTCCCTGACGCACGGCACCGCGCGCTTCGGCCGCCGTTACGCACGGCACGAACCGATGCCCCCGCAGATCGCGGAACGCCTTCGTCAGGAGCTGCGGGCGGCGTCCTAGGAGGGCGCGGCGGGCGGCCGGCACGGGCTTCCTCCGCGCCGGCCGCGTATTCGACTCGCCTCAGGTAATGGCTGGTCGCCGGGCCTGTGACGTCCCGGCGCACGACGGCGCGCCCCCGCGGCGACCGGCGCACGCGGGGGCGCCTTCGGCCGTCCGGTGCCGCACGCCCGTCGTGGCGGATACGCTGATGACCTGATCAACAGGTGTGCGGGGCAGGGAAGTCGGGAAGGCCGCAGGAGCGACAGTGGTGGCGATCGGGGGCGGGAATGACCGTTGACGGCGGTTACGCGGACTTCTTCGGACCGCAGGTGCCGCGTACGGACGACGGGGGCCAGACGGCCACCTTCGCGCTGGCCTCGGCCGCTTACCGGGACAGCGAGTTGGCGGACATCAAGAAGGCCGACAACGAGTGGCACCAGACGACCCTCAACGCGGGCCGGTCGTGGGCCACGATCTTCCGCCCCAACCTGGGCGAGGCCTTCTCCCGCGCGGTGGCCGACCGGATGCTGGGCAGCGGCCGCAAGCCCCTCATCCAGTCCTTCGGCGCCGAACCGCAGGTGGTGGTCGAGCACTGCCTGGCGGCCAACGGCATCCGCAAGGCACGCGACGCCCGGCTGTCCACGGTGATCGTGCTGTGCGGCCTGCTCTTCCTGCCGGGCATGCTGGTCTGGCTGCTCGGCTTCCAGATCCGCACCACCGTCGCCAAGGCGGAGAACAAACAGGCCGGGGCGCTGGGCACCGCGGTGCTCGTGGCGATCGCCGCACTGGCCGTGCTGTTCCTGCTCAAGATGCCCTTCTCGGGTTTCTGGGCCTGGTACGCGCGCGCCGCGGTGGTGATGCCCGTCGTCGGCTGGTTCTGGGCCAAGCGGATCTGCGAGGGCACGGCGAAGGACCTGCGCGAGCGGTGGGACGGTCTCCTGTCGGGCAGCGGCGTCGGCGCCAAGGTCCCCGAGGCGGTGCCCAGCAACCCGGGTGAGACCGCGGCCGAGCAGCTCCGCCAGTCCCTGGCCAAGCTCGGCGCCGAGCAACAGTCCAACTCGGTCTTCTACGCCGGGCCCAAGGGCATACTCGGGATGGGCACCCGCTGGGGCAGCTGGCAGCTCGCCGAGAACCTGGTGCCGGCCGACCCGACCCGGGAGATCCACCCCTTCCGCAGCTGGGACGTCGTCCGGGCCATCCACGACCAGCTGCGCATGCTGGAGCGCGGCCCACTGAACACCGGCGGCTTCACCAAGCCCTCGATACGGCACTGGGTCGTGACGCCCATCGGGGAGAACGCCAAGGCGGTGTCCCGTCCGGAGGGCACGGACGTCGAGGCGTACCGGGTCAAGTCGCACGCGATACAGGACATCTGCAACAAGCAGCAGTTCGGCGCCGGTGACCGGCACTACCTGGGCGTGCAGTGGACCCTGTGGGACGGCCAGCTGGTCATCACCATGCTGATCACGGTGACCGTGCTGCACGAGACGCTGCGCATCGAGGTCACCGGCCACGCCCTCGGCCCGGTGAACTCGCTGTTCACCACCAAGCCGGAGGCTCCCTCCAAGGAGGTCGCCAAGTCGTTCAAGCCATGGGAGACGCGCAAGGTGATGCTCCCGCTGGTCACCGCGAACGAGGTGGTGCGGCTCGCCGTCCGCGCTCCGCTCACCTGGTACCCACCGCTGCTGAACTGGCTCGGCGGCACGATCGGCCTGCCGGAGCCGTTCGGGCTGCGGCACGCGTGGGCGGACCAGCCGTGGCGCCACCGCTTCATGGCCGACGACGCGCTGCGGGCGGCGGCGCCGGTGCTGCGGGTGGTGCACTCGGCGGCGATCAGGGTGCTGGAGGAGAACGGCGTGGACACCGAGAAGTTCGGGACGCGGTCGGCGTTCCTCAGTACGGCTGTGCAGGATCCGACGCCCGGAAAGGCGGATCTGTACAACGCGTAGGCCTCCGGCGGTGGGGCGGGGGCGTCGGCGTGACCGTCGCCCCCCCCGGCTGCGTGTCAGGCGGCCGGCCACGCCTCCGCCAGCATCTTGCGGGTGTCGCCCAGCAGCTGCGGCAGCACCTTCGTGTGGCCGACGACCGGCATGAAGTTGGTGTCACCGCCCCAGCGGGGCACGACGTGCTGGTGGAGGTGGGCGGCGATGCCCGCACCGGCCACGGTGCCCTGGTTCATCCCGATGTTGAAGCCGTGGGCGCCGGACGCGGTGCGCAGGGCCGTCATCGCCTGCTTGGTCAGCTCGGCGAGCTCCGCGGTCTCCACGACGGTCAGCTCGGTGTAGTCGGCGACGTGGCGGTACGGGACGACCATGGTGTGACCGCCGGTGTAGGGGTACAGGTTGAGCACCGCGTAGACCAGCTCACCGCGCCGGATGACGAGACCGTCCTCGTCGGACTTGACCGGGATCGAGCAGAAGGGGCAGCCGTCGTCGGCGCCGGGGCCGCTCGGCTTGTTCTCGCCCTGGATGTAGGCCATCCGGTGGGGCGTCCACAGGCGCTGGAACGCGTCCTGGGTCCCCACTCCCATCTGCTGCTCCGGCTCACTCGTCATACGTGCAGCATATGGCGTCGCGTGCGGCGGCAGGAAAGGCCCCCGGATCTCCCCGGGGGCCCCGACGCTCCCTGTTCGGCTCCGCGAAAGCCGGATCAAACCGCGGTCAGACCTGCACGCGGTCCTCGACGACCTTCGCGATCTTCGCGATCGCCTCGTCGACGGGAATGCCGTTCTCCTGGGATCCGTCGCGGTAGCGGAAGGAGACGGCGTTGTTCGCCATGTCCTCGTCGCCCGCGATGACCATGAAGGGCACCTTCTGCTTCTGGGCGTTGCGGATCTTCTTCTGCATACGGTCGGAGGAGGAGTCGACCTCGACGCGCAGCCCCTGCTTGCGGGCCGCCACGGCGAACTTCTCCAGGTGCTCGACGTGCGCGTCGCCGATCGGGATGCCGACCGCCTGGACGGGAGCCAGCCACGCCGGGAAGGCGCCCGCGTAGTGCTCCAGAAGAACCGCGAAGAAGCGCTCGATGGAGCCGAACAGCGCCCGGTGGATCATGACCGGGCGGGTCTTGGTGCCGTCCGCGCCCGTGTACTCCAGGTTGAAGCGCTCCGGCAGGTTGAAGTCCAGCTGGATGGTCGACATCTGCCAGGTGCGGCCGATGGCGTCCTTGGTCTGGACGGAGATCTTCGGGCCGTAGAAGGCGGCGCCGCCCGGGTCCGGGACCAGGGGCAGGCCCTGCTTCTCGGCGACCTGGCGCAGCGTCTCGGTGGCCTCTTCCCAGGCCTCGTCGGAGCCGACGAACTTCTCCGGGTCCTTGGTGGACAACTCCAGGTAGAAGTCGGTCAGGCCGTAGTCGCGCAGCAGGTTCAGGACGAAGGTGAGGGTCTTGTCCAGCTCCTCCGACATCTGCTCGCGGGTGCAGTAGATGTGCGCGTCGTCCTGGGTGAAGCCGCGGGCCCGGGTCAGGCCGTGCACGACGCCCGACTTCTCGTACCGGTACACGGTGCCGAACTCGAACAGGCGCAGGGGCAGCTCACGGTAGGAGCGGCCGCGCGCGTCGAAGATCAGGTTGTGCATCGGGCAGTTCATGGGCTTGAGGTAGTAGTCCACGCCCTCGTCGAGCTGCATGGGCGGGTACATGCCGTCGGCGTACCAGTCCAGGTGGCCCGAGGTCTCGAAGAGCTTCCCCTTGGTCGCGTGCGGGGTGTAGACGAATTCGTAGCCGGCTTCTTCGTGCTTGCGCCGCGAGTAGTCCTCCATGACCCGGCGGATGATGCCGCCCTTGGGGTGGAAGACGGCGAGGCCGGAGCCGATCTGCTCCGGGATGGAGAACAGGTCCAGCTCGCTGCCGAGCTTGCGGTGGTCGCGCTTCTCGGCCTCGGCGAGGAACTCCAGGTGGGCCTTCAGCTCGTCCTTGGTGGGCCAGGCGGTGCCGTAGATGCGCTGGAGCATCGGGTTCTTCTCGCTGCCGCGCCAGTAGGCGGCGGCGTTGCGCATCAGCTTGAAGGCCGGGATGTTCCGGGTGGTGGGCAGGTGGGGGCCCCGGCACAGGTCCTTCCAGCACAGCTCGCCGGTCTTGGCGTCCAGGTTGTCGTAGATCGTCAGCTCGCCGGCGCCGACCTCGACGTCCGCGCCGTCGTCGTGCGAGGCGGAGCCCTTGAGGCCGATCAGCTCCAGCTTGTACGGCTCGTCGGCCAGCTCCTCGCGGGCGGCGTCGTCGGTGACGACGCGGCGCGAGAAGCGCTGGCCGCGCTTCTGGATCTCCTGCATCTTCTTCTCGATGGCCTTGAGGTCATCGGGGTGGAAGGGCTTCTCGACGTCGAAGTCGTAGTAGAAGCCGTCCTTGACCGGCGGGCCGATGCCCAGCTTGGCCTCGGGGAACAGCTCCTGCACGGCCTGCGCCATGACGTGCGCGGTGGAGTGCCGCAGGATGTTCAGGCCGTCCTCGGAGGAGATCTCGACGCCCTCGACGGTCTCGCCGTCCTTGACCTCGTAGGCGAGGTCCCTGAGCTCACCGGACACCCGGGCGGCGACGATCGAGCGCTCGCCCGCGAAGAGCTCGGCGGCCGTGGTGCCCGTCGTCACCACGCGTTCTTCCCGCTCGGAATCGCGTTGGATGATCACACGGACGTCTGACACCGGTCTCTCCTGACTGAAGTGGGGCCGCGGCGCCATACCGGAGCGCACGCATGAGGGCGATCGTACCGACCCGGGCCGGTGCATCGCGAAATCATTCCCGGCGCCGGTCCCGCAGGTCAGTCCTCGCAGTCCCCGCCGCAGGCCTCCTCGAAGAAGGCCGCCACCTCCACATGCTCCTGGACCGCCTTCAGCAGCCGGTCCCGCTCCGCGTCGTCGACCGGTACGGGTGCGATCTCGCAGGCGCCGGTGAGCCGCCGGAACCCGCCCCTGCTCTCCAGCCGGCCCAGCACCCGCACCGGCAGCCCGACGAGATGGGCGTGCCCGGCGATCCGGTAGGCCTCCTCGTCCAGGGCGATCCGCACGTGCGGGACGTCCGCCCCGGCCAGCACCCGCAGCCGTACGGTGCCCGGGCCGCGCGGCCCGGGCCGCCGCATGCGGACGACGGTGCCGGTGATCCGCACCGGCACGGAGGGCTCCACGCGCAGGTAGCGGGCGGCGGCCTCGCGCAGCGCGGGCAGGTCGCCGGGCGAGAACTCGACGGGTTCGGCGAGGGCGGCGCAGCCCTCGGGGACGCCGGCGGCCGGCGCCCAGTCGACGGCGACCCGGGCGCCCTCCGTGCCGCGGACCAGCGCGACGAGCGCCTCGGTGAGTTCGTGGCTGACGCCCGCCGCGACGGCCGTGTCGAAGGCCTCCATGCCGCCGGTGGCCCGCCGGTAGTCGACGGCCTCGCGGGCGGCGTAGAGCGCGTGGTGAAGGCGTACGGCGAGGGGGCGTCCGGTGGTGACGGGCACGAAGGCCGTGAGCCGGCGGCCGTCGGGGGTGGGGCCGACCAGGACGTTCGCCAGGGCCTCGGCGGCGGCGCGCCGGTGCCGGGCTCCGTAGTAGCCCGCTCGCGCGCGCGTGGCGAGCGCTCCGGCGAGCAGCATCCGGCGGGCCGCGGAGCGCAGTTGTTCCTCCACGGTCCAGGACGCGGTGTCGCCGGGTCCGGTCGGCACGTCGCGCCCCCAGCGGATCTCGTCGCTGGGCACGGCGAGGGAGACGAGGATCTCGTGAGCGCAGGGCGTGCCGCTGCGGGACAGGGCGAGCAGCGCCTCGCCGAGCAGGTCGTCGCTGTCGGGGAAGGCGCGGCTGACGGGCACCAGCAGGCTGGTGGCGCCGGCGGCCGGGCCGGGCGGGGTCCAGCGGCCGTAGCGGCCGGGGGCGCCGCCGCGGCGCCGCCAGCCGTGCCGGTGGAGCAGGGCGGTCAGCACGGCCGGGTCGACGGTGCCGGGCTCGGGCGGGCGGCCGTCGTCCCAGCCGGTGGCGCCGGCGGTGGGGGCGGGCTGTGGCCTCGCGGCGCGCGGTGGTTCGCCGGTCGGGCGGTGCGTCATGGTTTCCCTCCCGTCCCGACCCGCGTCATGATCTCGCACAGCGCCCGGTCGTCGAAGACCCGCGCGGTCGGTATCCGCACGGTGGTGCGCCGCCGGCCCGTGACCGGATGCCCGGCGAGGTTGGTCCAGTAGCAGCAGTGCCTGAGGTCGAGCCGGTCGTGGCCGGCGCGCAGCCACTGGTCCCGGGAGCGAGGGACGATCATCACGACGAGGATCTTGTGCACCGAGACCGGGGTGCGGGCGAGTTTCGCCAGGTGGTCGTTGTCGAGCGTGAAGGAGAAGAAGCGGCCGGGTGGGCTCGGCGGGATCTGGTACGTCGCCTTGAGCTGCACCTTGATGGTGACCTCGTCGTCGACCGTGTGCCCGGGGGCGCTGTGGCTGACGTGCCAGTCGATGCCGTTGTCCGGGAACGGCTGGGAGAGCGAGCAGCCCGCCGCCGCGGCGACCGCGTGGAGGTAGCCGACCTGCAAGGTCTCCATGCAGGCGGTGGTGGCGAGAGAGCCGCGAGAGGGCTCCGTGCGCTCGGGCAGCAGCCCGCCCCGTTCGGGCTGCGCTATGGCCATGGCCAACAGCCTTCCAGAACTGGTGTATCCCCGCTGAGGGTCGCTGAACTGCAAAGACCCGTACTCCTGTTGTGTCCTTCCGGCGTACGCCGCAAACAGCCCGGGTATCACCGAACCGGGACAGAAGACGGCGCGTCAGCCGCCTTACTCGGACGAGGAGTTGAGTGCCCTATGACGAGCTGGTTCGAGGGGCCGCTGGCCGCCTTCGACACGGAGACGACGGGCGTGGACGTCGAGAACGACCGGATCGTGTCGGCGGCCCTCGTCGTCCAGGACGCGCCGGGGCTGAGGCCGCGTGTGACCCGGTGGCTGGTGAACCCGGGCGTGCCGGTGCCTCAGGCGGCGACGGCGGTGCACGGGCTGACGGAGGAGCACGTGCAGCGCCACGGCCGCTGGCCGGCGCCGGTGATGTACGAGATAGCGGAGGCGCTGGCCGAGCAGGCCCGCGCCGGGCGTCCGCTCGTGGTGATGAACGCGCCGTTCGACCTCACGCTGCTGGACCGCGAGTTGCGCAGGCACCGGGCCTCCTCCCTCGGCCGCTGGGTGGAGCGGACGTCGCTGCACGTCCTCGACCCGCGCGTGCTCGACAAACACCTGGACCGGTACCGCAAGGGCCGCCGCACCCTCACCGACCTGTGCGCGCACTACGGCGTCGAACTGGCGGACGCGCACGACGCGGCGGCCGACGCCCATGCCGCGCTGGAGGTCGTACGGGCGGTGGGGCGCCGCTTCCCGGGGCGGCTGGAACGCCTCTCCGCCGCCGAGCTGCACACGCTCCAGGCGGTGTGGCACGCGGGGCAGGCGCGGGGACTGCAGGCGTGGTTCGCGCTCAACGGCACCGAGGAGGCGGTGGACCCGGCCTGGCCGCTGCGACCGGACCTGCCGGCGGCGGCGTGAGCGCACGCCGGGCACGAAGAAGCCGGTCCGTCGTGCGACGGACCGGCTTTTCCCGGTGGGCGATACTGGGTTCGAACCAGTGACCTCTTCGGTGTGAACGAAGCGCTCTCCCACTGAGCTAATCGCCCGGGAACGCAGTGAACGATACAGGGACCGGTACGTTTCGTTCAAACCGCTTGGCGACCGCCTTCCAGGTGGGCGGCCAGCCCGCGCCGCCCCGCCCGCATCATCAGGCGGTGGTTGGCCCGGAACAGCGGCCGCCCCGGAACGGCGAGGAGGCGCAGCAGCGGCTTGCGTACCTCGACCTCCTGGTCGTAGCGGGCGAGGGCGCCGGTGCCGTACGGGGTGACCGTCCAGCGTGCCCAGCCCTCCATGTCGCCGGTCATGGCGACCTCCAGCACCCCCGCCGCCGGGTCGCGCCGCCCCTCGCACAGGGTCGCGGTCAGGTCGTACGGGAGGAGCGAGCGGAACCGGAGGAGCCCGCTGGTGTCGTCGAGCCGGGTGACCTCGCGTACCTGGGGCCACCAGCGGGGGTAGTCCTCGATCCGTTCCAGCTCCCGGTAGACCGCCGGGGCGGGCGCGGGCAGGGGCCACAGGCTGCGGAATCGGTAATGGTTCCAGTCCACCTGTGAAGTGTGCCCGCACCCGCGTCCGTCACGTGCCGGCTACGGCATCCTGTCCCCCAGAAGTGCCAGGTTCTCGATGGCGGCGAGGCCGTAGAGCGCGGTGTCGTTGGTGGACACCCAGCTCGCCTCGGTGCCCGGGACGAGCGTGGCCGGGCCGCTCAGCTTCTCCGTCTTCCAGGGTGCGGACTCCTTGTAGCCGTCGGAGCCGTAGAACTTCTGCCACGCGCGCGTGGCGAGCTTCTCGTCCCCGGTCTGTACGGCCGCGTAGGCGTCGAGGCGCGAGTGGCCCTGGAAGAGGATGAGGCTGCCGAAGTTGCTGCCGTACCGGGCCGCCTGTTCGGTCTTGGAGGCGTTGAAGTAGCGGCAGTAGTCGTAGTACGCCTCGTTGAACTCGGGCATGTCGACGAGGTCGATCAGCTCGGCGCACAGCTCGTTCAGGCCGAAGACGGCCGAGAGGTGCGAGACGTCGACCTTCGGGGTGTCGGCGACGGCGAACCTCCCGGTGTCCAGGTCGTACAGGCCGCTGCCCTGGACGAAGCCGTTGGGCTGGGCGGCGATGGTCTCCATGGTGGACAGGACGCGGGCCTTGGCCTTCTCCCACTTGGGGCCCTTGCGTTCCCACTCGGTCAGCCACGCCGAGACCAGGCCGCTCCAGTCGGTGCCGAAGCCGACCGACAGGGCGTGCCGGTCGGGGGTGTAGGGCTCGGTGCGGATCTTGCGGATCGGGTCGAGGACGAGGAACGTCTCGTCGGAGTCCACGTTGGCGTGCATGAGGTCGCCGACGCGTTCGTCGGCGGTCAGGAAGTAGTAGTGGCGCCGGTAGGTGGTGTTGGCGATGCGCTGCTGCTTGGCGCTGTCGGCGTAGTGCTGGACGCCGTGCCGGGTGCCGAGGCCGGCCCATTCGCCGAGGTGGTAGACGTCGACCTCGCCGGTGTGCCGGGTCATGGCCTCGGCGAAGCGGAAGATGTCGGCGCGGCCGGAGCGCAGGTAGGCGTACCAGAGCCAGAGGTCGGGCGACAGCTCGGAGTTGTCCCAGGCGTAGCCGCCGACGTCGTAGCGCCACTGGTGGCGGGCGGTGTCGTAGGAGTGCATGACGTCGCCGTAGTCCCAGAAGCCGTACCAGCGGCGCTGCTCCACCTGGTCCTTGTAGTAGGTGAAGAGGAAGTCGAGGTGGTCCTCGATCTTCGCCTTGGCGGGTGTGGAGCGGTCGGGCTCGGAGTAGAGGCCGGGGCCGAAGACCTTGGACTTGATGAGCTGCCTGGGCGGGGCGGCCAGCTGGGGCAGTACGCGCACGGCCTCGACCTGCTCGGCGAGCCTCTCGGCGCTCGGGGTGGCGGCGTTGGCCCAGAACAGCAGCTCGGAGGTGCGGGCGATGCCGTAGGGGGTGCCGAAGCCGGGCTCGTAGTCCTCGTAGGTGATGTTGAGGCCTTCGAGCTGTTCGGCGTAGGTGTCCTGCCCCATGCCGTCGTGGTAGAAGCGCAGGTCCATGGGCTGGGCCTCGGGCGACCAGAGCCAGAGGGTGACCTCGGCCTCCTCGGTCTGGGCGTCGCGGATGTCGAGCTGGGCGGGGTACTTCTCCCAGAAGTCGCGCAGGCCGAAGGAGAGGCCGCCGCTCGCCCCGCCGACGTAGCCGAACCCGGAGGCGCGCCGGCCGCCGCCCGCGCCGATCCAGCCGTGGCCCTTCTTGGTGCGCTTGCGCAGGGAGAAGCCGTCGGCGGAGAGCTGGGAAAGGGTGTAGTCGCCCCATTCCGGGATGTACTGCAGGCGGGTGGTGACCCGCTGGTCCCAGGTGGACGGGTCGGGCAGCCTCTCCCCCGCGAACTGCGCCGCCTGCACAGCCGCGCCGGGGTCGCGGCGCAGGCCGGTGATGCCCTTGACCGCCTCGCGCAGCAGGCCGGTGCCCTCACCGCCGATGCGGATGTGGCGGTCGTAGGACTCGTCGCGCATCGGGACGGTGAAGCGGACACCGAGGCCGCGGATGAAGTCGCCGCTCGCCTTGCCCGGCTCCTGCTTGCCGTCGAACGTGATGGTGTGCACCATCCGGAAGGAATCGGCGCCCGCGTAGAAGTAGAGGCGGATGGAGAAGGGCAGCCAGCCGCGGCCGCCCTTGCGGTGCTTGCCGTCGATGCGTACGACGGCGCGGACCGGGCCGTCCTGTTCGACCTTCACCTCGTCGATGGCGCCGTCGAAGCGCTCGTACTTGACCGTGCCCTGGTCGCCGTCCTCGATCTCGGGCTGGCGCAGCAGGACGAGGCGGCCGTTCTTCGCGATCTCGGTGGAGCCTCTGGTGACCGACTTGATCAGCGTCGATCCCGACTTGCCGATTCTCGCGGTGATGGCACCGGTCGATATGTCGATGGTGCCGCCACGCCGGTCGACGGTCACCTTCTTCGCGGGCGCGGCGGGGGTGCCGGCGGTCAGGGTGAGCTCGCCGTTGCCCGAGCCGACGGCGTGCGCGGTCCACTTCAGGGAGCCGTCCGGCCAGTAGGCGAGGGGCCAGGACTGCGTGGGCACGGCCTTGCCGTCCGCGTCCGTGACGGCGAACGACTGGTCCTCCCGGTACGTGCCCTTGGGCCAGGGGACGCCGACGGTGGAGCCGGGGGCGGCGCCCAGGCCGCCGTCCTCGAGCCAGGTCAGGGTGACGGGGTCGGCGTCGCCGTCCTTCGCGGCGGGTGCGGCCTGGGCGTTCCCGGCGCCCAGTGCCCAGCTGAACTGGGCGGCGGCGCCGGCGACGGCGGCAGCCTTGAGGAGGGACCTGCGGGGGATGGGGGACATGGCCTTTCCTTTCCGTTCCGTGCGGATGCGGGGGTGTGAAGGGCATGGCTCTGCTGCGTGGCCTGGGATGTCACGGGCATGACAGACCGAGGGTGGCGCCGGGGCGCCCACCCTGGTGTGCGGGTGCCGCCGTCAGCGGCGCCGGTAGCGCTCCTCCACGGCCACGGCCGCCGCCGCGACGGCGCCCAGGACGGCGACCGCCAGCGGCGCGCTGAACCAGGCGGAGCAGACCACGACGGCCAGCCCGCCGACGATCAGGAAGGAGCCCGCGGGGTCGAGCACGGTGCGACGGCCGGCCTGCGCGAGCAACGTCCGCCAGGAGGCGCCGGGCCGCCAGACCGCGGCCGCGCGCAGCCCGGCCACGGCGGCGCCGATCAGGGCGGACACCCCGACGGCGCCCACGAACGGGCCGCCCGGCAGACCGTCGCGTACGGCCTGCACGTCCACCCAGACCGCGGCCAGTGCGGCCCACCCGGCGACGCCGACGAGCCACCCGCGGCGTACCGCCCTGCGGAAGTCCGCGGCGAACTCCCGCCAGCCGCCGTCCTCGTGGCCGAGCCGGCGCCCGAGATGGCGCGCGCCGGCCGCGAACGCGGCGGGGTAGGTGACCAGCGGCAGCGAGGCCACCGCGATCCACACTCCGGTGAGCAGGCACTCGGCGAACAGGGCGAACCCCGCGGCGAACCGCGACTCGCCCCGCTCCCCCGCCCGCTCCGCGGGGGCCTTCGCACGCGCATAGGTCACGATCGGTTCACCTCAGCCCTTCAGCCCGGACGTCGCCATGCCGTCGATCAGGTAGCGCTGGAAGGCCAGGAAGAAGGCGAGGACGGGCAGCAGGGCGACGAGCGACATGGCGATCATGCCGCCGTAGTTGGCCAGCCCTTCCTGGTCCACGAACATCTTCAGACCGAGGGAGACGGTGTACTTGCCGGGCTCGTTGAGGTAGATCAGCGGGCCCATGAAGTCGTTCCAGGAGTTGATGAAGGTGAAGATCGCGCTGGTGATCAGGGCGGGCCGGCACAGCGGAAGCACGATCGACCAGTAGATGCGGAAGTGCCCGCAGCCGTCGAGACGCGCCGCCTCGTCGAGTTCCCTGGGCAGATTGCGCATGAACTGCACCATCAGGAAGACGAAGAACGCCTCCGTGGCCAGGTACTTCCCCAGCAGCAGCGGGGTGTACGTGTTGATCATGTCCATGTTGCGGAACAGCACGTACTGCGGAATCAGCAGCACGTGGTACGGCAGCAGCAGGGTGCCGATCATCAGCGTGAACAGCAGGTTGCGGCCCGCGAACCTGATCTTCGCGAAGGCGTAGGCGGTGAGTGAGCAGGACACCACGATCCCGATCACCGAACCGACGGCGAGGAAGAGCGAGTTGAAGAAGAACGTGGAGATCGAGATGTCCGCGATGCCGTCGGCGAGGCTCGTGTAGTTGGAGACGATCGGGTCACCCGGGAAGAGGTCCAGGCTGCCGACGATGTCGCCGCTCTCCTTGAAGGAGCCGCCGATCACCCAGAGCACCGGGTAGAGGATCACCACGAGGATCGCCAGCGACCCGAGATGCCAGGCGAGCGACCCGGGCAGCTTGCGCCGGAGGGCGGCCGTCCTGCTGGACGGGGCCGGTGTGACCTCGGTGGCCTGCGCGCTCATCGGCCGCCCTCCTCGTAGTGCACCCAGCGCTTCTGGGACCAGAACAGCACCGCGGTGACCAGGGCGACCGCGACCAGCAGCATCCACGCCATGGCGGAGGCCAGGCCCATGCGGCTGTTCTCGAAGCCCTGGACGTACAGATAACAGGTGTAGACCATCGTGCCGTCCGCGGGACCGCAGGCGTTGCCTCCGGCGCCGCCGCCGACGATGTAGGCCGAGCTGAAGATCTGGAAGGAGTGGATGGTCTCCAGCAGGACGTTGAAGAAGAGGACCGGGGAGATCATCGGCAGCGTGATGTTCCAGAACTGCCGCAGCTTGCCCGCCCCGTCGACGTCGGCCGCCTCGTACAGCTCGCGCGGCACCTGCTTGAGACCGGCCAGAAAGATGACCATGGGAGCGCCGAACTGCCAGACGGTCAGGGCCACCAGGCTGTAGATGATCAGGTCCGGGTCGCCGGTCCAGCCGCCGGCGCCGACCCCGAAGAGTTGCTGCGTACGGTCGACGACCGCGTCGTCCGAGAAGATCGCCTTCCACACGATGGCGATCGACACACTCGCGCCGATCAGCGACGGCGCGTAGAAGGCGGCCCGGTAGAAGGCCTGTCCGCGCCGCTTCTGCGCCAGCAGCAGGGCCACGCCGAGCGCCGCGATCAGTTTGACCGGGGTACCGACGACGACGTACCACAGGGTGATCTGGACCGAGTGGCGCCAGCGCGGGTCACCGAACATCTCGGAGAAGTTGTCCAGGCCGATCCACCGGGGCGCGTCGAAGAGGTTGTAGTCGGTGAACGCGAAGTAGAGCGAGGCGACCATCGGTCCGGCCGTGAGCAGCAGGAAACCGGCGAGCCAGGGGGACATGAAGAGGTAGCCGGCCAGGTTCTCCCGGCGGCCCCGCCGCTTCAGCGCGTCGGGGCGCGGGGGCTTCACCGGACCGTGCCGCGGCTCGGAGCCCTTGGCCAGGTCCTCCATCGCAGGGGCGTGTGTCACGGCGCTTCCCATCAGCCGGCGAGAGCCGTCTTCGACTCGGTGAAGAACTGCTTGACCGCGTCGTCCACCGACCGCTCGCCCAGGCCCAGTTCCTCACCGATGCGCAGGAACGCGGACTCGCAGATGTCCGCGCCGTTCGGGTGCGGGGTGATGGGCTCCAGGACGCCGGCCTCGACGAGGGACTCCTCGTAGGCGGCGATCGCCTTGTTGACCGGGTCGGTCGGCTTGAACGCGTCGTACTGGACCTGCGTCGTGGGCACACCGCGGTCGTAGCCCATGATCTTGGCGACCTCGGGGTCGTGCACCATGAAATCGATGAACTGCGCGACCTCCTTGGGGTGCTCGGTGCGCTTGGAGGCGCTGAGCATGAGGGAGCCGAGATATTGGCCGGTCCGCTTGCCGTCGGTGGTCGGGATGGGCGCCAGGCCGTACTCACTCTTGCCCTCGGCGGTGTAGCGGACGGTGAAGTTGTCCCAGGTGAACTCTCCGCCGGCGAGTTCGCCGGAGACCGCCGACTTGGGCTTGATCTGGATGACCCTCTTCGGGTCGGCGTAGAGGCCTTCCTTGACACGCTGCTCGGCCTTGGTCCACCAGTCCGTCAGGTCCGCCTCGCTGAAGCCGAGTCCGTCCTCGGTGAAGAAGGCCTTGCCGTTCTGGCGCAGGAAGAGGTCGTAGAGGTACATGACGTTGTACGGGCCGGTGTCACCGGCGCGCCCGGTCCTGTCGCGGATCTTCTTCATCGCGGCGTGGTAGTCGTCCCAGGTCCAGCCCTGTTCGGGCTTGACGCCGGCCCGGGTGTAGACGGGCTTGTCGATGACGAGGGCCATCGAGTTCGAACCGACGGGCACACCGAGGAGTTTGCCGTCGACCTCACCGAACTTCTCCAGCCCGGCCCGGAAGCCTTCCATGGAGAGGTTTCCGGCCTCGGCCTGCTCGCTCAGGTCGAGCAGAACGTTCTTCGCGTCGTATTTACGGAGAAATCCGATGGCATTCTGGAAGACATCCGGTGGATTCCCTCCGGAGGCCTGGGTGTTGAACTTCTTCCAGAAGTCGGTGTACGGCTGGAAGTCGGTCTTGACCTTGATCTTCGGGTACTTCTTCTCGAAGAGCGCAATGGTCTTGTTGATGCGTTCGGCCCGGTCCTCGGCACCCCACCAGGAGTAACGGATCGTCACCGTTCCGTCCCCCGAGCCGCTGCCGCCGCCGCACGCGGTGGCCGTCGCACCCAGCCCCGCGACGGCCAGCGAGGCTCCCGCCGCTTTGAGGATCGTCCGCCGCTCCACATTCCCGCCCTGCTGCATATGAGCCTCCCCGCGACGATGCGTCCGCTCCGTGAATCGTTTCAAGTAAGCGCTTGCTGGCACAAGTTACGGAGGGCCCAGGGGCGCGTCAATGATTCGGACAGGAATTGATGGGCACCGGGCGCGGAGGACGGAGTCGGCCCTGGCGGCCGCGCCGTCGACAGCGAGGGAAAACGCCCAGGTCGGCGCGGCGTGACCGACGGATCGAACACCGCAGGGCCCGCCGGGGCGGGCGGCACGGAAGGTCACGGTTGGGTGAAGGCGCACGGAAGCGGAATGGCCGCGCAGTCAGCCGGGACGGGCGGCAGGGCCGGAAGAGGCGGGTGGCACGGCCGGCCCGGGACGGTGGCAGGCGGCACGAGACGGGCGGCAGCCGGCCCGGGGCGCGACGCACGGGGCCCCGAGGCCGCCGCACGCCCTCTGGAGGCGACCACACGGCACGCTCGGGCACGCCCCCGGGCCACGCGGACGCACGCACGACCAAGCGGCCCGGCTCACGATGGTGAGCCGGGCCGCCTGATGATCCGGTGGGCGATACTGGGTTCGAACCAGTGACCTCTTCGGTGTGAACGAAGCGCTCTCCCACTGAGCTAATCGCCCGGACGCAGGAAGAACATTACCCCATGTCAGGGGGTGCCCGTGACCAGCGGGGGCCGGCTCGCCGCACGCCCGCCGCGGATCACTGGTCCTTGATCTTCCAGGGCATCTCCAGCCCGAACTTGTACAGGTAGACCCCGGCCAGCACGGACACGATCACCAAGCCGACCGCGGTAAGGGCGATGTTCCGGCGCCGCACCTTGGGATCGAGGGCACGCTGCGCCGCCTCGGTGACCTTGCGCTTGGTCCAGCGCAGGACGATCTGGGCCCAGACGAACTCGGTGGCCCAGATCGCCATGCCACCGAAGATCACGACCCAGCCCGGTCCGGGCAGCACCAGCATGGCGGCGCCGGCCACCACGACCGCGAGGCCGACGATGAAGACGCCGACCTGCCAGCTCAGGTGCAGCACGCGGCGCGCCTTGATGAATTCCGGCGCCCGTGAGCCGAGCGCACGCTCGGCCGCGGCCTCGTCCGTCCCCGTACGGTCTTCCGCCACGGCAGCCTCGCCGGTCCTGTTACTCCCCGTGTTCATACGGCCAAACACTACCGGAGCGAAACCTGTCACCGGAATGGACGCACGACCCGAACGATCTCTCGGCCGGAAGAGTTACGTAAACACACGCAAAACACTCAGAGGGGTTTACAACGGCACCGTAGGTGGCATGTCGATTTCGCCGACGTGCGAATCCCCGAGCGCACACTGAGCGAAAGGCCCTGGCGCTTATGAACACCACGGTCAGCTGCGAGCTGCACCTGCGCCTCGTTGTGTCGAGCGAGTCCTCCCTGCCTGTCCCCGCAGGCCTGCGGTACGACACGGCCGACCCCTACGCCGTGCACGCCACCTTCCACACCGGAGCCGAGGAGACCGTCGAGTGGGTGTTCGCCCGCGACCTCCTCGCCGAAGGTCTCCATCGCCCCACCGGCACCGGCGACGTCCGTGTCTGGCCGTCCCGCAGTCACGGCCAGGGCGTCGTGTGCATCGCCCTGAGCTCTCCGGAGGGCGAGGCACTGCTCGAGGCCCCGGCACGGGCCCTGGAGTCCTTCCTGAAGCGCACAGACGCCGCCGTGCCGCCCGGCACGGAACACCGGCACTTCGATCTCGACCAGGAGCTCTCGCACATCCTGGCGGAAAGCTAGGGCGAGGCCCCGTGAAGCCGCCCGTCGCCGTCGACTCGGGGTGACGGCACGGGCCCGGACAACCGCATACGGCACACACCGGCGTCGTCGCCGCGGATCTCCGCGGGGGCGGCGCCGGTGCGCGTGCGACGGCGGAGCCGCCTCTCACGGCTCACCCTGGCCGCCTCCTGCCGCCTCCTGCCGCCTCCTGCCGGGGAACGAAGGCCGGCCGATCGCCGTTGTACCGGCAACCGACGGCCGGGGCCGCGATCGCAGCCGGTTGGCCCGCCGCGGGAGCCACTACCATCGGCCAGCATCGGCGGGCGCCCGCCCGACCCCAGGCCAGGGAGCGAAATGTGCTGATCACCCACGACACCCGGTGCGCCCTCGACACCGTGGTGGATCTGGTGAACACCGTGCCGGAGGACGAATCGGCGCCCGACGGACTGCCGGATGTCGCGGCCCTCCAGGAATTTGTGGGAACGCACGAAATCAGCGACGTCGGCGTGCTCTCCGAGCTCGACCTCTCGGCGGTGCGCAAGATCCGCGGTCGGTTCGCGGCGGTCTTCGCGGCCCCCGAGGTGCGGGCCGCGGCGGGACTGATCAACGACCTGGTCGCCGCTGCCGGGACCACGCCCCGGCTCACCGACCACGACGGCTACGACTGGCACATCCACTACTTCGCCCCCGGCGCCTCCGTCGCCGACCACCTGGCCGCCGACTGCGGGATGGCCCTCGCGTTCTTCGTGGTCGCCGGGGAGCAGGAGCGGCTGCGCCGGTGCGAGGCACCCGACTGCCGCCGGGCCTTCGTCGACCTCTCCCGGAACCGCTCGCGCCGGTACTGCGACAGCCGTACGTGCGGAAACCGCCTGCACGTGGCCGCGTACCGAGCACGGCGCAAGGAAGCGGCGGGCTGACGCCGCCCTCGCCGGCCGGCGCCGCACCGATGCCCTGGTGGTGACGCGGCCCCCGGCGGGTGACGCCGGGGAACGCGGGTACGGCTCACAGCAACAGCAGATCGTGCAACGAAGCCATGAGCAGCAGACACCCGATCACCGCAAGGAAGATCATGAGCGGTGGCTGGGAAAGGGCGAAGAGGCAGCCACGCGGTTCACTCTGCGCCCGCGTGGTTTCGCTCTGTCTCGTGTCCAGCTGGGTATCCAGCTGAGTGGTGTCCGGCATCTCGCCGCGATGATGACGCAGTACGAAGGACCTACGCGATCAACACGCCCGTAAGGACCGGGAGTTCGTTGAATGTCGCAATGTCCGGGTCGGATCGTGATCATTCCGGAGCACGCTCTGACGCCCTCGGACCGTTGTGTCGTTTCAGTCCGGGGCGCCGACGAGCAGCCGGCCGTCAGCCGACGGTCAGATCCCGTGCTTCTTCAGGATCGCCTCGATGTCGCTGAAGTCGTCCTCCCCGCGGGACGTCGCCGCAGGTCGGGACGCGGGCCGGGAGGCCGGGCGGGTAGCGGGGCCCAGGGTGGGCTCCGAGGCCGCCGGGGCCACCGCGTCGCGCTGGGCGGCCGCGCGTGCCTCCTTGCGCTCCTTGCGGGTGCCGCCGCGACGGCGCTCCACGGTGCGCGTGGTCATGAACAGCGCCCAGGACACGCCCAGCACCGCGAAGCCGGCCCAGGCCACCGGGCTGAAGGCCGTGTCGGCCAGCCACTCGACCACTCCCGTCATCACCAGGCCGAGCGGGACGAGGGAGTAGGCGGCGATGCGGGTCGCGGTCAGGAAGCGCCTGCGGTACGCGGTGACCGCCGCGATGCCCAGGCCCGCCGCGGACACCGCGGAGCAGACGGTCTCGGCAATCATCCGGTCCTCCAGGCTGGGCTCGGTCGGGCATGAGTACTTCTGTCCCTTCCATCCTGCACCGTCCGGCCGCCGTGAGGCCATGCTCCGGCCCGAGATCAGGGAGATCTCCGGGTCGGCTCCTCCCCAGGTGCCGGTGACCGCCGTACGGCGGTGTCCGGGTGCCGTCCCGCGGGCTGGGAGAATGGCGGCATGAGCGACTCCTCCCCCGCCCGTCCCGCCGCGCCCGTCCTCGACGTCTGGTGCGAGCTCCAGTGCCCGGACTGCCACACCGCCCTGGACGACATCCGCGCCCTGCGCGCCCGCTACGGCGACCGCCTGGAACTGCGGCTGCGGCATTTCCCCCTGGAGAAGCACAAGCACTCCTTCGCCGCCGCCCAGGCCGCCGAGGAGGCCGTGGCCCAGGGGCAGGGGTGGCGGTACGCCGAGGCCGTGCTGGACCGGGTCGCGGAGCTGGACCGCGAGGGAGAGCCCCTCCTGGTGGCGGTGGCCCGGGAGCTGGGGCTGGACGCGGAGGAGTTCGACACCGCGCTGATCGACGGCCGGCACATCCTGATCGTCGACGCCGACCAGGCCGAGGGCAAGGCCATCGGCGTGACCGGCACCCCCACCTATGTGATCGGCGGCGAGCGCCTGGACGGCGGCAAGAGCCAGGACGGGCTGCGCGAGCGCGTCGAGGAGATCGCGGACCGGCTGCTGGCCGAGCAGCGGGGCTGATCCGGGAACACCTCCCGGTTCCGCCTCGCCCCACCGGCTGTCACAGCAGCGGTTTGTAGAAGCCGTACCGCGTGGTCCCGTAGCCGAGCGACTCGTAGAGCCGCTCGGCCGCGGTGTTGCCCGCGAAGACGTTGAGTCCGATCAGCCGCCGGCCGGCGGCGATCGCCTGCGCCTCGGCCAGCAGCATCAGCGTGCGGCCGTGCCCCCGGCCCCGGTGGGCGGCGTCGACCTCGACGTCGAAGACGAAGGCCCGGTCCGCACGCAGTGCCAGCCACAGGACCCCGACCCGTGTCCCCTCCCGCTCCACCACGCTGAACAGCATGTTGCCGGTGTCCAGCCCGTGCGGCAGGAGGGCCTCGTGATCGCCGCGCGCCTTCGCGTACGCCTCGGCCTCGGGCACTCCCCGCTCGATCCAGGTACGGGCGTACTGTTCCGACTCGTACGCCTGCCACCGGTCGAACTCGTCCCGTGTCATGGGCCGCGCGCGGCTGTCCGCGGGCAGGGCCGGCGGGGTGTCGCCGAGCGGCTTGGTCATGCCGCGGGTGCGCAGGACGTAGCCGAGTGCCCGGGTCAGCCGCAGGCCCGCCTCGGCGTCGGGGGCGACGCTCGTCTCGATCTGCCGGCAGCCCCAGCCCCGGGCGACCTCCTCGGCCGCGAGGGCGGCCACCGTGCCCCGGCCGCGCCGGCGGTCGGGTTCGTCGACGCGCAACTCGTGGATCACGGCCACCGAGTCACCGAAGGATCGCGAGGTGCCGAGGTGTATCGCGCCGACGGGACGGCTGTTCACGCACACCTGGTAGCGGCGTGAACGCGTCCCGTCGGCGGCGCGCTGAAGCGGCTCGGTCGGCCGCAGGGTCGTGGTCATCACGGGTGTTCTACCCGCCGTGGAGGCGAAGGGCAGCCGAATATCCGGCGGCAGTGCGTCCGCGATCGCCCCCGTCAGGGATCCAGGTCGTCCCCGGACCGCTCCTCGAAGATCCGCATGGCCTTCGCGGTCACCGGGCCCGGAGCGCCCGGCAGTTCGCGGTCGTCGACGCGGTGCACGGCCTGCACGTCCCGCAGCGTGGAGGTCAGGAAGACCTCGTCGGCGCGGTCCAGGACGTCCAGTGGGAGGTCGGTCTCGCGGGCGCCGGTCCACTCGACGGCCAGGGCCCGGGTGATTCCGGCGAGGCAGCCGGAGGCGACCGGCGGGGTGTGGATCTCGCCGTCGAGAACGACGAAGACGTTCGACCCGGTGCCCTCGCACAGCCGCCCCACCGTGTTGCCGAACAGCGCCTCCGAGGCGCCCCGTTCGCGGGCCCGGGCCAGAGCGACGACGTTCTCGGCGTACGAGGTGGTCTTCAGGCCGGTGAGCGCGCCGCGCTCGTTACGCGTCCAGGGCACCGTGATGACGGCCGTGGAGTCCGCGCGCCGTCCGGTCTCGCCGAGGGCGACGACGAGGGTCGGGCCGTGCTCGCCCCGGTCGGAGCCGAGCGGGCCGTGGCCGCCGGTGTAGGTGACGCGCAACCGGCCCAGCGGCATGGGGTTGGCCTCGAGGACGGCGGCGCAGGCGCGGCGCACCTCGTCGAGGTCGGGATCGGGCAGACCCAGGCCGCGGGCCGAGCGGGTCAGCCGGTCGAGGTGCCGGGTCAGCGCGAACGGCCTGCCGTCCACCGCCTTCACCGTCTCGAAGATGCCGTCGCCCACGGTCAGCCCGTGGTCGAGGACGGAGACGCGGGCGGACTCGATGTCCTGCAGCCCGCCGTCGAGCCAGATCTTCACGTCAGTAGCGCCTCTCCGCTTCCGTTCGCCTCGTACGCGCCCGACGCTACCGCGAGCAGCCTGGACGCCTTGAGTTCGGTCTCCCGCCACTCCCCCTCGGGGTCGGAGCCCCAGGTGATGCCGGCGCCGGTGCCGAAGCGCAGCAGTCCCTCGGCACGGTCGATCCAGAAGGTGCGGATGCCGACGGCCAGCTCGCCGGTGCCCCGGTCGGCGTCGACCCAGCCGACGCCCCCGCAGTACGGTCCCCGGGGCGCGGTCTCCAGTGCGTCGATGATCCGCAGGGCGCTCGACTTGGGCGCGCCGGTGACGGACCCGGGCGGAAAGGCCGCGTCGAGCAGCTCCGGCCAGCCGGCGCCCGCGCGCAGCTCGCCGCGTACCGACGAGACCAGGTGGACGAGACCGGGGTGCTTCTCGACCGCGCAGAGGTCGGGCACCGTGACGGTGCCCGTGGCGCAGACCCGCCCGATGTCGTTGCGGACCAGGTCCACGATCATCACGTTCTCGGCGTAGTCCTTCTCCAGCAGGTCGGCCTCGGTCCGCCCGGTGCCCTTGATCGGTCCGGACTCGACTATGCCGCCGTCCCGGCGCAGGAACAGCTCGGGCGATGCGGTGGCGATCTCGACGCCGTGCGCGGGCAGCCGAATCGTTCCGGCGTACGGCGCCGGGTTGCCGCGGGCCAGCAGCGCGGTGAGGGCGTCCACGTCGGCCCCGGGAGCGACGGGCGCCGAGAGCACCCGGCACAGGTTGGCCTGGTAGACCTCTCCGGCGGCTATGTGCTCGCGGATGCGGCGTACGGCCGCCGTGTACGCGGCGCGGTCGAGCGAGGACGACCAGTCACCGACGGCCGGCCCCCGCCACCGGCCCGGGGTGGGCGCCGGAACCGGCCGGGTCCGTGTCTCGGCGAAGCGTGCGCAGGTCAGACGCCCCTCGAAGTCCGCGCAGACGGCCCAGAAACCCTCGGATTCCAGGGCGGCGGGGTCGCTCGTGACGTCGAGGAGACCGGTGGCGAGGCGGTCGCCGAAGCGGGCGAGAGGAGGGAGGTCGAGCACGCTGTCGAGTCTAGGCCGGTGTCCCGGAGGTGACCCGAACCCGCCCTTCCGGTGCCCTGACCAGGTCCGCGAGCGGACGCACCGCAGCACGCTGCACAAACGCGTTTTTGTACTGGCTCCGGAATCCGCTAGAGTTCATGACGTCGCCGGGACGCGGAAGCGGAACGAACCGACAGGCGGACGTAGCTCAGTTGGTAGAGCGCAACCTTGCCAAGGTTGAGGTCGCGAGTTCGAACCTCGTCGTCCGCTCGCAGGAAAGAGGGGGCCTCCCGGGTCCCCTGCACTCCTGGTGGAGTGGCCGAGAGGCGAGGCAACGGCCTGCAAAGCCGTCTACACGGGTTCAAATCCCGTCTCCACCTCCAAGGACGATTAGCTCAGCGGGAGAGCGCTTCCCTGACACGGAAGAGGTCACTGGTTCAATCCCAGTATCGTCCACTGATCCGCGAGGATCCCCGCGCGATTAGCTCAGCGGGAGAGCGCTTCCCTGACACGGAAGAGGTCACTGGTTCAATCCCAGTATCGCGCACGCAGTAACCGCAGCACTCCGAGGACGATTAGCTCAGCGGGAGAGCGCTTCCCTGACACGGAAGAGGTCACTGGTTCAATCCCAGTATCGTCCACACCCACCGAAACCCCCGGCCGTCTCGTACGGCCGGGGGTTTCGTCGTGTCTGCGGTCGGCCGGCTCAGCCGGCCGACCTGGCTCAGCTGGAGAAGAGCATGCGGCCGAAGCCCTTCTGACGGTGGTGGCCGTGCTGGCCATGGTGACCGTGGTGGCCGTGCGGGGCGCCCCAGGCGGGGGCGGGAGCGGCCGGGTAGGCCTGCGGGGCGGCGGGCGGGGCCGGCGGCGGAGCGGACTGGGACCACTGGGCCTCCAGGCGGGTCAGCGACTCCAGCTCGCCGTAGTCGAGGAAGATCCCGCGGCAGCCGCTGCACTGCTCGATCTGAACGCCGTTGCGGTTGTAGGTGTGCATCGGCGCGCGACACTTGGGGCACTGCATGCTCGGCTCAACTCCTCGCCGGTCGGTCCTGCTTCGCTTATCGCCAGGACAGACTCTGTCCGGCTGCGGATCGGTTGCACCCTACTTCGGGAAATCCGGGTCAGCCGAGTGCGGCGGAGGGAGCGACGGAGGCCATCCGAGCGCAGGCGTCGACCAAGGACTTTTCCACCTCGTCCAGGGGCCGGTCCGCCGCGACCGCCTTGGTGACGGCCCGCGCGGCGGTCTGCGCGGTGAGGGCGCGGGCCGGGACGTCCAGGGCGGGCCAGGGGTCGCCGTGCGACGGGACGGCCGGGCCGCCGGCCGCGCGGTAGGCGGTCAGGAAGCGGTGCCAGTCGTCGGGCGGCAGCAGTCCGCAGGCGTACCAGGCCGCCGGGCGGGCCAGGTCCCAGCCCGGGACGCCGGTGCCGAGGTCGTCGACGTCTATCAGCAGCCAGGGCCCCTCCGCCGCGGGATGGCGTATGAGCTGGCCCAGGTGGAGGTCGCCGTGGCAGAGGGTGGTCGTGTCCGGCATGGCGGCCTCGCCGCGGGCCCAGGCGGGGAGGGCGGCCCAGGCGTGCACCACGGGGGCGGTGGCGGGGTGGTGCGGGGCGGCGGCCCGGAGGCGGGCGACGGCCCGCGCGGCCTTCAGGGGGCCGCGCATGGGGGGTACGGCCGCGGGGGCGGGCGTCCGGTGGAGGCGGGCGAGGAGGTTGGCCGCGGATTCCCAGGGCGCCGCGTCCGGATCCTGCGGGTCCACGGGGGTGCCGTACGGCCAGTACGTGACGAGCCGTCCGTGCAGGGCGACGGGCGCCGGGGCGAGCGGAGGCAGGAGGACGCCGGGGAGCCGGGCGGCGGCGGTGACGCGGAGGGCCAGCTCGGCGGGGTCGGCGTCCGCCGCGTGGGCCTTGGCGACGGTGCCGGCGTGCCGGACGACGGTGGCGTCGGGGCGGTCGGCGAGGGTTGCGTCGAGGCGGTCGGGGAGGGTTGCATCGGGACGGTCGGCGGCGGTGGCTTCGGTGCGGTCGGCGAGGGTGGCCGCGCCGCAGGGGCAGGTACGGGTGCGGGCGTGGGCCGTTGCCCTGACGCGGGCTTGCAGGGCGGGCAGGAGGCGGTCCGTGGTCACGGGGTGAGGGTACGCAGGCGTCGTCCCACGCCCTCGCCGCGTCGGCCGGGGAGGCCATCGGCCCGGAGGCCCTCAGTCCGGGAGTCCTCGGCCGGGGAGTCAGTCCTCGGCCGGAAGGGAAAAGCAATGCCGGCGCAGCTCCCCAGCTGCGCCGGCATTTTGCCGTCCGCCGCACCCCCGTCCCCACGGGGTTTCATGGATGGATGTCCCCGCCCGGACCGCTCTTCCGGGCCTGGGGTCGCCGCTCAGCGCCCCAGCATCACACCCACGGACGACGCCTGTGTGGCCACTGTCTCCCATCCGTCGAAGACGAGGAGGAGCAGGACCGCCAGGGGCAGGGCCATGAGCGTCGCCACCGCGGGGTGGCGACGTCCCTGACGGCGGCTTTGCCGTGTGCGGACCAGCGTCCGCGGTACCGTCTGGGCCATGGTCCCTCTCCTGACCGATTGCGTTGTCTTTGGCAGCGGCGGGCGTCTGACCTCGGGGGACGAGTGCTACACCCGCCGCTTGACCTCAAATCTAGGCGTCCGGCGCTCCCCGGGCGTCATGCCCTCGTACCGATTGCCGGGCCTCCCGGAGGATGAGCCATGACCAGCGGTGTACTCCCCTGGGTGGAGACCGGGTCCCGGGTCTCGGGGTCTTCCCGGAGGGGGCGCCCGCCGTGCCCCGGTATCTCCGCGCTGTCCGGTGACTTCGCTCACTTCCACCGGGGCCGGGCGCACCCCCGCCCCCGCCCTGTGAACGATCTCGTCCGCCACCACGCAGCGGGCACGGGGCGCCGCCCCGGTGTTCTCCACCGTCGCCATCCGCTGCTCCTCCCCCGCTCCAAACGCCGCCCTGTGGCAGGCGGTTGGGACCACGGGCGGATCGGGGCCGACCCGCTCACACGTTCCCTGACCGCCCCTCAACTCTCGCACCCGGCACTGACAATCCGTCGTTCCGAGAGGGCGCGGCCTCTGCGCGCGGGCGGCTGCGGAAACGTAAGCTGTGGCTCGTCACAGGGACCGGGCAGCGGGGATGAACATGGCGATGATGCGCCTGAGGCGCGAGGACCCGCGCGTCGTCGGCTCGTTCAGGCTTCACAGGCGGCTCGGCGCGGGCGGAATGGGCGTGGTCTACCTGGGCTCCGACAAGAAGGGGCAGCGGGTCGCGCTGAAGGTCATCCGGCCGGACCTGGCCGAGGACCAGGAGTTCCGCTCGCGGTTCGCCCGTGAGGTCTCGGCGGCCCGGCGCATCCGTGGTGGCTGCACCGCGCGGCTGGTCGCCGCGGACCTGGAGGCGGACCGACCCTGGTTCGCCACGCAGTACGTGCCCGGCCCCTCCCTGCACGACAAGGTCGTCGACGGCGGCCCGCTCGGAGCGGCGGACGTCGCCGCCGTGGGCGCCGCCCTTTCCGAGGGACTGGTCGCGGTGCACGAAGCCGGGGTCGTGCACCGGGATCTCAAGCCGTCCAACATCCTGCTGTCCCCGAAGGGGCCGCGGATCATCGACTTCGGCATCGCCTGGGCCACGGGCGCCTCGACGCTCACGCACGTCGGCACCGCGGTCGGCTCCCCCGGGTTCCTCGCGCCGGAGCAGGTGCGCGGGGCGGCGGTCACACCGGCCACGGACGTGTTCTCGCTCGGGGCCACTCTGGCGTACGCGTCGATGGGCGACTCGCCCTTCGGACACGGCAGTTCCGAGGTGATGCTGTACCGCGTGGTGCACGAGGAGGCCCAGCTGCACGACGTCCCCGACGCCCTCGCACCGCTGGTGCGGGCCTGCCTGGCCAAGGACCCGGAGGAGCGTCCCAGCACGCTGCAACTTTCACTGCGGCTGAAGGAGATCGCCGCGCGGGAGGCGCAGGGGCTGGCCGACGTACGGCCGCCGTCGCCGCGCGGCGGGGAGGCGGATCTGCCCACGGGACGGCTCGCCGACACCTACCCGGAGCGTGCTCAGCGGCGTCCGCAGGGCAGGCCCGGCGCACCGGGCACCCCCGCGCCGCGGAGCACGTCCGGGGCTCGTGGCCCGGCACCGGCACGCGGCGGCGATCCGGCACGCGGTGCCGACGCGTCACGAGGTGGATCGCCGTCGCGCGGTGGCACGCCGTCGCGGAACGGGTCCGCCGCCCGGAGCGGCAGCTCCTCGCGGGCCGGCGGAGCGGGGGCGCGGTCCGGGTCGCGGCCGACGCCCGCCTCCCGCGACAGCACCGGCCGGAACACCTCCCGCCACGACAGCGGCGGCCGGTCCGCGCCGCGCAGTGGAGCCGGCCGTACGGCGCCGAGGACCACGGGGACCCGTTGGCGACGGCCCGCCAATCCGCGGCTGCTGCGGCAGCGTCTGTTCGTGTTCGTGGTCGTGACGCTGCTGGTCGCGCTGGGCATCGCCGCGGCACAGGGGTGCCAGGGGCCCGCGCGGGGTCTCGGCGACGACCGGGACGGCGTACGGGCTCAGCAGGGGCAGGTGCTGCGGGTGGACGTACGGGGCGATGCTTCCGGCGACCGGGCGGCCGGGCTGTAGGCGACCGTCGGCGAGTGGCCGACGAGCGGTCAGGCGACTGGCCGACGCGCGGGCCGGGATGGCGTGCCCGTCGGCGCAAAAGACGCGTCCCTCGGCCGGGAGAACGGGGCGAGGGCAAGCCATGGGCGGGGACGGCCGGACGGGCGCGCCTCCGACTCGGCGAGCGCGTCCCTCGCGTCGGCAGAAGGCGCAAGGCGCCCCCCTGTCGTAACCCAGCACGCACCCCGACCGTGACACGGCCCGACGGCGCACCCCGGCCCCGGCGACCGCCTCCCCTCCGCGAGCGGAAGGCGCGACGACACGCGCCCCCATGACCAGCGCACACGTCGGCCATGACGCCGCCCGGCGGCGCGCCCCCGGCCCCAGCGGGCGGTTTCTACGCCGAAGGGCGGCCCGTGGCCACCGCGTAGAAGGCGACCGCTGCCGCCGCGCCCACGTTGAGGGAGTCGACGCCGTGCGACATCGGGATGCGGACCCACTCGTCGGACGCCGCCAGGGCCCGCCGGGAGAGGCCGTCGCCCTCGGCGCCCAGCATGAGGGCCACCCGCTCCATCCGGTGCGGGGCGACCTCGTCGAGGGCCTTGGCCCGGTCGTCGGGAGTGAGGGCGAGGAGCGTGAAGCCCGCCTCGCGGACCGTCTCCAGACCGGCCGGCCAGGTGTCGAGGCGGGCGTAGGGCACAGAGAAGACCGCGCCCATCGAGACCTTCACGCTGCGCCGGTACAGGGGGTCCGCGCAGTCCGGGGAGAGCAGCACCGCGTCCATGCCCAGGGCGGCTGCGGAGCGGAAGATGGCGCCGATGTTGGTGTGGTCGTTGACCGACTCCATGACGACGACCCGGCGGGCGGCGGCCAGGAGATCGGTCGCCGGCGGCAGCGGCCTGCGCTGCATCGAGGCCAGCGCGCCGCGGTGCACGTGGTAACCGGTGACCCGTTCGGCGAGCGCCGGGTCGACGACGTACACCGGGGCGGGGGCCTCGTCGATGATGTCGCGCATGGTGTCGACCCACTTGGCCGAGAGCAGCATCGACCGCATCGCGTAGCCCGCTTCGCCGGCCCGCCGGATGACCTTCTCGCCCTCGGCGATGAACAGGCCTTCGGCGGGCTCGCGCCTGCGGCGCAGTTCGACGTCGGTCAGGCCCGTGTAGTCGTGCAGGCGCGGGTCGTCGGGGTCGTGGATCGTGACCAGGTCGGCCATGTCACGCCGTCCCGTCCGGGCCGACGCCGACGACCTCGCCGACGACGATGACGGCGGGCGGCTTGACCTCCTGCGCGACGACCGTCTCGGCAACCGTCGCGAGGGTCGCGTCGACCCGGCGCTGGGCGGACGTCGTGCCCTCCTGGACGAGGGCGACCGGGGTCTCGGGGGACCTGCCGTGCGCGACGAGGGTCTCGGCGATCCGGCCGATCTTGTCGACGCCCATCAGGATCACGAGCGTGCCGGTCAGCTTGGCGAGGGACGGCCAGTCGACCAGGGAGCGCTCGTCATCGGGGGCGACGTGCCCACTGACCACGGTGAACTCGTGGGCGACGCCCCGGTGGGTGACCGGGATGCCGGCCGCGCCGGGGACCGAGATCGAACTGGAGATGCCGGGGACGACGGTGCACGGGATGCCCGCCTCGGCCAGTGCCTGCGCCTCCTCCATGCCCCGGCCGAAGACGAACGGGTCGCCGCCCTTGAGCCGTACGACCGCCTTGCCCTGCTTGGCGTGCTCGATCAGCGCGTTGTTGATGGCCTCCTGGGCCATGAACCGGCCGTACGGGATCTTGGCTGCGTCGATGACCTCGACGTGCGGCGGCAGCTCGGCGAGCAGGTCGCGCGGGCCCAGCCGGTCGGCGATGACGACATCGGCCTCGGCGAGCAGGCGGCGGCCGCGGACGGTGATCAGGTCCGGGTCGCCGGGGCCGCCGCCGACCAGGGAGACTCCGGCGGTGCGGGTGCGGTGGTGCGGGGCGACGAGGGTGCCGTCGCGCAGGCCCTCGACGACCGCGTCGCGGATGGCGGCGGTGTGGCGGGGGTCGCGGCCGCGCGCGTTCGTGGTGAGCACGGCGACGGTGACGCCCTCGCTGTGGCCGGTCGCCGGGGTCCAGGCGGTGGCCTGGTCGGCGTCGTCGGAGCGCACGCACCACACACGGTGCCGCTCGGCCTCGGCGGAGGCCGCGGCGTTCGCCCCGGTGTCGCTGGTGGCGATGAGGGCGTACCAGGCGTCGGCGAGGTCGCCCTCCGCGTAGGCCCGCCGCTCCCAGGCGATCTCGCCCGCGTCCGCCATGGCCTCGACCGACGGGGTCGCCTCGGGGGAGACGAGGCGTACGGCCGCGCCCGCCGCGATGAGGGCGGGCAGGCGGCGCTGGGCCACCTGGCCACCGCCCAGGACGACCACGCGACGGCCGGCAAGGCGGAGGCCTACGGGGTAGGCGGGGTGTTCGGCCATGAGGGAGGGCTCCTCGTCCTGGCGGTGCGGTGGGCGCTGCGGCTCTGGAGCAGCCCTGACGTGGGGATACGTGGGGATTCTAGGAGACGTGCACAGACGGCACGAGGTCGGTCCAGCCTACGGCGCGGGGGGGGGGGGGGGGGGGGGGGGGGGGCGAAACCCCACCCCCCCCCCCCCCCCCCCCCCCCCAAAAACCCCCCCCCCCCCCCCCCTTCGTCCCCCCTCAAACCACACAGTTCTTTTTTT
>NZ_JBVHVP010000007.1:0-132997 GCF_055564775.1 Streptomyces sp. NPDC028991 | reverse complement strand
GAGGGAAGGGAGGTAGCGGCAAGTGTGCGTTGCGTCATCCCCCCCCCCCCCCCCCCCCCCTCCTCCCCCCCCCCCCCCCCCCCCCCCCCCCCCCCCCACCCGGCCGCCCGGCTACTTCTCGGTGACGCCCGCCGAGTCGAACGTCGCCACCTCGTGCATCGCCCGCGCGGTGCTCTGCACCATCGGCAGCGCGAGCAGCGCGCCGGTGCCCTCGCCGAGGCGGAGGTCGAGGTCGACCAACGGGCGCAGGCCCAGCTTGTTGAGCGCGGCGACATGGCCGGGTTCGGCGCTGCGGTGGCCGGCGATGCAGGCCGCGAGGACCTCGGGGGCGATGGCGCGGGCCACCAGGGCCGCCGCGCCGGCGCTGACGCCGTCCAGGATCACCGGCGTACGCAGGGACGCGCCGCCGAGCAGCAGGCCGACCATGGCCGCGTGCTCGAAGCCGCCGACCGCGGCGAGGACGCCGATGGGGTCGGCCGGGTCGGGCTGGTGGACTTCCAGCGCGCGGCGGACGACCTCCGTCTTGCGGGCGAGCGTCTCGTCGTTGATGCCGGTGCCCCGGCCGGTGACCTCGGCCGGGTCCGCGCCGGTGAAGACGGAGATGAGCGCGGCGGACGCGGTGGTGTTCGCGATGCCCATCTCGCCGGTGAGCAGCGCCTTGTTGCCGGCCGCCACCAGGTCGCGGGCGGTCTCGATGCCGACCTCGATGGCCTGCCTGGCCTCCTCGCGGGTCATCGCGGGGCCGGTGGTCATGTCGGACGTGCCCGCACGGATCTTGCGGGGCAGCAGGCCGGGCGTGGCGGGCAGGTCGGTGGCGACCCCGACGTCCACGACGCACACCTCGGCGCCGACCTGGCCGGCGAAGGCGTTGCAGACCGCTCCGCCGCCGAGGAAGTTGGCCACCATCTGGGCGGTGACCTCCTGCGGCCAGGGGGTGACGCCCTGGGCGTGCACCCCGTGGTCGCCGGCGAACACCGCGACGGCCGCCGGCTCCGGGATCGGGGGCGGGCACTGCCGGGACAGGCCGGAAAGCTGGGCGGAGATGATCTCCAGCATGCCGAGCGCGCCGGCCGGCTTGGTCATGCGCTTCTGCCGCTCCCAGGCCTCGCCGAGCGCCTTGGCGTCCAACGGGCGGATCTGTGCGACGGTCTCGGCAAGCAGGTCGTGGGGGTCCTCTCCGGGCAGGGCGCGTCGGCCGTACGTCTCCTCGTGCACGACCCACGACAGCGGGCGGCGCTTGGACCAGCCGGCCTGCATCAGTTCGGGCTCGTCCGGGAACTCGTCGACGTAGCCCACGCACAGGTACGCCACGATGTCGAGGTGCTCCGGCAGGCCGAGGGCGCGGACCATCTCGCGCTCGTCGAAGAAGCTGACCCAGCCGACGCCGAGGCCCTCGGCGCGGGCGGCGAGCCAGAGGTTCTCGACGGCGAGCGCGGAGGAGTACGGCGCCATCTGCGGCTGGGTGTGCCGGCCCAGGGTGTGCCGGCCGCCACGCGTCGGGTCGGCGGTGACGACGATGTTGACCGGGGTGTCGAGGATGGCCTCGATCTTCAGTTCCTTGAACTGCTTGGCCCGGCCCTTGGGGAGGGACTTCGCGTACGCCTCTCGCTGACGCATCGCCAGTTCGTGCATGGCGCGGCGGGTGTCGGCGGAGCGGATGACGACGAAGTCCCAGGGCTGCGAGTGGCCGACGGAGGGCGCGGTGTGGGCGGCCTCCAGGACGCGGAGCAGCACCTCGTGCGGGATGGGGTCGCCGCGGAAGCCGTTGCGGATGTCACGGCGTTCGCGCATGACCTTGAGGACGGCCTCGCGTTCGACGTCGTCGTAGGCGGGTGCCGCCGGGCCGCTCGACTGCCGTACTCGCGCCACGGCGGCCGTGCTCACGTCGTGCGGATCTTCCTGGTCGGCGGCGCGGGTGTCCAGGTCGTCGGCGCTCTGGACGACTTCGGGACCGGCCTCGCGCGGTGCGGGAACCGCGGCGGCCTGGTCCGGCGCCTGTGCGTCGGCATGCGGCTGAGGGGGGAGGAGGACGGACTCGGGCGGCGTCGGGGCGAGGTGCGGGGCGGTGGGCACCTGACCGCCGTCGACCGGCATGAACCGGCCGACGGGCCGGCCGGGGTACTCGCCGACGGCCTGGTCGGAGTGGGGCACGGGCTCCGCCTCCGCTTCTGCCTCTCCCCTTGCCTCTCCCCTTGCCGCTGCCGCTGCCTCTGCCTCTGCCTGTGCCGCTGCCTCTGCCGCTGCCTCTGCCTGTGCCGCTGCCTCTGCCTCTGCCTCTGCCTCTGCCTCTGCCTCTGCCTCGACGGTGACCGTCGGGGCGGGGTCGGACTCCACGGGCCCGGGCACGCCGTGGGACGCGTCCCCTTCCTGCGGCACGACGGCGTCCACGAGGGACTGGGGTCCCTGGGCGGGCTGCGGGTCGTCCGCCTCGGGCTGGACGTCCGGCCGGTCTTCGGCGGCGGCCTGGGCGTCCGGCTGCGGTGCGGCGTCCTGGGGTGCGGGCTGCGCGGTCGGTTGCGGGTGTACCGGTGGCGATTGTGCGGGCTGCGCGTCGGGCTCGGGCCGCTCGCCCGGCTGCGGGTGTGCCGGTGTCTGCACGGGCTGTTCGGCCGCCTCCCGTACCGGTGCCGGCTGCTCGGTGGCGGCCGGCGCGCCCGGTGCCTCAGGGGACGGCTCGGATTCGGCGTGCTCGGGGGGCGCGGCCGTGTCGGGGGTGTGGTCGACCGCGGCCTCCTCGGCGGCCTGGGCGTCCGCGTCCGCCTCGGGTGACTGGGCGTCCGGGCCCGCGGGTGCCTCGGCGAGAGGGGCTTCCTGGGGCTCGGGAGCCCCGGTCGGCTCGACCGCCTGGACGGGCTCGGGCGCGGCGGCCTGGGCGGTCTCGGCAACCTGGGAATCCACCGACACCGGCTGCTCGAAGACCTCTTGGACGGGCTGGACGGGCTGGACGGGCTGGACGGGCTGAGCGGGCTCGGGCTCCGGAGCGGCCGACTCGGGGGCCGGCGCGGCATCCTCCGCGGGGCCGGGGCCAGGGCCCTGGCCGGGCTCGGCGATCTGCGCCGCCTCGGCCTCCGGGACGGGCACGCCCCCCGTCACGGTCTCGGGCGCCACCGCGGTCTCCTGGCCCTCGCCACCGGCGGTCGGCGTCTCCGGGCCGGTCGTCGCCACGTCACCCGGCACCGCACCGGCACCGGCACCGGCGACACCGTCGGTGTGGTCTGCCTCGGTTCCGGTCCGGGCCTCGGCGGGGGCGTCGGCAGCCGGGATCCCGGCCTCGCCGGACTCGCCGGACTCACCGGGCTCACCGCCCGTCGCCGCCACGGCCTCCGTCGCCACGCGGCTCACGAGTGCCTGGGCCGCGCCCATCGGTTCGGAGACCTGATCCGGTACCGGAATAACCGTTTCCGCATGCACCGCCCCGGCGTCCACCGGAGCCTCCGAACGCGGTGAGGCCTGCGGAGCCTCCTGCGCGCCCCAGGGCGCCGCCCCCTGCGGCGGCAACGCGGCGGCCTGCGGGACGTCGAGGTACTCGGGACCGGCGGCCGACGGGCCGGCGGCCGACGGGGCGACGCCAGGCGAACCGGCGTGCCGTGCCGGCGCGTCGGCCGGGCCTCGGTCGGCGAGGGAGCGGACCGGGCTCGCGGAGGTGTCGGGGATCGGCGGGCCGAGGTGCAGGGGCCTGCGCGGCGCAACCGGCGCGGCCGCGGGTTCCGTTGTCGCTTGCGGCTCCGGCAGGCGGACGCCGCCGAGGTCGACCGAACCGCTGTCGCGGCCGGACATCTCGTGCGGGCCCGGCTGGTGCACGGTCTCGACGACCGGCTCCGGCGCGGGCGGTGCGACCTCGTTGCCCCAGGCGCCCTGGGCTCCCGGCAGCAACAACAGGTCCTCGTCCTCGGCGGTGGTCTCGGAGAGGTAGGTGTACGCGCCGGGTGCGGGGACGCCCGGCTGCTCCACCATGCCTGCGTTCTCCGGCAGCCCCTCGCCCGGGATCTGGCCGGTGTCGGTCATGCGTAACCCCTCGCCCATCGGTTAGTGCTTCTACGACCAGCTACACCCGGGACGGCGCACCGACCGCCCCGTAGTGAAGAACGAGCGTGCGTGCCCAGCGGCACGAACGACCCGCCGGAAAAAGACGACAAAGCCATTGAGTGGCATTGTCGCGGTCGTTCCCCCGTCACGACAGCTTGATCCGCGACGGCCCGCTGTGGACTGCGCCACGTTGCGCGTCCTCCGGTTCTGCCGTACCACACCCAGCCCGGATCGGGCGGTTTTTACGGACATTGACCGACGAAGCGCCGGGTGTCCGAGTGCGGTACAACAATCCGCCAGCCTACCCCGCGCGGTATGACTACCCGATCACGGGGCGCGGTCCGGAAGGACCCCGCTGAGCAGGAACGCAACGCTCCGCTCCGTCTCCGTCCAGGCCCGGGTGTCGAGTCCGACGGACTGCAGCAGGGCGCACTCGACCCGGTATCCGTGCTCCGTCAGGTCCCTGCCCACGAGTTCGGCGGCGTCGCGGGTCGCGGCGTGCGCGACGATGCGCTGCGGCCGCCGGTCGGCGACCGCGGAGACCACGGCCGCTCCCCCGCCGCCGACCCGGACCACGTCCGGTTCGGGAAGGTTCTCCAGCACGTACGGGGCGTTGCCGTGCACGATCTGGAGCTGGGCACCGAAGTGGCGTGCGGTGGCCTCGGTGCGGGCGCAGGCGTCCGGGTCGCGGTCGACCGCGATGACCGCGGCGCCCGCGCGCGCGGCTTCGGTGGCGAAGGCGCCGCTGCCGCTGCCGATGTCCCACACCAGGTCGCCGAGGCGCGGGCCGAGCCGGGCGAGTTGGGCCGTGCGGAGCAGGTCGGTCTCGCCCTCGCCCAGTTCACGGCCGTACGCCTCGGCGGGCAGCGCCCAGCCGCGCGGCCCGGCGGCGGGGGCGCGGCCGGCGATCCAGCCCGTGCCGTCGGTGGTGATGCCGGGGCCGACGGTCCCACCGGCGACGATGACGACGTTCGGGTCGCGCCAGGTGTGGTCGGCGGCCTTGTCGGAGGTGACGACGGTGACCCGTTCACGGGTGGTGCCGAGTTCCTCGCAGATGACGAAGGTGCGGTGGATGCCCTCCATCAGCAGGCCGAGTTCGGCGGGTCCGGCGCCCGGGGAGGTGAGGACCGCGACCTTGGTGTGGGCTCGGCATACGTTTACCGCCCGTCGCAGGGTGCGGGGGTGGGCGACGACCACATGAGCGTCGTCCCAGGGCATGCCGGCACGGGCGAAGGCCGCGGCCACGGACGAGACCGCCGGAACGACTTCGACCTCCAGGCCGAACTCGGGGGCGCGCAGCGTGCGTACGACGCCGAAGAAGCCCGGGTCGCCGTCGGCGAGGACGACCGTCGTGCCGCGGTGGGCGGCGATGCGGCGGGCGGCCAGGGCGACGCTGCCGAGGCGGATGCGTTCGGCGGCGGGCGGTACCTCGGGAAGTGCCAGGTGGTGGGCGGCGCCGGCCACCAGCGTGGCGGCACCCAGTGCGGAGCGTGCCGCGGCGGTCAGCGGCGAGCCGTCCCAGCCGATCACCGTGACCCGGTCGGCCATCGTCGTCAGTCTCCAGGGTTTTCGCAGGTCGTGGTCGCGGAACCGTTCGCGGCGCGCCTCGTGAGGGTACCTGGTGCCGCTTCGATGCGAAGCGGTGGCGCGGTCGGGGCTCCGTGGATCAGTTCCAGTCGGTGAAGGTGGTGAAACCGTCGCTGTCGGTCAGCTGCCCGGTCGCACCCTCGAGGTCCTCCGGCAGCAGGCTCCACACGATGAAGTCGGTGCGTACGTCCGTCCAGACACCGTCGTCGGTGCGGACGCGGGCTATGCAGGCGTTGCGCAGGACGCCCTCGCTGATGCAGCCGATCTTCTGGGCGACCTGCTGGGAGGCGGTGTTGTCGGCGGCGGTGCGCAGCTCGACGCGTTCGAACTTCTGGTCGCCGAAGAGCCATTGGGCGGTGGCGAGCGCCGCCTCGGAGGCGTAGCCCTCGCCCCGGGCCCAGGGGGCCACGATGTAGGACAGTTCGGTAGAGCGTACATGCCAGTTGGTCTTGGTCAGCTGGATGATGCCGACCAGCCGCTGGGTGAGGAACTCGGTGACCGCGAGGTCGAGTCCGCGGCCGGACGTGCGCTCGGCGGGGGCGTACTCGTCGGTCCAGGCGCGGGCGTCCCGCTCGCTGAAGGGCTGGGTGACGTGGGTCCATGCGGCGACCTGCTCGTCGTTCATCATGGCGGCGAGGGCGGGGACGTCGTCCTGGTCGAGGGGGCGCAGCACCAACCGCTCCGTGCTGATGGAGATGTTGGGGAAGGTGCTCGTCATGCGCCGCTCCGTAACCTGTGTAACCGTCAGTGCCTGCTCGAACTGCCCAGCATGCAGCATGAAGGCACTCAACCACACCACGGGGCCCGCCCCGGTGCGGAGCGGGCCCCGTGCGGCGCGGACCCCGTGCGGGGCCGGCGGTGTGGTCAGAAGGAGGGCAGGACGGCGCCGGCGTACTTGTCCTCGATGAACTTCTTCACCTCGGGCGAGGTGAGGAGCTCGGCGAGCTTCTTCACGCGCGGGTCGTCCTCCTGGCCCTCCTTGACGGCGAGGAGGTTGCTGTTCGGGTTGCCCTTGGCGGACTCCAGGACGAGGGCGTCCTCGGCCGGCTCGAGGTCGGCCTCGATGGCGTAGTTGCCGTTGACGACCGCGGCGTCGACGTCGTTCAGGGAGCGCGGCGTGGTGGCCGCCTCCAGCTCCTTGAACTTGAGGTTCTTCGGGTTCTTGGTGATGTCCGCGGGGGTCGCCGTGGTGCCGACACCCTCCTTGAGGGTGATGAGCCCGTTCGCCGCGAGCAGCTGGAGGGCTCGGCCCTCGTTGACGGTGTCGTTCGGGACCGCGACGGTCGCGCCGTTCGTCAGGTCCTCGGCCTTGTCGACCTTGTTCGAGTAGAGGCCGAGGGGCTCCAGGTGCACGTCGACGACGGACACGATGTGGGTGCCGCGCTTCTTGTTGAAGTCGTCGAGGTACGGCTTGGTCTGGAAGAAGTTGGCGCCCACCGAGCCGTCCTCCGTCGACGTGTTCGGCGTGACGTAGTCGGTGACCTCCTTCACCTCCAGCTCGAGGCCCGCCTTCTTCGCGAGGTTGTCCTTGACGAAGCCGAGGATCTCGGCGTGCGGGACCGGGCTGGCGGCGACGACGAGCGGGCCGGAGGTGTCGGAGGCGGTGTCCTGGTCCGAGCCGCAGGCGGAGAGCCCGAGGGTGAGGGCTCCGGTGGCGAGGACGGCGGTGGTGATCTTGGCGGTGTTACGCACGAAAAGTGCCTTTCCTGAGGTGGTGCGACCCCGTCTCGGGTGGCTACGGGGGGTTCGGGGGGGCGTGGGCGGCGGCTTAGGCGACCTTGCTCACGTCGGCCGCGGCGGGCTCCTCGGCCTTCGGCAACCGCAGCCTGGGCGCGGCGCCCGAGCGCCCGCCGCGACGGTGCAGGGCTCGGGCCGTGGCGTCGCCGGCGAACTGGATGAGCGAGATGGCGACGGCGAGGATCGCGACGGTCACCCACATCAGGCCGGACTCGAAGCGGTTGTATCCGTAACGGACGGCGAGGTCGCCGAGCCCGCCGCCGCCTACGGTGCCGGCCATGGCGGAGTAGCCGATGAGGGCGATGACCGTGGTCGTGGTGCTCGCGATCAGGGACGGGAGCGCCTCGGGGACCAGGACCTTGCGGACGATGGTCCAGGTGTTGCCGCCCATGGCCTGGACGGCCTCGACGAGTCCGCCGTCGACCTCGCGGACGGCCGTCTCGACCAGGCGCGCGAAGAAGGGGATGCCGCCGATGGCGAGCGGCACGATCGCGGCCTCGCTGCCGATGGTCGTACCGGTGATCCAGCGGGTGAAGCTCATCAGCGCGACCATGAGGATGATGAACGGCAGCGAGCGGCCGATGTTCACGACCTGGCCGATGACCTTGTTCACCACGGTGTTCTGCAGCAGGCCGCCCTTGTCGGTCAGCACGAGCAGGATGCCGAGCGGGAGTCCGCCGACCACGGCGATCAGGGTGGACCAGCCGACCATGACCAGGGTCTCCCGACAGGCCTGTTCCAGCAGGGGCTGCATCTCGGACCAGGTCACTTGGCACCTTCCTTCACCAGCAGCGGCTGGTCCTCGTTCGCCGTGTCGCCGTTCACCACGTCGATCTGCAGGCCCTGTTCGCGCAGGAAACCGACGGGTACCACGTTGTCCTCGTAGCGGCCCGGCAGTTCGATGCGCATCCGGCCGACCTGGAGGCCGCCGACGGTGTCGATGGCGGCACCGAGGATCGATATGTCGATGTTGTAGGTGCGGGAGAGCTGGGAGATGACGGGCTGGGTGGCGGCCTCGCCGTGGAAGGTGACGTCGAGGACGGTGCGGTCGTCGCCGGTCGCGTCGCCGCCGACCGGGAAGAGGGCGGCGGCCAGCTCGGAGCCCGGGGTGGCGAGCAGCTCGCCGACCGTGCCGGACTCGACGATGCGGCCCTTGTCCATGAGGGCGGCCGAGTCGCACACGCTCTTGACGACGTCCATCTCGTGGGTGATGAGCAGGACGGTCAGGCCGAGCTGCCGGTTCAGGTCGCGCAGCAGCTGGAGGATGGAGCGGGTGGTCTCCGGGTCGAGGGCGCTGGTCGCCTCGTCGGAGAGCAGGACCCGGGGGTCGCCGGCCAGGGCGCGGGCGATGCCGACGCGCTGCTTCTGGCCGCCGGAGAGCTGGGCCGGGTAGGCCCCCGCCTTGTCGGCGAGACCGACGAGGTCGAGGAGTTCCAGCGCCTTGCGGGAACGTTCCTTCCCGGACTTGCCGAGGATCTCCAGCGGCAGTTCGACGTTGTCCCGCACGGTCCGGGAGGAGAGCAGGTTGAAGTGCTGGAACACCATGCCGATACGGCTGCGCGCCTGCCGCAGCTCCTTGCCGGCGCGGGGGCCGCGACCGGCGAGCGCGGTGAGGTCCTGGCCGGCGACGGTGACCGTGCCGGCGGTGGGGCGCTCCAGGAGGTTGACGCAGCGGATGAGCGAGGACTTGCCGGCGCCGGACTGGCCGATGACGCCGTACACCTCGCCCTCGCGGACGTGCAGATCGACGCCGTCCAGGGCGGTGACCTCGCGGCCGCCCGAGCGGTAGACCTTGGTGAGGCCCGATGTGGTGATCACGTGGGTTTCCGTCACTGTCGAGTGCGCGGCGCGGTGGTGTGCGCCGGGCACGGGGCGTTGTTCTTCGGGGTCTTGGGGTCCTTCGGAACGCGGCACGGTTCTCGCGGTGGCGATGCGCGGTGGCGGTGGAACCGGGGAGAAACGTGTGCGCGGGGCGTGGCTCGGCCGCGGGCGCGGGGCGCGGTGGCGGGTACGAGCGGCGCTCGCTTCGGGGCGCGAGACTCAGGTGGTGCAGGGGCCCTCTAGAAGGCGCACATTCGGCACATACAACGAGCACCGGGCGCCATCGTCGCCTCGGTCGCAGGGGTGCGGTCGCTCGTCGTGCTCATGCGATCAGTAAAACAGACGTGTGCTCCTGACCGGACACCGCCGTCCGCATGCTGGACAGCGGTGGACGGTGGCCGGCCCGTGACCGGTCCCAGGGGCGCGGGTCAGCCCCGGACGGAGATCTCCACTCCGGCGCCGGTGACCAGTGCCGACAAGGCCGACAGGTCGGTGACCACCAGGTCGGCGTCGAGTTCACCGGCCCGGTGGGTTGTGGCCAACGCCACGGTGGTCATGCCGGCGGTGCGGCCGGACTGGAGTCCGGCGGGGGCGTCCTCGAAGACGACGCAGGCGGCCGGGTCGACGCCCAGGGCGCCGGCAGCGAGCAGGTAGGGCTCGGGGTCGGGCTTGCCGCGGGTGACGTCGTCGGCGGCGACGAGCGTCTTGGGCAGGATACCGACGGCGCCCAGCCGGGCCTCGGCGAGCCTGCGGGTGGCCGAGGTGACGACGGCCCAGCGGTCGGCCGGCAGCGCGTCGAGGAAGTCCCGGGTGCCGGGCAGCAGGTGCACGCCCCCGCCCGGTACGTCCTCGACCTCCAGCTCCTCGATCCGCGCGACGGCCTCCGGCACCCTGCCCGCGGGCAGCAGGTCGGCGGCTATCTCCGCGGCCGGCCGCCCGTGCAGTTCGACCCGCGCGAACTCCGCCGCCGTGATCCCGTACTCACCGGCCCACCGCGTCCAGCAGCGGCGCACGGACTCGAGGGAGGAGACAAGGGTTCCGTCGTTGTCGAACAGGAGGGCTTGTGCGTGGATCTTCATGTCCCCGACCCTACGGCGCACCCGGTCGTCGCCGGACGCGGCCGGACGCGGCCGGACAGGGCCGGGGGCGGCGGCCCGCTCGGGCCGTAATAGGGTCGCTGCCATGCTTGACGTCCTGACGCTGGTGACCGGCGTCGCCGCGCTGCTGCTCGCCGCCTGGTGCGGCTGGGCGGCCTACCGTGACCAGCCCACGAAGGACTGGCACTTCATCGGCATGGCCGTGGTCTCGGTGCTGGCGCTGATCCAGCTCCTGGTCGGGATCGTGCGGCTGGCGCGGGGCGAGGAGCCGGACCAGGGCACGACGATCTTCGTGGCCTATCTGCTGGGCGCCTTCGCCTGTGTCCCGGCGGCGGGGTTCATGTCGCTGGCCGAGCGCACCCGGTGGGGGTCGGTGACCGTCGCCGCCGGCGGTGTCGTCCTCGCCGTGCTCGAGGTGCGGCTGTATGACATCTGGGGAGGCTGAGGCCGAGATGGCGGCCACGGAGGAGAAGACGGACCGCAAGCGGCTGATCGGCGGCCCCGGCATCCTGCTGGTGTGGCTGTACGGGGTGATGGTCGTCGGCGCCGTGTCGCGGTCCGCGTACCAGATCGCGACCGAGTTCGACCGGGCGCCGCTCCCCTATACGTTGTCGGCCGTCGCGGGCCTCGTCTACGGCTTCATCACCTACACCCTGGTGCGCGGCGGCGAGACGGCCCGCAAGGCGGCGCTGGTGTGCTGCGCCGCCGAGCTCGTGGGCGTCCTGACGGTCGGCACCTGGACGCTGGTGGAGCCGTCCGCCTTCCCCGACGCGACCGTGTGGTCCGACTACGGGATGGGTTACCTCTTCATCCCGGTGCTGTTGCCGCTGTCGGCCGTGTACTGGCTGCGCCGGGCCCGTACCGCGTAGCGGCGACCGGGCCCGGGTCCCGCCCGAGCGAGCCTCAGGCCGTGGTCGCGTACGCCCCGGCCGGCTTCTCGAGGACGATCATGGGTACGCCGTCCGCGCCCTGCGCGGTGCCCACCGTCTCGTAACCGACCCGCCGGTACAGCCGCAGGCCGCTCTCGCTGCGGTGCCCGGTGTGCAGGCGGAAGCGCTTGGCGCCCCGCTCCTCGGCGAGCGCCGACTCGGCGGCCCGCAGCAGGCGGGCGCCGATACCGTGCCCCTGGAGCCGCGGATGGACGCAGAGCTTGCCGATGGAGGCCGCCCCGTCCTCGGTCACCCGGCCGCGCACCGAGCCGACGACCTCGTCGCCGAGCCGCGCCACGAAGACGCAGTCGGCGGCGACCTCCTCGCGCACGGAGTCGAGGGTCTGGACGAGCGGGTCGATGCGGTAGTTGCCGTACAGCGCCGCTTCGCTCTGGAAGCAGAGGTACTGCAGTCGGAAGATCTGCTCGGCATCCTGCTCGGTCGCCGCCGAGATGGTCACGCTCATGCCCATGTGCGCATGCCTCCCGCTCACCTGATCACCTGTGGTCCCCCACTCCTATCCCCGTCCTCAGCGGGCCGCAACCTCCGGCGTCAGCAATCGGCGCAGACATCCCAGACATCGGGAACGTTCCGGGCCAAGACTGCCTTGTGAGATACCCAACTCCCCCGCGATTTCCCGGTATGTGAGGTCCTTCGGTGACAACAGGGCCTCCAGCAGCCGGGGGCAGCGGCCGGGCAGCCGGCGCACGGCGTCGCGCAGGGCGCGGTGGCGGGCCGCGGTGAGGGCGCGCTGCTCGGGCTCGTGTTCGGCGGCGTCGGCGGGCTCGGTCTCGTAGGGCCGCTCGTCGCGGGCCGTACGGCGGGTGCGGCGGGCCTCCATGCGGACGGCGCTGCGCAGCCAGCGGTGCGGGTCGTGCGGCGGACCGTCGGCCTCCAGGCGTTCCAGGAGGCGCAGCCAGACCGCCTGTTCGAGGTCGCCGGGTTCCGCGCCTGAAGCATATGCCTCGGCCGACGCCTCGGCGGTGAGCAGCGGGCGCAGGGAGGTGACCAGGTCGTGCGTCATATGCGTGCTGACGCGGCCGCCCGGGCGGGCGGTTGCCCGGGCGGCCGAAGGTCACTCCAACCGGGGGCGGGCGCTCAGTCGTTGACGAAGTCCTCGCGGGCCAGCACACCCGTGTCCGGGTGGTCGGTGAAGACGCCGTCGATGCCGGTGGCGAAGTAGGTCCGGAACGCGGCGAAGACGTCGCCGTAGGCGTCCGGGCCGCCGCCCTTGCGGAAGTCCGCGGGGAGGAAGGGATTCTCGTTGCGCATGGTGTACGGGTGCAGGATCAGGCCCGCGCGGTGCGCGTCGCGGACGAGCGTGGTCGGCTCGGTCAGCCGGCCGGTGGAGTCCTTGGGGATGATCAGGTCCAGGGTGGGGCCGATGCCCTGCGCGTAGGAGGCGATCTCCTTGAGGCCCCCCGGCGTGATGAGGTCGGCCGTGGTGCGCGGGTCGCCGGTCTCGACGAAGTCCCAGGGCCGGCTGTTCGCACCGGACAGCAGGACGGCGAGGGGATTTCCGACGAGCCTGTTCATCCGCTGGATGCTGGTGGGCTCGAAGGACTGGATGATGACGGGCGAGTTCTTCCGGTCCTTGCCGTACTTGCGCAGCAGCCGCGCGAGGCGCTCCTCCGTACCCAGGCCCAGCTTGCGGAAGTAGGTGGGGTGCTTGAGTTCGGGGTAGATCCAGACCTGCTTGCCACGCCTGCGCGTCTGCTCGTTCTGCCAGCGGAGCACCTCCTCGAAGGTGGGGATCTCCCAGCGGCCGTCGTACAGGGTGTTGTGCGGGCGGTTGGCCGGGATGCGCTCGGTGGCGCGGAGCGTCTTGAGTTCGGCGAGGGTGAAGTCCTCGGTGAACCAGCCGGTGACGGAGGTGCCGTCGAGCGACTTCGTGCGCTTGCGGTCGGCGAACTCGGGGTGGTCGGCGACGTCCGTGGTACCGCCGATCTCCGGCTCGTGCCGGCAGACGAGGTGACCGTCCTTGGTGGGGACCAGGTCGCCCGCCTCCACGATGTCGGCGCCCATGTCGAGGGCCAGGTCGTAGGCTCCGAAGGTGTGCTCGGGGCGGTAGCCGCTGGCGCCGCGGTGGCCGATGACCGTCGGCACGGGCAGGCCCTTCACGCCGCCGCCGTGTCCGCCGCCGTGCCGGGTGCCAGCGGCTCTCGCCGTGCCGGACAGGCCGAGTACCGCTCCGCCCGCGCCGAGCACCGCCGCTCCGAGGAGCGCCCGCCGCCCGGTGCCGCCGCCCACCTGCTCGTCCGACTCCTGCGTTCCCATCAGGGCCTCCTGTCGTTGACCGTCGGTGCGGGCCGATCGTAGGGGCGCGTACATGACGAGCGGGAGACCGCGGCCGGAACACGCGGGTGCCTGGGGATGTCGCATGGGCGCGGAGCGGCCGGTGGGGCCGGTGGGGCGGGCGAGACGGTGGAGCCGCGAGACGGTGGAGCCGCGAGACAGTGGGGCCGCGAGACGGTGGGGCGAAACGGGACTGTGGGGCGAACGGGACGGCTGCGGGGCCGATGTGGCCGGGGCCTGACGGGGCGTCGGTTTCGCGGCCGGCCGACGGTGCTTCGGCTTCGGAGCGGACGCGCGGAGCGTCGGCGTCAAAGCCGCCGGGCGGGGTACACGGTCAGTGGCCGCGTTCGTCGTGGCGGTGCCCGACCGGCCCGTGGCCGCCGAGCAGGGGTCTGCGGCACGGCTTCGGCGGCGCGCCTCGCGCGGTCCGCGCGTCGCGTGTGCTTCGATCCGGGCCGTGTCCGGGCTCCCGGACCAACGGCGCCGTCCCCTGCGGACCAGGGACGGCGACAGTACAGCGACGGCTACGGCCATGACGACAGCCATGACGACACGGAGCACGGCGAGTGCGGCGAGGAGCGGCCCGTGATTCCTCCCCCCGGGAACGCGACCTGCCTCACATCCGCGTGCGGGCGTTACCGCGTCGCAACGCCCCTGCACCGCAGGTGAACGCACGTCAACACTGGGTAAGGCCCGGGTGACCCGACGTGCGTGACACCCTCGGCCGCGAGTAATGTCCTCACCTGCACAGACTCATACCGCATCCCCGACACCGGAGGACCCGTTGTCCCGCTTCGCGCTCATCAAGGCAGTGCTCGGCCCGATCATGCGCCTGATGTTCCGCCCACAGGTGGAGGGCGTGGAGAACATCCCGGGCGACGGTCCGGTGATCCTGGCCGGCAACCACCTGACCTTCATCGACTCGGTGATCATGCCCTTGAAGTGCGACCGGCAGGTCTTCTTCATCGGCAAGGACGAGTACGTCACCGGCAAGGGCCTCAAGGGACGGCTGATGGCCTGGTTCTTCACCGGCGTCGGCATGATCCCGGTCGACCGGGACGGCGGCCGGGGCGGGGTCGCGGCGCTGATGACCGGCCGCCGCGTGCTGGACGAGGGCAAGGTCTTCGCCATCTACCCGGAGGGCACCCGCTCCCCCGACGGCCGCCTCTACCGCGGCCGCACCGGCATCGCCCGGCTCACCCTGATGACCGGCGCCCCCGTCGTCCCGTTCGCCGTGATCGGCACCGACAAGCTCCAGCCGGGAGGCGCGGGCCTGCCCCGGCCGGGCAAGGTCACGGTCCGCTTCGGCGAGGCGATGGAGTTCTCCCGCTACGAGGGCATGGACCGCGACCGCTACGTCCTGCGGGCCGTGACCGACTCCGTGATGACCGAGGTCATGCGACTGTCCGGGCAGGAGTACGTGGACATGTACGCGAGCAAGGCCAAGGCGGCGTAACGCCGCGGGACTTCCGGACGGCGGGCCGCTCCCCGGGGCGGCCCGCCGTCCGCGCGTCCGGCCCCTGCCGCCAAGGGCCGGCGCATACGAGGGTCCGCGGCCGGCGGGCTCCGGCGGGCGACGAGGTGCGCCGCCGAACGATCGCGGCAGGCGTCGTGGCCTCGTCCCTCCCGGCGGGTGTCACCGTGGGCCGGGGCCGCCCGGCGGGGCGGGCCGCGGGTGCGGGGACCGCCCGACGTCCGCGGCCGGTCACCGTCTCACGGCCCTTCGGTCCGTGCCGCCCGCCGTGCGCGTACGGCTACGGGTGCTCCACCCCGTCCTCCAGGCGCTGGCCCCTCAGCAGGAACCAGGAAGCCGCGGCGGCGGCCAGGAGGACGGCCGCGCCGACGCCCGCCGCGAGGGTCAGCCCGTCGACGAAGGCCTGGCGGGCGGCGTCCAGCAGGGCCCCGGCCGTGTGCGCGGGGAGGTCCGAGGCTGCCTCCACCGCACCGCCCAGCGACTCGTGTGCCGCGGCCGGGGTGCCGGCCGGGCCGGTGAAGTCGCGGTAGACGCCGGTCACGATGGAGCCGAGCACCGCGATGCCGAGGGCGGCGCCGAGTTCGTACGCCGTCTCGGAGACCGCGGAGGCGGCTCCCGCCTGTTCGCCCGGGACGCTGGACAGGATCACGTCGGCGGTGACGGTGAACGAGAACCCGGCGCCCACACCGACGACGAGCAGCACCGCGCCGAGCAGCGGGTAGCCGGTGTTCTGGCCGACGACGGTCAGCGCGGCCAGCGCGAGACCGACGGCGGCGAGTCCGCCGGAGACCACGGCACGCACCGAGAAGCGCCGGGCCACGCGGCCGGCGATCAGCCCGGCCACCACCGCGCCGACGGCGGCGGGCAGTTCGGCCAGACCTGCCTCGAACGGCCGCCTGCCCTGTACCAGTTGCAGGTACTGGGAGAGGAAGAACACCAGCCCCGACAGGCCCAGGATGGTCAGCAGGTCGGCCAGCACCGCTCCGCTGAAGCCGCGACTGCGGAACAGCCGCATGTCGAGCAGTGGGGTCGGCATGGCCAGCTGACGGCGGACGAACCCGTACAGGGCGACGGCGCCCAGCAGGCCCGCGGCGAGCGTGGCCCAGGCGAACCCGTGCGCGGCGGCCTCCTTGACGGCGTACACGACACCGACCATGCCGACCAGGGAGAGGGTGACGCTGAGCAGGTCCCAGGGGCCCGGGTTCGGGTTGCGGGACTCGGGCAGGAGCTTGACGCCGACGACGACCAGGACCGCCATCACGGGCAGGTTGATGAGGAAGACCGAGCCCCACCAGAAGTGCTCCAGCAGGAACCCGCCGACCACCGGACCGACCGCCGCACCGGCCGAGGCCGCGGCGCCCCAGATGCCCACGGCGAGGCTGCGTTCGCGCGGGTCGTGGAAGAGGTTGCGGATCAGGGCGAGGGTGGCGGGCATCAGGGTGGCGCCCGCGACGCCGAGCAGGGCACGGGCGACGATCATCAGCTCGGGCGTGGACGCGTAGGCGTTCAGGACCGATATCGCGCCGAACGCCGTGGCGCCGACGAGCAGGATCCGCTTGCGGCCGATGCGGTCACCGAGGCTGCCCATGGAGACGAGCAGACCGGCGATGACGAAGGAGTAGACGTCGCCTATCCAGAGCAGCTGGGTGCCGGAGGGCGCGAGGTCCTCGCTGATGTAGGGGGTCGCGAGACCGAGAACGGTCGCGTCGACGGCCACCAGCAGCACGGCCAGCACGAGGACGGACAGCGCGAGCCAGCGGCCGGGGCGCTTCACCGCCTCGGTCGACTGCGCCGACTGCAGGGTGCGGGTCATGGTTCACTCTCTCCGAAGTGCGCCGCCGAGCAGCAGCTCGACGATCATGTGATTGAAGTCGTTGCGGGCCACGCGGCCCTCTGCCACGGCCCAGGCACCGGCGCCCAGCAGGCCGTAGAGGGCCTCGGTGAGCCACGCCGGGGTGAGGTCGACGCGGAACTCGCCGCCCTCCTGCCCCCGGCGGAACAAGCCGGTGAGGCGGGCGTCGATGCGGGCCCAGCCCTCGTTCTGCTGCTCGCCCTCGAACAGCTGGTTCTCGGTGTAGAGGAAGGCGAGCAGCGCGGCGGAGGGCTCGATCGCGCGCACGAGCCGGCGCACCGCGTCGGCCGCCGGCCCGTCTTCCGGACGGGCCGCCTCCAGGGCGGCCTCGCACTCGGCGATGCCGAGCTCTTCCAGCGCCCGGACGAGGGCGTCGCGTCCGGCGAAGTGCCGGTGCAGCGTGGCCCGGCTCATCCCCGCCGCCCGGGCGACCTCGTCCATCGTCGCGGTGGATTTACGGGTCAGCAGGGCTGCGGCGCTGCGCAGCACCTGTTCACGATCGACGGCCATGAGACAACGATAGCCCACATGAGACATCTTTGTCTCATGCAGGGCATGCGTGACTCACCTCACGTCCACGTGTGACGATCAGTGCCAGGGCAGCCGCGCGCGCCGCTCCCAGTAGGCGTGCGGGTCCTCGACGAGGGCTGCGAGGCGCGCCACCTGGTCGTCGTCGAAATCGACGACGGCGGCGTGCAGGTTCGAACCGAGCTGGTTCACGGTCGCGGCGCCGGAGAGGACGACACCGGCCCAGGGCTGCCGCAGGACCAGCGCGAGGGCGACCGCGTCGCAGCCCAGCGCGGTCTCCTCCGCCACGGCCTTCAGGGCCTGGGGCGCGTGCGGCTCCGCGAGGCGGCCGTTGGCCATGCCCTCCTTGACGATCACGGTGAGCCCGGCCTCGTGCGCCTCGGCCAGCGCGGGCCCGGCGGAGGTCTCCAGCGCGTTGTACGTCGACTGGACGGCACGGAAGAGGGGTTCACCGTCGACGGTCACGGCGAGCGCGGCGCGGATGGCGTCGGCCTGGGCGGGGCCGCTGGTGGAGAAGCCGACGGTGACCCCCCGCGCGGCGGCCTCGGCCAGCCTCGCGTGCAGGTCCTTGTCGGTGAGCGCCGGGCTGTCGGGGGTGAGGGAGTGGATCTGGTAGAGGTCGAGACGGTCGCCGAGCAGGGCGTCGGTCTCGGCGCGCTGGCGTTCGTACGTCGCGACGCCGTGGTCCTTGACCTCGTGCCGCTCGGCGTCGGCCGACCAGTCGGCCGTGTAGGTGTAGCCCCACTTGCTGCCGACGACGACGTCGTCGACGTCGGGGCGCTCCCGGAGCCAGCCGGCGAGGAACTCCTCCGAGCGCCCGTAGGAACGGGCCGCGTCGAAGTACCTGACCCCCTGCGCGTAAGCGGCGTCGAGGAGATCGCGGGTGCGCTCGCGCATCGCCTCGACGCTGCGGTCGGCCGGCAGGTCCCGGTCACGGCCGAGGTTGATGTAGCCGGGGCGGCCGACGGCGGCCAGACCCAGGCCGATGTGGCAGGTGGGGGTCGTGGCCGCGGCCAGGCGGGCGAAGGGCATCGCGGGCTCCGTTCGGTCGGCTGCTGAAGCTGCTGAAGCTGCTGAGCTGTTGACCAACGTAACCACGATGCCCTCCGGGCACACCGGCTGCTACTTCTTCGCGTTCGCCCACGCGTGCTGGCCGGCCACGTCCGCCTTCATCTCGGCGAGCTGGACGGCGACCGCGCCGGGCGCCGTACCGCCGCGGCCGCCGCGGGAGGCGAGGGCGCCGGGGACGTTGAGTACGGTGCGCACCTCGGGGGTCAGGTGGGCGGAGATCTTGGCGAACTGCTCGTCGGTGAGCTCGTCCAGTTCCCTGCCGTCGGCCTCGGCCGCCTTCACGCACTCGCCGGCGACCTCGTGCGCGACGCGGAACGGCACGCCCTGCTTGACGAGCCACTCGGCGATGTCGGTGGCGAGGGAGAACCCGGCCGGGGCCAGTTCCTCCATGCGCTCGCGGTGCACGGTGAGGGTGGCCATCATGCCGGTGAAGGCGGGGAGCAGGATCTCCAGCTGGTCGATGGAGTCGAAGACCGGCTCCTTGTCCTCCTGGAGGTCGCGGTTGTACGCGAGCGGGAGGGCCTTGAGGGTGGCCATCAGGCCGGTCAGGTTGCCGATGAGGCGGCCGGACTTGCCCCGGGCCAGCTCCGCGATGTCCGGGTTCTTCTTCTGCGGCATGATCGACGATCCGGTGGAGAAGGCGTCGTGCAGGGTCACGAAGGAGAACTCCTTCGTGTTCCAGATGATGATCTCCTCGGCGATCCGGGAGACGTTCACTCCGATCATCGCGGTGATGAAGGCGAACTCGGCGACGAAGTCGCGGGAGGCCGTGCCGTCGATGGAGTTGCCGGCGCTGCCGTGCTCGAAGCCGAGGTCCTTGGCGACCGCCTCCGGGTCGAGGCCGAGGGAGGAACCGGCCAGGGCGCCGGATCCGTACGGCGAAACGGCCGTGCGCTCGTCCCACTGGCGTAGCCGCTCCGCGTCCCGGGAGAGCGCCTGGACGTGGGCGAGGACGTGGTGGGCGAAGAGCACCGGCTGGGCGTGCTGGAGGTGGGTGCGGCCGGGCATCGCGACGTCCGGGTGGGCCTCGGCGAGGCCGACGAGCGCGTCCTGGAGGTCGGCGATCAGGCCGCCGACGGTCCGGGCGTGGTCGCGCAGGTACATGCGGAAGAGGGTCGCCACCTGGTCGTTGCGGGACCGCCCGGCGCGCAGTTTGCCGCCGAGGTCGGGGCCGAGCCGCTCCAGCAGGCCGCGCTCGAGGGCGGTGTGCACGTCCTCGTCGGCGATGGTGCCGACGAAGGAGCCGTCGGCGACGTCCGCTTCGAGCTGGTCGAGCCCGGCGATCATCCGGGTCAGCTCCTCCTCGGTGAGCAGCCCCGCGGCGTGCAGCACGCGCGCGTGGGCACGCGAACCGGCGATGTCGTAGGGCGCGAGACGCCAGTCGAAGTGGACGGACGCGGACAGCTTCGCCAGGGCCTCGGCGGGACCGTCGGCGAAACGGCCGCCCCAGAGCCGGACGTCACCGCTGCTGCTGCTCATTCGGGTCGCTCCTCAGGTCCGTTGGTGGGCCACCGCATCCGCACGGCGCCTCCGGTGGCATGCATGAGTATGCAGAGCTCTGCATGATTCGTCAATTTCGCGGACGGGTGAACGCGGGACGCCCCCTCACCCGTACGTCCGGTGGGGGCGCGGGCACCGTGGCCGCCCCGTGGAACGCCGGCCGGGGCGGCCACGGGTGGCCGGGAGAGCGCAGTGGCGTCCGCATGGCGGGAGCACCGGGAATTCTCCGGACAGGCACTCGACCAGCACCCATAATCGTTAGACATGGGAAAGACTTATGAACGAATAGACGGCAGACTCCGCGCCTTCATCGAGGCACAGCCCCTCTTCTTCACCGCCACCGCTCCCCTGGCCGGCGACGGCACGGTCAATCTGTCCCCCAAGGGCCTCACGGGCAGCTTCGCGGTGCTCGACGAGCTCACCGTCGCCTACCTCGATTTCGCGGGCTCCACCGCCGAGACCATCGCCCACCTGCGCGAGAACGGGCGGATCACGCTGATGTGGTGCGCCTTCCAGGGGCCGCCGAGCATCGTGCGGGTGCACGGTCGCGGCGAACCGGTCTTCCGCGACGACCCCCGTTTCCCGGAGCTGCTCACCCACTTCCCGGACATCGACAGCACCGAGCACGGACTGCGCGCGGTCATCGTGGTCACCGCCGAACTCGTCCGCGACTCCTGCGGTTACGCCGTCCCCTTCATGGCGTACGAGAACGACCGGGATCTGCACGGCAAGCGGTTCGCCCGCGAGGACGACGCGTCGCTCAGCGCGTACTTCACCAAGAAGGAGCACATCGCGACGAGCATGGACGGCCTTCCCGGGCTGCCGTTGCCGCTGCCCCCGTCTACCGTCTGAGCCATGCGCCCCGGTGTCGTCGCCGTCCTCGTCTCCGCCTCCCTCCTCGTGCTCGGTGCCGCGCCCGCCGGCGGGCCCGCCGCCCCGCCGCTGCCGGCCCGGATGGCGGACACCGGCGGCGGCGGCCAGCTGATCACCGCGGTGGCGCCCCGGACCGGATCGACCGAGGGCCGCGTCACCTGGTGGAACCGCGGGGGCGGCGGCGAAGGCGGCGGCCGGTGGGTGGCGGCCGGTTCCGCGCCGGCCCGCTTCGGAGCCAACGGGCTGGCCGACGGGGCGACGCGCGAGCAGGGCACGAACACCACTCCGACCGGCCTGTACGACCTGCCGTACGCCTTCGGCATCGAGCCGGCGCCGCGCGGCACGGCGTACCGGTACCGCCCGGTGCGCCAGGACTCCTGGTGGTGCCAGGACAACGCCTCCCGCTCCTACAACCGCTGGACCGAACCCCGCCCCGCCGACTGCCGCGCCGCCGAGGCCGAGCATCTGATCACCTACTCGGCGCAGTACGCGCACGCCCTGGTCGTCGGCTTCAACTACCACCGCCCGGTGCGCGGACGCGGCGCGGGCATCTTCCTGCACGTCAACGGGCGGGGGGCGACGGCGGGGTGCGTCTCGGTGCCCGCGGAGGCGATGCGCCGCATCCTGCGGTGGGCCGACCCGGCGGCCCGGCCGCACATCGCGATCGGCACCTCGGGCGGGCCGACCGTGATCACCCGCTACTGACCCGCCCCGCCACATCCGCCGGTGCCCGGTGCCATCATGTTCTCCTGACTCGGGGAGGGGCACGGGGACATGGACGTGGCACGCAGGGCTCTGCTCATCGGCGTCGGCCACACACCTTCCGTCACCGCCCTGGAGCCGTTGGCCGCGCCGGTCGAGGCGGACCTGCGGCTGCTGAGCGCCGCGCTCACGTCTTCCGGGTACCTGGTGGACACGTTGCACGACGCCGGGCGCAGCAAGATCCGGTCGACGATCTACGAGGTCGCGCGGGACACTCCGCCGGGCGGGACCCTGCTGCTGTACTTCACCGGGCACGGCCTGCGCGTCAACCGCACCGACTACCTCGTACCGGCGGATGCCGTGCCGCCCGGTGACGGCAACTGGCGGGAGCCGTACCTGGACTCGCTCCTCCCCGTCAACATCAATCCGCTGCTCGGTGACTGTCCGGCGGGGACCGTCCTGTGGTTCGTCGACGCCTGCCGTACGGACACGCCGAGCGACGGGGAGGCATTCGCCAACCGGGCCGACACCGGCCCGCCGCACGGCGGATTCGCCGTGATGGCCGGGTGCTCGGCCGGTGAGCGAAGCGGCTACACCGACGGGGGGAGCTTCTTCGCCCGTGGGCTGGCCGACGCTCTCGGGCCGCTGACGCCCGCACGCACGGTCGACGAGGTGCTGGTCGCCGCACGGGCGAGGACCATCGAGACGGCCCGGCGGCACGGACTCAACCAGGTCCCCTGGTACCACTACGGGCGCGACGCCGAGGCGGAGACCAGGAAGACGGAGATCTGCGAAGGACGGCCGCTCCTGGAGGCATGGCTGGACGCCGCACGGAGCACCTCGCTGTGGCGGCACGTGAGCCCCGAGGCCGCCGCCGACGTGGATCGCCTGCAATCCGCGGTGAGCGACTTCGTGGAGGGGTGTGCGCGCTCGGTGCACCTGTCCCAGCAGCGCCTGCCGTTCCCGGACCCGTGGGCGGACGACGGCTTCCCGGTCAGAGTGCTGTGCGACCGGCTGCCCCAGCTGCTGCCCGAGGGAGCGGAGCTGTCCCCCATCGAGGTGATCGCGCTCGTAGCCGCCCCCTTCCTGCACGAGGTGGCGTGGGCCGAACGGTTGAGTCACGCCGCGGAGATCCGACCGAGCGTCCTCGAACGGCACCCACAGGCACACGCTCATCGTCGGCACTACGAGCAGATCGTCGAGCAGCACGGGCGGCTGGCGCGCAAGCTGGTCGACTGCCAGGGCCGCGGACGGGTGGAGGACGCCGCGGCGATCGTGATGTGGCTCGTCCACCGCTGGATCGCGGACCGCTTCCAGACCGACGACGAGGCCGTTCCCGCGCAGCCGGCCGAGCGGCTGGCCGCGGAGCTCGGTGTCGCCGACGGCAGGGTGCGGGACCTCGCGGAGTCGCTCACCATGGCCGCCCAGGCAATCGGCATGGACGATCCCTTCGACGAGCAGAACACTCCGGGGCCGCGCACCATACCGTTGCGCGGCGGCCACCATCGCCTGCGCGTGCGCCCGTTGGCCGCGCTGCTCGGGCTGGCCGCCACCCTGGCCGTGGACGTCCGTGCCCTGCCGGATGTCGTGGCGGAGCATCTGGCCGTCTCGGACCCGGTCCTGCCGCAACAGGCGTTGGCCGTCGCCCGGGAGCTCAGCTGGCACCGGGACGGCAACGCCCTCCATCTGGACGCGCTCTGCCCCCACCAGGCGGTGCACGCCGCGCTCCTCGAAACCGCCGACGCGGCCGACCAGTTGGCCGCCCGCACGGGTCGGATGGCCTCCGGGATGCCCCAGGCCGAGGCGGAGCTGCTGGCCTCGGTACCGGGGCGCGTCACCAACCGTGATCTGCAGCCGCAGCGCAGCGCGGGGAAAGCCGCCTACGAAGTGCCGCTCCTGCGCTTCCATCTCGCGCAGACGGAAGTACGGGACCTGCTCATGGGTGAGCAGCTCTACGGCGGCGAACCGCAGCTGGCCCTGCGCGAGTTGTACCAGAACGCGATGGACGCCTGCCGCTACCGGGCCATGCGCTGGACGTACCTGAACAGTGCCGGACGCCGGCCGGCCGACTGGAGCGGGGACATCGTCTTCACCCAGGGCCAGGACGAGCGCGGCCGGTACGTGGAATGCCGGGACAACGGTGTGGGCATGAGCGCCGAGCAGCTCAAGCAGACCTTCACCCGGGCCGGCAGTCGCTTCGAGCGGTCCGCGTCGTTCCGCAAGGAGCAGTCCCGGTGGCTGCGCCACGACCCGGCACTGCGCCTCTATCCCAACAGCCGTTTCGGCATCGGCGTGTTCAGCTACTTCATGCTGGCCGACGAGATGACCATCGTGACGCGCCAGGTCAGCCCGGAGGGCATCCCCGCGGAGCACGCGTTCCGGGTTGAGATCCCCAGCAGCGGGAGCCTGTTCCGAATCCAGCGCCATGACGGATCGGACGACGGCTGCCCCGAGGGCGGCACGCGGGTGCGACTGTACCTGCGCGACGATCCCAGGATCCGGCGAATGTCCTGTGCGGCGGTGCTCCGGGAGCTCGTCCGGGTCAGCGAGTTCTCCCTGACGGTGCGGGAGGGTTCGGGACACGAGCACGTCTGGCTGCCCGGTGTCCTGCAGGCCGGGCCCGGCGCGGACCCCGCCGACGTTCTGGAGGCCGTCCCGAGGACGCTGTGGTGGGTCAACGGCACCGGAGCGGTTCTGTGCGACGGCATCGTGACGGACCAGAAACCGTTCGGCCATGTGGTCAACCTGACCGGAGCGCACGCGGGGAAGCTCAGTGTCAGCCGAACGGAACTACAGGAGTTCGACGCCGAATGGGTGCGGACGCTGTGGCGGCGAGGAGCGGACTCGCTGCTGTCCTGGCCAGGGCTGTCCCTGGACTGGCTGGGGCAGCTCGACGAGCTCAGCCCTGCCACGGCTCGGGCCCTCGACGCCACGTGGCGCGGCAAGGACGTGCGAGTCCGCGGCTGGGACGGTGACCCGGTGTCCCTGGACCGGGTGGGCTGGTTCCATCCGGACCGGCTCCTCGTCCACGGCGACAGGCGAGGCGTTACCCAACACGCGTACCAGCCCTGGCGCAACGCGGTTCTCGGACTGTCGCACGACAGCCGTCAGGCGTCCGCCCCGCCGCTCGACCTCGCCGGCTATCCGGTCGCTGCCGCCGGGGACGCCAACCTGACCCGTATGCCAGGGGACTCGTGGTGCCATGTCGTGGTGCAGGCGAGGGCGCAGGAGACGAGCATCGCGGAGATCGAGCGCCGCCAGCGGGCCCTGCGCGTCGCGCATCACCAGTACAGGCCGCTTCCCCAGGTCGGCGAGGCCGTGGACATCGAGCCCGACGACCGTGACGACGCGTTGGTGAAGGACCTGCTGGGACGCGCCGAGGGGACACTGGTGACCGACGGCGACGGCTCTGGCCACTGGGGCGGTCTGGTCCTCGCCTCGATGCGTCTGTCCGCACCGCTCGGCGAACTGACCGCGAGGCTCGGCCGCTTCGGCCCGCTGTTGCCGTCTCCGGTCCCCGAGGCTCCCGCGCGCTTCCACGACTACGTCTGCACTCAGGACGACCTGGAATGCCTCTTCACCCGCTCGCAGCAGGCGTCCCGCGGCACCGTCTGGTCGCTGGCGGACGAGCCGCTGCTCGTGTGCTCCGTCGCCGAGCAGTCCGGTCGTCCGGTGGCCGAGGTGCTGCGCCGCCTGGCCGACTTCTCCTGGCTGGGCTGGGCCGTCCCGACGAACGAGGCGCTGGCGCCGTGGACACTGCTCTCGGACGACGAAGTCCTCAGTGAACTCGTCCTCCTGTTCTCCAGGAAGAACGCGGAGGGAGTCAGGGAACTGCCCTGGGCGGCGGTCGTGCACTACGCCGACAGCCTGAAGACGGACCTCTTCGAAGCCGAGCGGCGACTGGCGCGGCACGCCGAAAGGCTCGGCCTGCGCTACACACGCCGGTACGCACAGGACACCGCCGCGGCCCGGGTCCGGCCCTCGCGGGATGCGGCTCGGTTGTCCCGGGACCTGGAAGTGCTGGAGCACGGTCTGGAGCAAGGGCTCGACCTGGAGTCGCTGGCCTTGGCGCACAGCTTCTCCCGCCCCGGATGGGACATGGCCACCGCGGTGGCGGACATGCGGGAGGCGGGTGTGACCGTCCCGGGGGACACCTCGCTCCTCGACGACTGGAGCCGCCTGCCGTTGCGCGTCCGGTACATCCTCTCGGGCAAGGAACCCGCTCTCGACGAGGAGGACCACCCCGCCGCGGAGATCACTGCCGGCGCTCTCTGCTACGCCGCGGAACGGCTCAACGAGACGCTGCGCGTGGTCTGGACGACGGCGGACGACTACGCGAGGCGTTACGGGCTGGAGATGCCCTCCCTGCCCGAAGACCTCGCCGAGCTGCGTCCCACCTCGGGCGTGACAGCCGCACTGGTCGACTGCCCCCCTGACGATCGAACCGGTGTCACCGGCACCGCGAGGTGGGGGCGCCTCACCGGCGCGGGCCTGGCCGCCTACGCCCAACGGCTGGCGTCCGACGCGGCCACCGCCTACGAGACCCTCCTGCCCCTGCGCGCGATCGGCGCTCCGGTCCCCCCGCTCACCGCCGAGGCGCTGACCGCGCTCCGCGACGTCATGCCGGACGAGCACGACCTCCTGGCGTTGGGAGGCGCCCACCGCGTCACGCGCGAGCACGCACCCTACTGTGCCCTCGACCTGGTGAGCATCGCGGGCCGGCTCGGTGAGCCCGTGACGCGCACCGTCGAACGGATCAAGCCCTACCTGCCCCTGCACGGAACCGAGGCCACGGCTCTTCCCCCCGCACCGGACGTCCTGCCGCTCTGGCAGGACCTGGCCCTTCTCAGCCGTGATCTGGACGGCGTGCTGCCCGCGCTCGCGGGACGGGTAAGCCGCCGGCACATCCGGCGGGCCGCCGTGGCCACCGGCGAGAGCGAGGCCTGGGTCGAGACGAGGCTCCGCCTGTACGCGCGGATGTTCGACCTGGTCGTAGAGGAGAGGAGTGAAGACGTTGACTGACGCGCCGCACGTCGGCCACGACCACGCAGCGGTCTACGAGGAAACGTACCTGGGGCCGGCCGGTACCTTCCTCCGCCGCGCTGTCGAGGGCGGTTCGAGACTCCAGGTCGAGGGCGCCTGTCCGCGGTGTCTGGGCACCACCGTCTCGGAGTACGCGTACGGTCTGGCCGGTACCGGTACCAAAGCCCTGTGGTCCCGGCGGCGGGGGACGGACCCGGCGGCCACGCAGAGCCAGGGGGCGGCCCTGCTGCGCGAGGTGCACTACTGCGAATGCGGCCACCCGCACTCCGGCCTGCCCGCCGACGCCCCGTTCGTGGGCTGCGGGGCGAGCTGGCGGGTGACCGCGCTCGTCGAGACGGACGGCACGTGAGCGCACACTCGGACCGGCGCTGGGCCCAGCTCGCCCGGGAGCTGGAGTTCACCCAGCTCCCGGAGCTGCGGCGGCAGGCCGAGGGATGGCGTACCGGCCTCACCGGTCTCGCCGCCCTGGTCGCCGTCCTGACGACGCTCAAGGGCCGGGACGACCTCTCCCAGGTCCCCGATACGGCGCGGCTGACCGCCGGCGTCCTGGTGGGCACCGGCTTCCTGCTTCTGGTGACCGGCTCCATTCTCGCCATGCGGGCCGCTCACGGCAGTCCGGGCGAACGGGTGCTCCTGGCCGGACAGGCGCTGCGCGACTGGACGCGGGGGGAGATCGCGCGCGTGACGCGATCCGTGCGGTACGCCGCCCTGTGCTGTGTCTCGGGGGTGGCCTTGGTCGTCGCCGCCCTGGTCGTCGTCTGGACCACCACCGGCACGCCCCCCGGCCACCTGGTCCAGGTAACGACCACGGGGGGTCAGCGCTGCGGAGAACTGCTGGCTTCGGGGCCGGACGGTGTGGCGCTGCGTCCGGAGGGCGGGAAGCGGACCGTGCTGCCCGCCCACACGGTGACGTCGGTGGTCCCCGTGTCCGTGTGCCCGTCCTCGGGCTGACTCGACGGGCCGCGCAAGCACTCTGAACGCTCCGGGGGTGCGGCGCGTATCTGTGGGCCAAGGGTCAAGTCCCCACGGAGGAACCGTGACCACCACGCTCGCCGGCGGCCGTGCCGCCCGCCGTCAGACGATGCGGCGCATCCGTCCGCGCCGCTCCCCCGCCGTCCCCCTGCTGCTCGCCGTATGGGCGGGCGCGGCGGGCGTGTTGTGGCTGTGGTGGCGCAACACGCCCGCCATCTCCGACCAGACCGGCATGATCCTGAACGCGGGCCGGATCACCGGCCTGCTCGCCGGGTACCTGATGGCGCTGGTGGTGCTCCAGATGGCCCGCGTGCCGGCGCTGGAGCGGCGGGTGGGCTCCGACCGGGTCGCCCGCTGGCACGCCATGACCGGCCGCTACACGCTCTGCCTGGTCCTCGCCCACGTCTTCCTGATCATGTGGGGGTACGCCGCCCAGGCCGGCCAGGGCCTCGGTGACATCGTGCAGCAGACGGTCGACTCCGTGAACCAGCTGCCGGACATGGGCAAGGCAGCCATCGGCACCGGACTGCTGGTCCTCATCGGACTGCTGTCCGTGGGCCCCGTCCGCCGCCGGATCCCGTACGACGCCTGGTACCACGTGCACCTGCTCACCTACGTGGCGGTGTTCCTGACCTTCTGGCACCAGCTGACCACCGGGAACGACTTCGCCGTCGAGCCGGTCGCGAAGACCGTCTGGTACGCGCTGTACGGGGCGGTGACCGCGCTGGTGCTCTGGTACCGCGTCCTGACCCCCCTCCGCCTCAACCTGCGGCACCGGATGCGGGTCGAGGCGGTGATCGAGGAGACGCCCGGGATCGTGTCGGTGCTGATCGGCGGGCGCAGGCTGCACCGGATGGGCGCGGAGGCCGGCCAGTTCTTCCGCTGGCGGTTCCTGGCGCCCGGGATGCGGTTCAGCTCGCACCCGTACTCGCTGTCGGCGGCGCCGCGCCCGGACATGCTGCGGATCACCGTGAAGGCGATCGGCGACCACAGCGCCCGGCTGCGCGAGCTGGAGCCCGGCACCCGGGTGTGGGCGGAGGGACCGTACGGGGCCCTGACCGCCCAGCGCCGCAGCCGCGGCAAGGTGCTGCTGGTGGCGGGCGGCGTGGGGATCACACCGATGCGGGCGCTGTTCGAGACCCTGCCCGGCGCGTCCGGCGACATCACCCTGCTCTACCGGGCCAACAGCACCCAGGACCTGGCCCTGTGGGACGAGCTGGCCGGGATCGCCGAGGAGCGCGGGGCCCGGCTGATGTACGCGGTGAACAGTCCGGACGGGGAGCGCCCCGACATCTCCGCGGAGACGCTCGGCCGCAAGATCCCGGACGTGGACCGCCACGACGTCTTCCTGTGCGGGCCGCCCGGCTTCGCCCAGTCGGTGTACGAGGCACTGCGCGGCGCGGGGGTCCCCGCCCGCCGTATCCATCACGAGTCGTTCGAGATGTGAGCGACGGACATCAGGAGTCCAGGACAGATGAGGAAAAGCCACCCCGTCCGGCGTGCCGTGCTCGCCGGCGCCGCGACCGTGTCCGGGATCGTGCTGCTGCTGTCGTTGAAACCGGCGTCCGACCCGGGCTCCGCCTCGGCGGCGGGCGGCGCCGCCCCTCCGGTGGCCGCGCAGTCGCCGCAGGGCGGCCGGGGCGCGGGCGCCGGTACGGTCACCGGTGACGCGGCCGGCACCCGGTACGGGCCCGTGCAGGTCCGGATCACGGTGAACGGCGGGAAGATCACCGGCGCCGAGGCCGTGCAGGCGCCCAAGGGCGGGCAGAGCGACCAGGTCACCGCCGACGCCGTACCCGAACTCAACCAGGCCGCCGTCACCGCGGGCAGCGCCGACATCGACGCCGTCTCCGGCGCCACCTACACCAGCGCCGGATACAAGCAGTCCCTGCAGTCGGCACTGGACCGGATGGCCGCGGGGTCCGCCGGGCAGGGCTCGGGCGGGCAGGAGGCGGGCGGTGACGGCCCGGGCGACGGGGCCCAGGGCACTCAGACGCTCACCGGCGCGGCCGCGCAGACCCGGTACGGGCCCGTGCAGGTCCGGATCACGGTCAGCGGCGGGAAGATCACCGGCGCGGAGACCCTCCAGGCGCCCAAGGGCGGGCAGAGCGACCAGGTCACCGCCGACGCCGTACCCGAACTCAACCAGGCCGCCGTCACCGCGGGCAGCGCCGACATCGACGCCGTCTCCGGCGCCACCTACACCAGCGCCGGATACAAGCAGTCCCTGCAGTCGGCACTGGACCAGGCCGGTGGCTGACACGGTGGCCGAAGCCGCACAGGCTCCCGCCGCGGTGCGTCACGTGGAGGAGACGATGGGGACCGTCTTCTCCTTCGACGTCCGCGGCGGGGAACCCACGGCCGTCCGGGCGGCGCTGGACGAGGCGGTCGCGGGGCTGCGCCGGGTCGACGAGGTGTTCAGCACCTATCGGGAGGACAGCCAGGTGTCCCGGCTGGCGCGCGGTGAGGTGACCGTCGACGCGTGCGTGCCCGAGGTCGCCGAGGTGCTGGAGCTGGCGGCGGAGGCGGAGCGGGTGAGCGACGGCTGGTTCAGCACGTCGTACCACGGCCGTCTCGACCCGACCGGGATCGTCAAGGGCTGGGCCGTGGAGTGCGCCGCCCGGCGGGTCGCGGCGGCGGGTGCGAGCGGCGTCAGCGTCAACGGGGGCGGGGACGTGCAGTTGCTCGGCACGCCGGGGGCGGGGCGGCCGTGGCGGGTCGGGGTGTCGGACCCGCTGCGTCCGGGCGGACTGGCGGCCGTCGTCTCCGCGGCGGGGGCGGCCGAGCTGGCCGTGGCGACGTCCGGCAGCGCGGAGCGGGGCGCGCACATCGTCGATCCGCGCACCGGGCGCTCCGCGGTGACCGATCTGGTGTCGGTGACGGTGGTGGCGCCGCGGCTGACGTGGGCGGACTGCTGGGCGACGGCGGCGTTCACGATGGGGTCGCGGGAGGGGTTGCGGTGGCTGGAGTCTCTGGACGGGGTCGAGGGACTGCTGGTGACCGCGGGGGACGAGGTGCGGTGCACGGGGGGTCTGGCGCGGTGGCTGGGGTGACCGGCGTCTTCTGGTGAACGGCGCTGTGGCTGAGGTACCGGGGTGTCACTCGCCCGCGTTGGCGGGGTGCCGCTGCGCCCGCCCGTGCCGCCCCAGCGGCACGACTGCCCGCAGCTGGGGGGGAAGGGGCGCGGGGAACTGCGCGACCAGCCACCGATCACCCGCGCCCTGCCTACGGCACAAGCCGCCGCGGCGCTCAGTGGCCGTTCTGAGCCAACCGCAGCAAATGGTCCGCCAGCGCCTGCCCACCCGTGGGATCCCGGCTGATCAGCATCAGCGTGTCGTCCCCCGCGATCGTCCCCAGGATGTCGTGCAGCTCCGCCTGGTCGATCGCCGAGGCGAGGAACTGCGCCGCTCCCGGAGGGGTCCGCAGGACCACGAGGTTGGCGGACGCCTCCGCGGAGATGAGCAGCTCCGCCGAGAGCCGCCGCATCCGCTCCTCCTTCGCCGACTCCCCGAGCGGAGCCCGCGGGGTGCGGAAACCGCCCTCGCTGGGCACCGCGTAGATGAGGTCGCCGTCGGAGTTGCGGATCTTCACCGCGTTCAGCTCGTCCAGATCCCGGGAGAGCGTCGCCTGCGTGACGGTCAGTCCGTCGTCGGCGAGCAGCTTCGCCAGCTGGCTCTGGGAGCGCACCGCCTGCCGGTTGAGGATGTCCACGATCCGGCGGTGGCGTGCGGTGCGGGTCTGCGGGAGGGCGGGCCCGGCCGTCTGCTCGTGCTCCTGCGCATGGCTCATCGTCGTCTCATTCTCCGGATCGTCCGTCCCCGTGGGCCGCCTCGGCGGCCTGGTCAAGGATGCCGGGCAGCGCCCCGAGGAACGCGTCCACCACGTCGTCGCCGAGGTTCAGCGCCGGCATCAGCCGTACGACATCGGGTGCGGGCGCGTTCACCAGGATTCCGGCGTCCTGAGCCGCCTGCTGCACCTGGGGTGCGAGCGGCTCGGTGAGCACGATACCCAGGAGCAGGCCCGCGCCCCGGACGTGGCCGGTCAACGGGTGGCCGAGCGCCTCGACTCCGCCGCGGAGCTTCTCGCTCTGCCGTTTGACGTTGTCCAGCAGTCCCTCGTCCGCGATGGTGTCGAGGACGGCGAGTCCGGCGGCGCAGGCGACCGGGTTGCCGCCGAAGGTCGTGCCGTGCTGGCCCGGCCGGAGAAGTTCGGCGGCGCGGCCGAAGGCGACCGTCGCGCCCAGCGGCAGTCCGCCGCCGAGGCCCTTGGCGAGGGTCACCACGTCCGGCAGGACTCCCTCGTGGGCCTGGTACTCGAACCAGTGGCCGGTCCGGCCGACGCCGGTCTGCACCTCGTCCAGGACGAGCAGCGCGCCGGTGGCGGCGGTGATGGCCCGGGCCGCCTTCAGGTAGCCGGGGGGCGGGACGACGACGCCGTTCTCGCCCTGGACCGGCTCAATGACCACGAGCGCCGTCTCCTCGGTGACCGCGGCGGCCAGCGCCTGCGGGTCGCCGTACGGTACGTGGGTGACGTCGCCGGGCAGCGGCAGGAACGGCTCCTGCTTGCCGGGCTGGCCGGTCAGCGCCAGGGCACCCATGGTGCGGCCGTGGAAGCCGCCGTGGGTGGCGACCATGTGCGGCCGTCCGGTCAGCCGGCCGATCTTGAAGGCGCCCTCGTTGGCCTCGGCGCCGGAGTTGCAGAAGTACACCTTGCCGTCGCGGCCGAAGCGCTGGAGCAGCCGTTCGGCGAGCGCGACGGGCGGCTCGGCGACGAAGAGGTTGGAGACGTGGCCGAGGGCGGCGATCTGCCGGCTCACCGCCTCGACCACCGCCGGGTGGGCGTGGCCGAGCGCGTTGACCGCGATGCCGCCGACGAAGTCGAGGTACTCCTTGCCGTCGGCGTCCCAGAGCCGGGAGCCCTCACCGCGTACCAGGGGCAGGCGCGGGGTGCCGTAGTTGTTCATGAGCGCGCCCCGCCACCGCTCGGTCAGCTCTTCGTTGCCCACGGCTCCCCCTGTGTTGCTCACGGCTCCCCCTGTTCGTCCGGCACGACCATCGTGCCGATGCCCTCGTCGGTGAAGATCTCCAGCAGGATCGAGTGCTGGACCCGGCCGTCGATGACGCGGGCGGTGGTGACTCCGTTGCGCACCGCGTGCAGGCAGCCCTCCATCTTGGGCACCATGCCCGAGGACAGGTCCGGCAGCAGCTTCTCCAGCTGGGACGCGGTGAGGCGGCTGATCACCTCGTCGGAGTTCGGCCAGTCCTCGTAGAGACCCTCGACGTCGGTGAGGACCATGAGAGTCTCGGCGTCGAGCGCCGCGGCGAGTGCCGCGGCCGCCGTATCGGCATTGACGTTGTAGACGTGGTGATCGTCCTGGGAACGGGCGACCGACGAGACGACCGGGATGCGGCCGTCGGCGAGCAGCGCCTCGATGGCGCCGGTGTCGATCTCGGTGATCTCTCCGACCCGTCCGATGTCGACGAACTCGCCGTCGATCTCGGGCTGGTGCCTGGTGGCGGTGATGGTGTGCGCGTCCTCGCCGGTGAGGCCCACGGCGAACGCTCCGTGCTGGTTGAGCAGCCCGACCAGCTCGCGCTGCACCTGCCCGGCCAGCACCATCCGTACGACGTCCATGGCGTCCTCGGTGGTGACGCGCAGGCCGGCCTTGAACTCGCTGACGATGCCGGCCTTGTCGAGCGCGCGGCTGATCTGCGGGCCGCCGCCGTGCACGACGACGGGTTTGAGGCCCGCGTGGCGCAGGAAGACGACGTCCTGGGCGAAGGCGGCCTTCAGGTCCTCGTCCACCATGGCGTTGCCGCCGAACTTGATGACGACGGTCTTGCCGTGGTGCCGGGTCAGCCAGGGCAGCGCCTCGATGAGGATCTGGGCCTTGGGGAGCGCGGTGTGCTTCCTCGTCGTACTCATGAGCTGTACGCGCTGTTCTCGTGGACGTAGTCGGCGGTGAGGTCGTTGGTCCAGATGGTGGCGGTGGCGTCGCCGGCGGCGAGGTCGGCGACGACGTGCACCTCGCGGTAGCGCATGTCGACCAGCTCGCGGTCCTCGCCGACGCCGCCGTTCTTGCAGACCCAGACGCCGTTGATGGCGACGTTCAGCCGGTCCGGCTCGAAGGCGGCCGACGTGGTGCCGATCGCGGAGAGCACGCGGCCCCAGTTGGGGTCCTCGCCGTGGATGGCGCACTTGAGGAGGTTGTTGCGCGCGATGGTGCGGCCCACCCGGACGGCGTCCTCCTCGGTCGCGGCGTTCACGACCTCGACCTTGATGTCCTTGCTCGCGCCCTCGGCGTCCCGGATGAGCTGCTGCCCGAGGTCGTCGCAGACGGTGCGTACGGCCGCGGCGAAGTCGTCGTGGGCCGGGGTGACGCCCGAGGCGCCCGAGGCGAGCAGCAGCACCGTGTCGTTGGTGGACATGCAGCCGTCGGAGTCGATGCGGTCGAAGGTGACCCGGGTGGCGTCGCGCAGGGCGCGGTCGAGCACCTCGGTGCCGAGGTCGGCGTCGGTGGTGAGGACGACGAGCATGGTGGCGAGGCCCGGCGCGAGCATTCCGGCGCCCTTGGCCATGCCGCCGACGGTCCAGCCGTCCTTGGTCACCACGGACGTCTTGTGCACGGTGTCGGTGGTCTTGATGGCGATGGCGGCCTTCTCGCCACCGTGCTCGGACAGCTGACCGGCCACGGCCTCGACACCCGGCAGCAGCTTGTCCATGGGGAGCGGTACGCCGATGAGTCCCGTCGAGCAGACGGCGACCTCGCCCGCGCCCGTCCCGAGCACCTCGGCGACCTTCTCGGCGGTGGCGTGGGTGTCCTGGAAGCCCTTGGGGCCGGTGCAGGCGTTGGCGCCGCCGGAATTGAGGACGACGGCGGACAGCTGCCCGCTCTTGAGGACCTGCTCGGACCACAGGACCGGGGCGGCCTTGACGCGGTTGGAGGTGAAGACGCCCGCGGCGGCGCGGCGGGGTCCGGTGTTGACCACGAGGGCCAGGTCGGGGTTGCCGCTGTCCTTGATCCCGGCGGCGGCACCGGCCGCCGTGAACCCCTTTGCTGCCGTCACACTCACGGCGCGACTCCGATCGTCGTCAGTCCGGTGGTCTCGTCGAGACCCAGGGCGATGTTCATGCTCTGGACGGCACCGCCCGCGGTGCCCTTGGCCAGGTTGTCGATGGCGCTGATGGCGATGATGCGGCCCGCGGCGGCGTCGTACGCGACCTGGACCTGAACGGCGTTGGAACCGTGGACGGACGCGGTCGCGGGCCACTGCCCCTCGGGCAGCAGGTGCACGAAGGGCTCGTCGGCGAAGGCCTTCTCGTAGGCGGCGCGGACCGACTCGGCGCTCACGTCCGGGCGCGCCTTGGCGGTGCACGTGGCGAGGATGCCGCGGGGCATCGGCGCGAGGGTCGGCGTGAAGGAGACGGTGACCGGCTCGCCGGCGACCGCGCCGAGGTTCTGGATCATCTCGGGGGTGTGCCGGTGTCCGCCGCCGACGCCGTACGGCGACATGGAGCCCATGACCTCGCTGCCGAGCAGGTGCGGCTTGGCCGCCTTGCCCGCGCCGGAGGTGCCGGAGGCGGCGACGATCACGGCCTCGGGCTCGGCCAGCGAGGCGGCGTAGGCCGGGAAGAGCGCCAGGGACACGGCGGTCGGGTAGCAACCGGGCACCGCGACGCGCTTGGACCCCTCCAGCGCGGCGCGGGCACCCGGCAGCTCGGGCAGGCCGTAGGGCCAGGTACCGGCGTGCGGGGAGCCGTAGAACCGCTCCCAGTCGCCGGCGTCCTTCAGCCGGAAGTCGGCGCCCATGTCCACGACCAGGACGTCCGGGCCGAGCTGCTCGGCGACGGCGGCGGACTGCCCGTGCGGCAGCGCGAGGAAGACCACGTCGTGCCGTCGGCCCTGCCCGGCCAGCACCTCGGGCGTCGTCGGCTCCAGGACCCGGTCGGCCAGCGGCAGCAGATGCGGCTGCAGCGCGCCGAGCCGCTGGCCCGCGTTGGAGTTGCCGGTCAGGGCGCCGATCTCCACCTCGGGGTGCGCGAGGAGCAGACGCAGCAGCTCACCGCCCGCATACCCGCTCGCTCCGGCCACCGCCGCACGTACCGCCATGACATCCTCCTCTTTGATGGCATGACTATACGTAAAGCTGCACGTTTATGCAATCCAGCCTTGGTGCGCGGCCCGCGTAGCTGTGACTGGCAGCAGCAACGAGACCGACCGGTTCCAACAAGCAAGACCAGGTTCCAACCAACGTGTCCCGGCTCATCGCAACGCAGCGTTATGAGACCAAGATCCGCAAACTGCGCGTACGCGGCACCTCAGGAGAGCTCTGTCACCGTGCGGCGCGTAGCTGGAGAAGGTACGTCGCAGTCACGGCAACGGCTCGGTCCTCGTCATGTGACAGTTCGGCGAGGGCACAGGACGCCCTCGTCCCCGGGATGGCCGCCAGCGCCTGGGTGAGCCGTCCTCGTGCAGGCGCTCGGGTGGTGTGGTGGGCGAGGCGGTCGGCGAGCCTGGTCGCGATCTGATCCGCCGTCGCGGTGTTGTTCGCAAGCGCGCTCAGCGCATCGGCCGCATCGGTGTCATTCCTGCCCTCCACGATCATGTCGACGAGCGTCGGGACCGCATCGGCCACGCCACGTGTCCCGAGCGCCAGAGCCGCATACCCTCGGACCACGACGTCGGGGCTCGCGAGGGCATCCTGCAGTTGCGCGGCAGCCTCATCACCGGGCATCTCGGCGAGGGACTGAACGGCGCGTTTCCGTACCGCGGCCACCGGTGAGCCGAGGCCCTGCGCCAGCAGCGCAGGGCCGCCGTCGCCCGATCGTGCCAGCGCCCATCGAAGGGCCCCGGCGACGTTCGGCTCCGTCTCGCTCAGTGCCGCCTCGACCAGGGCCTCCACCGGCACCGGAACCTCGTCGCCCGAGGAGAGGGCCGCGCGCTGGCGCGCGTCGGCGCTCCTCGAGCCCAGGGCCTGGAGGAGCGCAACGACCTGGAGAACGTCCTCCCAGTCGGCGGGGTCCGCGGCATCGATCCGGCGCAGCCGCGTGAGCAGCTCGGTCTGCGCGGTGATGCGTTCGCGCGTCTGACGGATGAGGTCGCCGACGAGCGCCGAGGGCGTGAAGCCGGGATCGTCGAGCGCACGCCCGATCTCCCGCAGCGAAAGGCCCAGCGACCGCAGGCTCTCGACATGGAAGATCCGCCGGATGTCCTGTCGGGAGTACTCCCGATATCCGGAACCGGTACGGCCCGAAGGACGCACCAGGCCGAGCGACTCGTAATGCCGGAGCATGCGGGCACTGACCCCGGACCGTCGCGCCACCTCACCGATCAACACGTCCTAGCGTCCCTCCTGGCCGGTCCCGCCGAGGGCGACGGCGCGCTTCGCCTCCTCGATCACGAACTCGAACCCGGCGTCCGGCTCGCGCAGCAGCCGCCTGGTGGCGAGCGCGTGCGCGCGCACGCGCGGGTCAGGGGCCGTCGTCGCGGTAAGCAGAGTCGGCACCATCACTTCCCCTAGTGCGACCAGCGCCCGGCTGAGGCTCAGCTGCGTCTGCCGCTCACCGCGTCCGAGCTGCGTCGCCAGCACCGTGGCCAACGCGGACTCCTCGCCTTCGGGGACGAGCACGACCGCGGCCCGCCAGGCGCTCCGCGCCACCTCGTCGTCGGCGTCGGACAACAGTGCCCGTGTGATCACCGGCCATGCCTGCCGGTCTCCGATCTTGGACAGCGTGTGCAGCGCCTGGCTCCGCGCCTGCGCATGCTCCGAGCGGACTGCGCGGACCAGCTCGGGAAGCGTCATGGACACTGGGTGGCGGGTGAGCGCCCAGGTCAGCATGTCGCGGACGAAGAACTCGGGCTCGATCGCGCATCGCTCGATGAGCTTGTCGACGAAGCGCGGGTCAGGTGTCGTGCCGGCCGCCAGAGCGGCCCGCAGTCGCACGGACGAACGGTCGTCCTCCAGCCCTTGAAGCGCCCATATCTTATCCGTGTCCTGTCTCGTGACCGTCATCGAGACCACCTCCTTGGCGAGCAGTCAAGGCCCTGTCACCGTGTCAAGGTCAACCAGCGCCCGCTGCGCGGGCACCAGTCACTTGCTGCGTCCCGAGTGTGCCCTATGAACATCGTGAAGCTGCCGGTCACGGCGCTGGCCCGCCGCCCCTCGGCGGTGCTGGTCGCCCAGAACCGATTCCAACAAGGATGACGATTCAGCGAAGGTTGCAAGAAGCGTGACCATTCGCTTCCCACATGCGTGTCCCACGCGAAGCGAACCGCCAGGTCACCACGAACTGACGGTTCCAACTGCCGTGCCCCGGCACACGCGATCAGTTCCGAAGTATGGACCCGTGGCCGGGCGGGGGGGTGCTGTGCTTGGCCAGTGGGCGAGGTAGCGAGGGTGAAGATCCCATCGGATTCAAGTCACCTGGACCAACTGATCGCGGAGTACAAGGGGGATGCCAGGCTGCGGGATCGACTGCGGCTCGGTTGCTCACCGCTATCGGCGGCCGGGAGGGTCGGGTGATGACGTTCTCCGAGCTGGCGGACGCGACCAGCGTGCCTTCCGTTGGCCGGGCGAACATCGTTCGGCTGCTCCGGCACCGCGAGCTCGGTGTTGATCTGGGCAGTCCCCTGCGCCACAACTCGCCGATCTGGGGGGCGTAATGGCGGTGAGGGGGTTCTCGGTCACAGTAGCCTGCCGCCGTGGGGAACACGTTCGGCGCCGGCGACGACAGCCTCGACCTGTCCAACGGCGGCACCGCCGTGTTCGTGGACGGACTGAGCCTCGCCGGGCCGGCGCGGGCCGAGCACCCCTGGGACCACCGGTTCGCCGCGCCGCCGGCCATGCGGGACCAGAACGTGAGGGGCAGGGGCGCGGTCGGGTTCGCTCCACGCCTCCTGCGTACGGCACCGGGTACCGAGCGCGCTGCCGTACCGGGAGGGGTGCGTCTTCCGCCACGGATGACGGGCGCCGGGCCCGGGGTCCGGGGCGACCGCGCGCACTGGCGAGGCCGCCCCGGGCCGGTACCTACCTCTGCCTGATCCGCAGGAACGTCACCGAGTTCGCCGGGAAGGTGTACGTGAACTCGCTCGCCACCCCCGAGAAGGTGGACCGCACCGGGGTGACCGGCGTGTCCGTCTCGGTGTTGACCGCGTCCTGGTCGGCGGCCAGCGTGGTGACGCGGGCCTTGGGAGCGACCCTGGCGCCGCCGAGGTCGACGGCCGTGCGGGCCGCCGTGTCCTGGGCGTTGACGACCTTGACGATCAGCTCGCCGGTCCGCGCGTCCTCGGTGACGATCTGGCGGAACGGCTCGGCCGGCTTGTCGTCGGTGAAGCTGCCCCACTCCTCGCCGTCGAGGTAGAGGGTCACCTGGCGGCCCCGCACCTTGACGTCGATGTCGTAGGCGCGGCCCGTCTCGATCGAGCCGGCCTTGGAGATCAGCGTCGACTTGCCGCCGTCCGAGGCCTGTTCGACGGCGGACTGGGTGTTGTTCCAGCCGCCCAGGTTCCACCAGTAGTAGTTGCCGGTGTCCTTGACGCCGAAGGCGACGAGGAAGCCCTCCTGGCCGGACTTCTTGGTGGCCTTCACGTGCAGGTCGTAGTCCTTCCAGGCCGGGTCACCCGCCGTGACCAGGGTGTTCTCGGCGGCGGCGTCGGTCTGGACGTACTGGCCGTCCTGGACGGTCCAGCTGCCGGCGCCCGAGTGCGTCCACTGCGACGCGTCACCCGAGAAGTCGTCGGCCAGCAGGGTCTTCCCGTCGGCCGACGTGACCTTCACGTCGTCGTAGGCCGCGCTGGTCGCCCAGGTCGACAGGCCGACGGCGCCGGTGATGGGGCCGCTGACGGCCGGCGTGCCGGTCGCCTCGGAGGGAACGACGTGGTCGCCGGTGTTGTTCATGAAGAGCTTCTGGACCTCGTAGTTGGCCGAGTTCCAGGACGCGTGGTTGTTGAACCAGATCATGTCCGGGCTCCACTGCACGTAGTCCTCGTTGGCGAGCAGCGGGGCGTAGGAGGCGAGCTTCACGATGTCCGCGTTGCGCTCGAGGCCGGTCATGAAGGCGGCTTCGGACAGCGCGTTCTTCCAGGCGTTGCCCTGGGAGGCGTACTCGCCGAGGAAGACCTTGGGGCCCTTCCTGTCGTACGAGTCGTAGCGGTCGTTGTTCTGGAGGAACCACTGCGGGCTGTTGTAGTAGTGCTCGTCGACCATCTCGACGCCGGCCTCGCGGTTGAGCTGCCAGGCGGTGTCGAAGGTGGTGCCGGAGTCGTCCGGGCCGGAGTTGGAGACGACGGTGATGTCCGGGTGCTTCGCCTCGATCGCGGAGCGGAACTCCTTGAAGCGCGCCATGAACTCCCGGGGGAGGTTCTCCTCGTTGCCGACGCCGACGTGGGTGAGGTGGAAGGGCTTGGGGTGGCCCATCTCGGCGCGCACACCGCCCCACTCGCTGGTGCGGGGGCCGTTGGCGAACTCGATGAGGTCGAGGGTGTCCTGGATGTGCCGCTTCAGCAGCGCGTCGTCGTCGGTGGCCTTGTTCTGGCCGCAGCCGGTGACCAGGGCGGGCACGACGGGCAGCGGCATGGCGCCGATGTCCTCGGCGAAGCGGAAGTACTCGTAGTAGCCGAGGCCGTAGCTCTGGTTGTAGCCCCAGAAGTTGGCGTTGGTGGCGCGCTCCTCGACCGGGCCGACGGTGTCCTTCCACTGGTAGCTGCGTTCGCGCTGCCAGCCGCTCGCCTCGCTGTAGTCCTCCATGGAACCGGTGTTGACCAGGCAGCCGCCGGGGAAGCGCAGGAAGCCGGGGTCGAGGGCCTCGATCTTCTCGGCGAGGTCCTTGCGCAGGCCGTTGGGCTGCTTCTTGTAGGTGTCGCGCGGGAAGAGGGACACCATGTCGAGGGCGGCCGGCGCGGTGGTGGCGACGGCGAGGCGGCCGTGGCTGCTGGTGCGGTTCGCCGTGAAGGTGGCGGTGTACTTGCGCCACTCCCCCTTCGCGGCGACCCGGCGCACCTTGGCGAGCGTGCCCGCCGCGTCCCGGAGGGTGACGGTGAGGGTGGTGCCGCCCTCGGCACGGGCCCACACCGAGAAGTCGTACTTCTTGCCCCGCTCCACCCGGACGCCGGTGTTGTAACCGGCGTTGGCGACGGACGAACCGGCGCCCAGGGCGAGGTAGTTGCGGTTGCGCTCGTTGAGGCGGCCGGCGTCGTTCACCACCTCGGCCGTGCCGTCGGCCGACCAGGAGGTGAGCGGTGTGTACGAGGCGTTGTCGGCGGTGGAGTACTCGAAGGACCGGTTCTGCACGAGTTCGGCGTACAGACCGCCGTCGGCGGCCCGGTTGATGTCCTCGTAGAAGACGCCGTACATCGTGTCGTCGATCGCGGCGCCCTCGGCGGAGGGGTCGACGGTGATCGTGTAGTCGGCGGCGGCCTCCGCGTGCGCCGGCGACGGCAGCAGGGCCGAGGCGGTCAGGAGGGCGGTGACGCTGAGACCGAGTCTCCAGCGGGTGCGTGACATGGATACTCCGCGGCTCTCACTAGGTCGTTCGAAATATCGGACGTTGGTCAGCACTTCGAACGGCAAGATAGGGAGGGGGCGGAGGCGCGTCAATGGGTCGCGCGGCAACCAGGGAGCCTGAGACGGAAAGCGGGTGGAAATGGGCGAGTTGTGGCCGGTGCCGGACGTGCTGGCGTTTCTCGCGGGCCGGTGGCGCACCGAGCGGTCGGTACGGGATCTGGCGAGCGGCGCGGAGGGCCGCTTCGAGGGGGTCACCGCGTTCGACGCGCTCGACGGCGACGGGCTGCTGAGCCGGGAGGCCGGTGCCTTCACCTGGCAGGGCGTGACCCGCCCCGCCGAGCGGACGCTGCGCTACGCGCCGGGGGCCGCACCGGGCACCGCCGACGTGCGTTTCGCCGACGGGCGCCCCTTCCACGGCCTGGACCTGACCTCGGGCCGCCATGTGGCCGACCACCCGTGCGCCGCCGACCTCTACCGCGGCGAGTTCACCGTCCGGGACGCGGACCACTGGCGGACCGTGTGGCGCGTGGGCGGCCCGGCGAAGGACCTGCTGCTCACGACGGATTACACCCGCGAAACGCCCGGCGTTCGAGGGGCCTAGCCAGACCGGCACCCTTCGAAGCGGAGGTTCCAGCGGCCCGCGCGGCCCGTGACGGTGGTCGCCGACAGCGGGCGGACGTCCAGGTTCCAGTACGTCGCCGGCGGCGCCTTCAGCGCGTACACCAGCGCGGCCCGGATCACGGACGGCTCGGCCACGGCGACGATGCGGTCGCCGTCCTCCCCCGGGCGGGTGTCCAGCCAGCCGCCGACCCGGGTGATGAAGCCCAGCAGCGACTCCCCGCCGTGCGGTGCCGTCCGCGGGTCGGCGAGCCAGGCGTCCACGGCCGCCGGCTCGCGGGCCATGGCCTCGCCGAGGGTCAGTCCGCGCCAGCGGCCCATGTCGCAGTCCCGCAGGGCGAGCTGGACCAGCGGCGCGCAGCCGAAGGCGTCCCCGGTCGCGCGGCTGCGGGGTGTGGGCGAGCAGTAGCGCAGTTCGGCCGCCGCCAGCGGCAGCAGGCCGCCCGCGGCGCGCAGCGCCTCGTCCCACCCGGCCTGGTCGAGCGGCCGGTCGTCGTCGAAGCGCTCCGCGAGCAGCGGTGAACTGCGTGCGGCCGCGACGAACGTGACCCGAAGCGCCATGCGGTGATGGTGCTGCGCCAAGGTGCGCAGGTCAAGGGGTGTTACCTGTGGGTTACCCAGGGTGTCCCAGGGCTCACCGGCCGAAGGTGAGCTCCATCCACTGGTCCGGCCGGTCCAGCGCCGTGAAGCCGAGCTTTTCGTACACGCCGTGCGCGTCGTGCGTGGCCAGCAGGACGCGCCGCGGCCCGTCCGGCCGCAGGTGGTCGCGCACGGCCCCGACCAGCGCCGTCCCGAGGCCCTTTCCGCGTACGGAGGGGTCGACGTACACGTCGCACAGCCACGCGAAGGTCGCCCGGTCGGTGACCACCCGGGCGTACGCCACCTGCTCCCCGGACGCCGCGTCGTAGACCCCGAAGTTGAGTGAGCCCTCGATGGCCCGGTCCTGCTTCTCCCGGGACCGCCCGAGCGCCCAGTACGCGTCGGTGGACAGCCAGCGGTGCACCCGCCCGGCGTCGATGCGGTGCGGGTCGGTGGAGATCTCGTAGCCCTCGGGGAGGGGCGGCGCCGCCTTCATGCGGGGATGCTCGCAGGGGCGGGGAGCCCGCGTCGACCCGTTATGAGGGTCCGCCCCACACCTCCGCAAAGGCCGTGCGCAGGCGCCGTACCCCTTCCGCGATCTCCCCGACGCCCGCGACCGCGGCGAAGCTCAGCCGGAGGTGGGCGGCCGGGGGTTCGGCGCTGAAGTACGGGCGGCCGGGGGTGACGGCGACGCCCGCGCGCAGTGCCGCCGAGGTGACTGCCGCCTCGCCCGTCCCCTCGGGCAGGCGCGGCCACAGGTGGTAGCCGCCGGAGGGGACGTGGGACAGGGTCACCTCGGGCAGGTGCAGGCGCAGTGCGGACGTCATCGCGTCCCGGCGAGCCTTCAACTCCGCCGAGACGGCACGCAGATGCCGCGGCCAGGCGGGCGAGCCGACGAGTTCCAGCGCCGCCTCCTGGAGGGGCCGGGGCACGAAGAAGGTGTCGACGACCTGGATGGCCCGCAGCCGCTCCAGCACCGGTCCGCGCGCGGCCAGGGCGCTGACCCGGAAGCTGGGCGAGGTCGCCTTGGTCAGCGAGCAGACGTGGACGACGACGCCGTCCGGGTCGTCGGCGGCCAGCGGGGCCGGCAGCGGGCCCGCGTCCTCGTGCACCAGCCGCCGTACGAAGTCGTCCTCGACGACGAAGGCGCCGGCCGCTCGGGCGATGCGCAGCACCTCGCCGCGCCGCTCGGGGGCGAGCACCGCACCGGTCGGATTCTGGAACAGGGGCTGGCAGACGAAGACACGGGCGCCGGTCGCCCGGAAGGCGTCGGCGAGCAGGGCCGGCCGCACACCGTCCGCGTCCACGGGGACCGGCACCGGGCGCAGACCGGCCGCCCGTGCGATGGCCAGCATGCCGGGGTAGGTCGGGGACTCGACCAGGACGGGGGTACCTGGCGGGGCGAGGGCGCGCAGCGCGGTGGTCAGCCCGGACTGGCCGCCCGCGGTGATCAGCACTTCCGCCGCCGTGATGGCCCCGCCGATGCTGCGCGCGAACCACTCCCGCAGCTCCGGCAGCCCCTCCATCGGCGGTCTGCCCCACGCACCGGGACGCCGTCCGGCCCGGGACAGCGCCGCCGCCATCGCCCGCTCCGGCTGCAGCGACGTGTGCAGATAGCCGCCGTTGAACTCCACGACGCCGGGCGGCGGGGCGGACAGCGAGACCAGGACTCCGGAGGCGTCCACCGAGCGCGGTACGAGGTCGGCGGCGCCGTCGGCGCTGAGCGCGACCTCCTGCCACGAGGTGTCCCCGGAGGGCACGGCCGACTCGCGTTGCCGGGCGCGGAAGGCCCCGGCGCCGGGCCGGGTGACCACCAGCCCCTCGGCGGCCAGCTGCGCCAGGGCGCGGGAGACGGTCACCGGGCTCACCCGGAAGCGGTCGACGAGGGCTCGGCTGGACGGGAGCTTTCCGCCGGGTGAGTAGCGGTCGAGCTCTCGCCGCAGCTGGTTCGCCAGGTCAGCGACACTGCTACGCTCTTGCATGAGAGCACAGAGTAGCGCTACCGACTCGACGACGATAGCGGTCGGCAGTCCGGACGCCGCATCCGGCAGGAGCTCGTTCGGCACCCTCCAGGCCGCCCTCGGTGTCATCGCCTTCTCCCTCACCTTCCCCGCCACCGCCTGGGGCCTGGAGGGGTTCGGCCCGTGGTCACTGATCGCCGTGCGCAGCTTCCTCGCCGCGGTGATCGCCGGTGGCTGTCTGCTGGCGGTGCGCGCGCCGCTGCCCGAGCGACGGCACTGGTTCGGGCTCGCGGTGGTGGCCGGCGGCGTCGTCCTCGGCTTCCCGCTGCTGACGACGCTCGCCCTGCAGACCTCGACCACCGCGCATGCCGCCGTCGTGGTCGGCCTGCTTCCGCTGACCACCGCGCTGCTGTCCGCCCTGCGTATCGGCACCCGGCCCTCGCGCACCTTCTGGATCGCGGCCCTGGCGGGTGCGGCGGCCGTTCTCGCCTTCACGGTGCAGCAGAGCGGCGGTGCCCTGACCACGGCCGACGCCTGTCTCTTCGCGGCGCTGCTGGTGTGCGCTGCCGGTTACACCGAGGGCGGGCGGCTGGCCCGGGTGATGCCGGGCTGGCAGGTCATCGGGTGGGCGCTGGTGCTGTGCCTGCCGCTGACCGTGCCGATGGCGGCCGTCGCCCTGTCGTTCGAGCCGGTGCACCTGACGGCGCACAGTGTGACCGGGCTGCTGTGGGTGGCGGCGGGTTCGCAGTTCCTCGGCCTGGTCGTCTGGTACCGGGGCATGGCGGCCATCGGCATCCCCAAGGCCAGCCAGTTGCAGCTCGCCCAGCCGCTGCTCACACTGGTGTGGTCGGTACTTCTCCTGGGCGAGCACCTGACGGTGGCAGCTCCGCTGACGGCGGCGGCGGTACTGGTGTGCATCGCGGTCACCCAGCGGGCCCGGGGCTGAGCGGCACACAGGTGAGGAGGCCTCACAGATGCACGCAACCAAGGGCGACAAGCTGATCCAGCACGGCCGGGTGGTCGGTGAGCACGACAAGGTGGCGGAGATCGTCGAAGTCATGGGCAAGGAGGGCGCTCCCCCGTACCGGGTCCGGTTCGAGGACGGGCACGAGGCGGTGTGCTCGCCCGGCCCCGACTCGGAGATCCGGCACAGGGAGATCCAGCTGTAACCGACCCAGCCGTAGCCGATCCGGTTGCAACCGATCAGGTCGCAGCCGATCCGGTCGCAGCCGATCCGGTCGCAGCCGATTTCCGTCCTAGCGCGAGGTGCCGGCCGGCTGTGCGTAGTGGTCGGCACTCACCCGTGCCATCGCCCCGATCCGGTCGTCGGCCACCTCCTTCGCGGAGAAGAAGACGTGGCCGCGCACCTCCGGGTGCTCCCGGGCCAGTGTGAGGTGCCGGGAGAGTTCGGCCGGGTCCTGCCAGGCGGCGGGCTGCGCCGGGGCGCCGGCCTTGTACAGCGCCTCACCCACGTACAGCTGCGTCCGGCTGCCCTTGGCGACCTCGGCCCACCAGGGAAGCAGCTTCGCGTAGTCGGCGGCGTCCAGGCCGATGTGCCAGTACAGCTGCGGCACGATGTAGTCGAGCCAGCCCTCGCGCACCCACTTGCGGGTGTCCGCGTACAGGTCGTCGTACGTCTGCACGCCCGCCCTGGTGTCCGAGCCCTTCGCGTCGGTGGCCGCGTTGCGCCACACCCCGAACGGGCTGACCCCGAAGCGGGCGGCCGGCCGGACCTTCTTGACGCGTTCCGCGGTCTCGCGCACCAGCAGGTCGATGTTCTCCCGCCGCCAGGCCGCCTTCGTCGTGAAGCCGCCGCCGTAGGTGCCGTAGGTGCCGCCGTCGTCGAAGCTCTGGCCCGCCACCGGGTAGGGGTAGAAGTAGTCGTCGAAGTGGACGCCGTCCACCGCGTACTTCTCCACCGCGTCCATCATCGCGTCCTGGACGAAGGCCCGGACCTCCGGCAGCCCCGGGTTGTAGTAGAGCTTCCCGCCGTACGGCACCACCCACGCGGGGTTCCTGCGCCCGGGGTGGGAGGGCACGAGGCGGGCCGGGTCGTCGTGCGCGGCGACGCGGTACGGGTTGAACCAGGCGTGCAGCTCCAGGCCGCGGGCGTGGGCCTCCTTCACCGCGGTGCCCAGCGGGTCCCAGCCCGGGTCGCGGCCCTGGCTGCCGGTCAGGTACTCCGACCAGGGCTCGTACGCCGACGGCCACAGCGCGTCGGCCGTCGGCCGCACCTGGAAGATCACGGTGTTGAGGCGGTGCCGCACCGCGTTGTCGAGGTGCTCGATCAGTTCCGCGCGCTGCTCGGCCGCCCGCAGCCCCGCACGGCTGGGCCAGTCGCGGTTGGCCACCGTGGCCAGCCACATGCCCCGCATCCCGGGGACGGCACGGTGTGCGGGCCGCTCCATGGCGGAGCCGGGCGTGGGCGGCGGCGTGGGCGCACCCGACGGAACCGGAGCCGCCGACGCCCGGGGCGCCATGGTGAACGCCGACAACGCCGCCACCGCGAAGGCACGACGCGAGACACGGCCCATGGGGAGACCTCCTGAACGTTGTGGATCCGCACGGTCACGGATCGTGAGGGGGAACCCAGCATGCCCGACCCGGAGGCGGGATCCGTGACCATTCGGAGGTAACGTGCTCGATCGGAGCAGGCTCCGGGGACCCCGGCTCGCCTGCTGCCACAGCCGTGGAGTCAGCGAAAGGGACGATGTGACCGGCATCTCGGGAGATATCGCACGCGTCGGCGTGGTGGGCTGCGGTCAGATGGGGGCGGGCATCGCCGAGGTGTGCGCCCGCTCCGGTCTGGAGGTGATGGTCGCCGAGACCACCGGCGAGGCCCTGGAGATCGGCCGGACCCGGTTGTACAACTCGCTCGCCAAGGCCGCCGAGCGCGGCAAGATCACCGAGGAGGAGCGGGACGCGACGCAGGCGCGACTGAGCTTCACCACCGACCTCGGCGAGTTCGCCGACCGTGATCTGGTGATCGAGGCCGTCGTCGAGAACGAGCAGGTCAAGACCGAGATCTTCCAGGTGCTCGACCAGGTCGTGACCCGGCCGGACGCGATCCTGGCCTCCAACACCTCCTCGATCCCGCTGGTGAAGCTGGCGGTCGCCACCTCGCGGCCCGACCACGTCATCGGCATCCACTTCTTCAACCCGGCCCCGGTGCAGCAGCTCGTCGAGCTGATCCCGGCGCTCACCACCTCCGAGGGCACCCTCAGCCGGGCACAGCTCTTCACCGAGAAGGTGCTGGGCAAGCACGCCATCCGCGCCCAGGACCGCTCCGGCTTCGTGGTCAACGCGCTGCTCATCCCCTACCTGCTCTCCGCGATCCGGATGTTCGAGTCGGGGATCGCCAGCCGCGAGGACATCGACAACGGCATGGAGATGGGCTGCGCCCACCCGATGGGCCCGCTGAAGCTCTCCGACCTGATCGGCCTGGACACGGTCTCCTCGGTCGCGTACTCGATGTACGAGGAGTACAAGGAGCCGCTGTACGCCGCTCCCCCGCTCCTCCAGCGCATGGTGGACGCGGGCCGGCTGGGCCGCAAGAGCGGCTCGGGCTTCTACTCGTACGGCTGACACGCAGCGTGACATCGCGCGGGCCCGGCACCTGACGAGGTGCCGGGCCCGCCGCGTTCACACGGCGTGTGCGCGCCGGGCCCGCATATGCCGCCCGCACACTCTCCCCACGCGCCCACCAGGCGGGTTGACTCACCATGCACATGCAAGGGATGTGAGACGACTACGGAAAGGAGCGGTCCGTGACCGCCGATCCCGAGCATTCCGTCGTCCAGGGAGAACTCGCAGAGTTACGACGTCGGCTCGACGTGGCCTACGCCCGCGTCGAGGGGGGACTGGCCCTGCTCTCCCACCGCACCGAGGAGACCGCCAAGGAGCTGGAGGATCTGAACACCCGGCTGACCGCCCTGGAGCACGCCCGCTGGCCACTGCCCTCTCTCGCGGTCGTCACGGCCGTGGGCGCCCTGGTCGTGGCGGTCTGGCAGGCGCTCGGACGTTAGGCACCGCCGCCCCGGCCGCGGGGCGGAGCGTCCTGTCCGAGCCTGAGGTGGTGCAGCAGGAGTAACGCGGCCGCCATGTTGGCGGCCGGGACCTCCCCGCGGGCGACCAGGTCGGGAACGAGTTTGAGGGGGACCCATTCCCGGCGGTCCGACTCGAAGTCGTCCACGGGGTGTCCGACGTACGTGCCCTCGTCGGCCCAGTAGATGTGGTGCCGGGCGTCGGTGAGCCCGTTGGACGGCTCCACGCTCATGAGGTGGTGCAGCGGTCCCGGCCGCCAGCCGGTCTCCTCCTCCAGTTCCCTGGCCGCCGCCTTCGCCACGTCCTCGCCGTCCTCGACGACGCCGGCCGCGAGTTCCCAGCCCCAGCTGTCGGTGATGAAGCGGTGCCGCCACAGCAGGAGGACCTCGCTCGCGTCGTTCACGACGGTGGCGACGGCCACGGGGCGCATCCGTATGAGGAAGTGGTCGAGGTGCCGGCCGTCCGGTAGCCCGACGTCGGCGAGATTGACGCTGAACCAGCGGTTTGAGTACACAGTTTGTTCGTTCTCTTTCGTCCACTGCACGGTTCTGCCACCTTTCCTGGAGTAGGTGGCAATATCGCAGCAGTGGCCTCCCGGCAGCAGGCGCACGGTGGCCGCTCACGGCGCAGCGGCGGGCGCAGGCCCGGGCGCCAGGACGGTCACAGCGGTACGCGCAGGGCCCCGTCGATGAGTTCGGCGGCCTCGGCGGTGCCCGCGCCACCGCTGCGCACCAGGTGCTCCCGGACCGCGCGGAGTCTGTCGCGCAGACGCTGGGACTCCATGCCGCGGGCCTGTTCGGCCATCTGCACCGCGGTGGCCACCGCCTTGTCGGCGTTGCCCCGGCGCAGCTCGACCGTGCTGAGCATGGCGAGCCGGTGCACGCGGCCCCGGTCGTGCGCCGGGTTGTCGACGGCGGCCGCCGCGTGCTCCCCCGCCGCCGCGAGCTCACCGAGGCTGAGCAGCGCCTCGGCGACCTGGACGTTGACCAGGCCGGGCTGGACATACCCGGTCTCGTCGGGTTCGTAGCCACGCCGGATGCGCTCGGCGGCCTGCTCGGCCCGCCGGATGCAGGACAGGGCACTGGTGCCGTCGCCGAGGTGGGCGTAGGCCTTGGCCTGCATCGCGTACAGGTCGGAGGCGAGCGCCGGGGTGATCTGCCGGCCGGCGGTGCGCAGGGCGGCCTCGGCGAAGGCTACGGCCTGCCGGTTCTCCCGCATGAACAGCGCCTGGTTGACGAGCAGCGCGATGACGTAGGCGCCGAGACCCCGGTCAGCGCTGGCCTTCGCGAGCCGGAGCGCCTGGTGGAAGTAGCGCTGGGCGAGACCGTGCGCGTCGGAGTCGTACGCGCAGATGCCGGCGACCGCCACCAACCCGCCAGTGGCCCGGTGCAGTTGGCGGCCGGTGGCGTCGGTGTAGCTGCCGCGCAGCAGTGGGGCGGCCTCGGAGTTGAGGAAGCCGACGATGCGGGCGCGGGTCGCCATGCCGCCGGCCTTGCGGTACATCTGCTCGTAGTGGGCGCGCGCGCAGCGCAGCGTCTCCAGGTCGGCCGGGGTGACCCGGTGTCTGCCGCCGCGGGAGACGTCCACGTCCTCGGGCGGGTTCTCCCACTCCCACACCGGCATCACGGCGGGCGTCCCGGTGAGGGCGGGGGCGCCGAGGACGTGTGGGCGTTGCTGCTGGTCGGAGCGCCACAGGGCGGTCGCGCGCTCCACGAACCCGGACAGTGAACCGGTGTGCGCAGCGGCCGGCTCGCCGGGCACGCCGAGGCCGATGTCGTCGAGGGTGACGGGGCGGTGCAGCCGGGACGCGAGGACCTCGCAGATCAGGTCGGGCACCTGGCCACGCGGCCGCTGTCCCTTCAGCCACCGCGCCACGGCGGTGTGTTCGTATCTCAGCGCGAGTCCCCGCGCCCGCCCCGCCTGGTTGACGTGCGCGGCCAGTCCCGCGTGCGAGATCCCGGCCTCGTCGAGGATCGCGTCGAGCAGGGTGTTGGGCTGCATGGGTGCCCCCCGGTGACTCGGTGCCGACAGCGTAGTGCGTCGGTCTTCACACGGGGTGTGAACGGAGTACGTGCATCCGTACCGTGTGCGCGCTGTCGCGGAGAGTTCCGGGCCGGTTGACTGAACTGCCTCGAAAGAGGCCGGCCGGGCCGCCGGCTCCCCCTCGTACAGTGCGGCGGCCCGTTTCCACGCCGTCCGCCCGGCTGCCTGCCCGACACTCCGTGGCGGGGCGGACGGCTCCGCCGGCTTCGCGGAGCGACTAATCGCCGATCAGTGTGCGGGTGCGTTGTCGAGTGCGGGTGCATCGTGGTCGCTCGCGCAGTTCCCCGCGCCCCTGGAGGGACGTCCCCCTGACGCCGACAAGGGGCGCGGGGAACTGCGCGACCAGCCACCGACTACCCGCAGCCGCCGACCGGCAGAACCCCACGCCCCTTGGGCGAACCGCCCGCTAACTACGCAGCACCGCTCCGACACGCTCGCCCGCGAGGGCGACCGCCGCATCGCGAGCCGCGGAGGCTTCGTCGACCGTCAGCGTCCGGTCCCCCGCGCGAAAGCGCAGCGCGTACGCCAGGGACTTGCGCCCCTCACCGAGCTGCTCGGCGTTGTCGTAGACGTCGAAGAGCCGGATGGACTCGAGCAGTTCACCCGCGCCGTCGCGCAGCGCGGCCTCGACGTCCGCCGCCGGCACGAACGCGTCGACCACCAGGGCGACGTCCTGCGTGGCGACCGGGAACGTGGAGATGCCCGGCGCCTGCGGGGTGTCGTCGCCGACCCGTGCCACGGCGTCGAGGTCCAGCTCCATCGCGCAGGTGCGCGCGGGCAGGCCCAGCGTCTTCAGGACGCGCGGGTGCAGCTCGCCGGCGTGCCCGATCACCCGGTCCGCGCCGTCCACCGTGATGGTCAGCTCGGCACAGCGGCCGGGGTGCCAGGGACCGTACTGCCCCTTGCGGGTGCCCAGTTCGGCGCCGGCCTCGCGGGCGACGGTCCGGGCGGCCTCGACCGCGTCGGCCCAGTCGGCCGGACGGCCCTTGCCCCACCAGCCGGCCTGCTCGCGGGCGCCGGTCAGAACGACGGCGACGTGCCGCGGCTGGTCGGGCAGCGCGGCGTCCAGCGCGGCGAGGTCGTCCTCGCTGGGGCGCCGGTCGACGGGCAGGTTGGCGGCCACCTTCCGCTCGTCGCGCGGGTGGAAGACCAGGCCGGTCTCGAACAGCGCGAGGTCGTGCGAGCCCCGGCCGTCGTTGCGGCGCAGCGCGCCGAGCAGACCCGGCAGCAGTGAGGTCCGCAGCGCGGGCTCCTCGTCGCTGAGCGGGTTGACCAGCTTGACGACGCGGCGGGCCGGGTCGTCGGCGGCCAGCCCGAGCCGGTCGAAGACCTGCTCGCTGACGAACGGGTAGTTCGGCGCCTCGACGTAACCGGCGCCGGCCAGCGCGCGGCCGACCCGGCGGTGCAGCCGCTGCCGGGAGGTCAGGCCGCGGCCCGCCGGGGGCCTGGGCAGCGTGGAGGGCAGGTTCTCGTAGCCCTCCAGGCGGATGACCTCTTCGGCCAGGTCGTTCGGGTCGGTGAGGTCGGGACGCCAGGACGGGACGGTGACGATCAGCTCGTCCTGTCCGTACACGTCGCAGCCGACCTGCTGGAGGCGGCGTACGACGGTCTCGCGGCCGTACTCGACGCCCGCGACCTTGTCCGGGTGGTCGGCCGGGACGCGGATGGTGTGCGGTGCGGACGGGGCGCTGATCTCGGTGACGCCGGCCTCGGCGGTGCCGCCCGCGAGCAGCACGAGCAGGTCCACGGTGCGCTGCGCGGCAGCGGCGGCGGCCTGCGGGTCGACGCCGCGCTCGAAGCGGCGGGAGGCCTCGGAGGACAGCTTGTGGCGGCGGGCGGTGCGCGCGATGGCCACCTGGTCGAAGTGGGCGGCCTCGATGACCACGTCGGTCGTCGCGGTCCCGCCGTTCTCGGCGGCACCGTGATCCGCGATCTCGGTGTTGGCGCCGCCCATGACGCCGGCGAGGCCGATCGGGCCGCGGTCGTCGGTGATGACCAGGTCCTCGGCGTGCAGCTTCCGCTCGGTGCCGTCGAGGGTGACGATCTTCTCGCCCTCCCCGGCCCGGCGGACGCCGATGGTGCCCTGGACCAGGGAGCGGTCGTAGGCGTGCAGGGGCTGGCCCAGCTCCATCATGACGTAGTTGGTGACGTCGACGGCGAGCGAGATCGGGCGCATGCCGACCTTCTGGAGCCGCCGCTGGAGCCAGATCGGAGAGCGTGCCTCGGCGCTGAGGCCGGTCACCGTGCGGGCGGTGAAGCGGTCGCAGCCAGTGGGGTCGGAGATCTTCACCGGGTAGCCGTAGGCGTTCGGGCCGGGCACGTCGAGCAGGGCCGGGTCGCGCAGCGGCAGGCCGTAGGCGATGGCGGCCTCGCGGGCGACGCCGCGGATGGACAGGCAGTCGCCGCGGTTGGCGGTCACCGCGATGTCCAGGACCTCGTCGACCAGTTCGAGCAGCTCGATGGCGTCCTTGCCGACCTCGGTCTCCGGCGGCAGCACGATGATGCCGTGCGAGCCGTCGTCGCCCATGCCCAGCTCGTCGCCGGAGCAGATCATGCCGTGGGACGTCTTGCCGTAGGTCTTGCGGGCGCTGATCGAGAAGCCGCCCGGCAGGGTGGCGCCGGGGAGGACGACGACGACCTTGTCGCCGACGGCGAAGTTCCGGGCGCCGCAGACGATCTCCTGGGGCTCACCGGTGCCGTTGGCCTGGCCGACGTTCACGGTGCAGAAGCGGATCGGCTTCTTGAAGCCCTCCAGCTCCTCGATGCTCAGCACCTGGCCGACGACGAGGGGGCCCTTGAGGTCGGCACCGAGGTGCTCGACGGTCTCGACCTCGAGTCCGGCCGAAATGAGCTTGGCCTGGACGTCGCGGCCGGTCTGCGTGGCCGGCAGGTCGACGTACTCCCGCAGCCAAGAAAGCGGGACCCGCATCAGATCTCCATCCCGAACGGCCGGGTGAAGCGCACATCACCCTCGACCATGTCTCGCATGTCCTCGACGTTGTGGCGGAACATCAGCATCCGCTCGATGCCGAACCCGAAGGCGAAGCCGCTGTACTTCTCGGGGTCGACGCCGCAGGCGGTGAGCACTCGCGGGTTGACCATGCCGCAGCCGCCCAGCTCGATCCAGCCTTCGCTGGAGCAGGTGCGGCAGGGCCGGTCGGGGTTGCCGACGGACGCGCCCTTGCAGACGTAGCAGAGCATGTCCATCTCGGCGGACGGCTCGGTGAAGGGGAAGAAGTTGGGCCGCAGCCGGGTCTTCATCTCCGCGCCGAACAGCGACTGGACCATGTGGTCCAGGGTGCCCTTGAGGTCCGCCATGGTCAGGCCCTCGTCGATGGCGAGCAGCTCGACCTGGTGGAAGACGGGGGTGTGCGTGGCGTCCAGCTCGTCGGTGCGGTACACGCGGCCGGGGCAGATCACGTAGACCGGCAGCTCGCGGTCGAGCGCGGAGCGGATCTGCACGGGCGAGGTGTGGGTGCGCAGCACGACACCGGACTCGGTGCCGCCATCCGGTCCCTCGACGAAGAAGGTGTCGGCCTCGCCGCGGGCCGGGTGGTCCGGGCCGATGTTCAGGGCGTCGAAGTTGAACCACTCGGCCTCGGCCTCGGGGCCCTCGGCGACCTCGTAGCCCATGGCCACGAAGACGTCCTCGATGCGCTCGGAGAGCGTGGTGAGCGGGTGCCGGGCGCCGGCCGGTACGCGGTCGTAGGGCAGCGTGACGTCCACGGCCTCCTCGACCAGGACCCGCGCGTCGCGCTCGGCCTCCAGCTCCTCCTGGCGGGCCGCGAGGGCCTTGTTCACGGCGCCGCGGGCCATGCCGACGCGCTTGCCGGCCTCGGCCTTGGCCTGCGGGGGCAGGGCGCCGATCTCGCGGTTGGCCAGCGCCAGCGGCGAGGTGCCGCCGGTGTGGGCGACCTTGGCCTCCTGGAGCGCGTCGAGGGAGTCCGCTGCGGCGAAGGCGGCGAGCGCCTCGTCCCGCATGCGCTCGATCTCTTCCGGTTTCAACGCCTCGACCTCGACAGGGTCGTACGACTTATTCGGTGCCGACATCTCTTCCCGTGCTTCCGATTGGCTGGCTGATGGTCCCCGTCACCGGCTCGTGGACGAAGCGTCTGCGTCTGAGCGTCTCCGTCTGCGGGACACAAAGGTGCCAAAGGCCGAGTCTAACGGGGTGGAGGGAGGCGGATGCGCCCGCGGTGCTCAGGCCAGGTAGGCCGGAGCCGCCACGGGCAACGTAAATCGGAACTCGGCGCCGCCGCCGGGGGCGCGGCCGACCGTGATGGTGCCGCCGTGGGCCTCGACGATGCCCTTGACGATGTACAGCCCGAGGCCGGTCCCGCCGCGCTTGCTGCCCCGCCAGAAGCGGGTGAAGACGCGGTTCATGGACTCCTCCGGGATGCCGGCCCCTTCGTCGCTCACCGTGACCGACGTGCCGGTGTCCTCCCCTTCGCGGGGGGACGCCGTGGGCGTGATGTCAATGGTGACGGTTCCCTCGCCGTGCCGCACGGCATTTTCGATGAGGTTGCTGAGCACCTGGTCGATCTTGTCGGGGTCGGCCCACAGGTCGGGCAGCGGCTGGGCGAGGCGGAGCAGGAAGCGGTCGGCCTCCTGGCCGGCGGCGACGTAGGCCTGGATGTGGCGGCCGACGGCGGCCCCGATGTCGACGGGCTGGCGGCGGACCTCCAGCCGGCCGGAGTCGATGCGGGAGATGTCCAGCAGCTCGGCGATGAGCCGGGTGACCCGGTCGGCGTCGGCGTCGACGGTCTCCAGCATCAGCCGCTTCTGGTCGTCGGTGAACCGCTCCCACTTGGCCAGCAGCGTGGCCGTGAAGCCCTTGACGGAGGTGAGCGGGGAGCGCAGTTCGTGGGCGACGGTGGCGATCAGCTCGGCGTGGCTGCGCTCGGTGCGGCGGCGGGCCTCGGTGTCCCGGAGGGTGACGACGACGCGGTCGACGGGGCCGGTGGGCCGGGCGCGGACGTAGCGGGCGCAGACGAGGACCTCTCGTCCACCGGGGAGCAGGAGGTTGCGCTCGGGCTGGCGGACGCGGATGGCGAGGCCGCCGTAGGGATCGGTGAGCTGCCACCAGCGCCGCCCCTCCAGGTCCTCTAAGGGCAGGGCCTTGTCCAGTCGCTGTCCGAGGGCGTCGGCGGCGGGGGTGGCGGTGATACGGGCGGCGGCCGCGTTGAAGCAGACGACGCGCCCGTGCTCGTCCGCGACGACCAGGCCGTCGGGCAGCTCGTCCGGGTCGACGCCGAGGTCGGCGAGGTCGCCGGGCGTGCGGGGCGCGGGCGGACGCGGCGCCTGCCGTGCTCCCGGTGCGCTGCTCGTGCCGACGCTCATCCCCGTACCCCACCTCTCAACCGCGCAGGGGCCTTGAGCTGGTCACCCTACTAGCTCTCGGTGACGGAGCGGCACCCTCCGGCGGCGCGCTGTGCACGCGCCGACGCGTAGAGACATACGGCGGCGGCGGTCGCGAGGTTCAGGCTCTCGGCCTTCCCGTGGATCGGGACGCGCAGGACGGCGTCGGCGAGAGCGCGCGTCTCCTCCGGCAGCCCCCATGCCTCGTTGCCGAACACCCAGGCGGTGGGGCCGCCCATGGTGCCCTCGTCGAGTTCGGCGTCGAGGTCGTGCGCACCCGCGCCGTCGGCGGCCAGGACGCGCACCCCGGCGTCCCTGAGGCCCGCGACGGCCCGCTCGACGGGTACGCCGACGGCGACCGGCAGGTGGAAGAGGGAGCCGACGGAGGCGCGTACGGCCTTGGGGTTGTACAGGTCGACGGAGGCGTCGGTGAGCACGACGGCCTCGGCGCCGGCGGCGTCGGCGCAGCGCAGCACGGTGCCGGCGTTGCCGGGGTCGCGGACGTGCGCCAGGACGGCGACGAGTCTGGGGCGGGCGGCGAGGATCTCGTCGAAGGGGGTGTCCAGGAACCGGCAGACCCCGACCAGGCCCTGCGGGGTGACGGTGGTGGAGATGTCCTCGATCACCTGCTCGGCGGCGAGGTGGATACGGGCCCCGGCGTCGCGGGCCGCGCCGATGATGTCGGCGTACCGCTCCGCTGCCTCGACGGTGGCGAATACCTCGACCAGGGTGTCCCCGTACTCCGCGGCCTCCCGCACGGCCTGCGGCCCCTCGGCCAGGAACAGCCGCTCCTTCCCCCGGAAGTTCCGCTTGGCCAGCCGCCGCGCGGCGGCGACCCGGGGGGAGCGGGGGGAGATCGGCTCGGGGTCGGCAGGGCGCATCGACTTCTTCACCTTCACAGTTGTCCCGACGCGGGCTGGAGCGCCCCTCAGGGGCGCGGGGAACTGCGCGACGAGCCACAACGCGCCCGCGGCCGAAGGACCGGCCAGGCGGCGGCAACCGAAGGACCCGCAGGCTTCGTGCCTGCGGGTCCTTCAGTACGTCGGCTCGAGCCGGCGCAGCGTCACGCGGCCTTCGGCGCGTTGACGTCGCTCGGCAGCGCCTTCTGGGCGACCTCGACGAGCGCGGCGAACGCGTTCGGGTCGTTGACGGCCAGCTCGGCGAGGATCTTGCGGTCGACCTCGACGTTGGCGGCCTTCAGGCCCTGGATGAAGCGGTTGTACGTGATGCCGTTGGCGCGGGCAGCGGCGTTGATGCGCTGGATCCACAGCTGGCGGAAGTCACCCTTGCGCTTCTTGCGGTCGTTGTAGTTGTAGACCAGCGAGTGGGTGACCTGCTCCTTGGCCTTGCGGTACAGGCGCGAGCGCTGACCGCGGTAGCCGGAGGCCTGCTCGAGGATCGCCCGGCGCTTCTTGTGGGCGTTGACTGCCCGCTTGACGCGTGCCACTTGTTAACTCCTTGTAGCGGGGCCGCGGTGATCCTCACGCGGCCCGGTATCGATTGGGTCCCGGTCCTGACGTACGACGCTCAGTGGCGCCCGTACGTCACTTGCCGAGAAGCTTCTTGATCTTCTTGGCGTCGCCCGGGGCCATCTCGGCGTTGCCGGTGAGGCGACGCGTCAGGCGCGACGACTTGTGCTCGAGCAGGTGGCGCTTGCCGGCGCGCTCACGGAGCACCTTGCCGGAGCCGGTGACCTTGAAGCGCTTGCTGGCACCGCTGTGCGACTTGTTCTTCGGCATAGCGCCGTTCTCTCCTCGTCGATGGCGCTCCGATGCCCGGTCGTGAAACCGGGCACGGTGGAGCGTCGCTTGTATCGGTTACGTCCTGGGGACGGTGTCCCCCGGAGTCACGCCTCGGCGGAAGCCTCGGCCGGGGTCTCGTCCGAGACCTCGGCGTTCACGGCGTCGTCGTCCGCGGCGTTCTGCGAGCGACCGGGGTTGGCCTTCGCCTCCGCCTTGCGGGCTTCCTGCGCCTGGCGAGCCTCGGCCATCGCCTCGGTCTTCTTCTTGTGCGGACCGAGGACCATGATCATGTTTCGGCCGTCCTGCTTCGGGTTCGACTCCACGAACCCGAGGTCGGCCACGTCCTCCGCGAGACGCTGCAGCAGTCGGTAGCCGAGCTCCGGCCGGGACTGCTCGCGACCACGGAACATGATCGTGATCTTGACCTTGTCGCCCTGCTTGAGGAACCGGACGACGTGACCCTTCTTGGTGTCATAGTCGTGCGGGTCGATCTTCGGCCGGAGCTTCATCTCCTTGATGACCGTGTGCGCCTGGTTCTTGCGCGCCTCACGTGCCTTCATGGCCGACTCGTACTTGAACTTCCCGTAGTCCATGAGCTTGCACACGGGCGGACGGGCGTTCGCCGCGACCTCGACGAGATCGAGGTCGTACTCCTGCGCAAGCTCCAGGGCCTTGGCAAGCGGGACAATCCCGACCTGCTCGCCGCTGGGACCGACAAGTCGCACCTCGGGAACGCGAATCCGGTCGTTGATGCGGGGCTCGGCGCTGATGGATCCTCCTCGGTAGCACCACGCGACGGTCTGGCGGACAGCCGCGTAACGTCTGTGTTCGATAGACCTAACCGCGCCGGCGCAACAAAAATGCCCCGGGACGATCACAGGCGGGGCTCCTCGAACTACTACCGGAGCACCGTCGCGATGGTCGCGGGGCGCGATTTCGGGCCGGTCGCCGCCGCTGGGACGGGACCGCCTGACCGGTGACCCGCCGCCCTGAGGACGGCCAGGTGGGAGTTCGAAAGCCTCCACTTGTGGGCCGGGCCCGCCGCCGTGGGGCGTGCGTGTCCGACCGGTCGTTACACAAGGTTAGCAGCTCGGCAGGGGAAGGGCTAACCGAGACCGAGTGGGGCCGTCCGGCGCCCTGCGCCTATCGTGTGCGGCATGAGTGACACCCCTCCTGAGACGCCCGACTTCGACGCCATGACCCGCGACATCGCGGAGGTTCCGGCGGTCGAGGTGATCGTGACGGTCGCCGTCAACCTGATGAGCGCCGCCGCCGTGAAACTGGGCCTGACCGAGGAGGGCGAGGCGCACAAGGACCTGGACGAGGCCCGCAAGCTGGTGCACGCGCTGGCCGGTCTGCTCGACGCGACCGCGACGGAGATCAGCTCGTTCCACGCGGCGCCGCTGCGTGACGGTCTGAAGTCGCTTCAGCTCGCCTTCCGCGAGGCCGCGCTCGTCCCGGACGAGCCGGGCCAGGGTCCGGGCGAGAAGTACACGGGCCCGGTCTACGGCTGAGCCCCTCCGCTATCCCCGCACGTACAAGGGCTCGCCCGGTGGCGTGGCCCCGGCCGGCAGCAGCGCCAGGTCGAGGCCGCGCACCAGGCGGGCCCTCAGCGTTTCGTCGGCGGCCAGACGCTCGGCGACGGCGCGGGCGGCCTTCGCCGGGTCGGCGTCGGGGTCGAGCTGCAGCGCCAGGGTGCCGTCGGCCCGGCCCGGCCCGAGGTGCGCCCGGGACACCGCGGGCTCGGCGGCCACGGCGGCGCGGACGGCCTCCGCCACGGCGGGGTCGGCGAGCGGGTCGGTCGTCGTACGGCCCTCGGCCAGTGCCAGCAGCACGGCTCCGGTCAGCTCGAACGGCACCGGTCCGGCCAGGTCCAGTACGACCGTGTCCGCCTTCTCGTGCGCGGCCGCCCGCAGCGCCTGGTGCACGGGCACGGCGACGGGGCGGGCGCCGGGGTCCCAGCGCGCGAGCGAGTCGGTGGAGGTGAAGGCGGGCAGGGCCGTACGGTCCCCGGCCTTCAGCGTCGGTACGGCCATGTCGCTGGTCTTCTCACGGCGCAGTCCGTTCCCGTCCTCCTCGACCTCGCCGAGGACGGCCACCACCGGCACGAGCAGCCGGGCGCCCTTGAGCGCCTCCAGTACCGGTGCCAGGGCGGTGCGGTCCTCGGCCCACGCGGCGAGCGCCGCGCTCAGCCGGGGGTCGGCGGAGCCGTCGTCGTCGGAGTAGCCGGAGTCGGGAATGTTCTTGTTCGCCACGGTCCCCGACCCTATCCGGGGGTGGACGGCACCCCTCACCGGCCTCACGGGGAGACCGGCGCGTGCCCGGCGCGGGTGGCGCCGTATCGTCGTCGGCCTCGGCACCCTCGGGCGGGGAGGCAACGGTGGAGACGGTCGAGCCGGTCGTGGACCGGCACGCGCTGCTGGCCGCGGCCATGGCGCCGGTGACAGTGCCGGAGGGCGCCGAGGTGTCGGTGGCGGTGCTCGACCCGGACTGCGGCGAGAGCGCCTCGTACGGCACGGGTCTCTTCGACACGGCGAGCATCGTCAAGGTCGACATCCTGGCAGCGTTGCTGCTGCAGGCACAGGACGCGGGGCGCACGCCGACCGCGGCCGAGAAGTCGTACGCCGTCGCCATGATCGAGCGCAGTGACAACGACTCGGCGTCGGCACTGTGGCGTGCGATCGGGGCGGCGGACGGGCTGGACGCGGCGAACGACCGCTTCGGGCTGACGCGGACCGAGGGCGGTGGCGGCGCGCTGTGGGGGCTGACGCAGACCACGGCCGCCGACCAGGTCACGCTGCTGCGGCAGGTGTTCGTGGCGGACGGCTCCGAACTGAGCGAGGCCTCACGGGCTTATGTGCGAAGGCTGATGGGACGGATCGCCGACGGTCAGCGGTGGGGTGTGTCGGCGGCGGCCGACGGGGGCGGGAGTGGCGACGGTGGCGGGAGTGGCGACGGTGGCGGAAGTGGCGACGGTGGCGGAAGTGGCAACGGCTCGGGGTGGGCGCTGAAGAACGGCTGGCTGCGGCGCGGCACCACCGGGCTGTGGGTGGTCAACAGCATCGGACGGGTCACGTCGGGCGGTCGCGACCGCCTGGTGGCGGTGGTGTCGCGGGGCAGCGCGACCCAGGCCGCGGGTGTCTCGCTCACCGAGGCGGCGGCGCGGGCGGCGGTGTCCGTGTTCACGGGGGCGGGCGACACCGACCCCGATCAGAAGTCGTCGTAGCGTCCGCGGCGGCCCCGCCACAGGACGACGGCCGCGACGATCATGACGCCGCCCGCGCCGCCGGCCAGCGGGGCCGCCCAGGCGGAGGTGTCGTCGTCGGAGGCGGGGGCGTCGGGGCCGGAGCCGAAGTACTTCTCTCCGTACGCCGCCGACTTCAGCCCCTCCGGCTTCAGCCGTCGGGCCGCCTCGATGGCGGCGGCGGGGTCGGCGAAGCCGTAGCCGCGGGAGTCGTCGCGGCCCTCGGCCGGCGCGTTGCGGGCCGTGTCCTCCAGGAGGTCCTTGATCTGGGCCGGGCTGAGGCCGGGGTGGGCCGACTTCACGAGGGCGGCGGCACCGGAGACGAACGCGGAGGCGGCGCTGGTGCCCCAGCCCTCGTAGTAGCGGTGGTCGGGATCGGCGATGATCACGTCGACGCCGGGGGCGCTGACCGTGGCGTACCAGCGGCGGGTGGAGAAGGAGGCACGGGTGCCGTAGCGGTCGACGGCGGTCGCGGCTATCACGCCCGGGTAGGCGGCCGGGTAGGAGATGTGGTCGCCCTTCTCGCCGCCGTTGCCGGCCGAGGCGACGACGACCACGCCCTTCTTCAGGGCGTACTGGATGGCCTCGTCCTCGGCGGGTTCGGGGTGGGCGGAGGCCGAGTCGTCGCCGAGGGAGAGGTTGATGATGTCGGCGCCGTGGTCGGCGGCCCAGCGGATGCCCTCGGCGAGAGCGTTGCCGCGGGTCTTGCGGGCCTTGGCGCGGGACGGGTCGCCGTCCTCCAGGATCACCCGCAGGGGCAGGATCTTCGCCTCCGGGGCGATCCCCATGACACCGTCGGCGTTGCCGGCGCCGTGGCCGTGCCCGGCGATGATCCCGGCCATGGCGGTGCCGTGCCGGGCCCAGGCGCGGTCTCCCTCACTCGCGCCGAAACCCACCAGGTCCTTGCCGGCGAGGACGTTGCCGGTCAGGTCGGGGTGGTCGGCCTCGACGCCGGTGTCCAGGACGGCGACGGTGACACCGGCGCCCTTGGTGGTCCGCCACGCCTCCTGGGTGTGCATGGCGTCCAGCCCCCATTGCTGGGCACGGATGCCGTCGGCGTGCGCGGCGGGTGCCGGGACGAGGACCAGGGCTGCGGCGAGGAGGAGGCTCAGTGCGCCGGTCCTGCGGCGGGTGGCGGCGGTCACGACGGGCGCTCCGTGGCCGCGCCGACGTTCTTGCGCAGGGCACGTTCGACGCGGTCGGCGAGGCCCTTCGCCTCATGGCCGAGGCCTGCCTGGGCCGGAGCCGTCGTGGCGCCGGACTCCATGGCCTGTTCGGCGGGCTCCGGTTCGTCGACGGCGCGGGCGTCGGCCCAGCCGGACACGGCGTAGACGACGACGGGAGCGTCGGTGAGGACGGAGACGGTCCACGAGGCCCGCTGCGGCGCGCCGAAGCCGGCGGCGACGGTGTCCTTCGCGGCGTACGGCAGCGGCATGAGGTCCTCCCGGCGGCCGAGCTCCTCCTTCTCGAACCGGCCCGCCAGCGAGGTCATGGCGGCGGCGTCGGCCTTGGCGAAGAGCAGGCCGACGGTGGTGACGTAGCTCTGGGTGGCGTCGGTGTACGTCGCGCGCAGCAGGCGCCGGCAGCCGACGGGGCCGAGGACCTTGGCCAGCAGCGGGTCGAAGGCGCCCTCGCAGTCGCTGTCCGGGGCGACGGCGACACGCGTCCAGGCGCGGTCGGCGCCGCCGGGGCCCGCGCCCTGTCCCCGCACGGTGGGCGGGAACAGCTGGTCGACCGGCACGCTGTGCCACAGCTCCCCGGCCTCGGCGAAGGCACCGCGCGCGCCACCGTCCCCGGAGTCTCCGGCGAGCCAGCTGCCGGTGACGGCGCCGGTGACGAGTCCCAGACCGAGCACCAGACAGACGGCCGCGGCCACGGCCTGGGGCCGCAGTCGCCCACCGAGCGGACGCGGCCGGGCGAGCTCGTCGTACCCCTCGGGCTCCCCGAGAGACACCCGGGGCCGCCCGTCGCCGGGCGCCGCGGGGACGCTCCAGGAGAAGGCGGGGTCGGGGGCGGCGGTGCTCGGGAAGGGGGCCGCCGGGTCGGAGGGCGGGGCGGGTGCCGGGCGTCTCGGATGCGGATGCGGATGCGATTGCGGTTGCGGATGCGATTGCGGTTGCGGCTGTGGGTGGGGGCGCGGATGCGGAGGTTCCCGACGTGTCTCCGCTCGGGGTCCCGGTTCCGGTGCGGGCGCCGGTACGGGATCCGCCGGGATCGGGCGCAGGCGCCTGGTCGTCTCCGACGGGCTCTCCGCGGGGGCGTCGAGACGGCGGGGCGGTGCCTCCGGCGTCCCGCTTCCGCCCGGGTTCGCGCGACCGGCGGCCGGCGGCGCGTCGGGGAAGCGGGCGGAGGCGCGGGGTGGCGGGTGCGCGGCGTCGGCGCCTCCCGAATCGGCGAGCCGGAAACGCGGGTACCGGGGCCGGACTCCGCCACCGGGGCCGGACACCTCGGCGGCGCCGTTCCGGCCGCCCGGCGCGGACAGGCCGCCTTCCCCGTCGGGCACGGTCGGGCCGCCCGGCACGGACAGGCCGCCTTCCCCGTCCGGCGCGGTTGGGCCGCCCGGCGCGGTTGGGCCGTCCGGCGCGGTTGGGCCGCCCGGCGCGGTTGGGCCGCCCGGCGCGGTTGGGCCGCCCGGCACAGTTGGGCCGCCCGGCACAGTTGGGCCGCCCGGCACAGTTGGGCCGCCCGGCACAGTTGGGCCGCCCGGCACAGTTGGGCCGCCCGGCACGGTCGGGCCGGCGTCCCGGCCGCCCGGCGCGGGCAGATCGGCGTCCGAAGAGTTGGACGTGGCCGTCCGGGCCTCCGGCATCGCCGTGTGTCGGCCCGGCGCGCCGTCGTCCTCCGGTGCCGAGGGCGCGTCGATGCCCCGGCAGGCGGTAGGGCGCGGCGGGACGTTCGTGTCGCGGCCGGGCGCCGAGGACGCCTGTGCCGGGTAGGGCTGGACGCCGGGACGAGGCGGTGCGTCCGGGTGAGGCGGCGTACCGGCGCGCGGAGGGGTGTCGGGGCGGCGGGGCGGTGTCTCGGGGCGGGGCGAAGTCTCCGGCCGGAGCGGGGTCTCCGGGCGGGGCGGGGTCTCCGGCCGGAGCGGCGTCTCAGGGCGGGGTCGAGTAACGGGCCGGGGCGCGGTCTCCGGGCGGGGCGGGGTCTCCGGGCGGGGCGGCGTCCCGGGGGGCGGGGGGACGGAGGCGCGGCGTGCTTCCGTGCTCATGCGCCCCCCGTTTCCTCTTCCTCGGGCCCGGCCCGTTCTCCGACGCGGGCCGGTGATGTGGTCTCCCGCCCCGGCCCGGCGCGGACCGATCCGTCCCGGGCACGCATACCCGCACGGGTGGACCGCCATCCCGGCGCGGACCTCGGGCCCTGCCGCCCGGGCCGTTCCACCGTGCGTGCGCGTCACTCTACGGCGTGCCCCCGCCCGGCGGGGAACCAGTCCGCGTGCCCGTGGCATTGGCCCGGAACGTCCCCCTACCCTGCGGTAATCCTGTCTGGCAGGCTGCGTCCATGACTGCGCGCGCCGCCGATCGGGCCCGGTACGACCGGGCCACCGCCCATCTGGACGCCCCTGTGGCGATCGTGGATCTGGAGGCCTTCGACGCCAACGCGGACGACCTGGTCCGCCGCGCGGGCGGCAAGCCGATCCGCGTCGCCAGCAAGTCCGTACGCTGCCGTGCGCTGCTCGAACGTGCCCTGGCCAGGGACGGTTTCGCGGGCGTCATGTCGTTCACGCTGGCGGAGTCCCTGTGGCTGGCGCGCTCCGGTTTCGAGGACGTGCTCCTCGCCTATCCTTCGGCGGACCGCGCCCGGTACGCCGAACTGGCCGCCGACCCCAAGCTCGCCTCCACCGTGACCGTCATGATCGACGATCCGGCGCAGCTGAACCTCATCGACGCCGCGCGCGACGGCGGCGGCGAAGTCGTGCGGGTCTGCCTGGAGTTGGACACCTCGCTGAAGCTGCTCGGCGGGCGGGTGCGGGTCGGGGCCCGGCGCTCCCCGCTGCACTCCCCCGCGCAGGTCGCCGACCTGGCCCGCGCGGTGGTCCGCCGGCCGGGGTTCGAGGTCGTCGGCATCATGGCGTACGAGGGTCATGTCGCCGGGGTCGGGGACGCGGTGGCCGGCCGGCCGCTGCGGTCGCGGGCGGTGCGGCTGATGCAGGCCGCCGCCCGCCGGGAACTCGCCGAGCGGCGGGCCGCGGTGGTGCGGGCGGTCCGGGCCGTCGTGCCCGGTCTGGAGTTCGTCAACGGCGGCGGCACGGGCAGCGTGCAGCACACCGCCGCGGAGGACGCGGTCACGGAGATCGCGGCCGGGTCCGGGCTGTACGTGCCGCGGCTGTTCGACAACTACACGTCCTTCCGGGGCCGTCCGGCGGCGCTGTTCGCCCAGCCCGTCGTACGGCGGCCGGGGGTCGGGGCCGTGGCCGTCCTCGGCGGCGGCTATCCGGCCTCCGGCGCGCCCGGCGCCGACCGGCTGCCGGTCCCGTATCTGCCCGAGGGCCTGCGCTACGACCCCCAGGAGGGCGCCGGCGAGGTGCAGACACCGCTGCTCGGGTCGCCCGCCGACGACCTCCTCGTCGGCGACAAGGTGTGGTTCCGGCACGCCAAGGCCGGGGAGCTGTGTGAGCGGTTCGACGCGCTGCACCTCGTGGAGGGGGACGTGGTGACGGCGACGGTGCCGACGTACCGGGGCGAGGGGCACACCTTCCTGTAGCGCTCGGCCTTGGCCCGCGGGCCCCTGTAGCGCTCGGCCTTGGCCCGCGGGCCCCTGTAGCGCTCGGCCTTGGCCCGCGGGCCGCGGCCCGTGCCGGTCAGTTCGAGGGGCCGATGCCGCTGCCCACGCCGCCGCCCGTGTCCGCGTCGCCGACGGGCCGGATGCCCTTGGTGATCCGGTCCATGTCGTCGAGCGGCGGCCCGTCCTCGCCGGCGTCGAAGACGTAGCGGACGAGGATCGGGGACTCGGTGCCGACGGTGGAGGGGAACACCATCGACTGCACGTAGCCGCCGGGGCCCTTCGCCGTCTGCACCCGCCAGCGCACGTAGTACCCGGCGCGTCCGGCGACCGCGACCGGCCCGGACGCCACCTCCTCGTGGGACTCGAGGCCGCCGAAGGGCTTGTTGCCGATCAGGTCGCGGTCGTAGGCGTCGTCCGCCGCGTCCTCGATGTCCTGCTCGGCGAGGACCTTCGGGGAGGACTCGGCGTTCGCGGTGACGGTGCGGGAGATGACCAGACCGTGCCGGCACACGCCGCCGTCGCCGGGGCAGTCGTAGGTGCCGTCCGTGGTCATCATGACGTCGTCCTCGGTGACGTACTTCGGCAGGACCCATCCGTCCGGCAGCGGGAAGGTGACGCCGTTGAGCTGGTCCTCGACCACGGCCGGGTCGTCGGCGGAGGGTTCGGAGGGGGTGGGTGAGGCGGTCGGCGTCGCGCTCGCCGGTTCCGGGACGGTGGACGTCGCCGTGGCCGGCGGGGCCTGGGCCCCGAGGCCGCCGTCGTCCTCGCCGAGGACGAGGGCTCCGGTGACGATCGCCGCGACCAGCACGGCCGCCGTGGTGGTGAGGGCGACGGCCTTTCCGCGCCCGCCGCCGCCCGCGGGCCGCCGCTGCCCCGGGCCGCCGCCCGCGAACAGCGGCACGGTCGACGCCTGCCCGGGCTGCGTCTGCCGCTCGGGCTGCCGCGGGTCCATCGGCTGCCGGTGCCGCACCGGCTGCTGGGGGACGGGCTCCTGCGGGGGCGGGGAGGGGGACGGGGGCGCTCCGAACCCGGTGGGCCCGGGTGCGCGCCGGTGCTCCGTCCAGGCCGTGCCGTCCCACCAGCGTTCCTGGTGCGGGGCCGACGGATCGCGGTACCAGCCGGGCGGCGGCGTCATGCTCATTCCGGCACTGTAGGACGCCGCCCGCGGCGATCTACAGCGGTGTGACGTACGCCCCGGAAATCCCGCCGTCCACCAGGAAGTCGGTGGCGTTCACGAAGGAGGAGTCGTCGCTGGCCAGGAACGCGACGGCGGCGGCGATCTCCTCGGCCTCGGCGAACCGCCCGAGCGGGATGTGCACGAGGCGCCGCGCGGCCCGCTCCGGGTCCTTGGCGAACAGCTCCTGGAGGAGCGGGGTGTTGACCGGGCCGGGGCACAGGGCGTTGACGCGGATGCCCTCCCGGGCGAACTGCACGCCCAGTTCACGGGACATCGCGAGGACGCCGCCCTTGGAGGCCGTGTACGAGATCTGCGAGGTGGCCGCGCCCATCCGGGCCACGAAGGACGCGGTGTTGATGACGGACCCCCTGCCCTGGCGCCGCATGTAGGGGATGGCGGCCTTGCAGCACAGGTAGACGGAGGTGAGGTTGACCTCCTGGACGCGCTTCCACGCCTCCAGTCCCGTCTCCAGGATGGAGTCGTCGTCGGGCGGCGAGACACCGGCGTTGTTGAACGCGACGTCGACGCTGCCATAGGTGTCGTACGCCGCCTGGAACAGCGCCTCGACCTGCTCGGGGTCGGTGACGTCGACCTTGACGAAGATGCCGCCGGTCTCCTCGGCCGCCGCCTTGCCCCGGGTCTCGTCCACGTCGCCGCAGACGACGTGCGCGCCCTCGGAGGCCAGCCGGCGGGAGGCGGCGAGGCCGATGCCGCTGCCCGCTCCGGTGACGACGGCGGTACGGCCGACGAGCCTGCGGCACACGATGTCTTCGCTCACTGTGCGGGGTCCTCCGTGCTCGACGGGACGTTGCTGATGAAGACGTTCTTGGTCTCGGTGAAGGCGGTCAGCGCGTCCGGGCCGAGTTCGCGGCCGAGGCCGGACTGCTTGAACCCGCCGAACGGCGTCCAGTAGCGGACGCTCGAGTGGGAGTTGACGGACAGGTTCCCGGCGCGGACCGCGTTCGACACGCGCAGGGCGCGGCCGACGTCCCTGGTCCAGAGCGAGCCGGACAGTCCGTAGTCGGTGGCGTCGGCCAGGCGGACCGCGTCGGCCTCGTCGTCGAAGGGCAGGACGACGGCGACGGGTCCGAAGACCTCCTCGACGGCCACGCGCGCGTGCGCGTCGACTCCGGTGAGGACGGTGGGCGCGAACCAGAAGCCGGGGCCGCCCTCGGGGGCCTTGCCGCGGATGCCGTCGGCGTCGGCGGGGACGAGGGAGCGGACGCGGTCCAGCTGGGCGCGGGAGATCAGCGGGCCCATGTCGGTGCGCTCGTCGGCCGGGTCGCCGACGAGGACGGACTCGATCGCGGGGGCGAGCAGGGCGAGGAAGCGGTCGTACACCGTGCGCTGGACGAGGATGCGGGTGCGGGCGCAGCAGTCCTGGCCGGAGTTGTCGAGGAAGGACATGGGCGTGGCCGCCGCGGCGACTTCGATGTCGGCGTCGGCGAAGACGATGTTGGGGCTCTTGCCGCCCAGTTCGAGGGTGACGGGCTTGAGGAGGGCGGCGCCCTTGGCGGCCACCTGCCGTCCCACGGCCGTCGACCCGGTGAAGACGATCTTCGCCACGCCGGGGTGTTCGACGAGCGCGTCGCCCGCGACCGGCCCGCGACCGGGCAGCACCTGGAAGAGGTGCTCGGGGAGACCCGCCGCCAGGGCCAGTTCGGCCAGGCGCAGCGCGGTCAGCGGGGTCGTCTCGGCGGGCTTGAGGAGGACGGCGTTGCCCGCCGCCAGGGCCGGCGCGGTGCCCCAGGCCGCGATCGGCATGGGGAAGTTCCAAGGCGCGATGACGCCGACGACGCCGAGCGGTTCGAGGATCGTCACGTCCAGGCCGCCGGCGACCGGGATCTGCCGTCCGGTGAGCCGCTCCACTCCCCCGGCGGCGTAGTCGAGCAGGTCGCGGACGTTGCCGGCCTCCCAGCGGGCGTTGCCGATGGTGTGTCCGGCCTCGCGGACCTCCAGCCGGGCCAGCTCCTCCAGGTGCTCGTCGACGGCGGTGGCGAACCGGCGCAGCAGCCGGGCACGGTCGCCGGGGGCGAGGGCGGCCCAGGTGGTCTGCGCCCGCGCGGCCCGTACCACGGCGGCGTCGACGTCGGCCGCGGTGGCGGCGGGGACGGTGGCGAGGATCTCTTCGGTGGCGGGGTTCAGTACCCGCAGTTCGTCGGGCGATGTGTCGGACAACCGGTGCCTCACATGCGTTCGAAGGAGCGGCGCAGCTCCCAGTCCGTGACGGCGGCGTCGTAGGCGTCCAGTTCGACGCGCGCCATGTTGCGGTAGTGGGCGACGACCTCGTCCCCGAAGGCGGCCTTGGCGAGGGTGCTGTTCTCCCAGAGCCCGGCGGCCTCGCGCAGGGTGGTGGGGACGTGTGCGTAGTCGGCGGTGTAGGCGTTGCCGGCGCAGGGCTCGGGCAGCTCCAGCCGCTGCTCGACGCCGTGCAGTCCGGCCGCGACCATGCCGGCCACCGCGAGGTACGGGTTGACGTCGCCGCCGGGGAGCCGGTTCTCGAAACGGAGCGAGCGGCCGTGGCCGACGACGCGCAGGGCGCAGGTGCGGTTGTCGTGGCCCCACGCGACGGCGGTCGGGGCGAAGGAGCCGGGCTGGAAGCGCTTGTACGAGTTGATGTGGGGGGCGTAGAGGAGGGAGAACTCGCGCAGTGCCACCAGTTGTCCGGCGAGGAAGTGCCGCATGACCTCCGACATGCCGCCTTCCCCGTCACCGGCCATGGCGCCGTTGCCGTCGGCGTCGGCGAGGGAGAGGTGGATGTGGCAGGAGTTGCCCTCGCGCTCGTTGTACTTGGCCATGAAGGTGAGGGACATGCCCTCCTGGGCGGCGATCTCCTTGGCGCCGGTCTTGTAGACCGCGTGCTGGTCGCAGGTGACCAGGGCCTCGTCGTAGCGGAAGACGATCTCGTGCTGGCCGGGATTGCACTCGCCCTTGGCGGACTCGACGGCGAGGCCGGCGCCGGCCATCTCGTTGCGGATGCGGCGCAGCAGGGGTTCGACGCGGCCGGTGCCGAGGACCGAGTAGTCGACGTTGTACTGGTTGGCCGGGGTCAGGCCGCGGTAGCCGGCGTCCCAGGCCTGTTCGTAGGTGTCCCGGAAGACGATGAACTCCAGCTCCGTGCCGGCCCGGGCGGTGTACCCGTGGCCGGTGAGGCGCTCCAGTTGGCGGCGCAGGATCTGGCGGGGCGCGGCGAGGACCGGTGAGCCGTCCTCCCAGGCGAGGTCGGCGACGACCAGCGCGGTGCCCTCGTGCCACGGCAGGCGGCGCAGGGTGGCCAGGTCGGCGTGCATGGCGAAGTCGCCGTAGCCGCGGTCCCAGGAGGACATCGCGTAGCCGTCGACGGTGTTCATGTCGGCGTCCACGGCGAGGAGGTAGTTGCAGCCCTCGGTACCGTGCCGGAGGACCTCGTCGAGGAAGAAGCGCGCGGCGAACCGCTTGCCCTGGAGGCGGCCCTGCATGTCGGGGAAGGCCAGGACGACGGTGTCTATGTCACCGGCGGCGACGAGGGCGTGCAGTTCCTCGACCGCGAGCGGGGGTGTGCGGTCTGGCACGGGGAGAGCCTCCTTCTGGCCGGGAGCCATAAGGTATTGCCGGAAACCATTGCTTGGGAAGGGGGCGCGGCCGTATGCCGGAGGAAACCGGCGGGAGCGTGACGGACCGGCTCGCACCGGTGCTGCGGACGGTGCGGGCGGGCAACGGCTTCGAGGAGGCGCTGGAGCAGATCCTCCAGGTCGTCCGGCTGGGCCTGGTCTCGGAGGGCGAGCGGCTGCCGGCCGAGCGGGAGCTGGCGGAGCGGCTGGGGATCAGCCGGGTGACACTGCGCGAGGTGCTGCGGGTGCTCCAGGACCAGGGTCTGGTGGAGGCCCGCCGCGGCCGGTACGGCGGAACGTTCGTGCTGCCGCGTGCGGACGCGGGCGGCGAGGACGAGCTGCGGCGCCGGGTCGCCGGGGTCGACCTCGAGGACGTGCTGCGCTTCCGGGAGGTGCTGGAGGTGGGCGCGGCCGGGTTGTGCGCGGCGCACGGGCCGGCGGAAGCGGAGGCGGGGCGGCTGCGCGAGGCGCTGGCCGGCACGCGGGAAGCGCCGCTGGCGGAGTACCGCCGGCTGGACACGAGGCTGCATCTCACCCTCGCGGACCTGTGCGGCTCACCGGCGCTGGCGGCACAGTACGCGGCCGTCCGCGCGACCCTCAACGACCTGCTGGACTGCATCCCGCTGCTGGTGCGCAACCTGGAGCACTCCCAGCGGCAGCACACCGCGCTGGTGGAGGCCGTGCTCGACGGGGACGCGGACGGGGCACGCGAGATCACGCGCGAGCACTGCGCGGGGACGGCGGCGCTCCTGCGCGGGTTCCTGGCGTGAGTGTCCCGCGGGTGAGCGTCCGGTCCGTAGGTGTCCGGTCCATAGGTGTCCGGTCCATAGGTGTCCGGTCCATAGGTGTTCCGCTCGTGGGCGTCTTGCCGTGACGGTGTGGCACGGCAAAGGTATGAAGGCAACCCATTGATGATCCTCACCGGGAGGTCGGATGGCGGGCAGGCCCCTGATCGGCGTCAGCACGTACCTGGAGTCCGGGGCGCGCTGGGGCGTGTGGGAGCTGGAGGCGGCGCTGCTGCCGGCCGGTTATCCGCGGCTCGTGCAGCGGGCGGGCGGACTGGCCGCGATGCTCCCGCCGGACGTACCGGAGCACGCCGCCGCCACCGTCGCCCGCCTCGACGGGCTGGTGATCGCGGGCGGCCCGGACGTGGAGCCGGTCCGCTACGGCGCCGAACCGGGCCCGCGCACCGGCCCGCCCGCCCGGGCCCGGGACACGTGGGAGCTGGCGCTCATCGAGGCCGCCCTGGCCGCGCGCGTCCCGCTCCTGGGCATCTGCCGGGGCATGCAACTGCTCAACGTCGCCCTGGGCGGAACCCTCGTCCAGCACATCGAGGGCCACGCCGAGGTGGTGGGCGTGTTCGGCGGCCATCCGGTCAAGCCGGTTCCGGGGTCGCTGTACGCGGGGATCGTGTCCGAGGAGCTGTTCGTGCCGACCTATCACCACCAGGCGGTGGACCGGATCGGCACCGGTCTGGTCGCGTCGGCACACGCCGCGGACGGCACCGTGGAGGCCCTGGAGCTGCCGTCGGGGCCGGGCTGGGTCCTCGGCGTGCAGTGGCATCCGGAGATGGGCGAGGACGCGCGGGTGATGCGCGCACTGGTGGAGGCGGCGGGACCCTCCTGAGACGCCCGGTCCCGCGACGGCACGGGCCATGCCGGACCCCGGCACCCCGGCGCCCGGGCCCCGGCACCTCATCCCGGCTTCCCTCTCGGCCCAACCCCAGCCAAGCCCCAGCTCCGACTCCAGCTTCAGCCCCGCCTCCAGCTCCAACTCCAACTCCAGCCCCAGCCCCAGCCCCGCCTCCAGCTCCAGCCCCAGCCCCAGCTCCAGCCCCGCCTCCAGCCCCAGCCCCGCCTCCAGCCCCAGCCCGGCAACGCGCCCGGCCGCTCGCCTGCGCCCCGCCCGGCTGGGGCACGCCGCCGGACCCGGCCGGGGCACACCACCCGACCCGGCCGGGACACGCCACCCAACCCGGCCGGGGCACACCACCCAACCCGGCCGGGACACGCCACCCGACCCGGCCGGGACACGCCGCCCGACCCGGCCGGGACACGCCGCCCGACCCGGCCGGCGAGCCTACGCCCGCGTCAGCGACAGCAGTTGCCGCGCGGGGCCCGTCGGGCGGTGGCCGGTGGGCCACACCGCGCGCAGGTCGCGGGCCAGGGCGACGTCCGACACGGGCACGCTCACCAGGCGCCGGGTGGCGAGCTCCTCACCCACGGCGAGTTCGCTGAGGACGGACGGGCCGGCGCCGCTCACGGCCGCGGCCTTCACCGCGGTGGTCGACGACAGTTCGATCAGGGGGCGGGCCAGACCGCCCAGGGCCGCGTCCAGGACCTGCCGGGTGCCCGAGCCCTTCTCCCGCAGGATCAGCGGGGTTGCCGCCAGTTCCGTCGCCGCGAGCGGGCGCCGGCGGCGGGCCCACGGGTGACCCGGCGCGGTCACGACGATCAGCCGGTCGTGGGCGATGACGGCCGAGTCGAGGCCCGCCGGGACGCTCACCCCCTCCACGAAGCCCAGGTCGGCCTCGCCGGACAGCAGTCGCTCCGCCACCACCGTCGAGTTCCCGGCGTGCAGCGACACCGCCGTGTCCGGCAGCTGGGTGCGCAGGGCGACCAGCCACCCCGGCAGCAGGTACTCGGCGATCGTCATGCTCGCCGCCACCCGCAGCCGCGAGTCCCGTCGGTCCCGCAGCGCCTGCGCGCCCGCGTCGAACGCCTCGGCCGCCTCCACGATGCGGCGCGCCCAGTCCGTGACCAGCGCGCCCGCATCGGTGAGCCGGGAGCCTCGCGGCGAACGGTCCACCAGGGCCACCCCCAGCTGGCGCTCCATCGAGCGGATGCGGCTGCTGGCGGCCGGCTGCGTGATGCCCAGTTCGCGCGCAGCCCCGCCGAGGCTGCCCAGGCGCGCCACCGCCAGCAGCAGCTCCATGGCTCCGAGATCCGGTACCCGGTGGGCGAGCGAGCCCGCCGCGTGCCGTCCCGGCCCGTCCAGCCCGCCCGGCCCGCCCGGCCCGCCCGTGCCTCCCGTGCTACTGCTCATAACTCCAGCTTATGCCCTCATAGGGACATGGTCCCTGGTCAGGGGCGTCTGTCCTCGAGATCGTGGTCGCATGGTCACCGCAGCCCAGCCCCTGTCTCCCGTCGCCCCGGCCCGGCGTGTCCCGTCCGTCCGTCATCTCGGGCCGAACTGGTACTCCTGCGTCATGGGCACCGCCATCGTCGGTACCGCGGGGGCCGCGCTCCCCCGGCAGGTACCCGGGCTGGGCGCCGTCTGCACCACGGTCTGGGCACTGTCCCTCGTCCTGCTGGCGGTCCTGCTGGTGGCCCGGTCCCTGCACTGGCTCCACCACCGCGACCAGGCCCGCGCCCATCTGCTGGACCCGGCGGCGGCTCCCTTCTACGGTTGTCTGTCGATGGCCCTGCTGGCCGTCGGCGGCGGCGCGCTGACCGTCGGGCGGGACTGGATCGGCACCTCCGCCGCGGTCGCCCTGGACGCCGTGCTGTTCAGCGCCGGTACGGTCATCGGGCTGGCCGCGGCGGTCGCCGTGCCGTACCTGATGGCCGTACGCCACCGGATGGAGCCGGGTCAGGCCAGTCCGGTGTGGCTGCTGCCGCTCGTCGCGCCGATGGTGTCCGCGGCCGTCGGGCCGCTGCTGGTCCCGCACCTCCCGCCGGGGCAGCCCCGCCAGACCCTGCTGCTCGCCTGTGTCGCGATGTTCGGGGTGAGCCTGCTGGCGACGTTGGTGACGCTGCCGGTTATCTTCGGTCGGCTGCTCACCGGCGGTCCGCTGCCGCTCGCGCTCACCCCGTCGCTGTTCCTGGTGCTGGGACCGCTCGGGCAGTCGACCACCGCCGTGGGGAAGTTCGCGGACGTGGCCCCGGGGGTCGTGCCGGACCCGCACGCGGAGGGCTTCGGGGCGCTCGTCGTCCTGTACGGCGTTCCCGTGATGGGCTTCGCGCTGATGTGGCTGTGTCTCGCCACCGCGCACGTCGTGCGGGCCCGCCGGGAGGGCATGGGCTTCTCGATGACGTGGTGGTCGTTCACCTTCCCGGTGGGCACCTGTGTCACCGGCTCGGCGGCGCTGGCACGGCACACGGGGCTCGCCGCCTACGACGGACTCACCGTGGTCCTGTACGCCGTCCTCGTCGTCGCCTGGGCCGTCGCCGCCGTGCACACCGCGCGCGGCGTGGTCAGCGGCGCGCTGCTCGCAGGGCCGCGCCCAGTACCCGGGGCGCCTCGGCCAGCGACGGCCCGTACCACGTGAGGTGCCGCCCGTCGACGAGGGCGCAGGGCAGGCCGGGGAAGGCCTCCGGGCCGTCGGCGGCGGTGAAGCGGTACGGCTCGTCGGGCAGGACCACGACGTCCGGGCGGGCCGCCCGCAGTTCCTCGACCGGGATCTTCGGGTAGCGCTCGGCGTGATCGGCGTACAGGTGGCCGACGCCGAGGCGGGCCAGCACGTCGCCCGCGAAGGTCTCGCGGCCCAGCACCATCCAGGGCCTGCGCCAGATCGGCACGACGGCCGTGCGGCGCCGCTGCGGGAGCGGCAGGGCCGACCAGGCCGTCTCCGCGTCGTCCAGCCACCGGGGCCGGGACCGCGCACCGCAGGCGGCCAGCACCCGGTCGAGCTCGGTGAGGGCCTGCGGCACCGTGCGCACCTCGGTCACCAGCACCTCGACACCGGCCGCGCGCAGGGCGTCCAGGTCGGGGGCGCGGTTCTCCTCCTCGTTGGCGACCACCAGGTCGGGGGCGAGGGCGACGATCCGCTCGGGCTTCGGGTTCTTCGTGCCGCCGACGCGTGCGACGTCGAGGCCTGCCGGGTGGGTGCACCAGTCGGTGGCGCCCACCAGGGCGCCGGGAACGGTACGGGCCACCGCCTCGGTCAGCGACGGCACCAGGGAGACCACCCTCACCGGCACACCCTCACCGGCGAGGCCCGTCCCGGACCGCCTCGATGTGCTCGGCGACGGCGACCACGACCAGCCGGGTGTCGGGCACCGTGGCCCGCCACCGGTGCCGCACCCCGCCGGTGAGGTACAGCGTGTCGCCGCGCCCCAGCCGGTAGGCGCGCCCCTCGGCCTCGATCTCCACCGCTCCCTCGGTGACGAACATCAACTGGTCGTTGCGGTACTGCAGTTCCCGGCCCGCGTCGTGGTCGCCGGTGAACTCGGAGGCGTGCATCTGGTGGTGCCCGCGCACCAGGGAACGCACCCTGGGCGCCAGCTCGGGATCGGGGTCCTCGGCGCGGACCACGTCCACGCTGCACGCGGGGTCGGCGGCGGCGAGCAGCTCCACGGCTGTGGTGCGCAGGGCGTCGGCCACCTTCTCCAGGGAACTCTGGCTGGGCCGCGCCCGGTCGTTCTCGATCTGGCTCAGGAAGGGCACGGACAGGCCGCTGCGCTCGGACACCACGGCGAGGGTGAGCTCGAGGGCCCGGCGCCGGCGCCGTACGGCCGCGCCCACCCGGAGGTGCTGATCTTTGTGGTCGCCCATCGCTCCGGCTCCCTCCTTCACCCGTCGTCGTCCGGTCGCCGTGCCCCGAACGGGGCACCGTTCTCCTGATGAGTTCTCTGCACCCTACGCATGTTCGGCAAACCGTTTCATGCGGCCGTCACATCGACGTCATGCCGCGGTGGCCGCGACCTCACAGTTCTCGCCATCCCACGGGCCTCCCGTCCACCGCGCCGGACGCCTTACCGGTTCAAGGCGCGGGCGGCCCTCCATGTTCCCGCCAGCCCCTCGCGCCTCGGTGGAGCCAGTTCAGGCAGGGGGTTGGCGCTCCGTGGTTGGCCGAATCCTTACCGTGTCCCGGCATGAGACGACCGGAGGGGCGGACCCGGACCGCGCTCCGTCGGGAGACGCCGTCGGGTCCACCCCTCGGGGTGGTCGGCACGGGGCGTCCGTGCCGGTCTTCGCGCTACTGCGGGGTCATCCGCTCGACCATGTCCGGGTGCTCCTTCAGCCAGGCGGCCACGGCTTCCTCCTCCTGGCCCTGACCGCGGTTCTTGATCTCGGCCTCCAGGGTGCCGAGCTCGTCCTCGGTCATGTGGAAGTCCTTGATCCACTCGGTGAGCTTCGGGTACTGCTCGGGGAACGCCTTGCTGGAGATGGTGCGGATCGTGTTGCCCTCGCCGAAGGCCTTCTTGGGGTCCTTCAGCTTGGTCAGCTCGTACTCGCTGTACGCCCAGTGCGGCGACCAGAGAGTGACCGCGACCGGCTCCTTCTTGGCGAGGGCGCGCTTGAGCTCGGCCAGCATCGCCGGCGTGGAGCCGTCGACGACCTTGTACTCGTCCTCCAGGCCGTAACCCGGCATGACCTCGTTCTTGAGCAGCTGCATCTCACCGGTGCCCGGCTCGATGCCGATGATCTTCCCGTCGAAGAGGTCGGCCTTGCCCTTGAGGTCCGCGAGGGACTTGACGTCCTTCACGTACGAGGGGACGGCGATCTCCAGGGAGGTCGGCTCGTACCAGGTGCCCAGGTCGGTGAGGTCGTTCTTGTGCTTGTCCCAGTAGTTCTTCTGGGCGTACGGCAACCAGGCGTCGAAGTTGAGGTCGAGGTCCCCGGTGGCGAGGCCGCTGTAGACGGGGCCGACCTCCATCTGCTTCAGGTTCAGCTCGTAGCCGCGCCGCTCCAGGACGTTCTTCCACAGGTAGGTGACGGCGATGTCCTCGTCCCAGGGGAACCAGGCGATGTCCAGCGGGCGCTCGGCCTCGGCCGGGGTGGTGCCGGAGCCGCCCTGGACCGGGGCGAGCTTGTCGACCACGCCGGGGTTCGACTTGAGCCAGGTGCGGACGGCGTCCTGCTGGTTGCCCTTGCCGGCCTTGTTGATCTCGGCCTCGAGGCTGGTGAGCTGCTTCTCGGTCATCGAGAAGTCCTTGAGCCACTTGGTGACGACCGGGTTGTCGTCCGAGAAGCCCTTGCGCGACAGCGTGTGCACGGCGTCGCCCTTGCCCCAGGCGCCCTTCGGGTCCTTCAGCTTCTTCAGGTCGTAGTCGTTGTACGCCCAGTGCGGGGACCAGAGCGGGACGACGATCGGCTCCTGCTTGCTGTAGGCCCGCTTCAGCTCGGCCAGCATCGCCGGCGTGGAGCTGTCGACGACCTTGTACTCCTTGTCGAGACCGTACTCCTTGAGGATCTTGGTCTTGAGCAGGTGCGTCTCACCGGCGCTGGGCTCGATGCCGGTGATCTTGCCGTCGAAGAGACCGGCCTTGCCCTTGAGGTCCGCGAGGGAGTCGATGTCCTTCATGTACGCCGGGACGGTCAGCTCGAGCGACGTCTCGTCGTACCAGGAACCGAGGTCCTCGAGCTGCTTGCCGTACTTCTTCCAGTACTGCTCGTGGGTGGTCGGCAGCCAGGAGTCGGTCTGGAAGTCGATGTTGCCCTGCGCGAGCGCCGTGTACAGCGGGCCGGCCTCGAACTGCTTGGCCTCGACCTCGAAGCCGCGCTGTTCGAGGATCTCCTTCCACAGGAACGTCGAGGCGACGCCCTCGTCCCAGGGGATGTAGCCGATGGAGACCTTCTTGCCCTCGCCGACGTTCTTGCCACCGGCGACCGTCTGGGAGTCGTCGGCCTTGCCGCCGAAGATGCCCATGCCGCCGGCCACCAGGCCGAGGATCACGATGCCGATCACGGCGACCTGGGGCTGCGGCCGGTAGGACCAGATCTTCAGTCCCTTCGCGGCGCGGGCCTTGGCGGCGGCGCGGCGGCCCAGCGGCGAGACGTGCGTGCCCAGCGCGCTGGTCATGCGGTCCAGGTAGATCGCGAGGATCACGATGGCGACACCGGCCTCGGCGCCGAGACCGACGTTGAGCTGGCCGATGGACTCCATGACGTCGCCGCCCAGGCCGCCGGTGCCGACCATGCCGGCGATCGCGGCCATGGACAGGCCGAGCATGATGACCTGGTTGACGCCCGCCATCACCGTGGGCAGTGCTAGCGGGAGCTGGACCCGCAGCAGCGTGTTGCGGGGGGTGGTGCCGAAGGCCTCGGCGGCCTCGACCAGTTCCTTGTCGACCTGGCGGATGCCGAGCTCGGTCATGCGCACGCCCGGGGCGAGCGCGAAGATCAGGGTGGCCACGATGCCCGGGGCGGAGCCGGTTCCGAAGAACAGGATCGCCGGGATGAGGTAGATCATCGCGGGCAGCGTCTGCATGAAGTCCAGGACCGGCCGGACGACGGCGCTCACCCGGTCGGAGCGGGCCGCCCAGATGCCCACCGGCACCGAGACCACCAGGGCGATGATCGTGGCGACCAGCAGCAGCGCCAGGGTCACCATCGCGTTCTCCCACAGACCCATGGAGTCGATGAAGGCGAACCCGACGAAGGAGAGGACACCGGCGACCGTGCCGCGCAGCCAGAAGGCCACCACGGCGAAGATGCCGGCCAGCAGCAGCGGCTCGGGGGCCTGGAGGACGGCGTTGATGCCGTCGTAGGCGCCGGTGAAGAGGCTCTTCAGGAAGGTGAAGAGCCAGGAGACGTTGTCGAGCAGCCAGTCGACGGTGCTGTTGACCCAGTCACCGAGAGGAATCCTAGGCACGGGACATCACCTTCTCGCCGCCCTTGTCCCGCGGGGTGTCGCAGACGCCGGGGACGGTGTCCTCGTCGTCGCCGAGGAAGCCGACGAGCCGCCGGGCCGGGACGACGCCGACCAGCCGGCGGTCGGCGTCGAGCACCGCCACCGAGTGGGACACGCGGGCGCTGATCGCGCACAGTTCCGCGAACGGCGTGGCGGGCGTGGCGGTCTCGCAGCCGCAGTCGGCCTCGTCGCCACGCAGCTCCGTCTCCATGACGGAGCCGGCGGTGAGCACGCGGGAACGGTCGACGTCCTTGGTGAAGGAGGCGACGTATTCGTTGGCGGGGTCCATCAGGATGTCCTGCGCGGTGCCTATCTGCACGATCCGGCCGTCGCGCATCATGGCGATGCGGTCGCCCAGGCGCATGGCCTCGTTCAGGTCGTGGGTGATGAAGACGATGGTCTTCTTCAGGGTCTTCTGCAGGTCGAGCAGCTGGTCCTGCATGTCGCGGCGGATCAGCGGGTCGAGGGCGCTGAAGGACTCGTCCATCAGCAGCAGGTCGGCGTCCGTGGCGAGCGCGCGGGCGAGGCCGACACGCTGCTGCATACCGCCGGACAGCTCGTCGGGCCAGGACTTCTCCCAGCCGGCCAGGCCGCACAGGGCGAGCGCCTCGTCGGCGCGGCGTTCGCGCTCGGCGCGGGGCACGCCCTGCACTTCAAGACCGTAGGCAGCGTTGTCACGGACGCTGCGGTGCGGGAAGAGCGCGAAGTGCTGGAAGACCATGCTGATCTGCTTGGAGCGGACCTCGCGCAGTCCGCGGTCGCTGAGTTCGGTCAGGTCCTGTCCGCCGAAGCGGACGCGCCCGGCGGTCGGCTCCGACAGACCGTTGAGCATACGCAGGAGCGTGGACTTGCCGGACCCGGACAGGCCCATGACCACGAAGATCTCGCCGGGTTCCACGGTGAAGGAGGCGTCGATGACGGCGGCCGTGGTGCCGCCGGCGCGCAGTTCCTCCCGGTCGGCCCCCTGGCGCAGTCGTTCGACTGCCTGGTCCGGTTTCTTGCCGAAGACCTTGTACAGGTTTTCGGCCTCTAGCCTGGCTGACACGCTTACCTCTTGCATCGGGGACAGGGAAGCGGGCGTGAAGACTCGCTGATACGACATCGCTGATACGAAGACTCGCTAACAGTTGAACGCATCAACCAGCTTCGGCCCGGGTGCGCGCCTGCCCTGATCACCCCGACCCAAACACATGAGTGACCCAGTTCACACATCCTCCATCTCCTCGCCACATGAGCTGCGGCATGATGCGAGGCGTGACCGGACGACTGATGCTTCTCGACACCGCCTCCCTCTACTTCCGCGCCTACTTCGGCGTGCCGGACTCCGTGAAGGCGCCCGACGGCACGCCCGTGAACGCCGTGCGCGGGCTCCTCGACTTCATCGACCGGCTGGTCAGGGACCACCGGCCCGACCACCTGGTCGCCTGCATGGACGCCGACTGGCGCCCGCACTGGCGGGTGGAGCTGATCCCCACCTACAAGGCGCACCGCGTCGCCGAGGAGACCCCGGAAGGTCCGGACACCGAGGAGGTGCCCGACACCCTCTCCCCGCAGGTGCCGGTCATCGAGGCCGTCCTCGACGCGCTCGGCATCGCCCGCGTCGGCGTGCCGGGGTACGAGGCCGACGACGTCATCGGCACCTACACCGCGCGGGCGACGGGCCCGGTCGACATCGTCACCGGCGACCGGGACCTGTACCAGCTGGTCGACGACGCCCGGGGCGTGCGCGTGCTGTATCCGCTCAAGGGCGTCGGCACCCTGGCCCTCACCGACGAGGCCGCACTGCGCGAGAAGTACGGCGTCGACGGCCGCGGATACGCCGATCTGGCACTGCTGCGGGGCGACCCGAGCGACGGCCTGCCGGGTGTGGCGGGCATCGGCGAGAAGACGGCGGCCAAGCTGCTCGCCGAGTTCGGGGACCTGGCCGGGATCCAGGCGGCCGTCGACGACCCGAGGGCGAAGCTCACACCCTCGCAGCGCAAGCGGCTGACCGAGGCCCGGCCGTACCTCGCGGTCGCTCCGAAGGTCGTCCGGGTCGCCGACGACGTCCCGCTGCCGGACGTCGGCACCGCACTGCCCCGCGCCCCGCACGACGCCGCGGCGCTGGACGCGCTGGCGGACCGCTGGGGCCTGGGCGGATCACTGCGGCGGCTGCTCACGACGCTCACGGCCTGAGCCGTGCGGCCCGCCGGGGGGGGCGACGGCCGCGCGTTGAATCGGAGCCCCCGCGAGGGGAAGTCGTACTCTGCGCGCGGTCGCGCCATGGATCCTTCCTCCACGACGCGGCAAGTGGGGCGGGGATGCTAACTTAGGTATACCTAAGTCAGGGAACCCTCACGTAGGGAGCAGGGAGGCCGTCATGGCAGACAGTCCGGGACGAAAGCCGCCTAAGCCGCACACCGCGCAGGTCGTCCGCACCGAGCGGCTGACCCCGCACATGCAGCGCGTGGTGCTCGGCGGCGAGGAACTCGCCGGGCTGCCGGCCGACACCTGCACCGACCACTATGTGAAGCTGCTGTTCCCCGCCGAGGGGGTGACCTATCCGGAGCCCTTCGACATGGAGCGGATCCGCGAGGAGTTCCCCCGCGGCCAGTGGCCGGTGACCCGGACGTACACGGTGCGCCACTGGGAGCCCGAACTCCGCGAGCTGACCCTGGACTTCGTGATCCACGGGGACGAGGGCCTGGCCGGCCCCTGGGCGAAGCGTGTCCGGCCGGGCGAGACCGTTCGCTTCGTGGGCCCCGGCGGCGCCTACGCCCCCGACCCCACCGCCGACTGGCACCTGCTCGCCGGCGACGAGAGCGCGCTGCCCGCGATCGCCCGGTCCCTGGAGGCGCTGCCCGACGGCACCCGCGCCTTCGCCTTCATCGAGGTCCACGGTCCCCAGGAGGAACAGAAGATCGACTCCGACGTGGACGTCGTCTGGCTGCACCGCGGCGACCGTCCGGTGGGCCAGGCCCTGGTCGAGGCCGTGCGGGGCCTGGACTTCCCCGACGGCCGGGTGCACGCCTTCGTACACGGCGAGGCGGCCTGCGTGAAGGAACTGCGCAGGTTCCTCCGGGTGGAGCGCGAGATCCCCCGAGAGAGCCTCTCCATCTCCGGGTACTGGCGCCTCGGACACAACGAGGACGGCTGGCAGGCCTCGAAGCGGGACTGGAACGCACGCATCGAGGCCGAGCAGGAGGGCGCCGCCCCGGCCGCGTAGCCGCACGGGGCCGCGAGTCCCCGCCTGCGCGGCGCCGGGGCCCACGCCGGCCCGGGCCCCCACGTACGCACGCGGCACCGTGGCGGGCCACCGGACGCCGGCCACGTGCCGCTCGCGTCGGCTTGTCCGGGCCGCGCCTCAGTCGCCGCGTACGCGTGCGTGCAGGTGCATGTCGTGCCAGCCGTCGGAGTGCACCAGGGCGCTGCGCTTGGTGCCCTCCAGGGCGAAGCGCGTCTTGAGGGCGACCCGGCAGGAGGCCTCGTTGGCGACGGCGTGGGTGAGTTCCAGGCGCTGGAAGCCGATCTCGTCCAGGGCCCAGCGGGCGAGTGTGTTCGTGGCGCGGGCGGCGACGCCGCGGCCGCGGGCCGCGGCCGTGGTCCAGTAGGCGACCTCGGCCCCCCCCGTCGCCGAGCTGGACCTCACGGAGGGCGACCCGGCCGAGGAGCCGGTCGTCGGCCGCGTCGGCGACGGCCCACTGGACGTTCCGCTCGCGGGCCCAGCCCTGCTGCCACTCGGTGATCCAGCCGCGCACCTCCTCCTCGGAGTCGGCGGCGCGGATGTGCCACCGGTGCATCACCGGGTCCTGGAAGGCCGCGTGCACCGCGGGCGCGTCCTCGGTGCGCCACGGGCGCAGTACCAACCCGTCACCGGTGGCGACCGTGGGCTGCGGGGTACGGGAGAGGGAGCCCGCGGGAAGGACCGGGCGTGTCAGATAGGGCATGGGCCGCATCCTGCCAACGCGGCCGGCCGGCGGCCAGGCGGTTTCCGGCGCCGGCCACCGCCTCGTACGCTGGCAGGCGATGAGACGCCGTACCCCTCCCCCGCCCTCGCCCCTCCCGCAGCGCGACGGCATCGACGCGGTGCGGGTGCGGCTGCCCGCGGCCGGGGGGCCTTGGTCCACGGTGCGCGAACACCTGGCGGAGCGGCTGTCCGGCGCGGGGGCCGGCGTCGTCGACGGGATGTTCGACGCGGGACGGTTCGTGGGGGCGGACGGGCGGGCGGTGCCGGGGGACGCGCCGTACGAGCCCGGGATGTTCGTGTGGTTCCACCGCGACCTGCCCGCCGAGGTACCGGTGCCCTTCCCGGTGGAGGTCGTGTACCGCGACGAGCACATCGTCGTCGCCGACAAACCGCACTTCCTGGCCACCACCCCGCGCGGCGGCCACGTCACCGAGACGGCGCTCGCCCGGCTCCGGCGCGAGCTGGGCATCCCGGCGCTCGGTGCCGCACACCGCCTGGACCGGCTCACCGCCGGACTGGTCCTGTTCACGGTGCGCCCCGAGGAGCGCGGCGCGTACCAGGGCCTGTTCCGCGACCGGCTGGTCCGCAAGGAGTACGAGGCCGTGGCCCCGTACGACCCCGCGCTCGCCCTTCCCAGGACCGTACGCAGCCGGATCCTCAAGGAACGCGGGGTGCTGGCCGCCCAGGAGGTCGAGGGCGAGCCGAACGCCGTGAGCCGCGTCGAGCTGATCGGGCACCGGCCGGGCGCCGGCCTCGGGCTGGGCCGGTACCGGCTGGTGCCCGGCACCGGCCAGACCCACCAGCTGCGCGTGCACATGACCGCGCTCGGGGTGCCGATCCTCGGCGACCCCCTCTACCCCGAGGTGACCGCCCCCGTGCCGGCCGGTGATTTCCGGCGCCCGCTGCAACTGCTGGCGCGGGAGCTGGGGTTCACCGATCCGGTCACGGGGCGGGAGCACCGCTTCCGCAGCGGACGGTCACTCGGTGCCTGGACGGCGTACGAGGACTGGGCCGCCGGCCCTCAGTAGCCGCGCCACCAGGTCAGGAAGCGCCGCCAGGCGCCTCGGGGACGCGGCTGCTCCGGCACCGGCTGGGGCCGCGCGGCCGTCACCGACACGGGCTCCGGCGGGTAGGAGGGAACCTGCGGTTCGGGCCGGCTCTCCGGTCGCGGGATGCCGACGTGCCAGGCGGTGCGCTGCGCCGGGGCCGGGGCGTGGCTCGGCTGCTGCCTGATGTCCTGCTGCGCCTTGGGCTCGAAGTGCACCGGCAGCTCCACCAGGTGCCGGGACGCGATCGACGACCGCCACCGCAGCTCGTCCTCGTCGCAGGCGAGCTGGACGTCCGGCAGCCGCATCAGGAGCGCGTCGATCCCGGCGTCGGCGATGGCACGCCCGATGTCCTGGCCGGGGCACTCGTGCGGGCCGCCGCCGAAGGCCAGGTGTGCGCGGTTGCCCTGCATGCTCGCGGCCAGGTCGGGCCGGATGCGCGGGTCGACGTTGCCCGGCGCGATGCCGAGCAGCAGCCCGTCGCCCGCTCGGATGCGCTGACCGCCCAGTTCGGTCTCCTGCTTGGCGAAGTAGGCGAAGACGGTACTGAACGGCGGCTCGTCCCACAGGGACTGCTCGACCGCCTCGGGCACCGTCATCTGGCCGCCGCTGAGCTGGGCCCGGAAGCCTGGGTCGGTGAGCACCACGCGCAGCACGTTGCTGATGAGGTTGACGGTCGCCTCGTAGGCGGCCAGGAGGACCACCCGCAGGTGCTCCCTGACCTCGTCGTCGGTGAGCCCGGCCGGGTGGGTGACCAGCCGCCCGGCGATGTCGTCCGCGGGCTCGGCCCGGCGGGCGGTGGTGAGGCGGTCCAGGGCGTCCATGACGTAGGCGTGGCTGGCGATCGCCGTCTCGGTGCCCTTGAGGGTGTCGCGGGCGGCCTCCACCATCCGGTCGCTGTACTCGTCCGGCATGCCGAGGAGATGGCACATCACGCCCATCGGCAGGTGCTCGGCGAACTGGCTGACGAGGTCGGCGCGGCCCTCCTCGCAGAACCGGTTGACGTGGCGCTGGGTGTACCGCTTGATGTGGCGGCGCAGTTCCCGGTAGTCGATGCCGGACATGGCGCTGGTGACCGCGCCGCGCAGCCGCTTGTGCTCCTCGCCCTCGGCGTGGGAGCAGATGGGCTGCCAGGCGATGTGCGGCATGAGCGGGTGGTCTGGCTTGACCATGCCCTCGTTGAGCGGGGTCCAGATACGGCTGTCGCGGCAGAACTGGGCGGGCGTGCTCACCATGTGCAGGTTCTCGGCGTGCCCGAGGACCACCCACATCGGTACGTCGTCGTGGAGCAGCGCCGGCGCCACCGGCCCGTGCTGCTCGCGCAGCTTCTCGTACAGCTCTTCCAGGTCGTCCGCCTCGTGCAGCCGGTGCAGGCCGCCTGGCCCGAGGCCGTGGGCGGGGCAGCCGGGCGGCGGTTCGAGCAGGGGGTCGCCCGTTCCGGTCAGGGAGTGGCGTTCAGGCGTCACAGTGTCGCTCCGCAACAGAAGTGTGGGTCGGGAGTGTGGGTTCGAGGGGCCGGTCGGCCGCGCCGGGTCAGGTGAGCGCGCCCTTCATGGCGATGGAGTGCAGGAAACGCGTCAGTGTCAGCAGGACGTCCCGGCTGGAGGCCCGGCGCCGCACGTCGCAGTCGAGGATGGGAATCTCCTCGGCCAGGTCGAGCGCGCCCCGCAGTTCCGCGACGGGGTAGCGGGGCGCGTCGGGGAAGGTGTTGACGGCGACCACGAAGGGCACCCCGCGCTCCTCCAGGCGCCCCATGACGTCGAAGCTGACGTCGAGGCGGCGGGTGTCGACGAGTACCACCGCGCCGAGGGCGCCCTCGAACAGGCCGTTCCACAGGAACCAGAAGCGCTCCTGGCCGGGGGTGCCGAAGAGGTACAGCACCAGTTCGTCGGTGATGCTGATGCGGCCGAAGTCCATGGCCACCGTGGTGGCCGTCTTGGAGGCGGAACCGAAGTTGTCGTCGACCCCGATACCGGCCTGGGTCATCGTCTCCTCGGTGGTCAGCGGTCTGATCTCGCTCACCGAGCCGACCATGGTGGTCTTGCCGACCCCGAAGCCGCCCACGATGACGATCTTCACGGCGGCCTCGGCCGTGTGCGGCAGCCGGTCCTCGGTCCGCGGGCCCGGGATCGTGTCAGAGCTTTTGAAGTCCATGCATCACCGCTTCGAGGAGGTTTCGGTCGGCGACCTTCTGGCGGACGATCGGGGCGCGGGCCTGCACCAGTTCCAACGCCAGCAGGTCGGTGAGCAGCACGGTCACCACACTGAACGGCAGGCTCAGGTAGGCCGACAGCTCGGCTACGGACAGGGGTGCGGCGCACAGCCGCAGCAGGGCCGCCTGTTCCGGTGTGGCGGACACCGGCGGGTCGGCGCGGGCCACGATCAGGGTGACCAGGTCGATGTCGGCGCGCTCACCGCTCCCCTCCCCGCCGATGACGAACAGCCGCTCGGGGTTGGGGGTGCCGTCGTCCTTGCGGGGCGGTCCGGCTGAGGAGGACTCGGCGGACGGATCCGGCCCGGGAGATCGCCTCTGGCGTTGGGGAGGAGTCATACGGTCTGCCCATTGCGCCGGGCGGGACTGGTGAGGTGGGGTCCGATCCGGGCGACCAGGTCGGCCATGCTGAGGCCCATCCGGCCCGGCTCGCAGCGGACGTCGGAGAGCACGGCGAGGTAGGCGTTGGGGCCGGCGGCCATCAGGTAGAAGTAGCCGCCGTTCATCTCGATGAGGACCATCTTCATGTCGCCGTCGCTGGTCGGGATCTCCTGGCTGACGGCACTCGCCAGGCTCTGCAGGCCCGCGCAGGCGGCGGCGACCCGGTCGGCGGCGTCGGGGTCACCGGAGTAGCGGGCGATGCGCAGGCCGTCGGCGGAGAGCACCACGATCATCTCGATGCCCGGGACGCCGTCGTAGAGATCCCGGAGCATCCAGTCGAACTTGCCTTGCTGCTCGATCACTTGAGGTTCCCCTCGTCGTCTGCCGGAGCGTGGGCCGGCTCGTTGCTGCTGGACTGCTGGTGGGCCTGGGTGATGCCCGGATGCTGCTTGAGGCCCTCCCAGAAGGCCCCGATGAAGTGCCCCGGCGGGAGCCCCTGGTCCTGCTCCGGCCCGGGGTCCGGGTCCGCGGCGACCGGGAAGCCGTTGCGGGCGCGCTCGGCGGCCTCGCGGGCCTCGCGCTCGGCGTCCTCCCGCTCCCACACCGCCTGTTCTGCCAGGCGCTGGCTGAGCGGCATCTTGACCCGGCTGCGGCGCTGCGGGAGGCCGCCCGCCGTCCACTCGGTCACCTCGGGAACGTCGTCCTCCAGCAAGGCCGTGTCCGGGATACGGGGGCTGGTGGGACGGCGCTTCTTGGGAGCGCGCTTGGGGCCGGGAAGGGCGTCCGGGCCCGGGTGGGGGATCGACGTCGCGCCGATGCCGTGGGCGAGTCCGACTCCGGGCTCGGTGGTCATCATCTTGCTGGGCACGATGAGGATGGCCCGGACTCCGCCGTACGCGGAGGCCCGCAGCGACACGTCCATGCCGTACTGCGTGCACAGCCGGCCCACCACGGACAGGCCCAGGCGCGGGTGATGGGCGAGGTCCTGCAGGTCGGTGCCGCGCTTGGCGTCCTCCAGCAGTCCCTCGATGCGGGCGCGGGACTCCTCGCTGAGGCTGACGCCGGCGTCCTCGATCTCGATGCAGACACCGCTCTGCACCTCGGTCGCGGTGACGTGCACCTTGGCCCCGGGCGGGGAGTACCGGGTGGCGTTGTCGAGGAGCTCCGCCGCCGCGTGGATGACCGGCTCGACCGCGGTGCCCTTGATGTTGACCTTGGCGATCGAGGCGAGGTTGATCCGCCGGTACTCCAGGATCCGGGACATGGCGCCGCGCAGCACGCTGTAGAGCGCCACGGGCTTGGGCCACTGGCGTCCCGGCCGGCCGCCGCCGATGACGGAGACGGAGTCGGCGAGGCGGCCGATCAGGGCGGTGCCGTGGTCGATGCGCAGGAGGTCGTCGAAGACCTCGGGGTTGCGCCCGTGGTCCTCCTCCATCTCGCGGAGTTCCTTGTTCTGCTGGTGGACGATCGCCTGGACGCGGCGGGCGATGTCGACGAAGGAGCGCTCGGCGGATTCGCGCATGGAGTCCTGATGGTCGACGATGTCGCAGATCATCCGGATCATCTTGCGCTGCGGCTCGCCGAGTCCGACGTAGGAGGGGTCGACCTCGGCGAGACGGCGCATCACCTCTTCGGGCGTACTCCCCCGGCGCATGAAGTCCAGGATGTTGGGGAGGACTTCGCCGCCGAGACGGACCATCTCCTCGTGGTGGCTCGCGGCCCGGCGTTCCAGATACGCGCTGTGACGGGCGTGCTCGGCACGCTCGAGCCGCAGCGCACGGCCGCGGCGTGCGGCTTCGGCCGCCGCGGTGATCACCAGCAGGGTGGCAACGGCACCGCACAGGCCGACGGCGAGCCGGGCCGGTTCCGTCACCAGGGCGACGGCGGCCCCGGTGGCCGCGGCCATCACTATGGCCGGCAGCAACAGCGTTCGCGCGTAGGGAAGTTCACGGCGATCTGGAGGGGAATCAACACTCACCATGTAGGCCCTCTGAAAAACGAATCGGCTGGGATGGGGGAGCTTGCAGCGGGGTATCTCTGGGAGTTGTGGGGATCTTCGGCGCATTGGGAACAAGCGCGCGATTCCACCTCAACTCGGTGCGCTGCGGGCGAGCTTAGTCCGAGGGGATCATCGCCGTGTCATATTCGGCAAGCACCTGAAACGGGCATCGGGACTGGAGTAGTCTCGGGCCCATTTGCACGTTCGGGAGTCATTCGAACACATTGAGTAATCAAAAATCGATGTGCGGAAGTCACTCACCGCAATGAGGGAAAGAGGCGCCGGATGCACTCCGGAACGCTCGGAGGCCCGGCGGGATGCCGCCGGGCCTCCGAGAAGCGGGGCACCTAGCCCACGGACGAGTAGGCGACCACCCCGCGCAGCAGTTCGTCGACCGCCTTGCGCGCGTTCTTCGGAACCGTCGAGCCCCCGGTGGGCGCGGCGGCCGAGATCTGGCCGAGGACGTCGATGACCTGCTTGCACCAGCGCACGAAGTCCCCGGCGGGCATCTCGACCTCGCGCAGCACCTCGTCGAGGCCCTTGCCGGACGCCCACATGTACGCGGCCCAGGCGAAGCCGAGGTCGGGTTCGCGCTGGCCGACGCCCTCGGTCTGGCTGATCCGGAAGTCCTCCTCCAGGGCGTCGAGGCGGCCCCAGATGCGGACCGTCTCACCGAGCGCGGCCTTGGCCTTGCCCGAGGGCAGCTTCGGCGCCATCGCGTCGTCGGCGGCCCGGGACTCGTAGACCAGCGCCGAGACGCAGGCGGCGAGTTCGGCCGGGGAGAGCCCCTCCCAGACGCCCTCGCGCAGGCACTCGCTGGCGAGCAGGTCCAGTTCGCCGTAGAGCCGGGCGAGGCGCTTGCCGTGCTCGGTGACCTCGTCACCACGCAGGTAGTCCATCTCCGTCAGCAGCGCGACGATCCGGTCGAAGGTGCGGGCGATGGTGTTCGTCCGGCCCTCGATCCGGCGCTCCAGCTGCGAGGTGTCCCGCAGCAGCCGGTGATAGCGCTCGGCCCAGCGGGCGTGGTCCTCGCGGTCGTCGCAGCCGTGGCAGGGGTGGGCGCGGATGTCCTTGCGCAGGCGGGCGATCTCCCGGTCGTCGGCGGCCTGGGAGCGCTTCTTGCGGGCCCGCTCCGGCGGGATGTGCCCGGCCTTGGTGCGCAGCGCGGAGGCGAGGTCGCGGCGGGACTGCGGCGAGCGCGGGTTGAAGGACTTCGGGATGCGCATCCGCTCCAGCGCCTCGACCGGCACCGGGAAGTCCATCGACGCCAGCCGCTTGACCTGCCGTTCGGCGGTCAGGACGAGCGGGCGGGGCCCGTCGTGGTGCTCGAAGCCGCGGTGACCGTTGGAGCGGCCGGCCGGCAGGCCCGGATCCAGCACCAGGGCGAGGCCCGCGTACTTGCCCGTCGGCACGTGGATGACGTCGCCCGGCTTGAGTTTCTCCAGGGCCACGGCGGCCTCGGCACGCCGCTGGTTGGCACCCTGCCGGGCCAGCTCCGTCTCCCGGTCCTTCAGCTCGCGGCGCAGCCGCGCGTACTCCTCGAAGTCGCCGAGGTGGCAGGTCATGGAGGACTTGTAGCCCTCGAGCCCCTCCTCGTTGCGCTGGACCTGCCGGGAGATGCCGACGACGGACTTGTCCGCCTGGAACTGCGCGAAGGAGGTCTCCAGCAGCTCCCGGGAGCGGTGCCGGCCGAACTGCTCGACCAGGTTGACCGCCATGTTGTACGACGGCTTGAAGCTGGAGCGCAGCGGGTACGTGCGCGTGCCGGCCAGTCCCGCGAGGTGCTCGGGGTTCATGGCGCGCTGCCACAGCACGACCGCGTGACCCTCGACGTCGATGCCGCGTCGGCCGGCCCGGCCGGTGAGCTGGGTGTACTCGCCGGGGGTGATGTCGGCGTGCTGCTCGCCGTTCCACTTGACGAGCTTCTCGAGCACCACGGAGCGGGCGGGCATGTTGATGCCGAGGGCGAGGGTCTCGGTGGCGAAGACGGCCTTGACCAGTCCCCGGACGAACAGCTCCTCGACGACCTCCTTGAAGGTCGGCAGCATGCCCGCGTGGTGGGCGGCGATGCCCCGCTCCAGGCCTTCCAGCCACTCGTAGTAGCCGAGGACGTGCAGATCCTCGGTCGGGATGGAGGAGGTGCGCTCCTCGACCAGGGAGCGGACCCTCTCCCGCGCGTCCTCGTCGTTGAGCCGCAGCCCGGCGTAGAGGCACTGCTGGACGGCTGCCTCGCAGGCGGCGCGGCTGAAGATGAAGGTGATCGCGGGCAGCAGGCCCTCGGCGTCGAGCCGCTCGATGACCTCCGGCCTGCTCGGCGTCCACATACGGGAGCGCTGTCTGCGCTCGCGCTCCCGGTCGGCCTCCTTCATGGCCCGACCGCGCCTGCGGTCCTGGTAGGACGGGCGGCTCGCCTCCAGGCGCGCCATGCGCGTGAGGTCCGGGTTGACGGCCTTCTTGCGGCCCTCGCCCTCCTCGAACAGGTCGTACATCCGACGTCCGGCCAGCACGTGCTGGAACAGCGGCACCGGCCGGTGTTCGGAGACGATCACCTGGGTGTCGCCGCGGACGGTGTCGAGCCAGTCGCCGAACTCCTCCGCGTTCGACACGGTGGCCGACAGTGACACCAGGGTCACGGATTCGGGGAGGTGGATGATCACCTCCTCCCACACGGCGCCGCGGAAGCGGTCGGAGAGGTAGTGCACCTCGTCCATGACCACGTATCCGAGGCCGAGGAGGGTCTGCGAGCCGGCGTACAGCATGTTCCGCAGGACCTCGGTGGTCATCACGACCACCGGGGCGTCGGAGTTCACGCTGTTGTCGCCGGTGAGCAGGCCCACCTTGTCCGCGCCGTAGCGGCGGCACAGGTCTGCGTACTTCTGGTTCGACAGCGCCTTGATGGGTGTCGTGTAGAAGCACTTCTTGCCCTGCTGGAGGGCGAGGTGGACGGCGAACTCGCCGACGATCGTCTTGCCGGAGCCGGTAGGCGCGGCCACCAGCACGCCCTTGCCCGCCTCGAGTGCCTGACAGGCCTCGATCTGGAAGGGGTCGAGGCCGAAGTCGTACATCTCGCGGAAGGAGGCGAGCGCGGTGGCCTGCTCGGCAGCGCGCCGACGGGCTGCCGCGTACTGCTCGGCCGGAGAGAGATCCTCTGTCATCGTGCTTTCGAGCGTACCGGGCCGCACTGACAACAGGACGATCATTATCGGGATCGGTCCCGTGGGGAGTCCGTGAGGGCTTGCGCGGGGCGGCGGCGACGCGTGCCGTCACCGCCCCGGTGTGCCTCAGGTCACGTCGTCGTAGCCGTTGACCCGGTCCTTCGTGGCCTGCTCGGGCAGGGCGCGGGCGGTGGTCACGGGCTCGATCTCGCCGATGTCCTCGGGTGTGAGGTCCAGCTCGGACGCCTCGTCGTCGTCGGGCATCAGGGCGTCGCGGCGGGCCCTGCGGCGGTCGTTCAGCAGGGAGATGGCGACCGCGACGAAGTACAGGACCCAGATCGGTCCGGCCAGCCACATCATGGTCAGCGGGTCCGTGCTCGGCGTGGCGATGGCCGCGAACAGCGTGATGCCCATGATCATGCCGCGCCACCAGCCGAGCATCCGCTTGCCGGTCAGCGCCCCGGTGAAGTTGAGCATCACCAGCAGCAGCGGCAGCTCGAAGGAGAGGCCGAAGACGACGACCATGCGCGTGACGAGGTCGAGCAGGTCGTCCAGCGGAAGCAGGTTGTCGACGCCGAACGGCGTGAACTCGATCAGCACCTTCGCGGTGGTGGGCAGGACCACGTAGGCGAAGTAGGCACCGAAGAGGAAGAGCGGGGCGCCCGTGGCCACGAAGGCGTAGGCGTACTTCTTCTCGTTCTTGTGCAGCCCGGGGGCGACGAAGGCCCACAGCTGGTAGAGCCAGATCGGTGAGGCGAGCACGACACCGGCCATCAGGGACACCTTCAGCGCCAGGGTGAAGGGGCCCAGCAGACCGTTGATGGTGATCTGGGCGCACCGCTCGTCCTCGGGCAGCTTGGCCAGCTCCTCGAACGACTTCGGGCAGCCGACCGAGTCGAGGACCGGGTCGGTGAAGAAGTTGATGATGTCGTTGTAGAAGAAGGCGGCGACGACGGTGACGGCGACGATGGCCAACAGCGCCTTCGCGAGCCGGTTGCGGAGCTCACGAAGGTGCTCCGCGAGGGGCATCCGCCCCTCCGGATCCTTCTCCTTGCTGCGGGCAGGCTTCAGCAACCCACGTTCCCATCTCGTGCGGCGGGCCGGAGGTCACCGGCCCTGCGTCAGCGCTTGGTCGTGTCCGTCGGCTCGGTGACCGGGCGGGAACTGGTCACATCGCCGGGGGCCGCCTGGATGGTGCGCTGCGCCGCGGCCTGCTCGGGGTTCGGCGGGTCGGCGGGGGCGGAGTCGTCGGACTTGCTCTCGCTCTTCATCGCCTTGGCCTCGCTCTTGAGGATGCGTGCCGACTTGCCGAGCGAACGCGCCATGTCCGGAAGCTTCTTCGCGCCGAACAGCAGGATGATGACGACGAGGATGAGAATGATCTCGGGAGCTCCGAGCCTTCCGAACATAAGTCTTTACCTTCTCACCGAGGCGGCTGGGTGGGGGTGCTGTCCGACCAGTCGGACAAACGTCCGACCGACCGTGTTGTGCAGCGATCGTAACGCTCAGGGGTAAACGTGAGGCAATCCCTGTGCGTACTCCCGTCCGCGACCGGGCCTCGTTTTCCGGGACGCGACCAGCAGCGTACCTTCCGGTGCCTGTGTGGTGACAGGGTGAAGCGCCTCGAAACGCGGCTCACAGCGTGTCCGCCCCGAAACGCGGCTCACAGCGCGTCCGCGGCGCGGGCGGCGCTCTCGGTCGCCCGCTCCAGCTCCTCCGCCGCACGGCTGATCCGGTCGGCCGAGTCCGTCACCTGCCGGCCCAGGCGCTGCGCCTCCACGAACACCTTGACGGCGAACACCGCGAGCACGGCGAGACCCAGAAAACCCACGGCAACCGCGAACATCGGCCAGAACATGACGCCGAGCCTAGACGGTGGAGTGCAGCCGCAGGGTCCTGACCCCGCCGCCGGTGAGCAGTTCCACGACCCGCTCCCCCGCCGGCTTGCGGACGGCGGACCCGCACTCGGGGCAGGTGAACGAGTAGAACGTGGTCCGGCTCGTGGCGCCGATGGCCAGGCGCAGGGCGCTCGCGGCGAGCTCGAAGCGGCCCCGGCAGTCGGGGCAGCCGGCCTTGAACACGACCGGGGACACGCGCCGCATCCCGGCGAACGCGGACGCCGCCGTCACACCCGCCGCAGCTGGCCCCTCGGACTCGCTCACAGCCCTCGCTCCCGCCTGTCGTGCCCGCGCTGTCCCTCGCCCGGCCCGCCCTGCGCCCCGGCCGCCTCGACGCCGTCGTACGCCGCCAGCGCCTCGCGGGCTGCCCGCCGGGCGCTGTCGGCGAGTTCGGGCGGGGAGACGATGCGGCCGTCGCGCCCGAGCCGCAGGCCCAGCCGCCGCAGGGACGCGGGGTCGGGGGTGCGCAGGGTGATACGCAGTCCGCCGTCCGGAAGCTCGTCCGCGCTGTCGTGCGGGTAGTACTCGGCGACCCAGCGTCCGCCGGGGCCGACCTCCACCACGACCTCGGGATCCTCGGCGGCGGGCTGCACCAGGCCCTCCGACAGGTCCCGCAGCTCCACCTCGGGCGGTGCGGACGGCTCGTCCAGGATGCGGATCTCGGCGACCCGGTCGAGCCGGAAGGTGCGCCGGGCCTCGGAGCGGCGGCACCACGCCTCCACGTACGTGTGACCGACGCTGACCAGCCGGATGGGGTCGATCTCGCGCTCGGTGACCTCGTCGCGGGCAGGCGAGTAGTAGCGGATCCACAGCCGGCGGCGCTCCGAGATCGCCCGGTCGACGTCGGCGAAGACGCCGCCCTCGGACTCGAAGGTGACGGACAGGCGCGAGCTGGCACCCGCGGCCTCGCCGGCCGAGGTCTCCACCTTGGCGGTCGCCCTCAGCAGCGCCTGCCGGTCGCTCTCGCGCAGACCGGGCAGGGTCGCCACGGCCCGGGCGGCGACGAGCAGCGCGGTGGCCTCGTCGGCGGCGAGCCGCAGCGGCTCGGCGGCGTCCGCGCCGAGAGCGGCGGGATTGTGCCACCAGATGCGCTCGCCGTCGGTGTCGATGTCGAGCAGGTCGCCACCGCGGAAGCTGGTGCCGCACATGGGCAGCACGTCGAGGTCGGAGACCAGCTCGTCCTCGGTGATGCCGAAGGCGCGCGCGACGTCCTCGACCCGGGCACCGGGGCGCTCCCGCAGATACGTCACCAGGGACAGCATCCGTCGGGTCTGGTCGATGGCGTTCACGGGCCTGACCGGTTTGCCTGCCACTGTGTTGTCCGCTCCCCCTCAGCCCTTGGCCACGGCACGCAGCCGGTCCACCACGTCCGCACGCAACTCCGCCGGCTCCAGCACCACCACGTCCGGCCCGAACTCCACCAGCCAGGCGTCCAGGCCGTGCCCGTACGGAATCTCCAACTCGTCCCAGCCGTCACCGAGTTCCCGTACGGCGGTGGCCTTCGCCCGAAGGGGGTAGCCGGCGCCCGTGCGCAGCCGGATCAGCGCGGAACGGTCGGCGGTCTCCCCCGCCCAGCTCGCGACCGTCTCACGAACGGTGACGACATCGGGCACGGGGGCGGTGAACCGCGCGCCGCGCGAACGCACCCTGCCGGTGATCCGGGACAGCCGGAAGACCCGCTCGGCACCGCGGTCGCGGTCGAAACCGGCCAGGTACCAGTGGCCGCGCCAGCACTCCAGCGCCCACGGCTCGACGTGCCGGGGCTCGGGCTGCGCGGCGTTGGCCTTGCGGTAGTCGAAGACGACCGGCCGGCGGTCGCGGCAGGCCAGCATCAGCGGCTCGAACGCGGCCTCGTGCACCGGGATCCGCGGCTCCAGCGCGCTGTGCGCCTCATACGGGTCGACGTCCTCGGGCAGCCCGGCCGCGCGCAGCTTCTGCAGCGCGCCGCTCGCGGCACCGGCCAGCCGGGCCTGCTGCCACACCTTGGCGGCGAGTCCGAGCGCGGCCGCCTCTTCGGCGTCCAGGGTGATGGGCGGCAGCCGGTTGCTGTCGCGGCGGGCCAGGTAGCCGACCTCGCCGTCGAGGCTCTCGACGGTCTCGATGACCAGCCCGAGTTCCCGCAGGTCGTCCTTGTCCCGCTCGAACATGCGGTTGAAGGAGTCGTCGGAGCCCGCCTCGAGATAGGCCTCGATGGACTCTCTCAGCTCACGCTTGCTGAGTGGCCGCCGCGTCCCGAGCAGACACAGCGCCAGGTTCATCAGCCGCTCGGCCTTGGCAATGGCCATCGACGCCCTTCTCCCTATGGTGCTTACGACGGATGACCGTACCGCCCCGCGGTGGCCCGGCAAAAGCCGAGGGCCCATGCCCGGACAGGCATGGACCCCAGGTGACCGGCTCCGATCGGACTTCGATCAGACTCCGAGCAGATCGACCACGAAGATCAGCGTCTCGCCGGGCTTGATCGCCGGGGTCGGGCTCTGGTTGCCGTAGGCGAGGTGGGCCGGGACGGTCAGCTGACGTCGGCCGCCGACCTTCATGCCCTGCACGCCCCGGTCCCAGCCCGCGATGACGCGACCGCCACCGAGCGGGAAACGGAACGGCGTACCGCGGTTCCAGCTGGCGTCGAACTCCTCGCCCGTGCTGAACGCCACGCCCACGTAGTGGACGGTCACGGTCTGACCGGCCTGCGCAACCGGGCCGTCGCCCTCCCAGATGTCCTTGATCTCGAGGTCCGCCGGGGGCTCGCCACCCGGGAAGTCGACCTCGGGCTTGTCGATGCTCACGTGTTCAGCTCCTGCTTGTCTACGGAAAGGCAACGGCCCAAGTCTTACATCTCCGGCGCGTCACATCTTCGCGAGGATGTCCACGGAGAAGACCAGTGTGGAGTCCTTCTCGATGCCGCTGCCCTCCGGCGGGCTGTCGCCGTACCCCAGGTCCGGCGGGATGACGATGAGGACGCGGCTGCCGACCTTCTTGCCGGTCAGGCCCTGCGACCAGCCCTTGACGACCTGCTGGAGCGAGAACGACGTCAGCTGCTTCCTGCCGTACGTCGAGTCGAACTCCTTGCCGCCGTCCCACACCACGCCCTTGTACTGCACGAGCACGCTGTCCTGGGCGCCGACCTCGGCGCCGTCGCCCTCGAGGACGTACTCGGCCGCGAGCTTCTTCGGCGCGTCGGACTTCGGCACCTCGATGGAGGGCGCCTTGCCGTCGGTGTTGGTGCCGACCTTGGGCAGGGCGGCGTCGTCCTGGGGGACTTCCCTGCCCTTGGCGGAGCTCTTGGCGTTGAAGGTGTCCTGCACGTCGACCACGAACACCAGCGTGTCGGAGCCCTTGATGCCCGCCTGCTCGTTGCCCTGCTCCCCGTACCCCCAGGTGGGCGGCACGGAGAACTGGACGCGGCTGCCGGTCTTCTTGCCCGTGAGCGCGTACCGCCAGCCGTCGATGATGCTGCCCTGGGCGAGCTGGATGACCAGGGGGGTCTTGCGGTCGTAGGAGTTGTCGAAGACCTTCGCGCTCTCCCAGACCTGGCCCAGGTAGTTTGCCGACACGAAGTCGTTCTCGGCGATGGCCTTGCCGCCACCGGCGATGACCGTCTTGACCGCGAGGTCCTTGGACGGCTCGCCGCTGCCCTTGGCGACGGTCGGCTTCTCGTCGAACTTCGTCCCCGCGGTGATCGCCGGCAACGGACCGTCGACGATCTTCGGCGGCGGCGGTGCCGACGTGTCCGACGCCTCGGGCGTCGCGCTTTCGCCGACGCTGCTCGATCCGGACTCGTCGTCGTCACCGCATGCGGCGAGCGTGACCAGTCCGGCGGGGACGGCGATGAGGAGTGAGCGTCGGCGCACGGTGGGGGCCTCGTATCGGTATCGGTCGGTCCTGTGGGAGTGCGCGCAACTCTACGACGCGAGAAGGGCACCGTACGGCTAACGTACGGTGCCCGTGTGGCGTTCCGCCCTTACGTGCGTGAACGCGCGTCCCACCTCGTCCGGCTCACATTCCGGCGATCAGCTTCTCCACCCGGTCGTCCACCGAACGGAACGGGTCCTTGCACAACACGGTGCGCTGCGCCTGGTCGTTGAGCTTGAGATGCACCCAGTCGACGGTGAAGTCCCGGCGCTGTTCCTGGGCCCGTCGGATGAAGTCGCCGCGCAGCCGGGCCCGAGTGGTCTGCGGCGGCACGGACTTGCCCTCGAAGATCTTCAGGTCGTTCGCGACCCGGGCCGCCTGGCCCTTCTTCTCGAGCAGGTAGTACAGGCCACGACGGCGGTGGATGTCGTGGTAGGCGAGGTCTATCTGCGCGACCCGCGGGTGCGACATGGTCATGTTGTGCTTGGCCCGGTACCGCTCCAGGAGCTTGTACTTCATGACCCAGTCGATCTCGGTGTCGATGCGGTCGAGGTCCTCCTCCTCGATCGCGTCCAGTGTGCGGCCCCACAGCTCCAGCACGCGCTCGACCGTGCCGGTGCGGATGCCTCGGCGCTCGCAGAAGTCCACGGCCTTCTCGTAGTACTCCCGCTGCACCTCCAGCGCGGACGCCTCCCGGCCGCTGGCCAGGCGCACCTTCCGCCGCCCGGTGATGTCGTGGCTGACCTCGCGGATCGCCCGGATCGGGTTCTCCAGGGTGAGGTCTCGCATCACCGTGCCGGCCTCGATCATGCGCAGCACCAGGTCGGTGGCACCGACCTTGAGCAGCATGGTCGTCTCGGACATGTTCGAGTCGCCCACGATGACGTGCAGGCGCCGGTAACGCTCGGCGTCGGCGTGCGGCTCGTCGCGGGTGTTGATGATGGGACGGGAGCGGGTGGTCGCCGAGGAGACGCCCTCCCAGATGTGCTCGGCCCGCTGGCTGACGCAGTACACGGCGCCGCGCGGTGTCTGCAGCACCTTTCCGGCGCCGCAGAGCAACTGCCTGGTCACCAGGAACGGAATGAGGATGTCCGCGAGCCGCGAGAACTCCCCGTGCCGGGCCACGAGGTAATTCTCGTGGCAGCCGTAGGAGTTGCCGGCGGAGTCGGTGTTGTTCTTGAAGAGGTAGACGTCGCCCGCGATTCCCTCCTCGTGCAGGCGTCGTTCGGCGTCCACCAGGAGTCCTTCGAGAATGCGCTCGCCCGCCTTGTCGTGGGTGACGAGTTCGATCACGTTGTCACATTCGGGTGTGGCGTATTCCGGATGTGAGCCAACGTCGAGGTAGAGGCGGGCCCCGTTGCGCAGAAAGACATTGCTGCTGCGGCCCCATGACACGACACGGCGGAAGAGGTACCGCGCCACCTCGTCAGGCGACAGGCGGCGCTGTCCCCTGAACGTGCACGTGACGCCGTACTCGTTCTCCAGCCCGAAAATGCGGCGGTCCATGACTGAACATTACGCCTGATGACCCGAACTGAAACGGGGTTCGACGGCACGGTTTGGATCATTTTCCGATGAAGCCGCAACCACCGCTGCCCTGGCGGGAGCTGCGAGGACCCGGCCCGTGCACACCAGTACGAGCAGGGAGACGGCCCCGGCCGCCCCGGGCACGGCGAATCCCCACAGGGCCCCGCCGTGCTCCACGACGGGCCCCGTCAGGCCCGTACCCATCGAGGCACCCACGGTGAACGTGGTCACGAGCCACGAGAAGGCCTCCGTCACCGTGCCGCGCGGCGCGTGCAGGTCGACGAGGACGAACGCGCAGGCGATGCACGGCGCCAGGAAGACACCCGCGACCACCGCGAGCAGCACCATGGCGACCGCTCCCGGCATCAGCGTCAGCGGCAGGTAACACACCGCCAGCAGGGCCACCAGAACCCGCAGTCGCCGTGCCGGATCGCCGGCCCACTGCCGGGCCCCGTAGACGGCTCCGCCGACGAGCGCACCGAGCCCCAGGGCCGCCATCAGCCAGCCGTAGACGGCGTCACCGCCGTGCTCGTCGGCGTACGGCACGGAGGCGACGGTGATGGATCCGAGCGCCATCCCGATGAACAGGAAGGCGCCCAGCAGCGCCAGCAGCCCGGACGACCGCAGCGCGCCGAGCCAGTGCGCCTCGCGCGGCGCCGACCGCCACGCGCGCGAGGGGGGCGACACCACCACGGACAGAGCGCCCAGCACACCCACCGCGTTCAGCACGAGCAGGGCGGCCGGCGGCGACCACAGCGACACGCACACCGTCACGAGCAGCGGCCCGACGGTGAACATGACCTCCTGCGCGATGGCGTCCATGGCGTACGCCGTGTGCACCTGGTCCTCCTTGCGGAGCACGCTGGGCCACAACGCCCGCAGCCCGCCCTCCAGCGGCGGCGTGAACAGCCCGGCGGCCCCCACGGCCGCGTACGCGAGCGCGACCGTCCCGGTCCCGGCGATGGCGAACACGCCCATGGCCAGCCCCGACACGACGGCGGCCGGCAGCTGCACACGCGGCTGCCCGTGCAGGTCCACGAGCCGCCCGAGCACCGGCTGCCCCACGGCGTTGGCGACCCCGTACACGGCGGCCAGCGCTCCCGCGAGGCTGTACGAGCCGCCCTCGGCCCGCACGAACAGCACGATCGCGATCGCCGCGGTGGCGTTGGGCAGCCGCCCCACGAGCGTGCCGACGAGCAGCCGGACGGCATGCCGCGCCCGAAGAATGTCCAGGTACCCGGCGACCACGACCCACCTCTTCGCTGAAACCGACCGATGACGTTTTACGTATAACTACCGTGGCCATACGTACCATGTCGCCTGTTCACGAGTCCAGACGAAAGCGCAGGCGAACGGTGGCACGAGGCAGCACCCGCCCCACGAGCCGGGACGTCGCCCAGGCCGCCGGCGTCTCCCAGGCAGCGGTGTCCCTGGTCCTCGGCGACAAGTGGCGCGGCCGCGTGTCGGAGCCCACGGCCCAGCGGGTCCGGGAGGCCGCGCACGAACTGGGCTACCGCCCGAACCTGGCCGCCCGCAACCTCCGCCTGGGCCGCACGCGCACGGTGCTGCTGGTCGTCCCCGCGCTGACCACGGAGTTCTTCGCGGAGGTGTACACGGGCGCCGCGCGGGTCGCCGCCGAGCACGGCTTCGGAGTGGTCCTCTACCCGTCCCCCGAGGGCATCGGCCCGGCCCGGGACCCCTTCGCCTCCGCCCAGGCCGCCCTGGACGGCGTCATCGCGTCCTCCATGGCGGCCGACGCCCTCAGCGCGATCCGGGGCGACCAGCTTCCCCTGGTCATGCTGGACAGCGACCCCGAGGGCAGCCTGGGCGCCGCGACGGTCAACCTGGACATCGCCGACGGCATCCGCCAGGTCGCGGAGCACCTCCTGTCCCTGGGCCACCGCCGCTTCCTCCACCTCGCGGCGGACGTCCCGTCCTGGACGTTCGAGGTGCGCGCCAGGGAACTGGCCACACGGCTCGCTGACGCCCCCGGCACCGGCCTCCGCACCGTCCACGCCCCCATCTCCATCGAGGGCGCCCAGACCGCCACGGAGGCCGCGCTCGGCGCTTCCGGGCCGCGGCCCACGGCACTGGTCTGCGACGACGACAAACTCGCGGCCGGTGCGTACAAGGCGGCCCGGCGGGCCGGTCTCCGCGTCCCCGACGACCTCTCGATCACCGGCCTGGACGACCTCGGCCTGGCCACGGCCATCGACCCCGAGCTGACGACCGTCCGGCTCGACGCGGAGCTCTTCGGTGAGCGGGGTATGCGGGCCCTGCTGGCCGTGCTCGAGGGCCGGTCCCCCGAGGAGGGGGACATCCCCGTGAACCTGGTGGTACGGGGGTCCACGGCACCGCCGCGGTGATTCGGGCAGTGCCTTCGGCAGGGCAGGGCAGGGCAGGGCGGGGCCGGCGTCGGCCCGCCCGGCCGGCGCTCGCGGGATGCCGCCTCAGGCACCCCGCGACCGCCGACCGCTGCTACTCGTCCTCGCTCGCGTCCCCGTCGCCGTCCCCGTCCTCCGGGGACACCTCGCTCGGACCCGAATCCAGCAGTCGCGACAACCGCGCACCCACGATCCGCTTGAACTTCCGCTTCTGCGGACGCGTACGGTCCAGCACCGCGACCTCCAGCCGCTCCGCCGGGATCTCCCGCTCGCTGCCGTTCGTGTCGCGGGACAGCGCCTGCACCGCCAGCTTCAGCGCCTCGGCCAGCGTCATGCCGTCCCGGTGCCGCTGGTCCAGGTACCCGCTGATCTGCTCGGCGTTGCCTCCGACCGCGACCGAGCCGTGCTCGTCCACGATCGAGCCGTCGTGGGGCAGCCGGTAGATCTGGTCACCGTCGGCGCTGTCGCCGACCTCGGCGACGACCAACTCCACCTCGTAGGGCTTCTCGGCCTGGCTGGAGAAGATCGTGCCCAGCGTCTGGGCGTACACGTTGGCCAGACCGCGGGCCGTCACATCGTCCCGGTCGTATGTGTAGCCGCGCAGGTCCGCGTAGCGCACCCCGCCGATCCGCAGGTTCTCGTACTCGTTGTACTTGCCGGCGGCCGCGAAGCCGATCCGGTCGTAGATCTCGCTGAACTTGTGCAGCGCGCGGGACGGGTTCTCGCCGACGAACACGATGCCGTCGGCGTACTGCAGCACGACCAGGCTGCGGCCACGGGCGATGCCCTTGCGGGCGTACTCCGCCCGGTCGGCCATGGCCTGCTGGGGTGAGACATAGAACGGCGTCGACACCGGTTATCCATCCCTTTCTGGAGAAGTCACTGGGCCACCTGACAACACGGACACACCCGCTACAGCAGCGCGGCCCGCGGACCGTCGGGATGTTCGAGCCGCCGCTCCAGCACCGCGCGGGCGAGCTCCGAGCCCTCGTCCTCGCTCAGCCGGCGGAAGCCGTCCTCGGTGATCACAGTGATGATCGGGTAGATCCGGCGGGCGACATCGGGACCACCGGTCGCCGAGTCGTCGTCTGCCGCGTCGTACAGCGCCTGGACCACGAGCGTGGTGGCCTGCTCCTCGGTCAGGTCCTCGCGGAAGAGCTTCTTCATCGCGCCTCGGGCGAAGATCGACCCCGACCCGGTGGTCGCGAAGTTCTGCTCCTCGGAGCGCCCGCCCGTCACGTCGTACGTGAAGATGCGGCCCCTGCCCCGGTCCACGTCGTACCCGGCGAACAGCGGCACCACGGCCAGCCCCTGCATCGCCATGCCCAGGTTGGACCGGATCATCGTGGACAGGCGGTTCGCCTTGCCCTCCAGGGACAGCTGGGCGCCCTCGACCTTCTCGAAGTGCTCCAGCTCCAGCTGGAACAGCTTCACCATCTCCACGGCCAGCCCCGCCGTGCCGGCGATGCCCACCGCCGAGTACTCGTCGGCCGGGAAGACCTTCTCGATGTCCCGCTGGGCGATCATGTTGCCCATGGTGGCCCGCCGGTCACCGGCGAGCACGACACCGCCGGGGAACGTGACCGCCACGATCGTGGTGCCGTGCGGTGCCTCGATGACGCCCTGCACCGGCGGCAGCTGCCGGTTGCCCGGGAGCATCTCCGGCTGGTGCTCACCGAGGAAGTCCATGAACGAAGAGGACCCGGGCGTCAGGAAGGCAGCTGGCAGACGCCCGGTGCTACGAGTGTTGGCTTCCACGCGATTCCTTCCACGTATGCGACAGCTATGCCACGGACCCTACCCGGCTGTGGGCAGTGATCCACATACTCGGCGGGAACCACGGAACGAACACCCCGGCCCCCGTCTCGTGCCGCGCGCGGCACGGTTGTCACCGCACCGCGCGCGACGCCTCACGTTCTGCTCGTCCGCCCCTCATGCGGCCCTCGGGCCTTCGAAGCGAAGGAGAAGCAGGCCGTCAGCCGGCCTACTGGCCACCCTTCTGCACGAAGGACCGCACGAAGTCCTCCGCGTTCTCCTCGAGCACGTCGTCGATCTCGTCCAGGACGGAGTCCACGTCGTCGTTGAGCTTCTCCTGGCGCTCCTTGAGGTCCTCGGAAGCCTGTGCGTCCTGCGCCTCCTCCTCGACCTCCTCGGTGGAACGCGTGGCCTTCTGCTGCCCGCCGCCGGTGTCCTTGGTCGCCATAACCCTCACCCCGCTCGGTTCGCCCGACACAGTTGCTCGGTCAAGATCAGACCCTACAAGCCGGGTCCGACATCGGCCCCGCAGTTTCCACAACGTACGAGGGCCACCTCGATGGTTCCCGGACCCGGCGGCTTTCCACCTTGTCCGGCGGTCTCCTTCCGTGTACCCGCTCGGCGCCGTCACCCGCCCGACAGGACCTTGACCAGGTCTTCCGCGGTGCGGCAGCGGTCCAGGAGCTCCTTGACGTGATTACGCGTTCCGCGAAGCGGTTCCAGGGTTGGCACCCGCTGGAGCGAGTCCCGGCCCGGCAGGTCGAAGATCACCGAGTCCCAGGAGGCCGCCGCGACGTCGTCCGCGTACTGCTCCAGGCAGCGCCCGCGGAAGTACGCGCGGGTGTCCTCCGGCGGCTTCGTACGGGCCCGCTCGACCTCCGTCTCGTCCAGCAGCCGCTTGACGCGGCCGCGGTCCACCAGACGGTTGTACAGGCCCTTGTCGGGCCGTACGTCGGCGTACTGCAGGTCCACGAGGTGCAGCCGGGCCGCGTCCCAGTCCAGGTCGTCCCGGCGGCGGTAGCCCTCCATGAGCTCCCGCTTGGCGACCCAGTCCAGCTCGCCGGCCAGGCTCATCGGGTCGTTCTCGAGCCGGTTGAGGGTGTCCTCCCAGCGGCCCAGGACATCCTTGGTCTGGTCGTCGACGTCGGCGCCGTACCGTTCCTCGACGTACTTGCGGGCCAGCTCGTAGTACTCCATCTGGAGCTGCACCGCGGTCAGTGTCCGGCCGCTGCGCAGGGTGACCAGCCGCTTCAGCGACGGGTCGTGCGAGACCTGGTGGAGGGTGCGCACGGGCTGGTCCACGGCCAGGTCGACGGCGATGAAGCCGTCCTCGATCATCGACAGCACCAGAGCCGTCGTACCCAGCTTCAGATAGGTCGAGATCTCGGACAGGTTCGCGTCACCGATGATCACGTGCAGTCGCCGGTACTTCTCGGCGTCCGCGTGCGGTTCGTCGCGGGTGTTGATGATGGGCCGCTTCAGCGTCGTCTCCAGGCCGACCTCGACCTCGAAGTAGTCGGCGCGCTGACTGAGCTGGAACCCGTGCTCGTGCCCGTCCTGGCCGATGCCGACGCGGCCGGCGCCGGTGAAGACCTGGCGGGAGACGAAGAAGGGCGTCAGGTGGCGCACGATGTCCGAGAAGGCGGTCTCCCGCTTCATCAGGTAGTTCTCGTGCGTGCCGTAGGAGGCGCCCTTGTTGTCGGTGTTGTTCTTGTAGAGGTGGATCGGCTGTGCCCCGGGCAGCTGGGCGGCCCGCTCGGCGGCCTCGGCCATGATCCGCTCGCCGGCCTTGTCCCACAGCACGGCATCCCGCGGGTTGGTGACCTCCGGGGCGCTGTACTCGGGGTGGGCGTGGTCGACGTAGAGCCGTGCCCCGTTGGTGAGGATCACGTTGGCCAGGCCGATGTCCTCGTCGGTGAGCTGGCTGGAGTCGGCGGCCTCACGGGCGAGGTCGAAGCCTCGCGCGTCCCGCAGCGGGTTCTCCTCCTCGAAGTCCCAGCGGGCCCGGCGGGCCCGGTGCATCGCCGCCGCGTAGGCGTTGACGATCTGGGACGAGGTGAGCATGGCATTGGCGTTCGGGTGGCCGGGGACGGAGATCCCGTACTCCGTCTCGATGCCCATTACTCGCCGTACGGTCATGCGGCCCTCCTTGCCCGGCGGCGTCCGTCGTGGGCGCCGCTCAAGTACCGCTGGCGCTCCGATGCGTGTGCGGTGCCCGTCCCCGCACTGCGCGACTCGGCGGTATGGAAGAGCCTAGAACGCCTTTGCGCTGGTGGGGAGATCATTTGCGGCATTGCCTTGCTCCAGTCGGGGCTCCGGAAAACAGTCGGCTGCGGGTACCCGCTGAGGGCACCCGCAGCCGCCCCGCCTTTTACAGGTACTGACCGGTGTTCGCCACCGTGTCGATGGAGCGTCCGGTGTCCGCGCCCTGCTTTCCGGTGACGAGCGTACGGATGTAAACGATCCGCTCGCCCTTCTTTCCGGAGATCCGGGCCCAGTCGTCCGGGTTGGTGGTGTTGGGCAGGTCCTCGTTCTCCTTGAACTCGTCCACGCAGGCCTGGAGGAGGTGGGAGACGCGAAGGCCCTTCTGGTTCGCTTCCAGGAAGTCCTTGATCGCCATTTTCTTGGCGCGGCCCACGATGTTCTCGATCATGGCACCGGAATTGAAGTCCTTGAAGTAGAGGACTTCCTTGTCGCCATTGGCGTAGGTGACCTCCAGGAAGCGATTCTCCTCGGATTCGGCGTACATCTGTTCCACCGCGGTCTGGATCATGCTCTGGACGGTGGCGGCCCTGTCCTTCTCGTGCTCCGTGAGGTCGTCCACGTGGAGCGGGAGGCGCTCGGTGAGGTACTTGCCGAAGATGTCCTTGGCCGCCTCGGCGTCCGGACGCTCGATCTTGATCTTCACGTCGAGCCGGCCGGGCCGCAGGATGGCGGGGTCGATCATGTCCTCACGGTTGGAGGCGCCGATCACGACCACGTTCTGCAGGCCCTCCACGCCGTCGATCTCGGCGAGCAGCTGCGGGACGATGGTGTTCTCCACGTCCGAGCTGACGCCGGAGCCACGGGTGCGGAAGAGGGATTCCATCTCGTCGAAGAAGACGATGACGGGGGTGCCCTCGCTGGCCTTCTCCCGGGCCCGCTGGAAGACCAGGCGGATCTGCCGCTCGGTCTCACCGACGTACTTGTTGAGCAGCTCGGGACCCTTGATGTTGAGGAAGAAGCTCTTGCCGGCGGCCTGGCCGGTCACCTCGGCGACCTTCTTGGCCAGCGAGTTGGCGACCGCCTTGGCGATGAGCGTCTTGCCGCATCCGGGGGGCCCGTAGAGCAGGACGCCCTTGGGCGGACGCAGCTCGTGCTCCCGGAACAGGTCAGGATAGAGATAGGGGAGCTCGACCGCGTCGCGGATGGCCTCGATCTGTCCGCCGAGGCCGCCGATCTGCTCGTACCCGATGTCGGGTACCTCTTCGAGGACGAGTTCCTCGACCTCGCTCTTGGGAACGACCTCGTAGACATAGCCGGAGCGGGGTTCGAGCAGGAGCGCGTCGCCGGGGCGGATGTTGATGCCGCGCAGCGGCTCCGCGAGCCGTACCACCCGCTCCTCGTCGGTGTGCCCGAGCACCAGGGCTCGCTCGCCATCCTCCAGGATCTCCTTGAGGGTGACGATGTCGCCGACGCTCTCGTACTCCATGGCCTCGACCACGTTGAGCGCTTCGTTGAGCATCACTTCCTGGCCGCGCCGGAGCTCTTCGAGCTCGACGCTCGGGCTGACGTTCACCCGGAGTTTGCGGCCGCCGGTGAAGATGTCGGCGGTACCGTCCTCGTTCGCCTGCAGGAAGACTCCGAAGCCGGCCGGAGGCTGGGCCAGCCGGTCGACCTCCTCCTTGAGGGCCACAATCTGGTCGCGGGCCTCGCGGAGCGTTCCGGCGAGTCGCTCGTTCTGGGCGGACACGCCGGCCAGGTTGGTCTGCAGCTCGACAATCCGCTCTTCGAGAATTCTCGTGTGCCGCGGAGATTCGGCGAGCTTGCGTCGCAGGACGGCGATCTCCTGCTCAAGGTAGGCCACCTGCCCGGCCGGGTCCTCGGACCCGCGTCCCGGGCGGATGCCGCGGTTCATGTCGTCGTCGTGGGCTGCCACGGTCCTCACCTCCTCCAAGGGGAGCTGGACGCTTCCAGACCCTACCTGGGTGGGTGTCGATTGAAACCCCTAGATCACAAAGACTGTCGGGGTGTGTCCGATCTTCACCCTTGCGCTCTCCCTCACGCCAGGGGAATACCCACGGAACGTGAGTGGAACCCAGCCGGAGGTAGGGTCGAAGCGTTCAACACCCGTCAGAGCTGGCCGGATTCCCGAACGGCTCGGCGCAGGAAACGGCAGGAGAGATGACCGTGCAGCAGGAGGCCGGAGTCGACGGCGAGGCACTGGAGGTCTGGATCGATCAGGACCTGTGTACCGGTGACGGCATCTGCGCCCAGTACGCGCCGGAGGTGTTCGAGCTGGACATCGACGGTCTGGCCTACGTCAAGGGCGCGGACGACGAGCTCCTCCAGGCCGCGGGAGCGACAACGCCGGTGCCGTTGCCGCTTCTCACGGACGTGGTCGACTCCGCGAAGGAGTGTCCGGGCGAGTGCATCCACGTACGTCGCGTTTCGGACAGGGCCGAGGTCTACGGTCCGGACGCACAGTGACCGAACTGTGACTCAATCCGCACGCTCCGTGACCGCTGTCTGATGTGTCACACCATCTGCCACAGGGCCGGCGGTCAGACGGTCCGTGCCTGGGACGGCGTGTCGCGGACGAACGCGCCGTTCTCCCACTGCCACTTCACGTCGTCCGTGACGTCGGGGCAGCAACTGGGCACGTCGGCCGTCGAGTAGCCGAGAAGCGTGGCGCGGACGGCGCCGCCGCGCACCGCGAAGTCGGTGACCGTCCGGCGCTCCCTCGGGTTCACGAGGGTGGCCACGACGCGGGGCTTGCCGCCGTCGGCGCCCGGGGTGATGACGTACACGCCGTCGGGCGGGGTGCCCATGGGCGCGTCGCAGTGCACGACGGCCACCGTCTCGGGCCGCCCGTCGCCGTCGAGGTCGCCGGAGGCCTTCTTCTGCACCACCGCCTCGACCGGGCCGCACTCCAGGGGGAAGGCGACGGCCGCCGGATCGGGCGGGGTGCCGTGCGCCGGGGCGTTCTTCGTTTCGGGGGCGGGGGTCTGCGCCGCCGTCGCGGCATCGGGCTGCAGGACCGAGGACAGGGCCACCACCGCGGCGAGGGCCGTTGCGGTGGCGACCCAGTGGATCGGACGGGTATGCGTGTGCGAGAGATCCGGAACGGCGGGGTGCTGCACGAGGAGTGTCTCCTGTGAGGGCTGTGCCGGCGGGGGGTGGCCAGCATCGTGCCACACGTCACAGTGCGGGGGAACGGCGGGGTGGGTACCCGGCCGGACTGCGCCGTTCCGCGCCGCGCCTCGTCGCCGGAGCGGGCCGCGGGCCGGGTGGGGCCGCGCGCCGGGTCAACACGAAGGCGCCGTGGTGGAGTTCCGAACGGTCTCGGGAACTCCACCACGGCGCCTGTACGTTGATCGCGGCACGGGGCCGCCTCAGCGGCCGGAGCCTCCGCCGGCGTTGGGTCCGTCGTAGTCCTCGCCGTAGGCGCCCTTGGCGGGGCGGCGGCGGCGCATGGGCGGCTCGACTCCGTCCGCGAGACGGCGGGCGGTGAGCAGGAAGCCGGTGTGGCCGATCATCCGGTGGTCCGGGCGGACCGCCAGGCCCTCGACGTGCCAGTTGCGGATCATCGTCTCCCATGAGGTCGGCTCGTTGAAGCAGCCGATCTCGCGGATGGACTCGACGGTCCGCGCGAGCTGGGTGGTGGTCGCGACGTAGCAGCACAGGATGCCACCGGGCACGAGTGCCTTGGAGACGGCCTCCAGGCACTCCCAGGGGGCGAGCATGTCGAGGATGACGCGGTCGACGTCGGCGTCGGAGAGGTTGTCCTGGAGGTCGCCCACGGTGAGCTGCCAGGCGGGGTGCGGGCCGCCGAAGTAGCGTTCCACGTTCTGCTGGGCGATCTCGGCGAAGTCCTCGCGGCGCTCGTAGGAGTGCAGCATGCCCTGGTCGCCGATGGCGCGCAGCAGGAAGCTGCTGAGGGAGCCGGAGCCCACACCGGCCTCCACGACGCGCGCGCCGGGGAAGATGTCGGCGAAGGCGAGGATCTGCCCCGCGTCCTTCGGGTAGACGACGGCTGCCCCGCGGGGCATGGACAGGACGTAGTCGGGGAGCAGGGGGCGCAGCGCGAGGTAGGCGACGTTCCCGGTGGTGCGGACAACGCTGCCCTCGGGAGCACCGATCAGTTCGTCGTGGGGGAAGGAACCCTTGTGGGTGTGGAAGTTCTTCCCGGCCTCGAGCGTGAACGTGTAGTGGCGGCCCTTGGGGTCGGTCAGCTGAACCTGGTCCCCGACCTTGAAGGGCCCGCGCCTGCGGGCGGCACCGGTCGGTTCGGACATGTGACCAGCCTACCGGTCCCCGGCGGGGCCGCCGACCACGCCGGTGGTCAGGAGGGGCGGGCCATGGCCTTGACGAAGGCCCGCTCGACGTCGGCCGCGGAGAGGACGCCGTAGATCTCGCCGGTCTCCTCGACCACCAGGTACTCGCTCGCCGGGTTGGCGCGCAGCGCGTCGAGGAGTTCCTCGCCCGACAGCTCGGCCGACAGGCGCATGCCTTCGGTGAGGTCCTGGGCGAGGGTGCTGACCGCCACCCAGGGACGGCGGTGCTCGGGTACGCCGACGATGGCGGCCTCCCGGACCAGCGAGACGGGGCTGCCGTCACCCTCGACGACGACGAGGGCACGGGCGCCGGAGGCGTTGGCACGGCGCAGGGCCTCGGAGAGCGGGGTGTCGGCCGGGACGGGGACGGCGCGCCGGGTGAGGGCGCGGGCCCGCAGCTCCGGGAGGTGTTCGCGCAGGCGGGCCATGCGCAGGCTGTTCCCGGCGCCGGTCCAGATGATCGCGGCGAGGATCGCGGCGAGCAGGGCGTCCAGGACGGTGTCCATGCCGACGTCGTTCGCGGCGTCGGAGCCGAGGGACTGGGTGAGCAGCGGCAGGCCGATCAGCACGGCGATGGCGAGGGCCCGGCCGACCCAGGCGGCGGCGATGGTGCCGCGCATCGGCTTGCCGGTGATCTTCCAGACGACGGCGCGGAGCATCCGGCCGCCGTCGAGGGGGAGGCCGGGCAGCAGGTTGAAGGCGGCCACGAGGAGGTTGGAGATCATCAGGCCGGCCAGCAGGACGCCGGGGACCCCGTCGGGATCGACGGGCAGCAGGGCCGCGTAGAAAACGCCGGCGAGGACCAGGGAGAGCAGCGGTCCGACGAAGGCCAGCACGAACTCGCGGCCGGGGGTCTCGGCCTCCTTCTCGATCTCGGAGACGCCGCCGAAGAACTGGAGCTGGATGCGGCGGACCGGGAGCTTGAAGCGGAGGGCGGCGACGGTGTGGGCCAGCTCGTGGACGAGGACGGAGGCGTAGAAGGCGACCGCGAAGAAGAGGGAGACCAGGTAGCGGGCGGCGCCCAGCTCGGGCAGGACCCGGTCGAGCTGACCGCCGAACACCCAGGTGATCAGGGCGGCGACCAGGAACCAGCTGGGCGCGACGTACACCGGCACACCGAAGGGCCTGCCCATCAGCAGCCCGCCCCCGGGCTCCGGCTTCCGCTGCGGGGGCCGGCCGGGACCGGGCCCGGCGCCGGCGGGGGCCTGGCGGCCACCGTGACCGGGCTCCGCGGGCATCTGAGCGGGGCGGTCACCGCCGGAGGACGGGCCGGCGCCGGCCGAGGGGCCGGGCTTCGGGCCCGGCGGGGAGTCGGCGCGGCCGGCCTCGCGGGGCGGGGTCTGCGGGGTCGGGTCCGGGGCTGGGTCCGGGTCTCGGTCCGGGTCCGGGGTGGCGTCCTCCGGGGCGTTCCGTCCGGTCTCGTTCCGTGCGGTGGCGCCCTGGGCGTTCTTGCGAAGCGCCCCGGGATCCGGCGTCGGGCGACTCGGCGTCTCGGGACCGGGCGTCTCGGGACCGGGGGCCGGCGGGTGGCCCGCGGCGGGGGCGGTCGCCGTCCGGGGCCGGTCCGCGGGGCCCTGTTCCGTGGTCCGGGGCCGGTCCGCGGGACGCTCCTCGGTCAGGCCGGAGTCCGCGGGGTCCGGCCGTGCGGACTCGGCGGCCGGGGCCGTGGGTCCTGCCTGGGGCTCGGCCGACTCGTCGTTGCCGGACCGCGGCTGCCCGCTCCCGCCGCTCACGTCCACGGTGTCCCCTCGTTCGAAGCGTCTCCCGCGCCTGCCGGGCGGAAGGGTCTCGTCTCGATGGTATGCGTCCGTCGCGTCCCGTTCCGCCCCGGCACCCCTGTGCTTCCCTTCCGCCGCACGGGTCATGGGCGGCGGGCTGGGTCGCTGTCGGTGTCGGGCCGTAAGGTCTGTGGGCATGGAGACGAGCATCGAGGATGTCGCGGAGGACGTCGGCGGACCCGCCCGACCGGCGGCGACGCCGGCGGACCACGCAGACGCGACGGTGGACCCGGCGGCCGTCGTCGCCACCGCACCCGCACCCGTGCCCGTGGCCATAGCGCCGGCCTCGCTCTCGCCCTCCCGGGCCGGCGACTTCATGCAGTGTCCGCTGCTGTACCGGTTCCGGGTCATCGACCGCCTGCCCGAGAAGCCGAGCGAAGCGGCGACGAGGGGCACCCTGGTGCACGCGGTGCTCGAGCGGCTCTTCGACGCCCCGGCGGCCGAGCGCACGGCGCCGCGGGCGAAGGCACTGGTCCCGGGCCAGTGGGACCGGCTGCGGGAGAGCAGGCCGGAGGTGGCCGAGCTGTTCGCCGACGACGCGGAGGGCGAGCGGCTGGCGCGGTGGCTCGGCGAGGCGGAGCAGCTCGTCGAGCGGTGGTTCACCCTGGAGGACCCGAGCCGGCTGGAGCCCGCCGAGCGGGAGCTGTTCGTCGAGGCCGAGCTGGATTCCGGGCTGCGGCTGCGCGGCATCATCGACCGGGTCGACGTGGCACCCACCGGCGAGGTGCGGATCGTCGACTACAAGACGGGCAAGGCGCCCCGGCCGCAGTACGCCGAGGGCGCGCTGTTCCAGATGAAGTTCTACGCACTGGTGGTGTGGCGGCTGAAGAAGGTCGTCCCACGGCGCCTCCAGCTCGTCTATCTCGGCAGTGGTGACGTGCTCACCTACGACCCGGTCCCGGCCGACCTGGAGCGGGTCGAGCGCAAACTGCTGGCGCTGTGGGAGGCCATCCGGCAGGCGACCGAGACGGGTGACTGGCGGCCGCGTCCCACCAAGCTGTGCGGGTGGTGCGACCACCAGGCGCACTGCCCGGAGTTCGGCGGTACTCCCCCGCCCTATCCGCTGCCGGTGAGGGCGGCCGACTCCGGCGGCGGCGAGCAGGGCAGAATGGGACCGGACTAGCGAAGGAGACTTACGTGGCCATCCGCGTCCTACTGGTCGACGACCAGCCGCTGCTGCGCACCGGCTTCCGGATGATTCTGGAGGCCGAGCAGGACCTCGCGGTCGTCGGCGAGGCCGGAGACGGCCTCCAGGCTCTCGACCAAGTGCGGGCCCTGCAGCCCGATGTGGTGCTGATGGACATCCGCATGCCGCGGATGGACGGTGTGGAGGCGACCCGGCAGATCACCGGGCCCGAGCGGGACGGTCCGGCGAAGGTGCTGGTACTGACCACCTTCGACCTCGACGATTACGTGGTGGAGGCGTTGAAGGCGGGCGCCAGCGGCTTCCTGCTGAAGGACGCCCCGGCCAACGAGCTGGTGCAGGCGATCCGCGTGGTGGCGAACGGCGAGGCGATGCTCGCGCCGAGCATCACCCGGCGGCTGCTCGACAAGTACGCCACGCATCTGCCCTCCGGTGACGAGCCGGTACCCGACACCCTGCACACGCTGACCGAGCGTGAGGTGGAGGTGCTGAAGCTGGTGGCCCGCGGCCTGTCCAACGCGGAGATCGCCGCCGACCTCTTCGTCAGCGAGACCACCGTGAAGACGCACGTGGGTCATGTGCTGACCAAGCTGGGGCTGCGTGACAGAGTGCAGGCCGCGGTGTACGCGTACGAGAGCGGTCTGGTCCGCCCCGGCGCGCAGTAGGCCGCTCGCACGCGCCGTCTCTCGACGTTACGCGCCGCCTCGAAGTTGTACGGGCCGTCCGTCCCCTGTGGCCCACGAGCGGCCCACGAGCGGCCGACGAGACGTACGAACCCCGAAGGGCGCCCTCTTCCGACGAGAAGAGGGCGCCCTTCGTGTTGTGTCCGCTGGCGCGTCAGCCGCTCACGCCCCGGCCCAGCTCCCACAGCTGGAGCGTCGAGGAGGAGTTGAGGACGTAGGCCGTGCCCGTGACGTCGTCGCGGGCGGCGACGTACTGCTTGCCCTGCCACAGCGGGATCACCGGGACGTCGGCGGCGGTGATGTCCTGGATCTCGGTGAGGCTGTCCACGGCGGAGAGCCGGTCGGCCTCACGACGGGACTCGGGAATCAGGGTGTTCCTGATCTCCGGGTTCGCGTACGGCGAGTTCAGGGTGTTGTCCTTGTCGAGGAACGGCGCGATGAAGCTGTCCGCGTCCGGGAAGTCGGGGAACCAGCCCATCCCGAAGACGTCGTACTCGCCCTCCAGCTCCGCCGGGCGGAACTTGTCCCAGGGGGTGCCCTTGATGTCGATGTCGAAGAGGCCGCTGCCGTTCAGCTGCTTCTGCAGCTGCTCGAACTCCTGCTTGGTCGCGGCACCGTAGTGGTCCGTGGTGTAGTGCATCGTCAGCTTCACCGGCGTCTTGATGCCCGCGTCCTCCAGCATCCCCTTGGCCTTGTCCACGCTCGGGTCGCCGTACTTGTTGAAGAACGAGTTGGAGTGACCGGTGATGCTGGCCGGAACCATCGAGTACAGCGGCTCGGCCTGGGAGCCGTAGACCTCGGAGACGAGTTCGCTGCGGTTGATGAGCTGGGCCATCGCCTGGCGGACGGCCTTGTCCTTCACCGTCGCGGCGTCGGTGTTGAAGCCCAGGTAGCGGATCTCGAGGCCGGCCACCTCGATCAGGTCGACGTCGCCGTCCGTGGCGTTGGAGAGCTTCCTGATCTGGTCCGGCGTCATCGAACGGGTCATCACGTCGATGTCGCCCTTGTCGAGCGCGGCACCCATGGCATCGGCGTCCTCGAACGACACCATCTCGACCTTGTCGTTGTTCACCTTGAGGCTCCCCTTGTAGTTGGGGTTCTTGGTGAACACGGCCTTGGTCATCTCGTCGTTCTCGACCTCGGCCTTCATGGTGTACGGGCCGGAGCCGTCCAGTTCGAAGCCCTCGCGCAGCTTGTCCTTCTCGTAGTCGTCCGGGTTGACGATGCCGGCGACCGGGGTCGACAGCTTGTACGGGAAGGTGGCGTCGGCGGTCTTGAGGTGGAAGATGACCTCGCGGTCGCCCTGCGTCTCGATGGTGTCGACGGTCGACAGCAGGCCGAACACCTGGCTGTCGGCCTTGATGGACAGGGCACGTTCGATCGAGAACTTAACGTCCTCGGCGGTGACGGGATCGCCGTTGGCGAACTTCAGGCCGTCGCGCAGGGTGCACGCGTAGCGCTCGTTGCCGGTGTCGGTGAACCCGCACTCCTCGGCGGCCTCGGGCACGGGTTCACCGTCGCCTCGGGGCTGGATCATCAAGGTCTGCGTGGTCTGACGCAGGATGTTCCAGAGGCCGACATCGTAGGCGAACGCCGGGTCCAGGGGCGCGGGCGCCTCCTCCGAGGCGGTGAACCGGTCCGTGGTGCCGACGACGATCGCGTCCCCGCCGCCGCTGCCGCTGTCGGACCCGCCGCAGGCGGCGAGCACCGGCGCGAGCAGACCGACGACGGCCGGCAGCACCAAAGTCTTGCGGTTCATGCTCGAGTTTCTCCAGAGCTGTCGGTCCGTGTATCCGGCATGCAGGGGTGTCGCGGCGGATCACGGGGGTAGTGGCCGATGTTCTCGCGACGAGATTAGTCCGCGCCCGCTCGGGGGCTCGCAGCCACCGGAGTTGAGGACTCATCACGGAGCGAAACCGGGTGTGGACACACCGAAAACCCGACAGGGGAAGGATTAGTGCAGGGTTTCACCAATCAGGACACAAGGGCGCCTCGACAACGTTCGCCAGGCGCCAGGCAGCACATCCATGGTTCCCTGTCGACCCCTGGCAGCGTGGCGAACGTCACACGCCGGCTTCTGTCGATGAGTGCCGGAATTCAGCCATCCGGAGCGGCGGAATTTCCCCGTCGCGCGTCCATCGCCGCCACACGCCGCCCTTCCCGGAATTGCCGCGCTAACGCCGCCGCACGCTGGGTGAACGGCTAGCGCATTCGGGTCATCAGACCGCGCAGAAATGACAGGTCGACCTTCTCCAGTGACTCGACCACCGTGCGCCGGGCGGCCGGAGTGATGGGAGCGACCGAGGGAACGGCCACGACGTGGCAGCCTGCGGCCTCTGCGGCGGCGACCCCGGTCGCCGTGTCCTCCACGACGGCGCACCGGGCCGGATCCACACCGAGACCGGCCGCGGCGGCCAGGTACGGGTCCGGGTGGGGCTTGGTGCGCGGCACCTCGTCGCCGGCGACGGTGAGGCCGAAGTGCTGGGGCCCCAGGGAAGTCAGCACGCGGTCGATGATGCGCCGGTGCGAGGCGGAGACCAGGGCCGTGGGGATCTCGTGCGCGGAGAGTTCCGCGAGCAGCCGGGCGGCTCCCGGCATGAGGGGCAGGGTGCGGCCGATGCGCTTCTCGAAGCCGTCGTTGAGCAGCACGCTGAGTTCGGCGAGCGAGATGGCGGCCCCGGTCGCCTCGATCAGGAAGCCCGCGCTGCGGCTCATGGGGCCGCCGACGACCACGTGGCGCCAGGAGTCGTCCAGAGTGTGGCCGAGGGAGGCGAAGACCTCGACCTCGACGTCCCACCAGAAGCCCTCGGTGTCCACCAGGGTGCCGTCCATGTCGAGGAGCACGGCTTGCAGGGCGGAGCCTTCGGCCGTACGGGTTCCGAGCGCGGGGACCGTACTGGTCATCCACGTACCTCCTTGAAGGGACGATCAGGCCGGTTCCCACGAAGGGAACCGGCCTGCGGTGGACCGACCAGTGTACGTCGTGCGGGACGAGAACGCCTGATGTGGCGTGTGGAGCGGATCCCGACGCCTCAGCGGGCGTTGAAGTACTTCGCCTCCGGGTGGTGGATCACGATGGCGTCGGTGGACTGCTCGGGGTGGAGCTGGAACTCCTCCGACAGGTGCACCCCGATGCGCTCCGGCTCGAGGAGGGCGGCGATCTTCGCGCGGTCCTCCAGGTCCGGGCAGGCGCCGTAGCCGAGGGAGAAGCGGGCGCCCCGGTACTTCAGGGCGAACATGTCCTCCATCTCGGCCGGGTCCTCTGCGGCGAAGCCGAGTTCGGAGCGGACGCGGGCGTGCCAGTACTCGGCGAGGGCCTCGGCGAGCTGTACGGACAGGCCGTGCAGTTCGAGGTAGTCGCGGTAGGCGTCGGCCTGGAACATCCGGGCCGTCTCCTCGCCGATCCGGGAGCCGACGGTGACGACCTGGAAGCCGACGACGTCGGTCTGCCCGGACTCCTCCGGGCGGAAGAAGTCGGCCAGGCACAGGCGCCGGCCGCGTCGCTGGCGCGGGAACGTGAACCGGGTGCGCTCGTTGCCGGCCTCGTCGAGGACGATCAGGTCGTCGTCCTTGGAGACGCAGGGGAAGTAGCCGTACACCACGGCCGCTTCCAGCAGGTTGTCCCTCTGGAGCCGGTCCAGCAGTCCGCGCAGCCGGGGGCGGCCCTCGGTCTCGACGAGTTCCTCGTACGAGGGTCCCTCACCGGTGCGGGCCTGCTTCAGGCCCCACTGGCCCTTGAACAGGGCGCCCTCGTCCAGCCAGGACGCGTACTCCTTGAGCTGGATGCCCTTGACGACACGCGTGCCGCGGAAGGGCGGCTCGGGCACCGGGTTGTCGGTGGCGACGTCGGAGCGGACATGCCCCTCCTGCGGCCGCTCCTCGGCCTCCACCGTGGCGGGGCGGACCCGCCGCCGGCGCAGTTCGGGCAGTTTCGCGCCGGGCACACCGCGTTTGATGCCGATGAGGGCGTCCATCAGGCGCAGGCCCTCGAAGGCGTCGCGGGCGTAGCGGACCTCGCCGTCGTAGATCTCGTGGAGGTCCTGCTCGACGTAGGCGCGGGTGAGGGCCGCGCCGCCGAGGATGACGGGGTAGTCGGCGGCCAGCTTGCGCTGGTTGAGCTCCTCCAGGTTCTCCTTCATGATCACGGTGGACTTGACCAGGAGCCCGGACATGCCGATCACGTCGGCCTTGTGCTCGTCGGCGGCCTCCAGGATCGCGGAGACCGGCTGCTTGATACCGAGGTTGACGACCGTGTAGCCGTTGTTGGACAGGATGATGTCGACGAGGTTCTTGCCGATGTCGTGGACGTCGCCGCGGACGGTGGCCAGCACGATCGTGCCCTTGCCCTCGTCATCCGTCTTCTCCATGTGCGGCTCCAGATGCGCCACCGCACTCTTCATCACCTCGGCGGACTGGAGGACGAACGGCAACTGCATCTGGCCCGAGCCGAACAGCTCACCGACCACCTTCATACCGTCCAGCAACGTCTCGTTGACGATGTCCAGAGCCGGACGCTCCCTCAGGGCCTCCTCCAGGTCGGCCTCGAGACCGTTCTTCTCGCCGTCGATGATCCGCCGCTTGAGCCGCTCGTCCAGCGGGAGGGCGGCCAGTTCCTCGGCCTTGGACGCCCGCAGCGACTTCGCGGTCGCCCCCTCGAACAGCTGCATCAGCTTCTGCAGCGGGTCGTAGCCCTCACGCCGCCGGTCGTAGATCAGGTCCAGAGCGGTGGTCACCTGCTCCTCGTCGAACCGCGCGATCGGCAGGATCTTCGAGGCGTGCACGATCGCCGAGTCCAGACCCGCCTTCACACACTCGTCCAGGAACACCGAGTTGAGCAGGATCCGGGCGGCCGGGTTGAGGCCGAAGGAGATGTTCGACAGACCAAGCGTGGTCTGCACCTGCGGATGACGCCGCTTCAGCTCACGGATGCCCTCGATGGTGGCGATCCCGTCCTTGCGGGACTCCTCCTGACCCGTGCAGATCGTGAACGTCAGACAGTCCACGAGGATGTCCGACTCGTGGATACCCCAGTTCCCCGTCAGATCGTCGATCAGCCGCTCGGCGATCTCGACCTTCTTCTCCGCGGTACGGGCCTGACCCACCTCGTCGATGGTCAGCGCGATCAGCGCCGCCCCATGCTCCCGGGCCAGCCGCGTGACCTTCGCGAAGCGGGACTCCGGACCGGCACCGTCCTCGTAGTTCACCGAGTTGATGACCGCCCGGCCACCCAGCTTCTCCAGCCCCGCCCGCAACACCTCCACCTCGGTGGAGTCCAGCACGACCGGCAGCGTCGAGGCCGTCGCGAACCGCCCCGCCAGCTCCTCCATGTCGGCGACGCCGTCCCGGCCCACGTAGTCCACGCACAGGTCCAGCATGTGCGCGCCCTCGCGGATCTGGTCCCGGGCAATCTCCACGCAGTCGTCCCAGCGGCCCTCCAGCATCGCCTCACGGAACTTCTTCGACCCGTTGGCGTTCGTCCGCTCACCGATCGCCAGGTAGGAGGTGTCCTGCCGGAACGGCACACTCTGGTAGAGGGAAGCCGCACCCGGCTCCGGCCGCGGGTGGCGCTCGGCCGGGGCGGTGCCGCTCACCCGCTCCACCACCTGACGCAGATGCTCCGGCGTCGTACCGCAGCAGCCGCCCACCAGGGACAGCCCGTACTCACGCACGAACGTCTCCTGCGCGTCCGCCAGCTCCGGCGCCGTCAGCGGATAGTGCGCCCCGTCCCTGCCCAGCACCGGCAGACCCGCGTTGGGCATACAGGACAGCGGCACACGGGAATGGCGGGCCAGGTAGCGCAGGTGCTCACTCATCTCCGCCGGACCCGTCGCGCAGTTCAAGCCGATCATGTCGATACCCAGCGGCTCCAGCGCGGTCAGCGCCGCACCGATCTCCGAGCCCAGCAGCATCGTCCCGGTCGTCTCCACCGTCACCGAACAGATCACCGGCAGGTCGAGGCCCAGCGCGTCCAGAGCCCGCCGGGCACCGAGCACCGACGCCTTCGTCTGCAGCAGATCCTGCGTCGTCTCCACCAGCAGCGCGTCCGCACCGCCCGCGACCAGGCCCTCCGCATTGCGCTGATAGGCGTCCCGCAGCAGGGTGTACGGGGCATGGCCCAGGGTGGGCAGCTTCGTGCCGGGACCCATCGACCCCAGTACCCAGCGCTGCCGCCCGTCCCGCACCGCAAACTCGTCGGCCACCTCACGGGCCACCCGCGCGCCCGCCTCGGACAGCTCGTACACGCGCTCGGGAATGTCGTACTCACCCAGCGCCGAATGGTTCGCGCCGAACGTGTTGGTCTCCACGCAGTCCACTCCGACCGCGAAATACTCCTCGTGCACCGACCGCACGATGTCGGGCCGGGTCAGATTCAGAACCTCGTTGCAGCCCTCCAACTGCTGGAAGTCGTCCAGCGTCGGATTCTGCGCCTGCAACATGGTGCCCATCGCACCGTCGGCGACCACCACTCGGGTGGCCAGTGCCTCGCGCAGGGCGGACACGCGGGTCCGGGTGTCGGCGGACGGGGTGGATGGCGACGAGGCCATGAAAGGGCTCCCTAGGATGCGACGGCTGTCGGCTTTGCGCTGCCCGGTGCCGTCCGCAGGGGACGTCCGGGGGAGAACGCACGCCGCCAGGGTAGCCGGGACCGGGGGCTGATGTTCGGGGCGTCCACGAGGCGGACGAGTATGGCGGTGCCGGATGCCCGCCGAAGGGGTGACGTCTCGGTCCCGGATCGGCCCCGGATCGGGCCGGATCGGCCCCGGATCGGGCCGGATCGGGCCCGGAGAGGTGACGGGGCCGGCCTTCGGGCGGCCGATCGGCGGCTGGTCGGCGGCTGGTCGGCGGCTGGTAGGCGGCCGACCGGTCAGCCGGTGGGCGGGCCGTGGGGCGCCGGTTCGGTCATCGGAGCGTGGCCGGAGTGCAACAGTTGCCCGCCGACTATTGGCGGGAGGTCGGCATGGACCGGTAGTGTTCGGCATTGCCGAACGACGTCAGCGACGCCGAGGTCGGCAGTCGAAGGGGACGGAGGCAGTACGTCGATGGCACGGAACATCCAGTCGCTCGAACGGGCGGCCGCGATGCTGCGCCTGCTAGCGGGCGGCGAGCGGCGGCTCGGCCTGTCGGACATCGCCTCGTCGCTGGGTCTGGCCAAAGGCACCGCGCACGGCATCCTGCGCACCCTCCAGCAGGAGGGCTTCGTCGAGCAGGACGACGCCTCCGGGCGTTACCAGCTGGGCGCCGAGCTGCTGCGCCTGGGCACGACGTATCTCGACGTGCACGAGCTGCGGGCACGCGCCCTGGTGTGGACGGACGACCTGGCGCGCTCCAGCGGCGAGAGCGTCCATCTGGGCGTCCTGCACCAGCAGGGCGTTCTGATCGTGCACCACGTCTTCCGGCCCGACGACAGCCGGCAGGTCCTGGAGATCGGGGCCATGCAGCCGCTCCACTCCACGGCACTGGGCAAGGTGCTGGCGGCCTACGACCCGGTCGCTCACAGCGAGGCCCTGGAGGCCGACCGCAAGGCGTACACGGACCGGACCGTCTGCGAGCCGGACGGGTTCGAGCACATCCTGGACATCACGCGCGCGCGGGGTTACGCGGCCGACGTCGAGGAGACCTGGGAGGGCGTCGCCTCCATCGCCGCCCCGATCCACGACCGCAGGCGCATGCCGGTCGGCGCGGTCGGCATCACCGGGGCCGTGGAACGGCTGGGCCGGGACGGCGAGCTGCGGCCCGAGCTGGTCGCGGCGGTGCGGGACTGCGCCCGCGCGGTGTCGCGGGACCTGGGCGCCGGGAGGTTCTAGGGCTCCTTCGGGGCGCGCGGGTACGAGCGGGAGAGTCGAAGGCCGGGACGCCGAACGCGTTCCGGCCTTCGGCGTTTCCCCGGCCGGGCGGCGGCCCTCGAAGATCGATAACCCAGGACGATCAATAACGATCGTGCTTTCGATTACAGAGCTCTTGACGCATGCGTGACGCCGAAGCGAGACTCGCGTCCATCGGTCGGCATTGTCGAACACCTACCGGCAATACGCGTTAGAGTGTGACAACGCCAAGGGCCGCCATCGCTCTCACACCGAGGGCGCCGGAACACCCGGAGGGACCCGGGGGTTCGGCTTCCCCTGGACGAAGGACAAAGGAGTCGCGGGTGTCCAGCTCCGACATCTTCATCGGCGAGACCATCGGTACCGCCATACTCATCCTGCTCGGCGGCGGCGTGTGCGCCGCCGTGACGCTCAAGGCCTCCAAGGCCCGCAACGCCGGCTGGCTCGCCATCGCCTTCGGCTGGGGCTTCGCCGTCATGACGGCGGTGTACATCTCGGGCCCGCTCTCCGGCGCCCACCTCAACCCCGCCGTGACGGTCGGCATCGCGATCAAGGACGGCGAGTGGGGCGACGTCCCCACCTACATCGCCGGACAGATGCTCGGCGCCATGATCGGCGCCGCCCTGGTCTGGGTCGCCTACTACGGCCAGTTCCTCGCCCACCTCACCGACCGCGAGATCGTCGGCGGGCCGGGCGCGCAGGACACCGCGGCCAAGGCCGTCGAGGCCCAGGAGAAGGGCGCCGGCCCCGTGCTGGGCATCTTCTCCACCGGCCCCGAGATCCGCCACGCGGTGCAGAACCTCTCCACCGAGGTCATCGGCACCTTCGTGCTGGTGCTCGCCGTCCTCACCCAGGGCCTGAACGACGAGGGCAACGGCCTCAACATCCTGGGCGGCCTGATCACCGCGCTGGTGGTCGTCTCGATCGGTCTGTCCCTCGGCGGCCCGACCGGCTACGCGATCAACCCGGCCCGTGACCTCGGCCCGCGCATCGTGCACGCCCTGCTGCCGCTGCCCAACAAGGGCGGCTCCGACTGGTCCTACGCCTGGGTCCCGATCGCCGGTCCGCTGATCGGCGGCGCGCTCGCCGCAGGTGTCTACAACGTCGCGTTCGCCTGAGCGGGCCTCCGCCCGGTCATCATCGAGCCGCAGAACACGCGCCGTACGCACCGGCCACCACACCACGGAAACCCAGGAGCACACTGTGACCGACGCTCACACCGCAGGCCCCTTCATCGCCGCCATCGACCAGGGCACGACCTCCTCCCGCTGCATCGTCTTCGACCGCGACGGACGCATCGTCTCCGTCGACCAGAAGGAGCACGAGCAGATCTTCCCCAAGCCGGGCTGGGTCGAACACGACGCCACCGAGATCTGGACCAACGTCCAGGAGGTCGTCGCCGGGGCGGTCGAGAAGGCGGGCATCACCCGCGACGACATCAAGGCCATCGGCATCACCAACCAGCGCGAGACCACGCTGATCTGGGACAAGAACACCGGTGAGCCCGTCCACAACGCCATCGTCTGGCAGGACACCCGCACCGACGCCCTGTGCCGGGAGCTCGGCCGCAACGTCGGCCAGGACCGCTTCCGCCGCGAGACCGGCCTCCCGCTCGCCTCCTACTTCGCCGGTCCCAAGGCCCGCTGGCTGCTCGACAACGTCGACGGCCTGCGCGAGCGCGCCGAGGCGGGCGACCTGCTCTTCGGCACCATGGACACCTGGGTCATCTGGAACCTGACCGGCGGGGTGAACGGCGGCAAGCACGTCACCGACGTCACCAACGCCTCCCGCACCATGCTGATGAACCTGCACACCATGCAGTGGGACGAGAAGATCGCCGAGTCCATCGGCGTGCCGACGCAGATGCTCCCCGAGATCCGCTCCTCCGCCGAGGTCTACGGCGAGATCACCGGCGGCCGGCTGGGCGACCTGCTCGGCGGCATCCCGGTCGCCTCCGCGCTCGGCGACCAGCAGGCGGCCCTGTTCGGCCAGACCTGCTTCTCCGAGGGCGAGACCAAGTCGACCTACGGCACCGGCACCTTCATGGTGATGAACACCGGTGACAAGCTCATCAACTCCTACTCGGGCCTGCTGACCACGGTCGGCTACAAGATCGGCGACCAGGACACGGTCTACGCCCTGGAGGGCTCGATCGCCGTCACCGGCTCGCTGGTGCAGTGGATGCGCGACCAGATGGGCCTGATCTCCACCGCCGCCGAGATCGAGACCCTCGCCCTGACGGTCGAGGACAACGGCGGCGCCTACTTCGTGCCGGCCTTCTCCGGCCTGTTCGCCCCGTACTGGCGCGCCGACGCCCGCGGTGTGATCGCCGGTCTCACCCGGTACGTCACCAAGGCGCACCTCGCGCGCGCCGTCCTGGAGGCCACCGCCTGGCAGACGCGGGAGATCGCGGACGCCATGACGAAGGACTCCGGTGTGGAGCTGACCGCCCTCAAGGTCGACGGCGGCATGACCTCCAACAACCTGCTGATGCAGACCCTCGCCGACTTCGTGGACGCCCCCGTGGTGCGCCCGATGGTCGCCGAGACCACCTGCCTCGGCGCCGCCTACGCCGCCGGTCTCGCCGTCGGCTTCTGGAACAGCACCGACGACCTGCGCGCCAACTGGCGGCGGGCCGCCGAGTGGACCCCCCGCATGGACGCGGAGATCCGCGACCGTGAGTACAAGAGCTGGCTCAAGGCCGTCGAGCGGACCATGGGCTGGCTCGAGGACGAGGAGTAAGAACCGCAATGACCACTCAGTCCACCCTGCAGTCCGTGCCTGCCCTGGGGACGCACCCGGCCTCCGGCTCGAACCCGAGCCGGGCCGAGACCCGGGAGCAGCTCTCCAAGGCGTCGTACGACCTTCTCGTGATCGGCGGCGGCATCCTGGGCATCTCCACCGCCTGGCACGCCGCGCAGTCCGGTCTCAGGGTGGCCGTGGTCGACGCCGGCGACTTCGCCGGTGCCACCTCCTCCGCCTCCTCCAAGCTGCTCCACGGCGGTCTGCGCTACCTGCAGACCGGCGCGGTGAAGCTGGTGGCGGAGAACCACTTCGAGCGCCGTGCGGTCTCCCGCCAGGTGGCCCCCCACCTGGCGAACCCGCTCACCTTCTACCTCCCCGTGTACAAGGGCGGGCCGCACGGCGCGGCGAAGCTGGGCGCCGGCGTCTTCGCGTACTCGGCGCTGTCCGCCTTCGGTGACGGCGTCGGCCACCTGCTCTCCCCGGCCAAGGCCGCGCAGGACGTGCCGGAACTGCGCACCGACAACCTCAAGGCCGTGGCCGTGTACGGCGACGACCAGATGAACGACGCCCGCATGGCGCTGATGACGGTCCGCGCGGCGGCCGAGTCCGGCGCGGTCGTCCTCAATCACGCGGAGGTCACCGGCCTGCGCTTCACCAAGGGCCGGGTGACCGGCGCCGAGCTGAAGGACGGGCTGACCGGTGACGAGTTCGGCGTGAACGCCCGCCTGGTGCTCAACGCCACCGGCCCCTGGGTCGACCACCTGCGCCGGATGGAGGACCCGAAGGCGGCCCCCTCCATCCGCCTGTCCAAGGGCGCGCACCTGGTGCTCAAGCGCACCGCGCCCTGGAAGGCGGCGCTGGCCACGCCCATCGACAAGTACCGGATCACCTTCGCCCTCCCCTGGGAGGACATGCTGCTGCTCGGCACCACCGACGAGGAGTTCGAGGGCGACCCGGCGGACGTCGCGGTCAACGACAAGGACATAACCCAGATCCTCGACGAGGCCGCCTTCTCCATCCGCGACCAGCAGCTCGACCGCGACCTGATCACGTACTCCTTCGCGGGTCTGCGCGTACTGCCGGGCGGCCCCGGCGACACCGCGAAGGCCAAGCGCGAGACGGTCGTCACCGAGGGCCGGGGCGGCATGCTGTCCGTCGCGGGCGGCAAGTGGACCACCTTCCGCCACATCGGCCGCACCGTCATGAAGAAGCTGGAGGCGCTGCCGGGCCACCCGCTGGGCGACGACTTCGAGCCGATCGCGTCGCTGCCGAAGAAACTGCCGCTGCCCGGCGTGGCCAACCCGCGCGCGGTGGCCCACCGGCTGCTGGTGGACGGCCCGGCGCCCGGCCCGCGCATGGCGGCGGACACGGCCAGGCACCTGGCCACGCACTACGGCTCGCTGGCCTTCGACATCGCCCGCCTGGCCAACGACAACCCGGAGCTGGCCGAGCGGGTGCACCCCGACGCCCCCGAGATCTGGGCGCAGGTCGTGTGGGCGCGGGACCACGAGTGGGCCGAGACGCCGGACGACGTGCTGCGCCGCCGGACGACGCTGACGATCCGCGGCCTGGCCACGGACGACGTCCGCGCGAAGGTCCAGGACCTGCTCGACAAGAAGTAGGACCCGGCCACCTGCTGGGTGAGGGGGCGGCTCCGCGCCGATGGAGCCGCCCCCTCACGCGTGCGCGTCGCAGGCTGCGACGGCCCCCATAATGTCCGGAGACGTCGGATGTCTGAGCGGCATCCCGGAGGCACAGGGAGGTCGGCCGTGGCGGTCACCGACGAGGCGATCGAGAAGATCAAGGGCATGATCGTCTCCGGCGCGCTGCGGCCCGGCGACCGGCTGCCCAAGGAGAGTGAGCTCGCCGCCGGCCTGGGCCTCTCCCGCAACTCCCTGCGCGAGGCCGTACGCGCCCTGTCCCTGATCCGGATCCTGGACGTGCGGCAGGGCGACGGCACCTACGTCAGCAGCCTGGATCCGCGACTGCTGCTGGAGGCCATCGGCTTCGTCGTCGACTTCCACCGCGACGACACGGTGCTGGAGTTCCTCGCCGTGCGCCGCATCCTGGAGCCGGCCGCGACCGCACTGGCGGCCTCCCGGATCACCGACCGGGAACTGGACGCGCTGGAGGGCGGGCTGGACGCCCTCGGCGGCGAACCGTCGGTGGAGGAACTGGTCGCCGGCGATCTGGAGTTCCACCGGTGCATCGTGGGGGCCTCGGGCAACTCGGTGCTCTGCTCCCTCCTCGACGGCCTGTCCGGGCCCACCGCCAGGGCCCGCGTCTGGCGCGGGATCACCCAGGAGGACGCGGTCGGCCGCACCATGCACGAGCACCGCGCGATCCTCGGCGCACTGCGCGACCGGGACGCCGAGGCGGCGCGCTCCTGGGCGACGGTGCACATCGCGTCCGTGGAGCAATGGCTGCGCTCCACCCTCTGACCGGCCGTCGATCCCGCCCCGCACGGTGGGTGTCCGGCCGCCGGGAACGGGGCAGTGATGCGTTCACTCCCCCGTGCAAGGGGGCTGCGGGCGGCCCCTCGGCACGCCGTAAGGTTGGGGGGGTACGCGAGGGCACGTCGGAAGGAGGCGCTGGGTGATCGAGCTCGAGGGGGTTCCCGAGCTGGTCGACCCGGTCATGGTGGCCGCGTTCGAGGGCTGGAACGACGCCGGCGACGCCGCCTCCACCGCGGTCGCGCATCTCGACCGGGAGTGGAAGGGCGAGGTGTTCGCGGCGCTGGACGCCGAGGACTACTACGACTTCCAGGTCAACCGTCCCACCGTGTTCGTGGAAGCGGGCGTCCGCAAGATCACATGGCCGACGACGAGACTGTCGGTGGTCCGGGTCGGCGGCGACAAGCCACGCGACCTGGTCCTCGTCCGCGGCATCGAACCGTCCATGCGCTGGCGCTCGTTCTGCAACGAACTGCTGGGCTTCGCCCACGAGCTGGGTGTCGAGTTGGTGGTCGTCCTGGGTGCCCTGCTGGGCGACGCCCCCCACACCCGTCCGGTCCCGGTCAGCGGGACCACGTCGGACGCCGACCTGGCCCGGCGCATGGACCTGGAGGAGACCAAGTACGAGGGCCCCACGGGCATCGTCGGCATCCTCCAGGAGGCGTGCACGCACGCGGGCGTACCGGCCGTGTCGCTGTGGGCCGCGGTGCCGCACTACGTGTCGCAGCCGCCGAACCCGAAGGCCACGCTGGCGCTGCTGAACCGGCTGGAGGACCTGATCGACGTGCGCATCCCGCTGGGCGAGCTCCCCGAGGACGCGCGTGCCTGGCAGGTGGGTGTGGACCAGCTGGCCGCCGAGGACAGCGAGGTCGCCGAGTACGTCCAGTCGCTGGAGGAGGCCCGGGACACCGCGGAGCTGCCGGAGGCGTCGGGCGAGGCGATCGCCCGCGAGTTCGAGCGGTATCTGCGGCGCCGGGACGGTTCCGGGCCGGGCGGACCGGGCGGCCACGCCACGGCCGACGGCGGTGACGGCACCTCCGGGACTCCGTATCTGCGGGACAACCCGAGCGGTCGTACCCGTCCGCCGAGGCCGCCGAAGACGAGCGGGGACGACGAGGAGTCGTCGGAGGACTGAGCCTACGGAAACAGGGGCGCTTCCCGCCGGGAAGCGCCCCTGTTTCCGCTTTTCCGTACGCGCGCCTGTCTACAGCGCCACGCCCAGCAGCGCGTCGACCGCGCGGGAGACGACGCCGGGGGCGCCGATGTCCGTGCCGCCGCTCTCCTGCTGGAGCGCGGCCCAGCGGTCGACGGCGTCGAGCGCGGCCGGGGAGTCCAGGTCGTTCGCGAGTGCCTCGCGGATCTCCTCGACGAGCGCCTCGGCGGGCGGCCCGTCGGGCCGGGAGACGGCCGCGCGCCAGCGCTCCAGCCGGGCGAGGGCGTCCTGCAGCACCTGGTCGGTCCACTCCCAGTCGGAGCGGTAGTGGTGGGCGAGCAGCGTGAGCCGGATGGCGGCCGGGTCGACGCCCTCGCGGCGCAGCCGCGAGACGAAGACCAGGTTGCCCTTGGACTTGGACATCTTCTCGCCGTCGAGACCGACCATGCCGGCGTGCACGTACGCCTTGGCCATGGGGAACTCGCCGGTGAGCGCCTGGGCGTGCGAGGCGCCCATCTCGTGGTGCGGGAAGGCGAGGTCGGATCCGCCGCCCTGGACGTCGAAGCCCATGCCGAGGTGGTCGAGGGCGATGGCCACGCACTCGATGTGCCAGCCGGGCCGCCCGCGGCCGAGCGAGCCGCCGTCCCAGCTGGGCTCGCCCTCCCGGGCCGCCATCCACAGCATCGGGTCGAGCGGGTTTTTCTTGCCCGGCCGGTCCGGGTCGCCGCCCCGCTCGGCGGAGAGCAGCCGCATGGCCGCGGCGTCGAGGTGGGAGACTTGGCCGAAGTGGGGGTCGGACTCGACGGAGAAGTAGGTGTCGCCCTCGAGCTCGTACGCCGCGCCCCCGTCCCGCAGCCGCTCGACCAGCGGGACGATGCCGGGTATGGCCTCGACGGCGCCTATGTACTGCCGCGGCGGCAGCATCCGCAGCGCCGTCATGTCCTCGCGGAAGAGGGCGGTCTCCTTCTCGGCGAGGGCGGTCCAGTCGACGCCGTCGCGCACGGCCCGCTCCAGCAGTGGGTCGTCGACGTCGGTGACGTTCTGGACGTAGTGAACCTGCCGCTTGTTGTCGAGCCACACGCGCTGCACGAGGTCGAACGCGTTGTAGGTCGCCGCGTGCCCCATGTGAGTGGCGTCGTACGGCGTGATGCCGCAGACATAGATACGGGCGACGGGACCGGGGGCGAGGGTGACCAGGCCGCCGGTCGCGGTGTCGTGGATCCTCAGGTCGCGACCCTGACCAGGCAGGGCGGGGACCTCGGAAGCGGGCCAGGCATGCATGTCATGAGCGTAACCGGACGGGTGTTCCGTACACGAACCGGACCGGCCGGATGGCCGGTAAGGCACTCTTGCGCCCGTCCGGCCGTTGTGCGGTGGGGCGGTGCGGGCCGGTTCCTACACCGGCGGCCAGGGAATGGCCGGCCAGTCGCCGCTCGGTTCGGGGTGCTTCCCGGCGGCCAGCAGGGCGTCGACACGCGCGCGCGTGGCGTCGAGTTCGGCGGAGGTGATGAGCGCGCCGAGCCGGGTCGCCAGGGCCCCGCCGTCCTTCAGGGCCGCCCTGAGGGCGTCGAGCACCGCCAGGGCCTCCCCGGTGAGCGGATCGCCCGCCCACCCCCACAGCAGGGTGCGCAGCTTGTTCTCGACGTGGAAGGTCACCCCGTGGTCGATGCCGTACAGGTGCTCCTCGGCCGAGGGCAGCAGGTGGCCGCCCTTGCGGTCGGCGTTGTTGATCACGGCGTCCAGGACGGCGAGCCTGCGCAGCCGCTCGTCGTCGGCGTGCACGAGCAGCGCGGTGCGGCCCTCGCCGACCTCGGCGAGGGCGATCGCCTTCCAGCCGGGGCCGGGCTCCTCGTCCTCCACCAGGGCGAGCAGCTCCGTCTCCGGCACCGCCTCGATCCACAGCTGGCACATGCCCTCGCCGTACGGCCCGTCGCGCAGCACGGTGGGGGGCACCAGGCCCCAGCCGGTCGCCTCGGAGACCTCGTAGGCGGCGACCTCGCGCCGGGCGAGGTCGCCGTCGGGGAAGTCCCACAGGGGGCGCTCCCCGGCGACCGGCTTGTAGATGCAGGCCGCCTCGCGTCCCTCGTGCGTCACCGTGCAGTACAGGGCCGCGTTGGAGGCGTCACGGATGCGTCCGCGCACGGTCAGTTCACCCCGGGCGAGCAACTCGGCGGCCGCCGCGTCGGTGGTCACGCTCCGCGGCGGTATCCGTTCTGGCGCGGACATACGTGTCCTTCCGGGTCGAGCGGGAGGCTGCACAACGGGCACGGCGGCCGCCCGGCGTTGACGACGTCGAGGGCGCGCTTGGCGAAGGCCCTGGCCTGCGCGCCGGTGAGGCGGACCCGGAGCATCGGAGGGCCGTTCTCCTCGTCCTGGAGGAGCCGCTCCTCGGCCTCCGCCAGGTCCTCCTCGGACTCGGCGTCCAGCTCCACGAGGGCCTGTGCCTCGACGATCATGCGCTGATCCTCGCCGTCCCAGGCCAGCGCCATGGTGCCGACTCTGAACTCCTCCTCGACCGGGGTGTCCAGAGGAGCGGTGTCGGCGGGCTCGGTGGGAGCCATGGCGGGGACGACGGTGCTGCCGCCGCTGCGCCGTACGACCTCGTCGAGGAGTTCGTCCATGCGCTCGGCGAGAGCGGCGACCTGGGTCTTCTCCAGGGCCACGCTGGTCACCCGGGAGCCGGCGGTGGCCTGGAGGAAGAACGTACGGCGCCCGGGCAGTCCGACCGTACCGGCCACGAAACGTTCCGGTTGGTCGTAGAGGAACACCTGACGGGACACGTCCTGTCTCCATGGGAGTCGGGGGAAGCGGGGAAAGCGGGAAGTCGGCGGCACTGCTGCGACCGCTTCACCCTACTGCGGCCGACGATCACGGTGCGCCCGCACCACCACCGACGGGGGCCTGGTCACCGGGGGGCTCCTCGTGCGGGGCCAGGGAGGCGAAGTCACCGGTGTCGCCGAGGCGGACGAGGAACGGGCGCAGCCGGGTGTAGCGGATCGCGGTGACGGAACAGGGCTCGACGGAGATCCGCTGGAAGAGGTCGAGGTGCAGCCCCAGCGCCTCCGCGACGAGGGACTTGACGATGTCGCCGTGGGAGCACATGAGGTAGACGGCGTCGGCCCCGTGGTCGCGCTCCACGCGCGCGTTCCACTCGCGCACCGCCTCGGCGGCACGGGTCTGCATCGCGCGCATCGACTCGCCGCCGGGGAACACCGCGGCGGAGGGGTGCGCCTGCACCACCTCCATCAGCGGCTCGTCCTTGAGCTCGGCGAGTTTGCGGCCGGACCAGTCACCGTAGTGGCACTCCCCGATCCGTTCGTCGGTGTGCGCCCGCAGTTCGGGCCGGGCGTCGAGCAGTGGCCGGATCGTTTCCTGGCAGCGCTGCAGTGGGCTGGTGACGACCTCGGAGAGCGGCAGGCCGGCGAGGCGCCCGGGCAGCGCGGCGGCCTGTGCGGCCCCGCGTTCGTCGAGGGCGACGCCTGGCGTCCAGCCGGCGAGCAGCCCCTCGGTGTTGGCGGTGGAACGTCCGTGCCTGACCAGGATCAGCGTGGGCATGCGGACAGGGTAGGCATACGGCACGGTGCTCGGGGGCCGGGGCGAAGGGAGAACGCGTTCGGTGATCGTCGACTGCGCCATCTACCGGGACGGGCGCCGCGCGGCCGGACCCGAGGACTTCTCCGACGCGCTCGGCGAGGCGCGGACCGCGGGCGGCTTCGTCTGGATCGGTCTGCACGAGCCTACGGAGGAGGAGTTCGACCTGGTCACCGAGGAGTTCGGGCTGCACCCGCTGGCCGTCGAGGACGCCCTCAAGGCCCATCAGCGGCCCAAGCTGGAGGTGTACGAGGACTCGCTCTTCGCCGTCCTCAAGCCGGTGGTGTACGAGCCGGAGAGCGACGCGGTCTCCACGGGTGAGCTCATGATCTTCCTGGGCGACGCGTTCGTGGTCGTCGTCCGGCACGGCGGGGGATCCCCGCTGAAGGCCGTACGGCAGCGCCTGGAGCACGAGCCCGAACTGCTCGGCAAGGGCCCCACCGCCGTGCTGTACGCGATCGCGGACGCCACCGTGGACCACTACCTGGACGTGGCGCTCGAACTGCAGACGGACCTGGAGGAGCTGGAGGCGGAGGTCTTCTCACCGGACGGCGGGGGCTCCCGGCACACCGCGTCCCGCATCTACACGTTCAAGCGGCAGGTCCTGGAGTTCCGCCGGGCGACCGGTCCGCTGGCGCCGCCGCTGGCCCGGCTGGCCGGGACCGGGGCCTTCGGAGCCGGGGTGCCGTTCGTGAACGACAAAGCGCGGCCGTTCTTCCGCGACGTGAGCGACCACCTCACGCGCGTGAACGAGTCGGTGGAGGGCCTGGACCGGCTGGTCTCGGACATCCTGTCGGCGCACCTGGCGCAGACGAGCGTCCGCCAGAACGACGACATGCGCAAGATCTCCGCGTGGGCGGCCATGGCGGCGGTGCCCACGATGGTCGCGGGGATCTACGGCATGAACTTCGACCACATGCCGGAACTGCACTGGGAGTGGGGCTACCCGGCGGTGATCGCGCTGATGGCGGCACTGGAGGTGCTGCTGTTCCGGCTGTTCAAGCGCCGGGGCTGGCTGTAGGGGACCCCGGCCCGGGCGGTCTCGCGGACCGCGGCGGCCCGCCGCCGTCGTCAGGCGACCTCGGGGGCCGCGGCGGCGGGTCCGCCGAGAGCGTCGCGCCGTTCGGGTGTCCGCAGCGTCACCATGCGGCGCCAGCCGGCCAGCCGCTCGTAGGCGTACATCGCGTGGATGCCCGCCGCGAGCATCGCCGCCTTGGCGCGTGGCCAGCCGAGGACGCGCCCCATGCGGGCCATCACGGCGAGGCTGACGTCCCGGTGGACGCGGACCTCGGCGAGCGCGCACGCGCGCAGCGTCCGCTGGATGTACCGGCCGTGTCCGGCGGCGGCGAAGCGCAGCAGTTCCTCGTGGGAGTAGGCGAGGTGGTTGTCCTCGTCGGCCGAGATCATCCGGACGGCCCGGCCCAGGTCCGGGTGGTCCGCGAAGTGTTTGAGGAGCATGGCCATCTGCTCGGCCGCGCGCTGCTCGGTGACCCTGCTGTGCGCGAGGTAGGTGATGACGTCCCGCTCCGTGAGGGGCTGGTCGGCCTTGAGCTTCTCGTGGGCGAGGCCGATGCCGTGCCGCTCCAAGAGCATGGTGTAGTCGGTCTCGGGGGGCACTCCGACGGGTTCGAGGCCGCGCTTCTTCAGCAGGGCGTTGAAGATGCGTCCGTGCTTGTCCTCGTCCGCGCCGTGCCGGGTGATCTTCGGGGCGAGGGCGCGCTCGCTCTCCGGGACCAGCGCCGCGATGCGGGCGTTCTCCCAGCCGCCCTGTGCTTCGCCGCTGGCCGCGATGGAGCAGAAGAGACGGAACGACTCGTCGTTGTCGAGGATCTCCTGGAACAGACTCTTGGCCGAAAGCATCGGTGGCACCTCTCTGCCTCTGCAAGATCACGCAGGTTCCGCAGACTCCGCAAAGACCGAGTCAAGTGCGGGAACCGAGGTGCGGCAACAGGTGCGGCGGGCAACTCAGCCGAAAGAGGGACGGCCGGGGACACGCGGAGGCGTAACCACATGCGCGCGGGCGCGTTGTTCCCCGTGACGGCCGTGGCGGGGAAGACCCCCCGAGCCCCCACCACGGCCGCGGAAACCCGCTCACGGCTCAGGCTCTGTCTGAGCTCAGGCTCTGCCTGACGATTCCCGCCTGCCTCGCGGGCGACGACGGCAGTCGCCAGGCAGGCCCCTAGGAGTCGTCTTCAAAGGTGCTCAAGTGATGAGGGATCATGCTTGTCGTGGTGCGTCGTCATGAGCTTTCGGATGCTGAGTGGGCTGTGTTGT